>NZ_JBVILA010000007.1:0-46190 GCF_055580625.1 Amycolatopsis sp. NPDC031561 | reverse complement strand
CACGTTTGCATTACCCCTCAAGAGAACCCGGGTGTCGCGAAAGCCACTTTCGGGACACCAGACGTCCCGAAAGTGGCTTTCGCGACACCCGAAGCAGGCGCGTGGGCAGGCGGACAACCCCCTCGCGACGCGCTCCAGAGCGCACGTCCACTGTGGACTTCAGGGACCGTGTCCCTTTTGTGACCTGTCCGCGGGCGCCTCCGCCACGAATACCGGGTGACGCCCGTTGTGAAATCAGCGATTTTCCTTACAGGAAAAGAAAACCAGTCCGTTCCGCCATCGGCCACGAATACCCGGCATGAAGACTTCGCGAGCCGATCGGGAACCGCGCCTCCCCTTCTTCGGGGCGGCGCTGATCGGTGTCGTGGCCCTCGCCGCGGCACTGGCGGCCGGACACCTGGTGGCCGGGTTCATCAGCCTCAACGCCTCGCCGTACCTGGCGGTCGGCAACGGGGCGATCGACCTGACCCCGGTGGAACTGAAGGACTTCGCGGTCCGGACGTTCGGGGTCTACGACAAGCTCGTGCTGCTCGGCGGGATGGCCGTGGTGATGGTGCTCGCCGCCGCGGCGGCGGGGATCGCCTCGCGCCGGTCACCCGTTCCGGGGATCGTGCTGATCGCGGCCTTCGGGTTGCTGGGCGGTTTCGCCGTGTCGCAGCGGCCCGACCTCTCCGCGGTGGCCATGCTCGCGCCGCTGGCCAGTCTGATCGCCGGAGTCGGCGTCTTCTTCTGGCTGCACCGGCTGGCCGCGGCCAGGTCGCGCGTCACCGATGACACCCCTGGCGGGGCTCCGTCTCGCCGGTCCGTGTTGCTGGCCGGAGCCGGGGCTGTCGTGGCCGCCGGTGCGGCCGGTGCCGGTGGGCAACTGATCTCCGGGACGCGAGACGCCGAGTCTTCCCGGGAAGCCATCGGACGGCTGGTGCCCGCCGCGCCGGCGCCGCCGATCCCGGCCGACGCGGATTTCGCCAAACTGGGCACGCCGACGTTCCTCACCTCGAACCGTGACTTCTACCGCGTGGACACCGCGTTGTCGGTGCCGCAAGTCCGGGCCGAGGACTGGAGTCTCCGGCTGCACGGGATGGTGCGCAACGAAAAGCGGTTCAGCTACGACGACATCCGGAACCGCCCGCTGATCGAGCGCACGATCACCATGACGTGCGTGTCCAACGAGGTCGGCGGGACCTACGTCTCCACGGCGAACTTCATCGGCGTGGACCTCGGGGATCTGTTGCGGGAGGCCGACGTTCTTCCCGGTGCCGAGCAGATCTTCTCCACCAGCGTCGACGGCTGGACGGCGGGCAGCCCGGTCGTGGCCGCGCTCGACCCGGAGCGGGGCGCGATGCTGGCGATCGGGATGAACGGGGAACCGTTGCCGGTCGAACACGGTTTTCCCGCCCGAATGGTCATCCCGGGTCTCTATGGCTATGTTTCGGCGACGAAATGGGTCAAGGACCTGGAGATCACCACCTGGAAAGCGCGCCGCGCGTACTGGCTCGATCGCGGCTGGGGCGAACAGGCCCCGATCAAAACGCAGTCCAGGATCGACAGTCCGAAAGGATTCGAAACGGTACCCGCCGGCAAGGTCCGGATCTCGGGTGTCGCCTGGGCGCAGCGCACCGGTGTCGAGCGGGTCGAGGTCCGGCTCGGCGCGAACGGGAATTGGCAGCCCGCAACGCTTTCCCGCGAGGTGGGTCTCAACACCTGGCGTATGTGGTGGACCGAATTCGACGTTCCGGCGGGCAGTCACCAGGTCACCGTCCGCGCGGTCGACAAATCCGGCTACACCCAGACCGACGCGCGTGCCGGAACCGTTCCGGACGGTGCGACGGGCTGGCACGTCATCAGTTTCACCACACGGTGATCGGCGTCACCCGAAAGAGTGGCAATCCGATTTCGCAGCAGTTCCGAATACCCGGTAAGAGTCCGAAAAACAAATGGAGTGATTTTCCGTGAGCAAGCTTCGCGTCGCAGGAATCGGTTTCACCGCGGTCGCCGCACTGGCCCTGACCGCCTGCAGCAGCAACGACACCCCCTCGGCGGGCGGCTCCAGCAGTGCCCCGGCGCCTTCGAGCTCGATGTCCGCCCCGATGTCCAGCGCCGCCTCCGGTGACGGCGTCACCACCAACGCCGACGTGTTCGGCCCGGCCTGTTCGCAGCTGCCGCAGGGCAGCTCGCCCGGTTCGCTGGACTCGATGGGCCCGCAGCCGGTCGCCAGCGCCGCGTCGACCAACCCGCTGCTGACCAAGCTGGTCGCCGCGGTCAAGGCCACCGACCTGGTCGACACGCTCAACAGCCAGCAGGCCATCACCGTGTTCGCCCCGGCGGACCCGGCCTTCGCCGCCCTCGGCGACGCGAAGTTCAACGAGCTGGCGGGCAAGCCGGCCGAGCTGGCCCCGATCCTGCAGTACCACGTCGTCGGCAAGCGTTACGACGCCAAGGGTCTGGAGTCGGCCAAGACGCTGGAGAGCCTGAACACCGCGGGCGGCCCGCTCAAGATCGAGGGTACCGGTGACAACATGACCGTCAACGGCGCCAAGATCCTATGCGGCAACATCCCCACCAAGAACGCCACCGTGTTCGTCATCGACAAGGTGATGACCCCGGGTACCAACAAGAACTAGGTCCCCACACGACGATCGCGGTGGCCACGCCCTCGGGCGCGGCCACCGCGATCGTCGTGTGCCAGGAAGGTCAGGGAACGAGCGCGGCGGCGTCCACGTCGGTCACCACGAGGCGCAGGCTCGCGTTCTCCCAAGGGGTTCCGGTCAGCACGGCGCGCAACGCGGCGCCGGCGACCTCCGTCAGCGGCGGGATCGGCACCTCCAGCGCGACGACGCGGATCTCGACGACGTGCTCGGAGATGTCGACGGCCATCACGTCGAGATCCCACGGCACCGCCGAGGCGGCGGCCGTGGTGGACGGTGTCGCCGCGCGCAACCCGGGGATGTCTCGGAGCGTGCTCAGCAGCGACGCGGTCAGTTCGGAACGTGCGGTCACAACAGTCCTCCACGGATTTCGATGTCCAAAATGGACACCGAGACGGCCGACGGGGTGAGCCCGGTCGCCTCGGTGACCGCCCGGCTGACGGCACGCTGCACCGCCTGCGCGGTCGCCGCTGCCTGGTCCAGCCCGGAGAGCGAAACGTCGATCTCCACCCGCACCCCGGGCGGATCGTGATCGAGGAACGCGCGGACCCCTTCGGTCGGCGCCGGTTCGAGGCCCTTGATCCGCTGCCGCGCGATCCGGGTCAGCGAGCCCGCCAGTCCGCGCAACCCGGGTTCCAGGCGCACCACGCCGGGGACCTTCGCCGCGGCGTGCGCGGCGACCGCCGCGATCACCGGCGGGGAGATCACCGTTTCGACCAGCTGCCCGGCCGGTGCCTGCTCACGCGTCATAGATGTCCTCCACCACGAGATCGAGCCGCGCCAGGCGGAGACCGATCCTGGCGCCCGCCGCCGCCGTGACCCGCTCCCGGACCACGTCCAGCGAGTCACCGTCGAAATCATGCGCGATCGCGAGGCTCAGTTCCACGTCCACGGCCAGCGCGTCGGTGTCTTCCGGTGAGCGCTGGACCCGGCAGTGCCGGGCGCGGACGCCGTCGACGGAGTCCGCGGCGAACCGCAGCACCGCCGCGACCGCCTGATCGCTCACCTGTACCTCGCCGGGCTCGGGGCTGGCCAGCGGCACCAGGTCCCGGCGCCGCACTTCGGCGCGGACAGCGGACATGATCCGGCTCGCGAGGTCCGGTGACGGCTCGGCGTCGTCGTCGGCCAGTTCCCTGGTCAACCCGCGCAGCACCCGGAGGCTTTCGCGGGTCGCCCGGCAGTGCGGGCAGTCGAGTTCGTGCGTGTCCGCGCGGCCGGCGTCGACCTCGTCGAGTCGTTCCCAGACCTGTTCGACGTCCCTGCCGCACGGGAGCAAGTAGTCCTGAGTCGCGTGGTTCATCGCCATGGCGCCATCACCTCCGCCAACTGTGCTCGTGCTCGCGCGATGCGTCCCCGCACCGCGGTGGTGGTCGCCCCGATCGCCTTCGCGATCTCTTCGTAGGAACGGCCGTGGACCTCGCGCAACAGCCAGCAGGCCCGTTGCTCGGCGGTCAGCTGGTCCAGTGCCCCGGTCAGCGCCGTCATCTGCGCGCTGGTCTCCGCGGCGCGGTCCGGCCGTCCGGCCGACCCTTCGGACTCCCGCAGGTCGAGTTCGACGTCGGCCACCGGTTTCCTGGCGCGGATCACATTGAGGCACCGGTTGGTCGTCATCCGGTAGAGCCAGCCGACGAACGCCGCGTCCTCCTGCAGCTGGTCGAGCCGCCGCCAGGCGAGGAGGAACACCTCTTGGACGACGTCCTCGGCATCCCCCTTGTTCCCCAGCATCCGCAGCGCCAGCCGGTACATCGGCCCTTGGAACCGCAGGACGAGCTGCTCGTACGCGCGGATCTCGCCGTCACGGGCCCGCGCCACCAGCGTGGCGTCGTCCAGCATCGTCTCGCCGGCGGCCGGTGCGTCGTCTCTCGCTGACGTCGTCATCCAGCGCACCTGTGCAGTGACGCCATCCGAAGCTCCCTTCACGCCACCTTCTCGGGTGACTCCCGTAAGACACGTCTTCCCCGGAAACGTCACGCGGGAAACCCGGTCCAGCCGACCACGTCACAGCGGACAGCGCACGCCGAAGTCAGGTGGTCACGCACGGTACGCGAGCGCGGGGTAGTCCTCCAGGTCGATGTCGGTCGCGAGCTTGTCGGTCACCCACAGCATGCAGCGCAGCACGAACGGCCGCCGGAACATCTGGTTGCGCAGGCTCATCCGCAGTTTCGTCGGCGGCGCGAGGAACGGGCCCGCGTTGGCGCTGCGAGCGATCTTGGCGTAACCGCGGAACTTCTCCTCGTACCGCCGGAACGCCACCTCGTGGTCGCCGTTCGCCGACGCGAGCTCACCCGCGATGACGTACGCGGCCACGATCGCGAGCCCGGTGCCGAAGCCGCCCAACGTGTTGCCGTAGGCCGAATCGCCGATGAGCGCGACGCGGCCGGTGGAGTAGGTCTCCATCGTCACGCGGCTGATCGAGTCCAGGTAGACGTCGTCCGACCGCTTCACCGCCTCCATCAGTTCGGGCAGCCGCCAGCCGCCGTCGGCGAACGCGCCGGACAGGATCTTCTTCTGCTGGTCGGTGTCGTACCGGTCGTAGGCGATCTCGGGGGAGGCGAAGACGAAGAACGCGGAGGCCTTGGGCCCGCCGGTGGCGGCGAGACGACCGGGCTCGTTGTACATGACCGAGGTGCCGCCCGGGCCGCGGAAATCGTCACCTTCGCCGGTCTCGACCAGGGCGTAGTAGTGGCCGAGGTGCTTGACGTAGTCGGCCTCCGGGCCGAACGCCAGCCGTCGCACGGTCGAGTGGATGCCGTCCGCGCCGAAGACGAGATCGAACCGCCTCGGCGCGCCGCGTTCGAAGGTGACATCGACGCCGTCGGCCGTCTCGGTCAGCGAGGTGATGGAGTCGCCGAAGACGTACTCGCAGTCCTGAGCGGTCCGTTCGTAGAGGATCTCGGACAGGTCGCCGCGCCGGATCTCGACGTCGCCGCCGGTGAACTCGCCGGGCATGACCGCCAGCGGCCGTTCCGTGGCGTCGATGATGGTCTGGTCGTGCCCGCCGGTCTGGCGCCGGTACACCTCGTCGAGGATCCCCATCCGCTCCAGCACGGCGCGATGGGTGGCGCCCTTGAAGTCGACCGCCTGGCCGCCGGTGCGGAGTTCCGCCGACCGTTCGACGACGGTGACCGCGTAGCCCTGGCGGGAGAGCCAGAAAGCGAGCGCGGGTCCGGCGATGCTTGCGCCGGAGATGAGGACTGTCCTGTTCGTCATGGCCAGGAGCTTCGCGGCCGATGTTGACGAAGCGCTGACGGTCCGCTGACGGCCGTCCGTCAGCTCCAGCCAGGCAGGGGGAGGGTGAGTTGCCCGGGGTCGTCCGGCGGCGCGCTCTCGTACCGGGGCGGCGTCGCGGACAACCCGATCGGGTTGCGGGTCAGCCGGACGGAGGTGCCGTCGGGCCGGGGGAGGTCGACGGTCGGGTTCAGGCCGAGCCGTTCCGCGAGGGCGAACGCGCCCGCGACGTCGTTGACCTCCCCGGCGGGCACCCCGGCGGCGCTCAGGTCCGCGGCCCAGTCGGCGGCCGGACGGCGGCCGAGGTGCTCCTCCAGTAGCGCGCGGAGTTCGGCGCGGTGCTCGACCCGCGCCGGATTGGTCGCGAACCTGGCCTGGTCCGCGAGTTCCGGCAGGCCGATGACCTCGCACAACGCCGCGAACTGCCGGTCGTTGCCGACGGCGAGCGCGAGTTCGTGATCGGCGCAGGGGACGAGTTCGTACGGCGCGATGCTGGGGTGCCGGTTACCCATCCGCGCCGGGACCGCCCCGCCCGAGGTGTACGCGCTGCCCTGGTTGACCAGCGCGGCGAGCAGACTGGACAGCAGGTCGATCTCGACGAGCTGCCCCTGCCCGGTCCGGTCGCGGTGGCGCAGGGCGGCGAGGACGCCGACGCTCGCGAACAGCCCGGCCAGCACGTCGACGAGCGCGACGCCGACCTTCTGCGGCTCGCCCGCGGGGTCGCCGGTGATGCTCATCAGCCCGCCGACGGCCTGGATGAGCAGGTCGTAGCCGGGCAGCGCGGCGCCACCGCCGGAACCGAAACCCGTGACGGAGCAATAAACCAGGCATGGGTTCGCCGCTCGCAGGGTCTCCGGGCCCAGGCCGAGGCGGTCCATCACGCCGGGCCGGAAGTTCTCGACCACGACGTCGGCCTCCAGCGCGAGCGCGCGGGCCTTCGCGAGATCGTCCGGATCGCCGAGGTCCAGCGCCACACTCGTCTTGTTCCGGTTCACCGACTGGAAGTACGTAGCCTGGCCCGCGGCGTCGTAGGGCGGCCCCCAGCTGCGGGTATCGTCGCCGGTGCCCGGCCGCTCGACCTTGACCACCGTCGCGCCGAGGTCGGCCAGCAGCATGGTGGCGAACGGGCCGGCGAGCACCCGCGAGAAGTCGAGGACGCGCAGCGGGCCGAGTGCGGTGTCGGGCATGGACCCGACCCTAAGCGGCCGCTCGCGTCTTCGAAGTTGTGATCGCGCTCACGAAAGGCCGGTTTTCCCAATACTTTCCTCTAGGTACCTACTATCCCCAGGAAGGTAGCTTCGGTCGCGTCAACGAAAAGCGAACCGAGGAGCGACCATGATCGTGGTGACCGGAGCGACCGGGAACGTAGGACGGCGGCTGGTGAAAACCCTTGCCGCGGCAGGGGAAGAGGTGACGGCGGTGTCGCGCCGGATCTCGGCGGCGGACGTGCCGGACGGCGTGCGGACGGTGCGGGCCGATCTCGCGGTGCCCGGAGACCTGAATCCGGTTTTCGAGGGTGCGGACCGGGCATTCCTTCTGACGTCGGGGGAATTCCTGGCGGCGGGCGGTGACGTCGCGGACGTCGTCGCGGCGGCACGGGAAGCCGGGGTACGGCGGATCGTGCTGCTGTCCTCCCAAGGCGTCGGGAGCGGACGGCACGCGCCTGCGTTCGAAGATGCGGTCAAGGCGTCCGGTCTGGAATGGACGGTGCTGCGGCCGGGAGGCTTCGCCAGCAACGCTTTCCAGTGGGCACCGGCGATCCGTGCCGACCGGGCCCTCGCCGCGCCGTTCGGCGACGTCGCGCTGCCGGTGATCGACCCGGCCGACATCGCCGACGTCGCGGCGGCCGTCTTGCGGGAATCAGGCCACAGTGGACAGACCTACGTGCTGACCGGACCCGAGCCGATCTCGCCCAGGGAGCAGGCGGCGGCCCTCGGCGACGCGCTGGGCGAGCCGGTGCGGTTCGCCGAACTGGCCGAAGAAGAGGCTCGCGCCGCGATGTCGGCGTTCATGCCGCCGGTCGTCGTCGAGGCCACGCTCGCCATCCTCGGCAGGCCGACGGAGGACGAGCGGCGGGTCAGCCCCGACGTCGAGCGGGTGCTCGGACGGCCGGGGCGGACCTTCGCCGACTGGGCGGGGCGGAACGCGGCGGCGTTCAAATGAGCCAGGCGCGGTGAAGGCACTTCCGCGACGACGGAAGTGCCTTCACCGCCTGCCTCATGGCCCGGGATGGCCCGCGGGTACGGGTGTTTCGGTGACGTCCACCGGTTTCGGATCGCCCGGCTCGCTGCCGCCGAGGTCGAGCCGGAACGGTGGATAGCGGTCGGTCATCAGCGCGGTGTAGCCGGCGACCCGCAGTGCCCAGCGCTGGATCCCGACGATGAGGTCGAAGAGCGGGCGGGGATAGGTCCCAGTGAAGGTCAGCGCGAGCGCGGCGATCAGCACGAGTACACCGATCAGGCTGCCGCCCCAAGCCCAGCCGTCGTCGCCGAGTCGCCACGTGAACCACGTGCCGCCGCCGAACAGGACCGCGAGCACGAGATAGTGCGGGATGGCCAGGAGCCACCACTTCACGAGCGCGAGCCCGCGGGAAAGCCGCTCGGGATACTCGACGTCGAGCGTCGCCGGATAGTCCGGCTGTTCGCCGAGGCTGAACGGCGGGTAGCGGTCGGTGCCGAGCGCGCCGTAGGAGTAGTACGTCACGCGCCAGCTCCAGCGCATCACCCCGAGGTTGAACTCGAAGAGCGGCCGGGGATACCGGGCGGTGATCACGATCGCGACCAGCGCGACGATCCCGAGCAGCGACGAGGCCACCCAAAGCGCCATCAGCACCAGGACGTGCGGCACGATCAGCAGCCATTTCACCAGCCACAGCCAGCGTGACACCGGCTCGTCCAGTACTGCCCTGACCTGGACCGGGTAGGGCCGGCCGGGGATGCCCGGATGCCGTGGAGCCGTTGCGGTCATGGCACTCGCCTCTAATTCTGTACGTCGTACAATTACTGTACGCTGTTCAGAGATGTTCCGATAGGCACATACGCGGAGGAACCATGACCGGCAAAGCCCGCCCGGGTCCCCGGCGGACGCTCAGCGAACAAGCCATCCTCGACGCGGCTCTCGCCCTGCTCGCCGAGCGAGGCATGGACGGGGTCACCGTCCGCGGCATCGCGACCCGCGTCTCCGTCGCGCCGAACGCCGTCTACACCTACTTTCCCGACAAGGCCTCGGTTCTCCGGGGGATGGCGGAACAACTGCTCGGCCGCGTCGAGCACGACCGGTTCACCGATCCGTCGCTCCCTTGGCGGGATCGAGTCCGGGCTTTCGCCCTCGAACTGCGGTCGGAGCTCCGCGCCCATCCCGGCTCGGTGTACCTGATGCTCGGTCACCCGCTCGACGGCCCGAACGCGCGCGGGATCGCCGGGACCCTGCTGTCCATCCTCGCTGAGGCGGGACTCGGCGAGGAGGCGGCCGTCCAGGCGTCACACCTGGTCAACGTGCACATCCTCGGTTCGGTCGCCTTCGAAGGCCCGGAAGCCGCCGAGACCGAGAGCGAGCGCTTCCGGTGGGGGATCGACCGCGTTCTCGACGGACTCGCCGCACTCGTCTAGCAGGTCATTCGCGAGAGGCGAGCAGAGTCTCGATGTCGTCGACGCTGTCCCGGTGCGCGGCGGTCATCAGCAGGTGGTGCGCGAGATCCGGTTCGGTCTCCGGCGGGACGACCAGCAAGGTCAGCCGCCGCCTGCCCCCGGTGCCGATCACCGTCAAGGTGTGGGCGTGCTGCGAACGGAACCCTTCGAGCCGGACGTCGCCGCTTTCGACGACGAGCCGCCGGGGAGCGGGTGGCCAGGCCTCGAGGTGGTAGGTCACCCGCTCGATGTGGTCGAGCTGGACGGCCAGCACCACCAGCAGGGACGGCAGTTCGACGGCCAGATCACGGGAAGCGGGCCACCAGGCGCCGTCGACATAGCCGGTGGAGGGCGCTTTGGGCTTCAAGCGCAAGCGGGCGACGTGCTTCGGATGGTCAAGGGTGTTCGTCTGCGGGACCGTCATGGCGGTACTCCGTCCCAGGCCGAACGGCCCGGATGCGCCGAGGACGACGTGAGCTCGACCGCCCACGCGCGAAATGCTCTCGGACAGCCCGAGTTTACGCTGGTCGCGGTCTTTGTGCTTAGACTGTGGTCTAGCTAAGGGGCCCACGTGGACCAGCTCACTCTCGGCGTCATCTCCCGCTCTCGCAAAGAAAACGAGTGGCGGCTTCCGATCCACCCGCGCCATCTCGAACGGATCGACCCGGAACTCCGGAAACGCATCTACCTCGAACACGGCTACGGCGAGCGCTTCGGCATCCCGGACGAGGATCTGGTGCTGCTCGTGGCCGGTCTGCGGTCACGGGAATGGCTCATCGCGGAATGCGACATCATCCTCCTGGCCAAACCGCTCGCGGACGATCTGGCCGAACTCCGGCCGGGACAGATCCTGTGGGGCTGGCCGCACTGCGTCCAGGACGACAAGCTCACCCAGCTGGCCATCGACCGGAAGCTGACGCTCGTCGCCTTCGAAGCGATGAACCACTGGCGCGGCGACGGTTCGTTCGGCTTGCACGTCTTCCACAAGAACAACGAACTGGCGGGCTACTGCTCGGTGCTGCACGCGTTGCAGCTGATCGGTTCGACCGGCGACTACGGCCGACGCCTCCGCGCCGTCGTGATCGGCTTCGGGGCGACCGCGCGGGGTTCGGTGACGGCGCTGAACGCCCACGGGATCCACGACGTGCACGTGCTCACCCACCGCGGCGTCACCGCGGTCGGTTCGCCGATCCATTCCGCGAACATCGTGCACCTCGACCACGACCTGAACGGACCGGCCGATCTCCGCCGCAGCCACGCCATCACCGAGACCGGCCGCGTACCGCTGTCGGACTTCCTCGTGGGGCACGACATCGTCGTCAACTGCGTGCTGCAGGATCCCAAGGCCCCGTTGATGTTCCTCAAGGAAGAAGATCTCGCCGGGTTCAGGCCCGGAAGTCTCGTCGTCGACGTTTCCTGTGACGAGGCAATGGGTTTCAGCTGGGCGAAGCCGACGACGTTCACCGAGCCGACCTTCGCGGTCGAGGGTGTCACCTACTACGCCGTCGACCACAGCCCGTCCTATCTCTGGGACTCCGCCACCTGGGAGATCAGCGGCGCGCTGCTGCCGCATCTGAAGCGGATGCTCGGCGGACCCTCCGCCTGGGCCACCGACGAAACGCTCGACCGCGCCGTCGAGATCAGCGCGGGCACGATCCGGAACACCGACATCCTGTCCTTCCAAGACCGTTCGCCGGAGTACCCGCACGCGCGTCTGTGAGCCCGGCTCGATGAGAAAGTTCTCATCGAGTCCTCATCGGCGTATCACCCGCGCCGGGCAACCTGGGTGCTATGCGAGTCCGAATCTTCGTCCTGGCCGGGGTCGCCGCCGTCGTGGTGGCGGCCACCGGCACGTTCGCCGTCATCGCGGCCACCGCCGCCGCGCCGCCCGACCTCGGCCCGGCGGTCGTCGCCCCCGCCGGACAGGCCGTCACCGGACCGGGGGAGGGCGGCGCCCCGCCCGCCGTCGTCCCGCCCCGGCTGGCCGGGCACGACGACGACCTCGATGATGACCATGACCATGACCATGACCATGACCATGACGGTGACGACCACTTCGACTTCGACCTCGACGACTGAGCGGGGCCGATGAGCGCCCGCGCCCGGATCCTCGCGTGGGTCCTGCTGGTCGTCCTGCTCGCACTCGCCGGCTCGCTGCTGGCGACCCGCACCGTCCTGCACAACCAGCTCGACCAGCGGCTCGACAACGAGATCGCGCACGAGACGGGCAAACTCAGGGCCTTCCTGGCGTCGCCGGACGCCCGGCCCGCCGGGCAGCCCGCCACCGTCGAGGCGATCCTCGGCCGTCACCTGGAACGGAATCTGCCCGAGAAGTACGAGACGTTCTTCTCGATCGTCGACGGCGCCGCGTCGAGGAGGAGCGCGATCGAGCCGCCGGTCCGCCTCGACACCGACCCGAAGTTCGCCGCCGAGCTGTCCCGGGCCACGAGCCCGGCGTACGGCACGGTCACCACCGCTGTCGGATCCGCGCGCTACGGTGTCGTCCCGGTGACCATCGAGGGCTCGCCGGGCCGCGGCGCGCTGGTGATCGTCGAGTTCGTCGACCACGCCGCGGGCGAGATCAACGACGTCGTCGGCGTCATGGCCGCGATGTCCGGCGCCGCGCTGGTACTGGCCGGGCTGATCGGCTGGCTGGTCGCGGGCCGCATCCTCGCGCCGGTGCGGGAGGTCCGCCTCGCCGCGGAACAGATCGGGGAGACCGATCTTTCACGCCGGATCGAGGTCCGCGGCTCGGACGATGTCGCCGCGCTGGGGCGCACCTTCAACACCATGCTGGACCGGCTCGAAAGCGCCTTCGCCGGGCAGCGCGACTTCATCGACGACGCCGGGCACGAACTGCGCACGCCGATCACGATCGTCCGCGGTCACCTCGAATTGATGGGTGACGACCCCGAGGAGAACGCGGCCACGCGGCATCTGGTCCTCGACGAACTCGGGCGGATGCAACGGATCGTGGACGACCTGCTGATCCTCGCGAAATCCGGCAGCCCTGACTTTCTTTCGCCCGGCGATACCGACCTCGCCGATCTCACCGTCGAGACGCTCGCCAAGTCCCGCCCGCTGGCCGACCGAGCCTGGCGGCTGGACGCCGTCGCCGAGGTGACCGTCCGCGCGGACGGGCAGCGGCTCACGCAAGCCCTGCTGCAACTGGTCTCCAACGCCGTCCGGCACACTTCGTCGGGCCAGGAGATCGCCCTCGGCTCGGAGGTCACCGCGACGGCGGCGCGGCTCTGGGTCCGCGACACCGGCGAAGGCGTGCCGCCTGATTCGAGGAGCCGGATCTTCGAACGGTTCAAACGCGGCAGCAACTCGAGCGGCGACGACGGCGCCGGACTCGGCCTGGCGATCGTCGCCGCGATCGCCGAGGCGCACGGCGGCCGCGTCCTGCTCGACACCGTGCCTGGCGAAGGCGCGCGGTTCACCATGGAGATCCCTGTCGAGGAAGGGGCGGACCGGTGACCAGTGTGCTGGTGGTGGAGGACTCCGCGCGGATCGGCGCGTTCGTCGAGAAGGGCCTGCGGGCACAGGGTTTCGCGACCCGCTGGGTCAAGACCGGCTCCGAGGGGCTGACCGAGGCGTTGACCGGCGCGCACGATCTGGTCGTGCTCGATCTCGGGCTCCCGGATCTCGACGGTTCGGATCTGTTGCGCGCCTTGCGCGCGGCGGGCCGGACGGTGCCGGTGATCATCCTGACCGCGCGGGACAGCGTCGTCGACCGGGTCGCCGGGCTGTCCGGCGGCGCCGACGACTACCTGGCCAAACCGTTCGCGTTCGAGGAACTGCTGGCCCGGATCCGGTTGCGGCTGCGGGGAAATCCCGAAGCCGAACCGGCGGTGCTGCGCGCCGGGGACCTCTCGCTCGACCTCCGCACGCGGAAGGCTTCGGTGGCGGGGGAGGAGAAGGACCTCACCGCTCGCGAGTTCGCGCTGCTGGAGACGCTGCTGCGCAACCGCGGCCAGGTCCTGTCCCGCGAGCAGCTGCTCGGCGGGGTCTGGGGTCTCGATTTCGACCCCGGCTCGAACGTGGTGGACGTCTACATCCGTTACCTGCGCGGCAAGATCGGCGTCGAGCGGATCGAAACCGTGCGGGGGATGGGTTACCGGCTCGGTGAGTCCTGATGAGACGGTTCTCATCCGGCTCTCACGACGGTCTCTTTTCCCGGCGGCACAGTGGTTCCCATGACCACGACCCTGCTTCATCTCGCCGTCGACCTCGTCGCCGCCGTCATCCTCGCCTACGGCATCTACGCCCGTCGCCACCACCGCGGTGACCTCGCCTGCGCCTACCTCGCGCTGAACGTCGGCGTCTGCGTTTCGGTCGCCGTGCTGCTTTCCGTGTCGACCGCGAGCGCGCTCGGGCTCGGCCTGTTCGGAGTACTGTCGATCATCCGCCTGCGGTCCGATTCGATCAGCCAGCAGGAGGTCGCGTACTACTTCGTCGCGCTGGTACTGGGGTTGGTGAACGGGCTGCCGTCCGCGGACTGGCGGATCGTCGCGGTTTTCAATGTCCTGCTGCTCGCCGTCATGTACGTCGCCGACCACCCCTCGCGCACGCGCGGACCGCAGCGGCGGACGGTCGTGCTCGACACCGTGTATCCCGACGAACAGACCATGCTGATGGAACTGCGGGCACGGCTCGGCGGAACGATCGTGCGGCACACCGTGTCCGAAGTGGACTATGTCCGCGAGGTCACCGTCGTCGACGTCCGGTTCCGGCCGGACGCCACCCCGGTCGTCCACGGTGCTCCGGCGGGTCACCGGTGAGCGGGCGCGGAACGGCCACCGTCGCGGCGGTGGCCAAAGGGCTTCCTTCGCTGTCGCTGGCCGAAGTCGTCGCCACGAGCGGGTTGATGAGCCGCACGGACCGGAAGTACGTCCTGCCGCTCAACGACTTCCTGGCCGTCATGGAGGCGCTGTCGTCACGGTGCCTGGAGATCGACGGGCAGCGGGTGTTCGGCTACTCGTCGACCTATTTCGACACGCCGGATCTCGCGATCTTCCGCGCGCACCGGCAAGATCGGCGGCGCCGGTTCAAGATCCGCACGCGCACCTACACCGACTCGGCCGACACCTACTGTGAACTCAAGGTCAGCGGACGGCGGGACGAGACGGTCAAGGTCCGCCGCCCGCATCCGGCCGGGTCGGCGCACGGCCTGACCGCGCCCGCGCTGGCGTTCCTCGACGACGCCCTCACCGCCGCTTACGGCCGTCCCGCGCCCCGGCCGCTGACCCCCGCGCTGGTCACCGACTACCGGCGGACCACCCTCGTCACCGCCGACACCCGGATCACCTGCGACACGTCGCTGGTCTGGCGTTCGGGTTCGCGGAGCCTCGCCGCCGGGGGTGATTTGGTGCTGCTGGAGGTGAAGTCGGCTTCCGAGCGCAACAGCGTCACCGAGGCGCTGGCGAAACTGCGGATCCGCGAGCAGTCGGTGAGCAAGTACTGCGCCGGCCTGGTGGCGCTGGGGCTGGCGACCGGCGGGAACCGGTGGCGACCGGCGCTGCGGCGGCTCGGGGTGGCGTAACGATCGCGGCGCGGCGGCCGACCCCTGCTGTTGGGCCATCCGGCCCGAACGAGGGAGGGTGAGCATGAAAACGAGGGACAAGGTCGCGCTCGCGGCCGCTGGGCTGGCCGTCGCGGCGGCCGCGGGCACGGTGTTCGCCGGGACGTCCGGGGCCGTCGGCCCGTCGCCCACGCCGAGCGTGCAGGCCGCGGAGACGTCGTGCGTGACCGACGGCGCCGGGATGTGCACCGTGCCGCACGCGCTGGGCGCGGTCCCGGCCGCGGTGGTGGTGTCGGCGAACACGCCGGGCCAGTTCAACGCGTACATGCTGAACACGGTGCAGGGTTCGTACACGGCGACGACGTTCCAGGTGCGGGCGATGTTCAACCAGACCACGCCGAAGGCGGGCGGGGCGATCTGGTTCAGCTTCGCGGCCTACGGTGGGCCGGTTTCGCCGCCGACCACTGCGACACCGACGAAGACGACTCCGCCGACCACGCAGTTACCGCCCACGACGACCCCGGTGCCGACCACGAGCCCGACTCTTCCGGGCCTTCCGGGTGGTGGCTCGGGCTCGGGCAGCTGACTGTCCAAAGAGGACCGGCGATCACTGCCGGGGTCGCGGCGACGGCCGGTCGTCCAGTTCTTCGGCGAAGATCGTGTCGAGGTGGAGACGGGCCCGCCGCAGTACCCGGATGCTCGCCCTCAGTGACAACGCGGCGCCGATGACCGCCACGACACCGAGCCCGATGGCGATCGAATTCGCCACGAGCGCCTCCCTGCCCCGATGGGCGAGATACCGGTGCCCATCTTGATGGTGAGCGTGAGCCGCTCGGCGTTGGTCCCTGCAACCTAGACGAGCCGAACCCGTCCTGTACTGGAAACCAGCTGTTTGGCCTAGGCGATCGCGGCAGGTGAGCGCTGTGATAACTTGGAGCGAACTGGGACTTCTGTGCGTTAGCAAACCCGCTGATCGGGCTGGGACGGCTCCCGCGGAGGTGTCAGGACACCCTTGGGGCCGGTAGCTCAGTTGGTTAGAGCAGGGGACTCATAATCCCTTGGCCGTCGGTTCGAGCCCGACCCGGCCCACAACATCAACATCGCCACCGACCTGCAGAAATGTTGGTCCTTCGGCGGCATTTTCGCCTCGGCGTTGATCGCGACTGGGCTCCGTTATGTCTCCGTTTGCTCCGGTGTGCTCATAGGTGGAGGAGTGCTCTGCAGAGCTGGTTGGTGGCGTAGCAGCGTTTCTGCTTCCTCGCCACAACCGCTGCGGTGGGGACCTGCGGTAGTGGACGCGTGCGTTGCTTGTCGATACCTGCTCACGAAGTGGTCAGCTCTGGATTGACGTCATTGCCGGAGACTCGTCTGACGCCTTCGCCTGCGACTGTGGGTAGTCGGCTTCGGCGGTGCGTGTCGTCTTGCGCGAATCTCTCAGTCACTTAAATGACAGCTTTCTGATCTGCGAGAACAGCATTCGTGACCCCCCTCACTGCCAGTCAGGTTCTGACAGGGCACTGACCGGCTGTAGCCCGGTGGCACCGAGCACGGCAGGCAGGCCGAAGTCCAGCCACGGGTATCAGAATCGGCGGCGACGCAGATAGGTCAGTGCTTGGGCCTGCTCGGCCTCCGGGGGCGATGCACCGCGCGCACGTCGTTCCGTTCCCAGATCAGCTCGGTCTTCAAATACCCCGGGAAGGCGCTGGGGCAGCGTAGTTACGAATGACGCAGCCCAGCCGGGTACCCACCTAGCCCAAGGAGCTTTTGAGCGTGGAGAGCATGGACGCCGCAAGGTCGAGCAGACGCGGTGAGGGCGTTGATCGTCGGATCGATGGTCGGCAGCTCGGTGTCGAGCTTTGGCTCTGATCGAGCCTCGATTGACATTTGCTTGGTACCGCTACTCTTCGGTCACTCGTTGTCCGGACGTTTCACGCGGCTGTCGTGCCAGATGCGTCCCTCCTACGACGGCGAGGCCGAGGATCCCGAGCAACACCGTTTGGTTGCTATCGGCGAGGACTCCCACAAAGAGGGTGATAGCGATTGTGGCGTCCGCGCAGATCAGAATCCACTGCCATCTCGGCGCTCGTCTACGGTCTGCGCTTCCCATTGCTTCGGCCAGCCGTGGGTCAGTGGCCAGCAGTTCGTCTTCAATCTGACGTAGCGTCCGGCGCTCATGTTCGGGGAGCATGTCTTCTCCTCCGCGGCTACTACCAGGGATACCTGGGGTACCCGGTTGCGTGCGAGGCTAAGCCTGCGGCCGGAATGCTTAAGGCTCGTGAGGGCGCCGCGGCGATGTGCGAGCCAGAGAGACGGTGTCGGAGAGCCTTTCGACCACTGGAAACGAGGTCGCGTAAAGGTCGTCCTTGCGGTGAAGCGCGTGTTCTCCGGCGAAATAGAGTACGCACGCGATGCCGCAGTCCCGGGCGGCCGCCGCGTCGTCGACGCTGTCCCCGACGAGCAGCACCTGCGCCGGGTCGATGTCGAGGGTGGCGAGGTGCGCGGCGAGATGCGGCGCCTTGCCCGCAGGCGTCGTCGGACGCGCTCCGGCGATCCGATCGAAGTACTCGGCTATTCCGTTCTCTGCCACGAGCGGGACGAGCTTTTCGTGTGAGTACAGCGATAGCAAGGACTGACTTCCACCCCATTGCTTCCAGGTCTTCAGGGAATCGGCCGCTTCCGGATCGAGGACCACGTCGGCGAGTCGGCGAGTGTAGCGTGCTCGGAAGTCCTCGAGCAGGTTCTGCAATTCGGACTCGGCGAGTGGGCGCCCGGCGAGCTGCTCGAAGAAGAGGGGTACGGCCTTTCCGTGGAACCGCTGATAGCGCTCTTTGGTGACCGATCCGTGGCCGGCCGCGGCGAATGCCTCCAGGGTCGACACAATCAGCGCTTCGCCGTCTTGAAGGAGGGTTCCGTTCCAATCCCAGACGATATGGCGGATCTCTTCCACAGGCTGCTTAACCTCTCCTTCGGGATTAGGGTCGGGGCATGCCGAAGATTCGTGTCGCGGAAGAAGCCGGTGTCGGAGTACGCGGCGAGGAGAGGGCCAGCGAAGACGTCGTGGCTGTTCTGGGCAACGCGGTGCTTCTCCTCGACGGCGCGACCAATCTGACGCCCGGTCTCCCCAGCGGTGGCTGGTATGCCGGAAAGCTGCGGGATCGGCTCGTCCGAGCGCTGGAAGCCGACCCGCACGCGCCTCTGTGGTCGGTGCTGGAGGAGGCGATCCGGGGTCTCGCGGCGACCGAAGGACTGATACCAGGGTCCTCGCCGTCGAGTACGGTGGCGATGGCCCGCTGGACGGACGAGCGGGTCGACGCGCTGGTCCTGTGTGACAGCCCGGTCGTGGCTTTCGGGGCTGACGGTCCCAGACCGCTGGTCGACGATAGGGTACGACGCCTGCCCTCGTCGCGGCACACCTATCAACGGGCGTTGCGCGATGGCGCGGGATACAGCGAAGGCCATGTTGGTGCCCTGCGCGCCGGAATGGCGACGACAGCGTCCCGGTATCGGAATCGTGAGGAAGGTTTCTGGGTCGCGGAGGCCGACCCCGTCGCGGCCTCGCACGCGGAATACGCGACGTGGGCACGCGACGAGGTCGAGGGGCTCGTCCTCGCCAGTGACGGAGTTTCGTGCGGCGTCGACGATTATGGGATTTTCGACTGGCCTGGTGTTTACTTGCTCGCCGGGCGCGAGGGACCGGGAGCGGTGCTGGCCGCAGTCCGCCAAGCCGAGCGCGAGGATCCGCACGGACGCCGATGGCCCCGTCCCAAATGTCATGACGACCAAGCTCTCGTCCTTGTCGAAGGGTTATGAGTTATGGGACCGGGTCGAGGAGAACCTGCCCGTCGTGAGCGCGGACGGCAACCTCTGAGGTAGCGAGTGCGTCGATCACTCTGACGGCGAACACTTCGGCCAGCAGAGTGCTGACTTCGGCGGGATGGATCCATCGGAAGGCCCGTACCTCGTCGTTGAGCGCGAGTTGGCCGCCCACCGGGCGACAGCGGAACATCAGCGCGACCACGCCAAGCTTCATGTTCTTGTAGACGCCGGTAAGTCGGTCGACGTCGATGTCGAGACCGGTTTCCTCATGTACTTCCCGGCGAAGCCCGCGCTGGATGTCTTCGTCGAGTTCGAGGACGCCACCTGGTGGTTCCCACCGTCCGTTGTCACGGCGCTGGGTCACCAGGATCCGGCCGTCTCCGCTGGTGATCGTCGCGGCGACGCTGACCGAATGCCGCGGTGTCGATGTCGTCACGGACAAGCCTTTCTCGAGCCTTCACAGTCGGATTTCGCCGAGTTTGGTCATGCCGATGGCCAACGCCGTCAGTAGTGCGGCGAACGCTGCGAAGGCCACCGGCAGTCCCAGAGTCTGGGCGGCTAGCCCGCCGAGCAAGGAACCTCCGAACTGCCCGGCGAAAGCGAAGATGAAGTACACCGCCAGCAATCGGCCTCGTGTCTTGTCGGAGGCGGAGGTGTTGACCGTCGAGTTGGTGATGCTGATCGCTCCCAGCCAGCCGGCACCGCTCAGCGCCGCAGCCACGAGTGCCAGCACGAGGTGCGGTGAGAAGGCCAGCGCCGCCATCCCGGCCGCGCTTGCCAGACAACAGATCGCGACGAACCGGTTGTAGCCGAGCTTGGCCGCCAGGCTGGCGACGAACAGTCCGGCCAGGATGGCGCCCGCTCCGAACGCGCTGAGCAAACCTCCGAAGCCCAGTGCGCCGCCCTGCAGGGAATCCCTCGCGACGATGGGAAGCAGCGACATCGCCGGCATCGCGAGCAGGGAGAAGAGGAAGGCGACGCCGTAGAGCTTGCGGACGATCGGATCACGCAGCGGCCGGATGCGTTCGGCAGGGGCACGACTGGTCTCCATCGGTGGTAGCAACCGCCAGACGAGCACCGCCATCAACGCAAAGCTCACGGCGTCGAGGAAGAACGCCGCGGGCGCGCCGACGGTGATCAGAAGCCACGCACCGATGGTCGGTCCCAGTGTTCGTGCGGCGTTGTATCCAGTGCTCACCAGCGCCACCGACCCGTGGACGTCCTCGTCCGGGACCTGACGGGGAACCGTCGACTGCCACACCGGGTTGTCCAGCGCGACGAACGCGCCCATGAGCGCGGTGAGCACGAACAAGGACGGGATCCGCAGCTGATCGAGAGCGGCCAGCAGGCCCATGGCCAGGGAGACGGCCATCAGCGAGAGGTTGATCCAGACGAGGAGCTTCCGGCGGTCCCGGGTGTCCGCCATTTTCCCGGCGACGACCGACAGCAGAACGATGGGCAGAGCCTGCAGGGCATCGACGACGCTGACCAGGAAAGGGGAGGGTGAGAGGGTGGCCACGGTCCACCGGGCGGCCACATTGTGGATCCACGTACCGAAGAACGAGACCACGCCCGCCAGCCACAGCCAGCGAAAACGGCTGTGGCGCAGCGGACGGAGCCCCACCGGCAGTGCGCGGCGTGGACGTCGGATCTGTCGCGGGGTGGGCATCGCTACCTTGACGGCACGCCGCTTGAGCGGGTCCGGTTACGCCATTCGACCAGGCTTCGCAGGCCGTCGGCCAGATCGACACCCGCGGAGAAACCGAGAAGGTCGGCCGCCTTGTCCTTGCCGCCGATGCGTTTCGTCACCAAATTGGCCGGGATGGCGGCCTCGCGGTACTCCGGCTCGATGTCGCGGCTGGTCAGGTCGCTGAGCATCGAGACGACCTCTCGAACCGTCGTACCCACGCCGGAGCAGACATTGAAGAATCCGCTCTTCGTGTCTGATTCCATGGCGCGGACGTTCGCCGCCGCGACGTCGTGAACGTGCACGAAGTCCAGCATCTGCGACCCGTCGCCGTGGATCACCGGCGGCTTGCCCGCCTCGAGCCGATCCAGCACCTTGTGGAGAACCGAAGTGTAGGCACCTTTGGAGTCCTGCCGCGGACCGTAGATGTTGAAGTAGCGCAACGCCACCCAGTCCAAGGAGTACAACTCACCACAGGCCAGCAGGAGGTGTTCGGCCGCAACCTTGTTGGCCCCATAGAGGGTTCTGTTGTTGTAGGGATGTTCCTCGGTCATCGGCACGATCTGAGGTTGACCGTACACACTGGCCGACGACGAATGGACGACCTTGCTCACGCCGTTCCGCCCAGCGGCCTGGAAGACGTTCCAGTTGCCCTCGACATTGATGGTGAAGGCATCGTCCGGTGATTCGTTGCTCGCGACGATGCCGATCGCCGCGAGGTTGAAAACACCGTCGACGCCCTGCATCGCCTCATTGAGCCGATCGAGGTCACGGATGTCGGGCTGACCTGGCAGCACGGTCAGCCTGGGATCGCCGACCGCGCTTTCCAGGTTACTCAGGGCCCCTCGGATAAGGGAATCGTAGATGATTACCTCTGAAACCTGCGTTTTCAGTAGTCGGTCGACGACGTGGCTGCCGATGAAACCGGCGCCGCCGATGACCATGATCCGCTTTCCTGTCAAGTTCACAGCACATGCCCCCATTGGATGGCTTTCCCGGAGTTGACCTTCGCCTGGTACCCGTTTTGGGGCGGCTAAACACGTCTCCAAGAAAATCTCGGCAATCTCTCTCCAGCGGCTGCAGGCCCCGCCATGCTGTGCAAAAGTGAAACGGTGGTCGGTACCGCAACAAGGGGGCTAAACGAAATGCGGATGCTTCGTCGTGGTGACTCGGGCGCTGCTGTGGCCGAGGTCAATTCGATTCTTCAGGACCAGAAACTACTTGACATGTCAGGGCCTACCGCCGATCAGGGGTACTTCGGGGAAGCGACCGAACGGGCTTTGCGAGCGTTCCAGCAAGAGCGGGGCCTCGACCCGGACGGGGTGGTGGGACCGGCTACTTTTCGGGCTTTGCGCGGCGCGATGTTCCATCTCGGTAGCCGTCCGCTGACCTACCTCTTTTCTGCGCCTGTCTTCGGCGACGATGTGCTGGCACTGCAGGAGAAGTTGACGGCACTCGGCTACGACGTCGGCCGATGTGACGCCGAGTTGGGGCCACAGACCCACAGTGCGTTGCGCAGGTTTCAGCACGACGTCGGTCTGGCCCCGGACGGCGTGTGCGGCGCCGAAACCGTCCACGCCCTGGACAGATTGCACCGCGCACCCGCGACTGGAGGCAGCCCGGTACTGCTGCGGGAGAAGGAGCGCTTGCGCCGGTCGGGGCCGCGCCTGCACGGTAAACGGATCGTGATTGACCCTGGTCACGGGGGCGAGGACAGCGGCGTGATCCACGATGGGGTGACCGAAGCTGCCCTGATGTGGGATCTGGCTCGACGGCTGGAAGGCCACATGATCGCGGTGGGTATGGAGGCATTGCTGTCGCGCGGGCCGGCCAGTGTGCCGGCCACCGGCCGCGCGGAACTGGCCAACGAAGCCGATGCGGATCTTCTACTGTCCTTGCACGTCGATGGCTCCGCGTCACCCCGTGCTCAGGGTGTCGCGAGCTTCTACTTCGGCACTGGAAACGGGCGGCACTCCACCGTGGGAGAGTTGCTGGCCGGACTGGTCCAGCGGGAGATCGTCGCCAGAACCGGGCTCGCCGACTGCGGTACGCACCCGAAAACCTGGGACATCCTCACCCGATCGCGCTGTCCCTCGTTGCGCCTGGAGATCGGCTATCTGACCAACGACGGCGACCGCGGTCTCTTGCTGGACCCCGCGTTCCGGGATCTGGTAGCCGAAGGGATTCTCGTCGCGGTCAAACGACTGTACCTCTTGGACGAAGAGTTCCAGCCGATGACCGGGACCTACAGCATCCACGACATCCTCCGGCACGAATCAGCGTGAGTGATCGGCGTGCACTGTTCGGACGCCCCCTACGAGACCTCATCGCCGACACCCAGTGGCACTCGGTCCGGGCTCAAGCTGGCGTTGACCTGCACAAACCGGTAAACAAGCATTCGGCGACACTGCCTGATATATCGGAACTGGGGTCTCATAATCCTGGCCGTCGGTTCGAGCCCGACCCGGCCCACAACATCAACATGGCTGCTGACCTGCGGGAACGTTGGTCCTTCGGCGACAATTCCGCCTTGGCGTTGATCGCGACTGGGCTCCGTTATGTCTCCGTTTGCTCCGGTGTGCGCATAGGTGGAGGAGCGCTCTGCAGAGCCAGTTGGTGGCTTAGCAGCTTTTTGCTTCCTCGCCACAACCGCTGCGGTGGGGGCTTCGGCAGGTCCGGAGTTCTTTGCTTCCACGGCTGGACAAGCTCGTTGTGGTCGCAGGTTGGCTGGGCGTGCTCCGTGTTCTCGAGCAGAAGGCCAGTGATGTCCACGGTTCTGCCCGCGCACTGCGCGCCGTCGAACCGACGAGGTCACGTCGGGCGATGAACTTGCGGTAGAGCGTGGCGTACCCAATGAAGTTTGAGTTCGGCGTCGCGTTGGTGTTTGGCGAGTTCGATCTGTTCGGGGCGTCGGGCGTACTTGTGGTCCGCTTTGGCTTCGAACGACCCGGCGCAGGGGGAGGCCAGGTATCGACTGGAATCAGTCAACCGGCGGGTTCTTGGTTCGAGTCCAAACGGGGGAGCGCAACCCCAGGCCACGCGGCCTGGGCTTCTTCGTGTCTGGGGTCTAGGGCGATTTGGTGTCGATTGTGACGCCTGTCGAGTGGTCACCCTGAAGTGCCGCTTGTGCAGCGATACCGGCGTCCGGGTGGGCCCGACTTGGCGTTGGGTCTCCGGCGGGTGCGCGAGGCGCGGCGAAGATCGTGGCTGTGGCAGCGCTCAGTGTGCTGCTCTCGGATGGCCGGCTTCAGCGGTGTGGAGCACCTAGCGGAAAGCGGAGTCACTCAAGTGGAAGCTTTCTGACCTGCGAGAACGGCATCGGTGACCCCCTCACTGCCAGTCAGGTTCGAGCAAGGCGCTGACCTGCGGTTATCGAGAACCCGCTGGTCGACTGGAGCAGTTGTGCTCTGACCGATGCGGTTCGGCGTCGTTGGACGCGGTTGTAACCGACGTTGTGCTCCAGGATTGCTCCTGAAAAATTAGTGTGAGAGTTCGGGATAGTCGTTTTGATTGCTGTTGCGGAGTGACGTCGTCGCTGGAGTGCGTCGATCTAACGGGCCGTCCTTATGACGTTTCAGATAGCCGTTTGATCGCTGGGTCTGGGTGCGGGTGGCGTCCGCTCATGCCGACGAGCGGAC
This sequence comes from Amycolatopsis sp. NPDC031561, assembly GCF_055580625.1. Lineage (NCBI taxonomy): Bacteria > Bacillati > Actinomycetota > Actinomycetes > Pseudonocardiales > Pseudonocardiaceae > Amycolatopsis > Amycolatopsis sp. NPDC031561. The sequence goes on along the minus strand of NZ_JBVILA010000007.1, from coordinate 22,026 downwards.
GCAACCTGACCACGGCACTAGCGTTGATCAGCACCGTGCGTAACAACCCAGACGGAAGAAGCGACTGTGTGTGGTAGCGGAGGGAGGAGTCACGGTGGCGGATCAGATTGTGGAGATACGCTTCGGCGGGACCGAAGTACTGGTAGCGACGGTCTCTGTGGCGGGACGGAACCAACGTCGAAGCTCAGTGATGCCGACGCGAAGGCGTTGGGTGCGTTCAGCCGTGCACATGAGGTGAACGCGGCGATCACATGGTGAAGCTGACCGACCTACGCGCCAAAGGCCGCCCAGTAGCCGACGTGCGCGCGGATCCACGCATCGCTCGCTACCTCGTTCACGTCGCTAGACTCAGAGGCCGCACCGAGCGGGCACTTGCTTCCTAGTCGCACGTTTTCGACAGCAGAGGAGTAAGTAAATGACCGACTACGGACTCGGTTTGGCCGAGTCTATTGCCGCACTTCGAGATGAGCTTCACGCCGCTATGGCGAAAATGCCGCAGACCGGATTGCTGTTTCGTTTGGCTCCCATTGAATTAACCCTTGAAGTCGTGGTCACCAAGGTCGGTGAGGGCAAGATCGGCTGGCAGATCGTCGAGGCCGGAGGAAAATATGAGAAAGGCCGCACGCAGACTCTCAAGCTCACACTCGACCCAGCCTTTCGCGATGCCGCTGGCAGGCTCACGGAGAAACCATACGTCTCCGATGCAAGCCAACTCAGTCAGCACATCGGGCCGAGGAATGAGTCTGACGAGGAGAGCTGACATCTCCCGTAGCCCGAGCCGATGAGTCGACTAGCAACCACGGGCGGCGTCCGGCTCGACCGGGTTGTCGCCGTGCTAGCCACCCTGGCCGACGGGACCGAGCAGATCGGTTCCGGGTATATGGTCAGTCCGGAAGTCATCGTGACGGCCAAGCACTGCACCCTCGACAGGGTGACCAAGGAGCCGGCCGAGACCATCCGAGTGGTCAACGCTGCCACCGGCGAAGTTCGGGATTCGTTGCGGATATGGAGCCTTCCTGGGGTGGACATCGCCGCCCTTACCCCTAACACTGACGGTACTTTCCACTCTGACGACGTCGTCACCACCTACGGGCGGGTGGATCGCACACAGTCCGGGAAGTTGCGCGACTGCGTGGGAATCGGATTTCCTCGATTTCAGTTCGATCCACGAGCGCTGACTCGGGGGCACAGTGAACTGCACGGAGTGATCTATCAGACTGATGAGTCAGAATCGGGCAACCTGCTTCTCCGCGAGCCACTGCTAGAGACTGTTCGCATCGACGAAAGCACTGACGACTCAACGGCCTGGTCCGGTTTCTCAGGGGCTGTCGTATTCCGTGGTGGACTCGCATTGGGTGTCATCGTGGAGCACCATCGGCGGCAGAGTTCATCATCCACTCAATTGGTCACCTTCGAGCAGGTCGCGCTGCGGTCAGGTCGGTCGGAGCGGCACCATGAGTTTCGCGATCTGCTTGGTATTCCAGGTCACGCTGACCTTGTCGTGGCATGTCCGGACGCGGAGCCGGGTACGGACTCCGGAGCGTTGTCGGCTGGTGAGATTCTCCCGTTCGAGCTTGTCGATGCCCATTGCTCCATATTCGGGCCGGCGAGAACTAGGTCTCTCCAGCCAGCATATTCCGAGTACGCGGACGGGCAGGTCCGTATCGGCAAGCGGGGACCTGAGCTGGAATCTCTGCTGGCGGCTGGAAGCGTCATGCTCACGGGCGCGGGTGCGGCGGGGAAAACAACCGTGTGCGCGTGGGTGGGCGTCCAACACAGCCTGCGCACTGGCGATGCCTACTACCTTGACCTGGCTCTACTCGATGACTCGGACGACCTGGCGGTCCAGAACAGAGTGGTCGACCTGGTGCCCAAACTCGCCACCGAGCACTCGATTTTAATCGTCGAGAACACTCACCGGGCCACAGCGCTAGCCTCCACCCTGCACCGGCAGTGGTCCAGGATCGGGGCGCCTGGGCGCTTGCTGATGTCAGAACGCCTGGTCAGAAACCTTCGGCATCACAACGAGCACTCACTGATCGCAGAGCTGGTTGACGTCGTGTACGAACTGACGACAACGACGAGGGATCTGGTTCTCACACTCGAGCGCAACGCCGGGATCGATGCGGCCGAGACGGGTACGCTGGAGATTCCGCATGAAAAGGCAACTGAATGGCTGGCGCTGTTCGCAGGCGACCGAATGGTGTTCACGCTCGCCGTGCGCAAACACCTCGAGACCGAGGGGCTCGAAACTTGGATCCGCCGCAGCGCGACGTTGACCGCAGACGACTCGGTCGCTCACGTCCTTGACGAGTATGTCTTCCACTGGCCGGAGGCACGGCCCGATCTTATCCGGCTGGCTGTCGGGGCCTCCCTCGAGGTTGCGGTCTCTGAGGATGCTCTGAACTTGGACGCGCTGGAAGCGCCGTTGCGCGAGGGATTCGTGCACCGGACAGTCGACGAACGCAGGGCGCACCGCTACTACACCCTCGCGCACAGCGGTCTGGGTGCCCTCGTGCTGTCCGCGTGCCGGATGGAGAGCAAGTCTGATCAGCTTGATGTCGTCCTGGAGATTGTTCGCCGATCGCCAGCGACGGGTTACCAGTTGGCAGGGCGACTTGAGGAAGGTGGTGACATCGAGGAGGCCGTGGCGACGCTGCGGGCGTGCGTCCGGACCGTGCCAGGGCTGTTGGCGGGGATGCAGCCGACGAATCTGAAACGGTTTTCCAGGTACGGGATCATCTCCTTAGGGCGCATTGACCAAGTCTTGTCTGAGCCGTCGAACGCTCCGCTCAGCGTCGCGATGATCCGCGGCTACCCGGAGATGATCGCCCTCAGCTACCTTCGCTCGATTCAACGAAGCCTGCCCAGGTTGTTCGGATTGCTGGCTGCGGAACTGCGGCCGAGGCTGACGACTCCGCGCGATATCAGCAGGTTTAGCGAGTACCTGCTGAGCAACCTCGGCGAATCAATCAGACTGTTGAGCGATCTGCCAAGCCTGTTTCCCGACGTCGGTTTCGCCATATCTGGCGCAATCGCTAGACAGCTAGCGACTCCCGAAAACAATGAAGCCCTGACAAACGCGACTTTGCGTGACCTGAGTGAGGGTATTGATTTCTTCACCCGCTTTCCTAAGTTGTTACCGGGGCTTGGGGACAACGTCGTGCAGGCGGTGATCGAGCGTTGGGCCACCCCTGAGTACATCGATCGGGTGGCCCGAGCCTGCCTAAGCCACCTCGGCTATGCTGTCAAGTTTCTTAATGAAGTCCCAGAGCTGTTTCCGGAGGCTGGACGCGACCTCGCCGAAGCCGTCTTCGAGCGGTGGAACTGGCAGAAAGAGATCGCCCTGCTCGCAGATATGTGCACCCGCGACTTGAGCAACGGGATGGACTTCCTGAGTCAGTTCTCCCGGCTATACCCTCAGGTGGGCACCACTGTCGTGCAGGCGGTGATCGAGCAGTGGACCACCCCTGAGTACATCGATCGGGTGGCCCGAGCCTGCCTAAGCCACCTCGGCCATGCGGTTAACTTCCTGGAACACGTCCCCCAGTTGGCCCCGGCGGGGGGCCCAACCCTCATCCACGCAATCGTGGTGCACTGGAACACGCCATCGGGCATCACGGTCTTCGCCGACGCATGTCTCAAGCACATCGGCTACACCATCGACCTCTTCTACAGGCTGGCGACATTGTTCCCCGGCATGGGCAGCACGACCGTGCATGCGGTCGTCGAACGATGGAGTAGCGAGGAGGACATCGACCGGCTAGCCGAGGCATGTCTCAAGCACATCGGCAACGCCATCCACTTCTTCGACGGGATCTTGAGGCTGCTGCCCGACGCAGGCTCCATGCTCGCCGACGGTGTCATCACGCTCTGGGAAACCCCAAACGGCGTCGAGCGACTGGCTGACGCGTGCCTCAAACACTTAGGTTACACGGTTGTATTCCTCGATCGCGCGCCGACGCTGTTCGCCGACCGCGGGCAGACGATCGCTGAGGCCGTGCTGTCCAACTGGAACACCCCGGAGGGGATCGAACGGCTTTCCGAACAGTGCCTGTTCCATCTCGGGTACGCGATAGACCTATTGGAACGAGCCGCAAGGTGCTATCCAGAGGTGGGGGTACCGTTAGCAGACGCGATCCTTAAGCAGTGGACGACAACAATAGGGCTCGATCAGTTCGCTTCGGCGAGCCTGAAGCACCTCGGCAGTACCCTTGAATTCATCCACGGGGTGTCGACACTGTTCCCGGAGCACGGTCAGACGCTGCTCCAGGCAATCTCCGGTCACTGGAACACTAAACAGGGCATCTTGAGTCTTGCTGAGCTCTGCATGCGCAACCTCGGCTACGCGGTCGACTTATTCGAGCGGGCACCCTCGCTCTTCGGTCAGGATGGGCAGGCGTTGTCCGAGGCGATCATCGGCCGGTGGCATGACGGAGACGAGATCGGTCGTTTGGCGGAGGGATGCCTGAGTCACCTTGGCTACGCGGTGAAGATCATCGACCGATTTCCCCGGCTGTTTCCGGCCCGAGGGCCGGATCTCGCCCTGGCTGTCGCAGCGAAATGGAGCTCACCGACGACCTTCTCCCGGTTATTGTTCGCTGTGAACCGGTCTATCGACCGGGTCGCCTTCGTCACCCACGCCTCGCGCTATTGGCCGCAGCCGGGTCCCGGCCTGATAGAGCGGATGCGCGACGTCGCCTCGCTTGGCGTGCTTGCTAGCCCCTTCGCCACAATCGCCGCAACGACCGGTGTCAACAGGTTGTCAGACTACTACAGGCTGGACCAGAAGCTGTTCCACGGAGTGGTGCGCCAAATCTTCGTACAGTACGGCCCGAAGCCTTTAATCCACCTTGCCGCAGCCACCCTGCCGAGGTCGGACTGGCTGCTGGAAGAATGCGAGTCGGCGATGCCCGACATTGCCAGGGCGGTTCTTCCCATGCTGGCGGCTACCCCGACCGTCGAGTCCTATCTCGGCTCCGAGCGGGCGAGCATGCGCGTGGCGAACGCCTTTAAGGCGCTGGCAGCTGTCGCGCGAGGAGCATTGCCGTTCGCTGAGTCCCGGGCACTCGAGCTGCACCGCCTCTTGCTCGACGTGTTCCGACAGGGCTGGCACTTGAGTGCCAGGGTGCGACTCGTGGACCTGGTCCGGGCTATTCCGGCGGAGGAGACCGCTTGCTTGGTCCTGTCGGAGGAGCTGTCCACCGGCTTGGGGGCGGCGGCGCGAAGCACAAGTTGGCTACGTCGTGAATTCGCCGTCACTAGCCGTGGACAGCTAATCGACGCGGTGTTCGATCTGTGGTGGAGCGGCGCTGAGCGCACTGACGTGCAAGCCCTCACCCACGATCTGCTGGCGGAACGGATACAGGACGACCTCGACGTGCTCAACCTCGCGAAGCCAACGTCGGAGATCGCCTCGGACGCAGTCCGGCTGCTGGGTGCGGGACGGCTGTACGGCATACACGTGATCGTCCCGACCGGGCTGGTCACCGACACCACAGCCGAGTTGGCGCTTGAGGACGCCGAGTCGCACCGAACGCGGCGGCAACTGCTCCTCGGCGCATTGTGGCTTCACGAGCGCGGGTGTGGCAGGCCAGCGGGAGTCGAGCGGTTTCTTCCGGAGGTACTCGCCATCGCCCCATGCGAAACCCAAGCCGAACAGGAAATCCTCCGGGACCGACTAATCGAGTTCGTCCGGCCACCCACCTGATTCGATGGCTGAGTCAGCGCTACCGGTGATCGAGGTACCGATCATGACGCATGCACTGTCATGCCGCTTATCGGTCGCTCCGTGAACGCACAGGCATGCCGAATAGCGGATGTTCGGTGACATCGTCGGCCGGCTCCGTAACGACCGCACGGTGGCAGCTACAGGTCGTTCGCGCCCTGTCGAGGTTCGAGCGGATGGTCTGGGTTGTGGGGTGGTCGGGGCCAGGACTCGCTCGCTGTCGGCGAGGGCGGCCTTGTATAGCGGGTTGGCCCGGCCTAGATCACCACTGAACTGCGCCCAGCGGTAGTAGACCTCGTGGACCTGGTGGAGTCAGACCGCTCGCCGGGCGAACTGCTCGCGGAGTGATTCCGGGCGATCGGCCCCAAGCCGTCTTCGCGGAACTCGCCCGGAATACTTGACCGCCTACATCCGCTTTGGCAGTGGGCCTGTCCTTGTCTTTGTCCAGTGGTAAGCGGCCATTCGAGTGAGAACCGCCCATGGGAGCGTGAATCACGTTCATCATTGTCCGAACGGGGAGCTCGTGAGGGACCGGCGAAACCGGCGGGGGCGTGGTGATGACGAGATCGACGGCTGCGGTTCACCGTACGATCGTCGTGGTCGACGTCGAGGGGTTCGGCGCATGGCAACGGACCAATCACCACCAGCTCGCGGTCCGGCGCGGGCTCTACAGCTGCCTGCAGACCTCCTTCGACAGAGCCGGCATCCCTTGGGAATCCTGTGAATCGGAAGACCGCGGTGACGGAGTCTTCGTCCTTGCGCCGCCGGAAGTGCCCAAAAGCCTCTTTGTGGAGTCACTTCCCGCCCGGGTGGTGGACGCACTCGCGGAGCACAACCACCTGCACGGGCCCGAAGCCCGCATTAGGTTGCGGCTCGCGGTGCACGCAGGAGAAATCAATTACGACGACCACGGCGTCACAGCCGCGTCAGTGAACCTGACGTTTCGCCTCGCGAACTCTTCTGAGTTGAGGGCCGCCCTAGCAGGGTCGCGAGGCATACTCGCGCTCATCACGTCGAACTGGTTCTTCGACGAGGTGGTGCGGCACAGCATCACCGCCAGGCCTGACACTTACCGAAATGTGACTATCTCAGCCAAAGAGACGGTCACTTCGGCGTGGATCGCCCTGCCGGACAACCCCTACAGCGACATCGTCGACTCAGCGAGACAATCAAGGTCCGCGGCAGGCGCCGAACGCCGGGTGCTACCGGTGCCCCGGCATCTCCCGGCGAATACCGCCCATTACACCGGTCGCCTCGCCGACATCGCAAAACTCGACTCGTTGCTTGTCAAGCCCGAGGCGAGCGGGCCCGGAGAAGCCACGATATTCCTGATCGTCGGCGCTGCCGGTATGGGGAAGACCGCGCTGGCCGTTCACTGGGCACACGCTGTGAGGAGCCAGTTCGCCGACGGCGACATCTACATCGATCTCCATGGCTACGACCCGGTCGTGCCCACACCGCTCGAGCAGATCCTGGAACGGGTGCTCAGAGCGCTGGGTGTCACCACCCGGAACATGCCGGCGGACCTCGAGGGGCAGGCGGCGCTCTACCGCTCACTGCTGGCCGGCCGGCGTGTCCTGATCGTTCTCGACAACGCCGCCACACCAGAGCAAGTCCGCCCGTTGCTTCCCGGATCGGCCACGTGCCGAGTGCTCATCACCAGTCGCCACCGGATGTCCGGTCTGGTCGCCCGAGAGGGCGCCGCCCGGTTAACCCTCGATCCGCTTCACCCGACGGAGGCGTACTCCCTCCTCGAGCAAATCGTCGGTGAAGACCGGGTCGCGGTCGAGGGTGCTGCGGCTGCCGAGATCACGCGCGCATGCGCATACCTTCCGCTCGCGCTGCGCATCGCCGCCGAACGCGTCGCCGCGCACCCCAGACTCACACTTGCCGAACTCGCTCACCAACTGTCCGGCGAACGCGACCGGCTCGACCTGTTGGCAGCGGACGACGACGAGAGCACGGCCGTGCGCGTCGTGTTCTCCTGGTCCTATCGGGCGCTGCCGCCGGCCGTTTCCCATGTGTTCCGCTTGCTCGGCTTGCACTCCGGCCCGGATATCTCGATCCCGGCTGCCGCGGCGCTGACCAACCTCACCATCGAGCAGACTCAGCGCAACCTTGACGCTCTCGCCAGCGTGCATCTCGTCGAGGAGGTCGACCACAACCGCTACCGTCTCCATGACCTGCTTCGGTTGTACGCCGCGGAACGCGCCAGCGAAGACGAAACCGAAGCCGACCGCAGTGACGCCAAACTGCGTCTGCTGACGTGGTACCTGCATTCAGCCGATGCCGCCGACCGTCAACTCGCACGACGTCGACGACACTTCTCGCTCGGCGAACCACCCGTCGGCTGCCGTCCTCTGACCTTCGAAACCCAGGGGCGGGCTTGGCAGTGGTGCGAGGCAGAACGCCTCAACCTCGTCGCCGCGACTCGACAGGCCTCGGACGAGTCGCACCTGGAAATCGCTTGGCAACTCCCGATCGCGTTATGGGGCTATTTCACCCTGCGGACTCCCTGGGTCGACTGGATCATTGCCTACCGTATCGGGCTCGTCGCGGCTGAGCAGCAAGCCGACCGGAACGGATACGCTTGGCTGCTCGCGGGTCTGGGAATCGCATACCGCAACCTCCGCCGGTATGACGATGCGATCGACAGCTTTGAGCGCGCACTCGACGTCTGGCGCGAACTGGGCGACCGTTACGCCGAGGCGTGGACCCTGGGAAGTCTGAGCATCGCCTTGTGGGAGCTAGAGCGGTTCACCGATGCCTTGGCCTGTTCCCAGGAGGCTCTCACCCTGTTTCGCACAGTGGACAGCCCATACGGCGAGAGCCAGGCCCTGCACTGCTTCGGCGACGCCTGCCGCGGTCTCGGACGGTACGTCGAGGCGATTGACTATCTCCAACAGGCACTGCACCTGCGACGTGGGAGCAGCGACCCGGGCGGTGAAGCCCAGATCCTCAAAAGCCTCGGGGACACCTACCGGGACCTCGACGAACTCGACAAGGCCGAAGAGCACTACCGGCAGGCGCTGGGGATGTGGCGTGAGGCCGGCGACCGCTGGAGCGAAGCGAGGAGCCTCACCGCCATCGGGGACATAGCGAAGATCCTCGGCACTATCGACACGGCAGTTGAATGCTGGCGTCAGGCACTTGCGATCTGCGAGGAACTCGGTGCCCCACAGACCGCCGAGATTCACGCCCGGCTGAAACACGCTACAAACGCATCTTCAGACAAGACGCAATGAACTGACGAGCCAGTCGTGTGGTTCGTCAGTGCGCGAGCTGGACCAACATCATTACGCTCGTTGTCCCGACTCACGACGGCTCCACGTCGGCGGCGAACGTCGTGATCCACCCGACTTCGCGGACGTCCTTGTCTGAGCGGAAACCGCGCCATGCGGTGTGCCGCAGGCGTCCTTCGCCTCGGGTGAACTGCCGGTACACCACTTCGCCGACCATGACGCCCGTCGACCCCAATGGGCCCGACGGGCGTCCTGGCACGTCAGCTGGCGGGTGAACGGGCCGCGCGGCTGCTCTAACCGTTCGAGTCGGGCTTGAAACTCTTGTCTGGCGCGGTCTGTGAAGCCGGTGCCGACGTCGCCGATGTACACCAGGTCGGCGGTCTCGGGGTCGTAGGCGCCGAGCAGGAGGCCGCCGAAAATTCCGGCGATGCGTCCCTGCCCTGGCGCTGGTAGGCCGCAATATCTGAACTTGTCGAATACCCAGTCAGGGTGCTGCCAGCAGGCTGCCTCTGTCCAGGGACGCCGGCGTCCAGCCGCCACATCGCCAGGCGGATCACAGGTCCCCGGCCGCCTGTCGCCTCCGCCCGTTCGGCCAGTACGCGTTACAGAGCCCGGCGGCGCAGCACCGGGTCATTCCCGAGGTGCCGATCCTCGTTGGTTTGGGGTCGGGTGAATGCGGCGGGCGGTGCACAGAAATGTACGGATGGTCGACGTCGAAAGTGCTGGGCTTGGCAGGTGGGTTATGTGAGGCCTGGTTCGTGCAGGTAGGTGCGGCGTTCGTCGGAGTTGAGAGAGCGGGTGACGCGTGAGTCAGCGATGGCTCGGACCTGGTTGATTGGCCCGCATGCGTCACAGCGGGTCAGGCGGATCGTGCCGTCGCCGTGGGCGGTGATGAGGGTTTCGTCGAGCCCGAATTTGGTCTCTTCGACGAAGGTGCCGTGGCCGCGGAGCGAGACGAGTTCTTCTCCGGTGGTGGTGTCCCATATTCGCTCGCTGCTGTCATGTCCGGCGCTGACGAGCTGTCTGCCATCGGGACGGAATGCCACGCTCCAGACCGGTCCTCGGTGTCCGCGAAGGATTCGGGGCTGTTCGCTTCCGTTGGTGTTCCAGATTCGGATGTTGCCGTCGTCGCCGCCAGTGGCTACCGTCCGGCCGTCCGGCGAAAACGTGACGCTCCAGACCAGGCCTGGGCTCCCGCGCAGGACAAGGGGCTTTCCGCGGTCGTTGGCGTTCCAGACTCGCACCGTGGTGTCTTGGCTCGTGCTGGCGACGTGCCTGCCGTCAGGGCTGAACGCGATGCTCCTGATGGACGCTTCGTGCCCTTTAAGCACGATGGGAGCGCCCGTACCTTCGATGTCCCAGATCCGCACGGTCTCGTCGGCGCCGCCGCTGGCCACTCGTCGCCCGTCGGGGCTGAACGCAACGCTCCAGACAGTCTTCGTGTGGCCGTGGAGAACGGCGATGAGGGCACCGCTGTTGGTGTCCCAGACACGTACGGTTCGATCGCGTGACGCACTTGCCACCCGGCGGCCGTCTGCGCTCAATGCCACCGAGAAAACCTCGTCGCCATGACCGGTCAGCACCACCGGGTCCTGCCGCATTTTGCCCCGCCATACGCGGACTGTCCGGTCGGCGCCGCCGCTGGCGATGGTGTTTCCGTCGGCGCTGACCGCCACGCTCCACGCGGCTCCGTTGTGACCATCGAGCACTTGAGGCTTGCCGGGATAGGCTGGGTCCCAGAGCCGGAGCGTGCCGTCACCGCTGCCGCTGAGCAGCCGCCAGCCGTCTGGGCTGAACGCGACGCTCCACACCGGTCCGTGATGACCGTGCAGCAGCACGGGATCTTCTCCGTCGCCCTTCGTCGTGTTCCACACCCGGATCGTGTCGCTTCCGCTGTGCCCGCTGGCGATCCTTCTTCCGTCGGAGCTGAAGGCCACGGTCTCGACGGTTCCGTCGTCGGCGCGGAGGACCAATGGCGGTTCGCCTCCGGTGACCGGCCAGATCCGGACTGTCTGATCGGAGCTCGCACTGGCCAGCATGCGCCCGTCAGGGCTGTAGGCAACGCTCTCGACGGTGTTCTCGTGGCCGCTCAACACCACAGGTGGTGCGGTCGTGGCCAGCTCCCAGACGACGACCGGCCCGTCACCGCCCGCGGCGAGATGGATGCCGTCCGGGCTGAAGGCGACCGCCTGAGCGGGGCCTCCGCCGAGCGGCAGTGCGCGGGCAGGTTGTGGACTCCCGCTCGTGCGATCCCAGACCCGGACGGTGCCGTCGTCGCCGGCGCCAGCAACCAGCCTTCCGTCAGGGCTGAACGCGACGGTGGACACCACGCCGCCGTGGCCGCGCAGCACGAGTGGAGGCACGTCGGTGGTCAGGTCCCACACGGTCACGAGACCATCAACCCCACAGGCGGCGAGATAGCGGCCGTCCGCACTGAACACCGGACTCCAGACATAGCCCGTGTGGTCGCGCAGCACGCGAGGTTCCGGGGCGAACTGGTCCGCGCCACGCATGGTCCAGACCCGGACCGTGCCGTCGGCGCCGCTGCTGGCCACCAGCCGGCCATCCGGGCTGTAGGCGACGCCAAAGACCTGCTGCTGTCCCGAGACGACCCTCGCTCGCATCCGGGAGTCGAGCACGGCCTGGCGGAGTACAGCGGCGGCCTCAGCGGTCGGTTTCGTGTCATAGGCCGCCCTGGCCAGCAGCACGGCCAGTTCTTGATCGACCTGCAGCTGATCGCGCGCGTTGGCCACCAACTGATGCGACAGGGCACGCTCACGCTCATTGTTGGCCCGGCTCGCCTCCCGGAACGCGAAAACCGCGATCAGGCTCATCACCGTCACCCCGACGGCCAGGCTGATCAGAGCCAGCCGCGTGCGCCGCTGACGCGACCGCGTCTCTCGGGCTTGCCGTTCCCGGCTGACCTCCAGGAACTCCCGTTCCGCGCCGGTCAGGTCGATGATCTTCGCGTCCGCCGCCTCCACCGTGGCCGACAGCCGCAGCCCCCGATATAGTGCACCGTCGTCGCGGCCCAGCGATTCCCAGGTAGCGGCCGCCTCGGTCAGCTGGCGGTGCAGCCGAAGCCCGGCCCGGCTCTCCTCGACCCAACCTTGAAGCCGCGGCCACGCCCGGATCAACGCCTCATGCGCAATCTCCACGCTGTCGCGGTCCGTACTGACCAGCCGTGCTCCTGCGAACGCCTCGATCACGGCCGTCGCCTGCTCGATCGTGGCCAGCTCGGCACGGCTCAGCCGGCGGCGGGTGATCAAACCGTCCTGCCCGACGTCGACCATCCGTAGTAACACCCGCCGGGCGACGTCCCGTTCCTGCTCGGACAGCCGCTCGTACGCCTGCTCCGCAGTACGGGCCACCGCGCCGGCCACACCCCCGGCCGCCTGATAGCCGGCCAGAGTGACCATCGCACCCTGACGGCGGTGCCACGCCTCCCGCAGCGCGTGCGCCGCCAGCGGCAGGGCACCGGGCGAGTCGACCATCTCCGCAACGATCGTGGCTACCAACGCGCCTTCGACCCGGGCACCGCGGGCCTCGGCCGGTCTGGTCACTGCCTCGCGCAGCTGCGCCGGGCTCATCCCACCGATCAGCACCTGCGCATCCGCCAACGCGGCCGCCAGCTCCGGATACTCGGCGAACCGGGCGTAGTGATCGGCCCGTACGGCCAGCACCACTCGGCCCCGGCCACCTGGCTCCCGGCACATCGCCAATAACGCGGCCACGAAATCCGCCCGCTCACCCGGATCCGCACAGCTCGCGAAGATTTCCTCGAACTGATCCACCACCACCAGAAGATCACCACCCTCCGGCGTGTCGGGCAGGCCCTGGCGGACCATCAGATGCGCCCGCGCCGAGTCCTCGCGCAACTCGTCCAGCAACCCACCAGCCGGCACACCGGCATGCCGCGCCAAGTGCACCGCCAGCTCCGCCATCGGATGCGCGCCCGGCGTCAACACCACCACCGGCCCACCCACGGCCGGGACCAGCCCCGCCCGAACCACCGACGACTTACCGGCACCCGACGGGCCGAAGACTGCCAGGAAACGCTTCTCCTCGAGCCGGCGCACCAATTCGCCCACCAGCGCAGCCCGGCCGAAGAACAACTCCGCGTCCTGCGGCTGAAACATCGCCAGCCCTGGGTACGGCGAACGCTCGTGCCAGTTCCCCGCGACAGCCGGGTCCTCGACAGGCGCGACGCTCAGCCGCTCCGCCTCCCGCCAGCGCCGCTCCCACTCCCCAAGGTCACCGTCGCACGCGGCGACGTACGCGAGGGTCACTTCCAGCGTCGGCAACCGCCGGCCCGACGCCGCCGCCGACAAGGTTGCAACCGAATAGTTCACCCGCGCGGCCATCTGCCGGTAACCCGGCCTGCCCGCCTTCTCCCGCAGCTGCCGCAGCTCGGCTGCCATGTGCGCGACAGGGCCCTCCGACTCGTCCAAGGGTCGTTCCGGCCTCGGCATCCCCCGACCTCCCTCCTTGTATCACCCACGACGTCCATCGCTCACCGTCAATTGTCTCTGCGTTGTCCAGAGTTGTTTGTCTGACGGCCCCGGCCAGTACCCAGACAACCCGAGCGGCACTAGACAGGACCGGAGACACCGATCCCCATCTGCAACGGAGGAATGCAGCATGACCAGTAGATTCCGTCTTGTCGCCGCCGCGCTGGGGCGCTCGTCGTCGTGCTGGCTAGCCCGACCGCCGCCGATCCGTCCTGCCCGTCCGGCTATCACTGCGGCTTCAACACCCACATCGGCATGCCATCCGAGTTTTGAGCCGATCGCTGTATTGAACTCCAAAGGCACGGCGGTCGAGGACAACAATTCCAAGCTGGTTGGCGCGACGCTTTGTTCGTGACCGCTTGCACGCCCAGATAGAACAAGTCATCTCACCGAAAGGGATCAATGATGCGACCCAGGATTCTGCTCACGACCATCGGAATCGCCACAGCGCTCATCGTCCCCACTTTGTCTGCGACTCCAGCCATGGCTGGAGACGCAGTTTTCAGTATGCACACGACCAGTTACGGAGCCAACTACGCCAGCGTCGGCGGCGATCACAAGTGGGTACAGGTCTGCGACATGGAAAACGATGGACACGGCGTGCACGGCGAGTTCAGGCTCTCCGGCGGTGGCGTCATGACCAAGGGGGACGCGAATGGATCTGCCGGCGGCTGCGGAAATCAGACCGCGGGCACGACCATCACTTCTTTCCGGGTCTGCGAGACCGGGTACGGATGCTCCGTATGGACGCCTGTGCGCGACTAGCTTGAGTTTAACCTTCGGGTGGTGCTGCCTACCCTGTCGATCATGAGCGCGGCCCTTGGTCGATCATTCCTTCTTGCGACAATTGGAAGATCGGTCAAGGGCTGCGGTAAGCAGTTTGCCTGATGCCAGTGACAGGCGCGCCAACGGGGAGCTGGACGTGATTTCCCTGTTCTTGATTAACGCAGCCGAGACCGCCGTAGCATGGATCTTTTTCTTCACCGCTTAGGGGCCGTGGGTACTCGCGCGAAACTGGTTTGCGCTGCGCGGCGATTTGCCTTGGTCGGTGATGGCCTTCCCGGAGGACGCGCACCAGCGCGGCGTGCTCCGCCAGGCTGGCGGCGTCTACCAATTCCGGCACGCGCGGCTCCGTGAGCACCTAGCCCGCCGCTGACGGGTCGGATCGAGAGGAAACGTTTGCCGTGGGTGACCACGATCTGAATCGCGGTGACCGCGGCCTTCACCATCTGAGCCAAGCTGGGCAACGGCGGCTGGCTACGGCAGAGTGAAGATGTGACGTTCTCACTGGGTCAGTACCGGTGCTGTTGGCGGTGAGCAGCCCGGAGTCGGTGATGGTGCTGCGCGGCGATCTGCCGTGCCCGGGAGTCCGGGTCGGCCGGGTCGCTGCTTATGAGTTCGATATCCCGGAGGGGATGTACGTCCGCCCGGATGCCGGACGTCGGCCGCGGGTCTTCCTGCTGCTGGACGAGTCGGCCCAACTCAATCAGCCGGTGGTGTTCAAGCCGAGCCGGGCAGGCTGGTGGTACATCGACCTCGTCGAGATCCGAGAACAGGACGACACGATCCACGTCACCGACCACTACGTCGACATCATCGTCGGCCCACCCGGATTTCCCTACCGGACGCTGGACCTGCACGAACTGGGTGACGCGGTGACCACAGGCGCACTCACCACGCAGCAAGTCGCCCACGTACTGACCGCCACCCGGACGTTCATGGACCGACACCTGCAGGGCAAGAACCACTACGGGCCCGACTGGCCGGACTTCCCACCGGCCGCCCTAGCGCCCGTACTCGAGATCGAAATTCCCAGCCGCAGACCAGAAACACCCGCGGACTGACCGGCTGCCGGACGATCGGTGCTGAGGAAATGCCACAGTTCTCAGACCGATCTTTGGTGACATCGCCGCGAGACATAATTATCTCTAGGATTCTGTGGGTGGAGAGTCCAACGAATCCGGCACCCATCGTCCTTACGGACATGCAACAGCGAGTCCTGCGCCGCTGGTCAGCGGAGACGGACGGGCCTGCCCAACGGGTCGTGCACAGCAAGATCCTGCTGGCGTTGGCCGATCGTCGGACTGACGCCGACATATCGGCGGACTTGGGTGTTACGCGAGCTGCGGTGTCCGCGTGCCGCGTGGAATTCCTCCGTGGCAGACTCGACGGGCTGTCGGACCTCTACCCGGCTGCTAGCTCCCGACCGCACGACCAGTTGGCTGATGGACACCCACAGCCGACGACGAGCACTCCAGGGGCGGCGCCGCTTTCAACAAAGGCGACAGAGGCGGGACTTCCCACGACAGGAACAGCCAGGACGGACCCGTACTGAGTCCAGTCACGTCCGTCGCTGGACGCGCGAACCGCTTGCTCGCGCCGACGTAGTTTCACCGTGAACTCTTCCGCCTCTGGCAACGGAACCAGTTGGGTGATGTCCAGCCGCAGGCGATCCCCGAGTCGGTGCGGCACCAGTCGGACGCAGGTGATGTCGAGATTGTAGGTCGTGGTGAGCCAGAGAATCGTGGTGGTGATCTCGCTGCCGAAGCCGGCGGAGACCAGCACGATGCGCACTTCCCCGGACAGCACGGCTTCATCGCCGCCCGCGTCCTCCAGCCAGCCGGCTAGCGTGTCGCGGGCGTTGTCTTGCTGGGTCGGATCCACTCGGGCCAAGTGTCGTTCGAACACCTCGACCAGCTGTTCTAAGATCATCGACGACACCATGGCCGCGTACCGGAGGGCCTGCAGCTCCACGTGCCCGCCGTCGTGGGTGCGTTTGAGCTCCACCATGACGAGACGGCCTTCTCTGTCCACGCACAGCAGGTCAATGCGCCGGTCGCTTCCTTCGAAGTCACCGAACTCCTCGGCCACTACCAGCAGCGTGTCGTCGATGGTGGCGATACAGTCCCGGAGAAGCCGCTGCAGATCCCGACGCTCCCACACACCCTCCGTGGCGAAATCAGTCGCCGGTACCGCGACCAGCTCCTCAACGGTCATCTCGAACAACGTCATTGCTCCACCCTTCACGCCACACGTCACGATCCGCTAAAACGTCGCAGACTAGGAGCACCTTGCAACACGACGAGTAGTGTCGAACGGATTCCGACGTGCAAGCCTGGAGGGAGGGGTTCAGTGGGCCGTTTTCCGTTCGGGCAACCGGCGACGCGCAGGCCGCCGCGGGTCCCAGCGTCCGGCCTCGCCGCGCTGATCGTCTTGGGCGTCTATCCCAGCGCTCTGCACATCCAGTGGCGCAGGCCCGACGGCGTGAAGGTGGGTGCGCTGGCCGTGGACGATGAACCGACTGTGTTCTGGGACGGAGCAGACGCGGCATCGCGCATCAAGCGCTGGCAACACGCCGTGGGATGGACACCGCGCTGGGGATCAGTGGCTGCAGCGGGTGGAAACGGCAGCTCCGGGCGCCATGTCGTCGACCACGTCCTGACCCCGCTCGGTGTCACTCCCGACGAGGTCTGCTTCACTGATTGCCTCCCGACCTACTTCGTCAAGTCCGGCGCCTCGTCTCAGGCCGCAGCCATACGCAGTGTCTATGACCCGTTCACCGTCGACCAGCACCCGCCGCTGCCGCGCGCCGATCTGCCTTCCCGCCCATCTCCGGCCGCGCTCGTACGCCGCGCGGTCACCGAGGAAGGTCCCACGCTGTGCGCGCAGATCACAGACGCTGGCGCACCGACGATCGTGACACTCGGTCAAGAAGCCGCGGACGTTCTGGCCGCGATCGCGTACGCCGATCGCGTGAGGCTCACAATCAACGCAGACTACGGTCGCGCGCGGGCGATTACGGTCAACGGCCGGCAGATGCAATGGCTGCCGCTGATCCACCCAGGAAATCGCAGTCAGAGCTGGAAAACCCAGCACCAACAGTGGACGCAGGCGATGGCCACCGGTGGGCCGCTGAACAGCTCATCCGCTGTATAACCAGCCACCCATCGCACGGCGTTCCCGAACACCTCCACAGCAACACCAGCATGGTTGCGGAACGCACGCTCACGCCGCATAGCGGGCGCTGGTCTGGGTGCCCGCTATGCGGCATGAGAGTGCGTTGGTGCTGAATGGTTTAGGCGGCGATCGCAGCAGCCTGCTCGGTTGAGTGACGGTGGTGTTCAACGGTCCGGAGCGGAGGCCGGGTTCGCCGGCAAGGGCCATGGGCAGCCGGTGATGGTCACTGTGTCGATGTGGTGGTGCGGTGCGGCGTCGTGAGGTAGCTCATCGGCGGTTATCAGCCATTCGTCGGCCGAGGACGCGACGGCCACGTCGCCGACATCGAATCTGAGGAGAACTCCGCCCACGGATGGCTCTGCGGACGACTGCCGGATCAAGGTGGCATCGCGAAGTCGGAAGCCGACGAACCTCGTGAGAAAGCTTGGTGCCTGGGCGGGACCGACTTTGCCTTCGCCGTACTCGCCCATGTCATAGGAGCTAGGGGGCATTGAGTCTTCCAGGTGAAGCAGCTCGCCAGTGCCGTGCAGCCGCAGGACAGGTGCGTGGCGAAAATGCAACCAGAACCTCAGCAGTGCGTTCTGCTCGCCTTGATACCAGTGCCACTCTTCGGTCACCGACGCCGACAGCGCGCGGTAGGTGATGACGTTCGCGACCTGCGCGGCGTGCAGGCGGCCGTGGGTGTCGTAGACGTACTGGATCACCTCTTCGCGGCGGTCGGACTCGATGTCGACGTCTTCACCGGACTAACATCGAGATGACAGATCCCTGTTCAGCAAGTGCATCGTGTCCGCCCGCTCTCCCCGAGTTGAATCCTCAGCCAGCTTGTTGGCCTGATGGAATGCCAGCGCACGCCCAGCGGCATGAGCGTGCGTTGCAGCGTGGTCGCCTCACAGGGAATTCCGTTGGCTCCACTGTATGGCGTGTTCGAGGGAGTTGGCGCTCGTACCACGACTGCCTCAGTGTCCGAGATCGTCGGCCCTCGGCTCGCCTGGGTGGGACGCTGCCAGCCGCTGGAGCTCTTCCTCGGAGATCGGGAGCGTGGTGTACTCGAGCAGCAGCCTGCTGGTCGGCCGCCAGCCTTCCGGTGTCCACAGCTCGTATTCGAGTTCATACGGGTTCGGCAGGCGCTTGGCCAGGAAGAGGACGTTGCCGAGATCGTGGACGTCATCCCCTTTGCGGAAGACTGCTTGGTAGTCGTGGGCCCGGCCGCGGAACGCGCGCGATCTCCCCATCATCGCAGCGACGTTGAGTGCGATGCGGAAGTGCCGCTCGCCGAACTCCACGACCCACCAGCCGGGCTCCAGCCGCCCGAGCACGTCGGTGTGCTGCCAGCCGAGGTCGTCGGGGGTCTCGTCGGCCGATCCGGTGCGGCGAACGAGATCGTGGACGTAGTACCCGTCTTTGGTGGCGAGGCCGTGCCACACGTCGAAGTACCTGGCCTCGGCGGTCTCCCGTCCGCGGATGGTCCGTTCCAGATCCTCGCGGCCGACCGGCAGCACGACCCTGTCCCGCGGCTCCTTCCCCTGCACCCACCTACCCTCTTTCAGGTAGGTCTCCCATTCGCCGTCGCCGCTTGAGGGGCAGCGGATCAGCGCGTGCGCGCGGTCGAGGTCCGCGACGTCGTCCAGCTTCTCGAACTCCGCGAAGTAGTAGTGGCCCTTCACCTGTTCGGCTCGTCGCCGTGCCGCCAGCAGAGCGACGATGCCCGTAAGGCTGTCCCGTTCGAAGGGCGCCAGCGGCAACGCGTAACGGTGTTCCGGCAGCAACTCGTCGACCACGGCGCACGCGGAGCGCAGGTCGACCATGTCGGCCTCGTGCCGGAACACCGCGAAGCCGCCGCCTTCGAACCCGTCCCGCCGCTCGTGCTTCGCGGGCCCGCGGTCGTCGGCCACTTGCCTGAGCCTCTCTAGCTCTGCGGTGCTCACCTCGCGGTAGTCCTCGTAGGAGTTCCGGTCGCCGGTTCTCGACAGACCATCGCTTCGCGTCCACACGCCGTGCCCGACGTACTTCTGCTCGTCGTGAGAGCCGATGCTGCGGTAGAGGTCCTTGGCATTACCGACATCGGACATGGCGCGTTGGGATTCGAACAACGCGAAGTAGCGGTAGCCGGCCAGATAGCGCTCGAACACGCGATCACCCCCAAAGTGATCATCAGATCTTAGCGAGCAGACCGGCGGCCGGGACGCATACCGGGGCTCTCCATCCGGAGACACAGATCACGTGACTGCCTGCGAGGAGGCCGAAACGCAGACCAGCGCATGAGCCCGCCGCGAGCGGTCTTGGGCCCCGAGCATCCGACGACCGAAAGTTCTCCGCTCGAATCGCCGACGTCCGCTCATCGGCAAGACAGTGCGTTGGGTATCAGGTTGCGGACGCCATGTACGCCGCCAGGATGTAGTTCGGGTGCCGGTCGAGGTTCTTGCGGGCGCGGTCGTAGCGCATGGTCGTGCGTGGGTCGGCATGGCGGGCTGCGATCTGGACGTCGCGGAGGTCGACACCCGCGTCGAGCATTGTGGTGACGAAGGTGTGGCGGAGCATGTGCGGGTGCATCCGCGGCAGCCGCACCACCGAGGCCTCGGCCAACCGGCGGAGCCGCCGGGTTGCGCAGTGCCGGTCCATGCGGACGCCTCGTCGGTTGAGCAGGATCGGACCGTGATCGCGGTCTCCAACGGCTCGGTCGATAGCCCATCCGACCGCCGGCGGTAGGGGCACCAGCACGACCTTGCTGCCCTTGCCGACCACCCGCAGCACCCGATGTCCATGCTCCTCGCCGATGTCGCCGATGTCTGCGCCGCAGGCCTCGAATACCCGGAGACCAAGTAGGCCGAGCATCGCGACCAGTGCGAAGTCGAACGGGTTGACCGATTCCCGGGCCGCGGTCAGCAGGGCCTCGAACTGCAGGTGTGACAGGCCGAGGGTCGGTGACTCGTTGGGCACCACGGGGCGTCGGACGTACTCCGCCGGCGAGTGCTCGAGCACGGCGTCGATGACGCAGGTGCGGTAGAAGCCAGTGACCACTGACATCCTGCGTGACACCGTGGAGGGCTTAAACCGTCGCACCTCCTGCATCCAGCGCACGTACAGCTCAATCTGCGCCCGGCGCGCTGCCAGCGGAGCGAGGTCGCGTTCGCCGCACCAGGTGAAGAAGACCCGCAGGTCCGACTCCGAATGCGTCCGCGAC
The DNA here is from genome assembly GCF_055580625.1 of Amycolatopsis sp. NPDC031561. Lineage (NCBI taxonomy): Bacteria > Bacillati > Actinomycetota > Actinomycetes > Pseudonocardiales > Pseudonocardiaceae > Amycolatopsis > Amycolatopsis sp. NPDC031561. Next base: position 1,404 of record NZ_JBVILA010000007.1, on the reverse strand, counting down.
ACACCCGAGTAGCGTCCGAGGTACGCCGCAACCGCCAGTCGTAACACAGTTTCGTCCAGGTCTGAGGGCTCCATGACCTCAGATGCTGGGAGAAATCGCTCCTTACACAAGACCGGGGAGCGCCACCTGCGGCATGACAGGACGTTTACGGAGGGTGGTCGAACATGTAACGAGGCTGCGGTGGTAAACGACAGTTCACCAAGCTGAAGTCGCGGTGGGGCGGCCCGGAATCGATGTGGGGGGCAAGCTGTGACCGAGCTCGTCGAGGTGAGTTCCGGCGAGAACCCGGTATTGGACGTCGTTTTCGTGCACGGCCTCGATGGCGACTCTCGTAAGAGCTGGTCGGCGAAGCGGAAGAGTACGTTCTGGCCGGAGTGGCTCGGGCGGGACATCGAAGGATTGGCTGTCTGGTCGCTGGGGTATGCCGCGGCGTCGAGCCGCTGGTTAGGTCACGCGATGCCAATCCAGGATCGGGCGGTCAACCTGCTGGCCCACCTGGAAAGTCACGGGGTCGGGCAACGCCCGCTGTGCTTCGTCACCCACAGTATGGGCGGGCTGGTGGTCAAGGAGATGCTGCTGCACGCGGCCGACGGTCGCGCCGACTACACCGAGTTCGCCACCGCCACCCGCGGGGTGGTCTTTCTGGCCACCCCGCACACCGGCTCCGACGTCGTCACCATGGCTGTCGTCAAGGCGTTATCCATCATCTACCGCAAGACGCCAGCGGTCGACGCCCTGGAACGCAACAGCACTCATCTACGGCAGCTCAACACCAGATACCGCAACTGGGCTGTACACCCGACAACGAATATCGAGCACAAGATCTTCTACGAGACCCGCCCGACCAAGGGTGTGCAGGTTGTCGACGCGGGCTCGGCCGACCCCGCCATCCCGGGCCAGACACCGATCCCAGTGGACGCGGACCACATCGACATCTGCAAGCCCAGTGCTCCCAGCGACCTGGTTTACAGCCAGGTCAAACGCTTCATCACCGGAATCGTCACGGCACTGCAGGCCAGGCCTGGTGCCACCGGCCAGCAAGAGACCCTCCGTCAGCCTCGGCTTAACGAGACCCCTCAGGGTCTATCCCATGATCGGTGTTTCCGGCGTTGTTGATCAGTAGGTTTCAGCTCCCGGCCAGCGGTCACCGAACGTGATGGCGAACGCGTTGATCACTGGCTTCCAACGCATCGTCCATCGGGCGCGGCCCGTCCCGGTCGGGTCCAGGCTGCGGGTCACAAGGTACAGGCACTTCATCGCGGCCTGCTCGGTCGGGAAATGCCCGCGCGCGCGGATCGCTCGCCGATAGCGGGCGTTCAGCGACTCGATCGCGTTCGTGGAGCAGATCATCGTCCGGATCTCGACGTCGTAGTCGAGGAACGGCGTGAACTCATCCCAGGCATT
>NZ_JBVILA010000006.1:228117-354987 GCF_055580625.1 Amycolatopsis sp. NPDC031561 | reverse complement strand
GTCCCGAAAGTGGCTTTCGCGACACGGCCACTCGGTATCGAACGTGGCGAAAGACACCTCCACCCCGTCGCCTGCCCCGCCCACGAACACGCCACTTTTGACTTACCCCCCCAATAGAACCCGAAACGCCACTCACGACCAACCCGACCCACGCGGTCTGAACCTTCAGTCACGGCCGGGGGAGCGGCGTCACCCAGGACAACGGTGCCTGCGGGCGCCAGTCGTTCCCCGAGTGTCCACAGGGGACACTCTCTGGCGGCTGAATGTCCGGTTGATGGCTAGATGTGCGGTTTTCGAGAGGTCGTGAGTGGTAAAAGTGTCCTATATGGACAGTCAGGGTGCGGCCAGTCCGGCACGACCCGCCCGTGAACGCGACACGTTTGCCTTACCCCTCAATAACCCTTTCAGCAGCTGAGATAAGGGGAAACCCAGTCTCCCCAGTCCCCGGCGGAGCCGTCACTCGCGTCGTCCACGGCGAGTGCGAGTACCTGCACACCCGTCACCGGCACGACGAGACGCTGCACGGCGTCCCCGTGCCGCATGTTCCCCGTGGCCTCCAGTTCGACGCCGTCACCGAGTACGCGGAACCCGAGCGTCCCGTTCGGTCCGCGGTCGTCGACGCCGACGCCCGCGGTGAACTGCTTGCACTTGCCGCCGAGGTAGTACCGCACCACCGACGGCGCGTGCGCGCCCAGCCCGCCGCGTGTCTCGGTCTTGCCGTTGATCTTGAACGGGTGCCCGTTGTCGGTGCTGTCCCGTTCGACCGGGCCGAGGCCGTTCTCCGAGGAGATCCACGGCTGAGTGCTGAGCAACCCGTTGGTGTAAGGCGGATTCGGCGCGAGCATGAGCGGCGCCTCGGCCGACGTGGTCGTAGTCCGCGCGCCTTGTGTGGTCGTGTACGTCACGGTGCCCGGCATCTTGAACGGCTGGGTGGCCGTCGAAACCGGGGTCAGCGTCACCGGGGTCTCCCACGTGTCACCCGGTTCAACGGTCTCGGTGGTCGCTTCGGCGGGGATGTCGATCCGCCATTCCGCGGGTGCGGTCAACCGCAGGTGGGCGCCGGTGATCGGCGTCGAACCGGCGTTGGTGAACTTGACCGTGGCGGTGACCGGCTGGGACGGCGGCACGGAGTCGGGCAGCTCGACGGCCAGCGACGTCCGCGGCGCGGCGGTCGCGTTCGTCGGCCACACGCGCAGCACGGTGGCGGCGTGGCGTCCGACGGTTTCGCGGAGGGCACCGGTCGTTTCGGTCTCGTCGCCGGTCCACAGGTCGCGCACGCGATACCCGGACGCGGCGGGGAGTCCGGCATCGGCCACGGAGGTGGTGATCGGCGTGGCCAGTTCGCCGCGGTTGAACAGCACCAGCACGGCCGAGCCGTCGGACATCGGTTTCGTCCACACCTCGGTCCAGCCCGTGTCGCGGACCTTGTGCCCGGCGACGCCCGCCCAGTCCTGCTGGACGGCGATGATGTCGGGGTTCTTCATCTCGGCGGCCGGGAGCGTGGTGTCGGCCGCCAGCGCCATGTCGGCCACCAGCGGTGCGTTGAGCACCGCCCACAGCCCGAGCTTGGCCTGGCGCTCCGCGGTGCTGAGGTAGCTGAAGGTGAACGGGCCCGGCATGTTCCAGCCACCCGAGCCCTTGTAGCCGTCCAGCCCGTACTGCTTGTCGAGACTGTCCGTCGAGTACCCGAAGTTGAAGGTCGCGTGCTTGTACGTACGCCAGATCTGCGCGCCGGCGGCCCGTCCCCACAGCCATTGGCTCTGGTCGCGGTCGTAATCGTCGATCTCGAGCGTGATGGGACGGCCGGTGCGCTTGATCGCGTCCGCCATCTTCTTGACCCGCGCGGGCGCGTCGCCGTTGACGCTGTGGCAGGTGTCGTAGCGCAGGTAGTCCGCGCCCCAATCGGCGAAGGTCTGGGCGTCGAGGTCCTCGTGGTCGAGCGAGCCCGCCGCCTGACGGCTACAGGTCTTTTCGCCGGTTCCGCTGTAGAGACCGATCTTGAGCCCGCGCGAGTGCACGTAGTCCGCCAGCGCCGGGATGCCCGAAGGGAAACTGGCGCGGGCGGTGAGCTTCCCGGCGGCGTCGCGCTCGGCCGCCTGCCAGCAGTCGCCCAACATGACGTACTCGTACCCGGCGTCCCTCAGCCCGGAGGTGACCAGCTGGTCCGCCGCGGCTTTCACGACGTCCTCGGTGAACCGGTTGTAGATGCAGTAGGGATCCCCGGTCGCCCAGGTGATCCCCAGCGGGGGTCTTTCGCCAGGAACCGGATCAGGGGGCGTATCGGCCGCCGCGGGAACGGCGGTCGTTGTCAGGAAAAGTGCGCAGAGCAGCACGAAGAGTCGTCGCATTGGTCCCCTCCAGAAAGCAGACAAGACTCCCAGGATCGCCTTGCCTCGCGACAACGGTCAAGAGGGATGCGAGGCCGCGGACGGCTTGCGATCCTGGACGCGGCGGGCGATGGTGAGCGCGATCGGCGCGGCGAGCCAGCACAGGTACGCACCGGTGCCCTCGGTCAGGAACGCGACGGGAATGGACAGCCCGAACACCGCGGCCAGGCAGACACTGCGTGTCAGGCTTTGGGCGAAGACCCGGGGCGGGCCGTCCGTTCCGTACAGGTGTTCGCGGCGGATCTCCCGGATGATCAGTGCGAACGACGCGGAGGCCAGGACCTGCACCATCGCGTAGAAGCCGAACCGGAGCGGGAAGGCGCCGTCGGCGGTGAGCACCCGCGTCGCGAACGGCATGAGGACCTGCATGAACAGCCAGGCCAGGGTGAGGCTGATCAGGCGTCCGCTCAGCGAGCGGACGTAGGGGAAGATCTCGTGGTGGGCGCGCCAGTGGGCGGCGATCACCACGAAACCGAGCGCGAAGGCAAGGTATTCCTTGCCGTGGTCCGCCACCGACCCCAGCATGGCGTCGGTGGTGTCGCCGTGCGGGATCGGGAGATCCAGGGCCAGCAAGGTGAGCGCGATCGCGATCACCGCGTCGACGAAGATGGTGAGCCGCTCGGCGGCGGCCGCGCGCGTCTTCCCGGACGTCTCGCCGGGGCCGGTGGGGGTGGTCATGCCGCGACTGGCTGACGGGTGGTGGTCGCGAGGCGCCGGGACCGCACGGCCAGGAAGATCATGACCGCCGGGATCAGGATGTCGGTGACGAGGACTCCGCCGGTGTTGCCGGGAGCGTGGTCACCGTTGGCGAACCACTGGTAGACGTGGCCGACCACGGCTCCCCAGAGGAACATCCCGCCACCGATGCCGATGGTGATGCGTTCGCGCGCCGATGCCGAGGCTGCCCGGAAGCCCAGGAGGGCCATGCCGAGGTTGGCGAAGGCGATTTCGAACAGGAAGGGGGTCCGCTCGAAGCCGATCGCCGTCGCCATGACGTCGGGGAAGGCCAGGAAGGCGATCGTCATCCACAGGCTGCCGCAGCCGAAGGCGCCGATGGCCCACCAGCGCTGCCAGATCTCGAGTCGTTCTTCAGAGGACGTGGCGCGGCGTGCGCGGATCGAGGCTCCGATGGCGGGCACCACGACCCAGACCAGCGGGAAGGCGGATTGGGCGAGGTAAGAGAAGTTGTCCATGGGCTCAGTCTTACCTAGTTAATATTAACTCGTCAAGACTCTGGTAAGGTGGGTCACGTGGACGATGGACTCGGAGACTTGTTGCACCGCGTGGTCATGCTGTTGGGCGAAGCGGCCCGCAGACGCACCGACGACCCCGGCGGTTTGACCTACAGTCAGATACGGCTTCTGGGCACGTTGGAGGAGGTCGAGCCGACGACGCAGCATCGGCTCGCGCAAGCGCTGTCGGTGTCCGATCCGGCGATCAGCCGGGCGCTGCGACCGCTCGAGGCGGAGGGTCTGGTGCAGATCACCGTCGACCCCGAACACGCGCGACGGCGGCTGGTCCGCCTCACCGAGGACGGCCGGAAAGCCTTCCACGCCGCCGGAAAACCGCTCTACGACGAGTTCCGCGCGGGGCTCGTCGCGGCAGGTTTTCCTTACGACCGCTACCTGGAAGACACCCTTCGGCTGGCCGAGATCCTCACTCCCGACTGAGGATGCCTCAGTCCACTTCGGACACCACGCGCCCGCCGACGACGGTCAGGTCCGAACGGGTGCCGAGCAGTTCCGGCCCGCTCGCGGTGACCGGATCTTGATCGAGGACGGTCAGGTCGGCGAGCCTGCCCGCCGCCAGAGTCCCCTTGCGGCTCTCGGCATGTTCCAGCCACGCCGGGCCGGTCGTCCACAGTCGCAACGCCTCTTCCCGGCTGAGCAATTTCTCTTGCGGGAGCAGGGAAAACGGGTTGGGCCCCGGCTCACCGGTGAACGTCGCGACCCCGCGTCGCCAGTCCGGCTCGGTCACCGGGGCGTCCGAACTGTCGGCGACCGTCACCCCGTGGTCGAGCAGCGTCCGCGCGGGGAACGACTCCTGCCAGCGGTCTTCGCCCACGATCCGGACCATCGACGGACCGCTGAACGTCCGCATGAGCGAGCTGGTGATCACGCCGGTCCCGGTCCGGGCCAGGCGTTCGTGCACTTCCGGCGAAAGGAAGGTGCCGTGGATGAGCACGTGCCGCGCGTCCGGCCACGGGTCGGCGGCCGCGGCGGCCTCGATGGCGTCGACCACGGCGTCGGCCGCGCGATCGCCGGTCACGTGGACCTGTACGCGCACCCGGCGCCGGTGGGCGACGGCGATCAGTTCGTGCAGTTCACGGACTTGTTCCGGATCGCCGGATCCGACCGTGACGAGACTTCCGTGCCCGCCATCGGGATACGGCTGGTGCATCCAGGCCGTGCAGTGCGTCGGGACGCCGTCGGCGAACAGCTTGATCCCGCCGACGCGCAGCAGGTCGTCCCCGGTCTCCAGGTCCGTACTGTCCAGCGCCCGGGCCAAGTCGGCCGCCGAAGTCGTGGGAGAAGGCCAGTTCCAGTGCAGCAGGGCGGTGACCCGCAGCGTCATCCGGCCCGCCGCGTGCAGATCCCGGTAGTCCTGCCACAAGCCGGGCGGAACGATCGGGTCGGTGACGCTGGTGACGCCCAGCCGGTTCAGCCGGGCCATCGTGCGCGCGGTCGCGTCCAGCCGTTCGTCCCGGGTCGGCTGCGGAAGCAACCCGGCCACGAGTTCCTGCGCGCTTTCCACGAGCACTCCGGTCGGCTCCCCGGCGGCGTCCCGGACGATCTCTCCCGCCGTGGGATCCGGTGTCGCCGCGGTGATCCCGGCCCGCTCCAGCGCGGCGCTGTTGACCCAGATCGAATGGGACGAGGCGTGGTGCAGCACCGTGGGCCGGGTCCCGGTCACGCCGTCGAGCCACACCCGCGACGGTGCGGACCGGCCGTCGGCGAATTCGGCGATGGTGGTCTCACGCCAGCCGCGGCCGACGATCCATTCGCCCGATGGTGCGGCGTCCAGCGCCCTCCGGACCTCGGCGAGGTTCGCCGAGGCCGCGAGATTCACGCAGAACTCCGGCCCGGCCAAGGCGTACCAGGCCAGATGCAGATGCGCGTCGTTGATCCCCGGCAGCACGGTGCGTCCCCGCAGATCGATCGACGGGGTGCCAGGGGCGGCCGCGGCGGAGACGGTGTCGTCGTCCCCGACCGCGACCACACGGCCGCCGGAAAGCAGAATCGCCGTGGCGTTCCCGAGTTCGGCGTCGAAGGTGCGCACGAGACCGCCGTGCAGGAGCAGATCGGAGGTCATACCGCCGCCTTTTCCGCGGCGGGGACGGCCGCCTGATGTTCCGGATGCCAGGCCACGGTCACGTCGTCGCCGGGACGGTGTTCGTGTGCCGCGCCCGCGGCCAGCACCGCGCAGCCGCGGGCCCCGTCGGCGTACCGCAGCCAGATCCGGCTGTGGTCGCCCACGTAGACGATGTCGGTGACCTGGGCGCTGACCCGCTGGTGCCCGGACGGGACCGGTTCGGCGCGGGTGTACAGCGTCAGCCGTTCCGGCCGCACGATCGTGACTTCACCTGGCGTCAGCGACAGGGCGTTGGACTCGCCGACGAACTGCGCGACGAACAACGTTTCCGGGCGCTCGTAAAGGTCTTCGGGGGTGCCGACCTGTTCGATCCGGCCCTCGTTGAACACCGCGATCCGGTCGGACAGGGTGAGTGCCTCCTGCTGGTCGTGGGTGACGAACAGGAACGTCATGCCCAGCTCGCGGTGCATCCGGGCGATCTCGCGCTGCAGCTGGTCGCGCAGCTTCTTGTCGAGGGCGCCCAGCGGCTCGTCCATCAGCAGCGCCCGGGGCTGGTAGACCACGGCGCGGGCCAGCGCGACCCGCTGCTGCTGACCGCCGGAAAGCTGACGGGGCAACCGGTCCCGGACCGCGGACAGGCCGACCATCTCCAGCACCTCGGTGACCCGGCGGTCGATCTCCGCCTTCGGCCGTTTGCGCTGGGTGAGCCCGAACGCGACGTTGCGGGCGACCGACATGTGCGGGAACAGGGCGTACTGCTGGAACACCACCCCGAGATCGCGCCGGTGCGGTTTGAGCCGGGAGATCTCCTGACCGTCCAGGGTGATCGACCCCTCGGTGAGCGGGGTGAAACCGGCGATCATCGAGAGCATCGTCGTCTTGCCCGAACCGGAGGGGCCGAGGAAGGTCATGAACTCGCCGTCGGCGATGTGCAGCGAGACGTCGTCCACGGCGGGACGGCCGACGCCGGCGTACGCCTTGGTCACGTTGGCGGTGGTGATACCGCGGTGGTCGTCAGTCATGGTGGCTCCGTCGGCGCAGGAACGTGGGCACGAACAGCAGGATCGTGGTGAACACGACGATCAGGCTCGACGCTGCGGCGATGGTGGGGTCGATCTCGAGGACGATCGACTCGTACATCTTCACCGGCAAGGTCTTGATGGCGGGCGTCTGCAGGAAGAGGGCGACCACGACCTCGTCGAAGGAGGTCGCGAAGGCGAACACGAAACCCGACATCACGCCGGGAGCGATGATCGGCAGCACGACCTTGCGCAGCGTCGTGATCTTCGGCGCGCCGAGACTCGCCGCGGCCTTCTCCACGACCGGGTCGTAGCCGGCGAGACTGGTCTGCACGGAGGTCAGCACGAACGGCACGCCCAGCACGGCGTGCGCCAGCACGAAACCGAGCATCGTCCCGTTGAGCTGCCAGCGAAGGAAGACCCCGTAGACGGCGACCGCGACGACGATCCCCGGCAGGATCATCGGTGCCATCAGCAGTTGCCGCACGACGCCGCGGCCCCGGAACCGCGCGCGGTCGAGACCGAACGCGGCCGCCACCCCGACGACCGTCGCGAGCACCGCCGCCAGCAGGCCGACCTGGACCGAATTGGTCAGCGCGGCGAGCCACTGCTTGCTGCCGAAGAACTCGCCGTACCAGCGCCACGACCAGTCGTCGGGCGGGAACTGGAAGGTCGAGCCCGCGCCGAAGCTCATCGGGATCACGACGAGGGTGGGGGCGACGAGCACGAACCCGACGAGGGCGACCCACGCGCGCAGTCCCCAGCCGAGCGTTCGTTGCCGGAGCGCGGCTCGGGAAATGGACGGGTTGTCAGCCACGGTCGGCACCTCCCGCCGCGCTGGTACCCAGCGGTGCGGCCACCCGGCTGAGCACGGCCAGCACCACGAGCGTGACGACCAGCAGGATCGCTCCGAGCGCACCGGCTCCGGCGAAGTCGAGCAAATCGTTGACCTGGGTCCCGATCACCTGCGCGGCCAGCGCTTGTTGCGGCGTGCCGAGCAGTGCCGGGGTGATGTAGAAGCCGAGAGACATGATGAACACCACCGACACTCCCGCCAGGACTCCTGGCATCGACAGCGGCACGTACACCCGCAGGAAGGCGACCGGACGGGACGCGCCGAGGCTGCCGGCGGCGTGGAGCAGGCTGCGGTCGATCCCGGTCATGGAACTGTGCAGCGGAAGCACCATGAACGGCAGCATCACCTGCACCATCGCGACGGTCACCCCGGCCACCGACCCCAGGAGCACCACCCCGTCGAAGCCGATCGAAGCGAGCACTTTCTCGATCACGCCGCCCCGCTGTTCGAGGACGTACCAAGCGAAGTTGCGGGCCATCACGCTGGTCCAGAACGGCATCAGGACCAGCAGCGTCAACACCGCGCGGGCCCGGCGCCCGACCAGGGTCATCGCGTAGGCGTACGGATAGGCGACGATCAGCGTGGCGACGGTGATAATCAGCGCGGTCCGCAAGGTCCGGAGCAGCACGCGGATCTGCACCTCGTCCCCGAGGACGGCCAGGTAGTTGCCGACGCCGAAATCGGGCTCGGTGAAGCTGCGCCAGAGGATCGCGGCGAGCGGGTAGAAGAAGAACACGAGCACCACCGCCGCGGCGGGGAACAGCAGCCAGGCCGCGGAAGCGGGCCGCCTCGTTCTCAGGACGGTGATCATCCGGTCCTCCAGTCCGACCATGCCTTGACGAGCCTGGTGCGGTTCGCCGCCCACCAGCGCACGTCACTGAGCACCCGCAGGTCCTCCTTGCCCTCTCCCCAGATGTCGAGTTCCCGGCCGATCGCCGTGGCCAGTGGGGGTGCGGCGGTGTTCGCGGGCCCGACGCCCGCACTGGCCGCGAAAGCCGCCGCCTGCGCCGGTTCCGAGGCGAACCGGATCAGCCGCTTGGCCTCGTCCGCGCGCGGTGTCCCCTTGGGCACGACGAGCACGTCCCAGGTCACCGGGACGGGAATGCCGGGCACCACCTTCCAGTGGGTCGCCCCGGCTTTCAGCAGCGAGAACGCGCGGGCACTGACGATGAGCGCCATGTCCGCCTGCCCGCCCGCCATCCGCTGTTGCTGGTCGCCGTAGGTGCTGGTGATGGTGAGTAACGGCCGGATCCGGTCGTACATCGACAGCGCGCGGGGGACGTCGAGCGGGTACAGCGCGTCGCGCGGGACTCCGTCGGCCAGCAGAGCGGCTTCGATCGTGCCCACACTCGGGTCGCCGCCGTAGATGATCCGCCGTCCGGGGAACTTCCGGGGATCGAAGAAGTCGGCCATGCGGGTCGGCGGGTGGTCGCCGTAGACCTTGGTGTCGTACATCAGCATCATGCCGAAGAAGGCGTCCGGCACCCCGCAGTCGGTCAGCGACCCCTTCGGGAAACCCGCCGCCAGAGGTCCCATGTCGATGGGTTCGAGCAGGCTGCCGCAGACCGCGGCGGCCGCGGAGGCGTCGGTGTCCACGACGTCCCAGGTGACCTTGCCCGCCTCGACCATCGCCTTCAGCTTGGCGTTGCTCGACGGGCCGTCGATCGTGACCGTGGTCCCGGTCCGCTTCTCGTACGGGTCGAGCCACGCTGAGCGCTGTCCCGCCTGGTAGGCGCCCTGGCCGTAGGAGACGAACACGAGCGAATTCGGGCCGCCCTCGGAGATGGCGCATCCGGTGGCGACGAGGGGAACGGTCAGCGCGGCGGACAGCAGCGTCGGTATCCGGCGTCTCATGGGGTTCTCCTCAGCTCGCCGCGGCCGCGACGTGGCGGCACAGGACGTCGGCCAGGGTGTCGATCTGCTCCTCGGTGATGACCAGCGGCGGGGACAGCACGATGCTGGTGCCGGAGGCGCGGACCACCACGCCGTCCGCGCGGCAGCCGGACTGCACCGACGCCGTCGGCACGTCGGTGAACTCGATGCCGAGCATCAGGCCGACGCCGCGGACCTCGCGCACGTGGGGGAGTTCGGTGAGCGGGTCGAGCCGCGCGCGCAGCCGGGCGCCGAGGACGCGGGCGCGTTCGAGCAGGTTCTCCCGCTCGATGATGTCGAGGTTCGCCAGCGCGACCGCGGCGCCGACGGGATGACCGTTGTAGGTGAAACCGTGCAGGAACGTGGCTCCGTCGGCGAGATCGAGCACCCGGCGGCCGATGAGTACCGCGCCCATCGGGACGTAGCCGCTGGTGATGCCCTTCGCGGTGACGATCATGTCCGGCTCGATGCCGAAGTGCTGACTGCCGAACCAGTGTCCCGTCCGGCCGAAGGCGGTCACGATCTCGTCGACGATCAGCAGGATCCCATTGCGCCGCAACACTTCCTGCACGCGGGGCCAGTACCCGTCCGGCGGCGGCACCATGCCGCCGACGCCCAGCACCGGTTCGCCGATGAACGCGGCGATGCGGTGCGCGCCGATCTCGGCGATGCGCTGTTCCAGCTCCGCGACGAGCACGTCCGTCGCGTCCGGGCCGTACTCGATGGCGTGGGGCTTTCCCAGCCATTCGATGTCGGGCAGCAGCGGGCCGAACCCGGCGCGCAGGCCCTCGATCCCGGTGGCGGCGAGAGAGGCGCCGCCCATGCCGTGGTAGCCGCCGGTCCGGGCCAGCACCACCGTCCGCTCCGGAGAACCGGCGTGGTGGAAGGCGAGGCGGGCGAGCTTGATCGCGGTCTCGTTGCCTTCCGAACCGCCGTTGGTGAGGAACACGCGTTCCAGACCGGCGGGAGCGAGCGACAGCAGCCGTTCGGCGAGGCGGATCGACGGAGCGTTCGAGTAGTCACCGAAGGACGAGTAGAACTCCAGCCGTCGGATCTGCTCGGCGGCGACGTCGGCGAGCTCGGTGCGGCCGTGGCCGACCGGGCACTGCCACAGCCCGCAGGTGCCGTCGATGTACCGGCGGCCTTCGGTGTCCCACAGCAGGGCGCCTTCACCGCGGTCGAGGATGAGCGGTTCGGCGGGGGCGCCGATCGTGGTGTGCGGGTGCACGAGGGTGCGCCGGTCGAGAGCGGCGAGGTCGGTGGTGCTGGTCATGAAGGTCCTTTCTTTGCCCGGGCGTGCTCAGAACCGCAGCGCCACGGCCTTCGTCTCGGTGTAGGCCTCGATCCCTTCGGCGCCGCCTTCGCGTTCCTGGCCGGAGTTCTTCTGGCCGCCGAAAGGCAGTTCCGGGCGTACCGGGGCCGGGTCGTTGACCCCGATCACGCCGAAGTCCAAGCGGTCGAGTGCTCGCCAGACACGGCGCAGGTCGCTGCCGAACAGGTAGGCGGCGAGCCCGTAGTCCGTGGCGTTGGCCAGGGCGATCGCCTCGTCGTCGTCGGTGAACGTGGCGACGGCGAGCACCGGGCCGAACGTCTCCTCGTGGCTGATGAGCATGTCCGTGGTGACGCTGGTCAGCACCGTGGGCCGGAACCAGTGGCCGCGCAGCGTCGGGTCGCCGGACTCCCAGCGACCACCGCCGATCAGGACCCGGGCGCCCTTGGCCACGGCGTCGGCGACCTGGTTCTCGACCTTCGCGAGCCCGGCCTCGTCGATCAACGGACCGACTGTGGTGCCTTCGGTGTCTCCGCGCCCGACGCGCAGCGCGGCCGTTTTCTTCTCGATCAGCGCGAGCAGGTCGTCTCGCACGCTTTCGTGGACGTAAAGCCGGTTCACGGCCGTGCAGCTTTGGCCCGCGTTGAAGAACTTCGCGGTGACCACGCCGGCGGCGGCCGCTTCGAGATCCGCGTCGGCGAAGACGATCGCGGGGGAGTGCCCGCCCATTTCGAGCGACGTGCGGCGAAGCGTGTCGCCGGTCTGGCGCAGCAGGCCGAGGCCGACCTCGGTCGATCCGGTGAAGCTGACCTTGCGCAGCCTGCGATCGGCCAGCAGTGCTCCGACGAGTTCAGCGGGGCGGCTCGTGGTCAGGGATTGCAGCACGCCCGCGGGAAGGCCGGTCGCCTGCAGGATGTCGAGCAGCGCGGTGGCGATGAGCGGTGTCTGTTCGGCCGGTTTGGCGATCACCGGGCAGCCCGCGGCCAGGGCGAGACCGACCTTGCGCAGCAGCATGCTCGCCGGGAAGTTCCACGGCGTGATCGCGAGGACCGGCCCGACGGGGGAGCGCAGCACCAACCCGGGGCCCGCCGCGGAGGCGGGGGTGACCCGGCCGTAGGCACGCCGTCCCTCTTCCGCGGCCCACTCCAGCATCCGCGCCCCGCTCGCGAGTTCGCCCGCGGCCTCCGCGAGGGGTTTGCCGTTCTCGCGGCTCAGCAACGAGGCGAGTTCACCTTGGCGTGCCCGGATTTCCGCCGCCGCGGCGCGAAGGTGCCCACCGCGGGTCTCCGGGTCGGTGTCCGCCCAGCCGCGAGCGGCGGCGGCCGCGGCGTCGAGCGCGGCGAGAGCGTGGGTGGGGTCCGCGTCGGCTGCCTGGCCGAGGACGTCGAGGCTCGCGGGGTCCACGACGTCGAACGTCGCCGGGGCGGAAAGCGGGCGACCGTCGATCAGCAAGGTCGCGGCAGCGGTGTCGGGCATCGGAAGGCCTTTCGCTTCAGGGATGCGCCGAGTCTGACTCCCGAGTGTTGATTAAGTCAACACCTAATCGGTTTCGAAAGTCTGAAAAGGACAGTCGGGAGTTGTTGCCCTGTAACGAAAAACGGCAGTACTGTGGCCCGGTGTCACGCGGGGTGCGTGTCACTGGGCGGCAGTACTGCCGGTCTTAGCTGTGGTTCGCCAAGATGGCGTGCAGGGCTTCGAGTGCCGGGCCGGGGTCGACTTCCGGATCTGCCACCTGATGCAGGAACATTCCGTCGAGGGCGTAGAAAACGAGTTGCGCGAATCCGTCGTCCGCGGGCAGTTCTTTGCCGACCGCATCGAGATATCCGCGATAGAGCCGCCGGACCACCGGCCGCAACTCCGGTCGTCGCGCGGACTCCACGACCAGTTGGTACTGGAAGATCTGGATTTCCGCGCTGTCCTGGTATCGCTTCCGGACTTCCTCACCGTCGGCGAACACTCCGGTGCGGGCGCCGATCAAGCCGTTCTCGGCGCTCTCTTCGAGTACCCAGTCCAATGAGGACTGGAGGAGATCGTCGATGGACGAGAAATGGTGCTGGACCGCGCCCGTGGTGCAGTCTGCCGCCTTGGCGACCGCGCGGTAGGTGAGGCCGCGGAGTCCTTCGCGTGCCACGACTTCGACCGCGGCGCGCTGGAGTGCCCGCTTCATTCCCGGAACCTCCTTGCGCGACCGAGGGCTTGTGGGAGGAGGCTACATTACAGATGTAATGTCGCGCTACTGCCGGGCGCTGGCTTGCAGGGTGGCCAAGTCCGTGAAGGCCTCCTTGAGGGACCCAGGGTCCCTCAAGGAGGCCTTCACGGACCCCCGGATCGCCACATTCGTCGCAAGCGCACCAGCAGTCACAGCGGCCGCGCGTGAAGGCCCCCTTCCCTCGGCTCAGCCGAGGAAACTCGCCCCTCACGCCATGCCCAAGTACGTGAAGGCCCCCTTCCTTGCGTCTAGCGCAAGGAAGGGGGCCTTCACGTACTTCAAGTCGGCAAGCGCGCCGGTACCGGGTCGGTCGCTGTGGTCCTCAGGGCCGTAGCCGCTCCACAGCCGCGTCGTACTCCTCGACGATCCGCCGCACGATCTCGCCCGCGGGCAGCACCTCGGTCACCAGCCCGGCCGATTGACCCGCTTCGACCTTGCCGTTCGTCAGGTCGCCGTCGAGCGCGGCGTCTCGCAGCGTCGAGGCCGTGAACACCGCACGTCGCCGTTCGAGATCGGCCGCGGAATCCTCGAGGCCGGTCATCCGGTCGGTGAAGTCGTTGGCCAGCGCGCGGATCAGGCCGAGTTCCCGGCCGACCGTGCGGGTCGAGTCGATGCCGGCGGCGACCACGGCGGCCTTGTAGTCCGGGTGGACGGTGGCTTCGGTGCTGGCGAGGAACCGGGTGCCGAACTGGGCGGCGCCCGCCCCGAGGGCGAGCATCGCGGCGAGGCCGGCGCCGTCGGCCAAGCCCCCGGCCGCGACGATCGGCGTGTCCGGGACAGCGGTGGCGACAGCGCGGGTGAGGACCAGCGTCGTGACGAGGCCGGGCGGCGGATGCCCTCCGGCCTCGGCGCCGACGACGACGAGCCCGTCGACACCGGCGTCGACGGCCTTCTTCGCGTGCTCGGTTCCGGCGACCACGTGCAGGCAGGTCGTCCCGGCGTCGTGGAAGCGCTCGAGGTAGCGTCGCGGACCGCCCTGCGAGGCGATCAGCACCGGCGGGCGGCGCGTGAGCAGCAACTCGATCACGTCATCGGCGCCCGCCCGGTAGAGCGGCAGGTTCACCGCCCACGGCGACTCGGTGCCGCCGGCCATTTCGTCGAGGGTGCGGGCCAGGTCCGGCAGCCGCATCGGCCCGGCGGCGACCACCCCGAGCCCACCGGCGTTGCTCACCGCGAGCGGCAGGGCCGAGCACGACGAGGCCCACGACATCCCCGCCTGCACGATCGGCAGCGCGATGTCCAGCAGTTCGGTGACCGGGGTGCGGATCCGCCTCATCGGACGGGTCCGAGCAGGGTGCGGGCATGCTCCGCGAGCTGGTTCTTCCGCACCTTCGAACTCGCGGTCATGCCGATTCCCTCGAAGCCATCGACGATCCGAAGATGGTGCGGCACCTTGAAACCCGCCATGTTCGCCTTCGCCCAGCGCAAGAGTTCCTCTTCGGTGACCGCGCCGGGTTCGCGGAGCACGACGAACGCGAACGGGACCTCGATCAGCCGCTCGTGCGGCACTCCGACCACCGAGGCCTGCCGGACCGCGGCATGACGGTGCAGGACGTCCTCGACGTCGGCCGGGGCGACGTTCTCACCCCCGACTCGGATGATGTCCTTGGTGCGCCCGGAGAAATGGAGCCTGCCGGAGTGGTCGAGCAGGCCGACGTCCCCGGTGGACAACCAGCCGCCGGCGTCGATCGCGGCGGCGGTCTGGCCGGGGTCGTCGAGGTAACCCCGCATGACGTTCCAGCCACGGACGAGGATCGCGCCCGGGGTGCCCGGCGCGCAGTCGTGGTCCCCGTCGAGCGCGCGGATGCGGACCTCCACCCCGGGTTCGACGGCCATCGCGCCGGAAGCCCGGAGCTCCTCGGGCTCCCACCAACACGACTGCGCGACGTTCGGCGACGCCTCGGACAGGCCGTATCCAGCGACGCATTCACGGGCGCCGAGTTCGTCGATCACCCGCCGGATCACCGTCGGCGACGCCGCGACCCAGGCACCGCGCAGGTGGAGTTTCCGCGCCGCGCGGTCCGGATGGTTGAGCAACATCATCGCGATGGTGTCGTTGCCCGAAAAATGGGTACAGCGCTCCTCTTCCAGCAGGCGCAAGGCCTCTGCCGCCTCGAATTTGGCCATGGCCACCAAGGTGACGGCGTGCTGCAGGCTGGCGAGCACCGAAAGCGTGCTTCCGGCGACATGGAAGAAGGGGCGGGCGCTGAGGAAGCGGTCGGCGGGACGGAACCCGAGCCGGGCGCCCGAAAAGTACGCGTTGGCGCACATGCTCCGATGGGTGAGCAGGACGCCTTTGGGCCGGGATGTCGTGCCCGAGGTGTACTGCACGAGCAGCACGTCGTCCGGTTCCGCGGTGGCCGGGGTGTCGCCGCCGGCCGCGGCGAGGAACGCCTTCCAGGACGTCACCCCCTCCGGCACCTCCGTGCCCAGGACGACCACGGAGGTCAGGTCGGGCAACGTGGCGCAGCGCCCGTCGGTCCCGAGGCCCAGCTCGCGCAGCATCGCGACGAAGTCGACACGCAGCAAGCGGTTCGCGACGAAGAGGGTGGACACCTTCGCCTTGGCGAGCATGTACCGCACCTCGTCGGCGGTGCACCGGGTGTTGACGGGCACGGTGACGGCGCCGAGCGAGCCGATCGCGACGAACAACGCGACCCAGCCGGGCCCGTTGCCGAGGCAGACGCCGACGCGGTCACCCCGCCCGACGCCGTGTGCCGCGAGCGCGGACCGGATCCGCGCGACGTTCGCGGCGAGTTCGCCGTAGGTGACGCGGGATTCGGCGGTGACGACGGCCTCGACGTCCGGCGCGGTCAGCGCGGCGCGCTCCAGCGCCTCGTGCGCGGTGAGCGGGCAGACGGTGCGCAGGTCCATCACTCTGCCTCCTTGGATGTCGCGGTGGCCGAGAAGCGCTCGACGCCGTCACGCCAGTCGCCAGTCTGCAGATTCTGCTCGATCGCGGCCATTTCAATGCGGATGCCGCGGTCGAGGTCGGTTTCGGTGCCGAGATCCACCGCGCGTTTGGTCAGCGCGAGGGCACCCGGTGGTGCCTTGGCGATCGACCGTGCCGTCTCGTCGCCGACGTCGGCCAGCTCTGCCAGGGGAACGACGCGGACGACGAGCCCGAGATCGCGGGCCTCTTCCGCTCCGACGGGGCGATTGGTGAACAGCAGTTCCTTGGCGCGGCGTGGCCCGATCGCCCTCGGCAGCCGTTGGGTGGCGCCGATCGTGCCCCAGTGCGGTTCGGGGAACCGGAACGTGGTGCCCTCGGCCGCGATGGCGAAATCGGCGGCGAGGGCGATCTCGCCGCCCGAGCCGACGACGGCCCCGTGCACCAGCGCGATCACCGGACGGCGGCACGCCGCGATCGCGGCGTAGGCGGCGAACGAGGCCGCGCGACGGCGGCGTACCCACGACGCGTCCTTGCCGGTGCGCTCCTTGAGGTCGGCGCCCGCGCAGAAGACCGGACCCTGCCCGGACAGCAGGACGACGCGGACCGACTCGTCGGCATCGATCTCGTCGAACGCCGCGCGCAGCTGAAGGCACAGCGGCAGGTCCACGGCGTTGCGGGCGGCCGGGCGGGCCAGTTGCAGCCGGGCGATCCCGGCGGTGACGTCGAGCAGGATCCGCTCGTCCACTCAGATCACTCCTTCGTCGCGCAGAGCGGCGATCTCGGCCGAGCCGAAGCCCGCTTCCGCGAGCACGGTCTCGGTGTCGGCGCCCAGCAACGGCGGGCTTTCCAGGTCTTCTGGCCGTGCCCCGGTTTCCCGCAGGGGAGTGCGGATCGCCGGGAACGTGCCCTCGGTGGGATGCGCGAAGGTGCCGACGACGCCGCGCGCCCGCGCGTGCGGATCGTCCAGTGCCTCTCGGACGCCGCGGACCTCGCCCACCGGCACGTCGGCCGCACGCAGTTCCTCGACCAGCTCGCCGCTTTCGCGGTCGGCGATCGCCGTGCGCAGCGCGGTCATCACCCGGTCCCGGTGGGCGACCCGCCCGGCGTTGTGCCGGAGTTCGCCGTCGGAGCCGAGGTCGTCGAGGCCGAGCACCCGGCACAGCGGCGCCCAGTGCTGGTCGCTGCAGCTGATGTGCACCCAGCGGCCGTCCGCGGCCTCGAAGGCGGCGGACGGGACGCGCCCGGGGTGCTGGCTGCCGGTCCGCGCCGGATCCTCGTCGAGGGCGAACAACCGGGCGGCGTTCAGCGCGTGCAGGCTGAGCTGGACGTCCATCATCGACACGTCCAGGTGGCGGCCGCGGCCGGTGGAGCCCCGGCCCGCCAGCCCGGTCAGCGCCGCGATGACCACCCAGAGCCCGGAGGTCAGGTCCGCCGCCGGGATCCCGGTCTTGACCGGCGGGCCATCCGGTTCACCGGTCATCGCCATGACTCCGGACAGGGCCTGGAAGACGGTGTCGTACCCCTTGCGGGCACGGTCCGGGCCGGTCTGCCCGAACCCGGTGGCGGACACGTACACGAGGCCGGGGTTGCCCGCGGCCAGCTCCTCGTAGCCGAGGCCGAGCCGGTCCATCGTGCCGGGCAGGAAGTTCTCCACGACGACGTCGGCGTCGGCGGCGAGGCGGCGGGCGACGTCGCGGCCGCGGGTGTCCTTCAGGTCGAGGGTCACCGAGCGTTTGCCCCGGTTGACGGCGAAGAAGTAGGCGCTTTCCCCGGCGGGGAGCCGGGGTTCGAAGCCCCGGGTCTCGTCGCCGGAGCCCGGGCGTTCGACCTTGATCACCGTCGCGCCCAGCTCGCCGAGGACCTGCGTGGCCATCGGGGCGGCCAGCACCCGGGAGAAGTCGAGCACGGTGATGCCTTCGAGTGGCGGAGTCACCGGCGGAACCCCCGCATCAGGGCGTTCACGTCCTGCCCGGCGCGCACGGCGGCGTCGGTCGGCAGGTCGGCGACCCGGTAGAACAGGTCCTTGGCGGCGCTCAGGGCGCGCGGCTCCACCGCCGCCCAGCCCGCGGCGATCTCCATCGCGGCGGAGAGGACGTTCTCCGGCTCGACGACGCTGTTGACCAGGCCGTGTTCGAACGCTTCGGCCGCCGTGAGCAGCCTGCCGGTGCTGATCAGCTCGAAGGCGAGTTTGCGGCCCAGGTGCCGCACCAGACCGGTCATCACCAGGGCCGGGACGAGGGAGTGCCGCAGTTCCGGGTAGCCGAAGCGCAGGTCGGTGCCCGCGACGACCATGTCGGCGCCGATCGCGAGGCCCGCGCCGCCGCCGACCGCCGCGCCGCGGACCGCGGTGACGACCGGGGTGCCCATCCGCTGCATCCGCGTCTGGAGCCCGGCGGTCAGCGCCGCTCGCTCCAGTACGGCGTCGGGCTGCTCCGGAGTGAGCGCGGAGAACTCGGAAAGGTCCGCGCCCGCACAGAATCCGCGGCCGTTGCCGGTCAGCACCACCGCGCGGACGCCGGGGTCGAGGTCTGCGTCATCGAGCGCGTCCCGCAGTGTGCGGGTGAGGGCGGTGTCGAGCGCGTTGAGCTTGTCCGGCCGGTTGAGGGTGAGGACGCGGACCCGGTCGTGGTCCTCGGTGAGCAGGATCATCGTCGGCTTTCTCCTTGCGTGCGGGCGAAACCGGCTCGCGCGACCATGCTGTGCAGCGGGCGGCCGAGTGCTTTCTCGCAGGCGGCGGACGACTCGGCGAGCGCGTCGGGGTCCAGTCCGGTTCGGACACCCATCGCGTGGAAGAGGTCGACGAGGTCTTCGGTGCAGACGTTCCCGGTGAGCCCGGCGCCGTAGCCGATCGACGCCGGGTGGCCGCCGACCCCGCCCATCGCGCTGTCGAAGTGGCGGCAGCCCGCGTCCAGCGCGGCCACCGCGTTGGCGATGCCCGCGCCCCGCGAGTTGTGGAAGTGCGCGATCAGCGGCAGTCCGGGATGGGCCCGGCCGAGTCGCTCGAACAGGGCGGTGACGGTCTTCGGCGTCGCCACCCCGGTGGTGTCGCCCAGGGTGACCGCGTCGGCGCCGAGGTCGGCGAACCGGGCGACGTCCTCGGCGACCCGGCCCGGGTCGACAGCGCCTTCGAACGGGCAGCCGAAGGCGACGGACACGACGCCGATCAGGCGGAAACGCTTGTCCGCCAACCGGATCATCTCCGCGACCCGCTCCCACTGGGCGGCGCGGGTGGTGCGCAGGTTCCGTTCGGTGTGGCTCTCACTGGCCGAGACCAGCAGGCTCAGCTCTTGGGCCCCGGCCCCGCGATCCAGGTCTTCCAGTGCACGCGTCACCGCGCGGGGATTGGGGCACGTCGCCTTGAACGCCACGCCCGGCCGGTGGGCGAGGGAGGCGAGCACCTCGCTCGCGTCGGCGAACGCCGGGACGCGCTCCGGGTGGCTGTAGCTCGTGGCTTCGATACGGGTGAACCCCGCGCGGGCGAAACCTTCCAGCAGGGCGACCTTCGTCGCGGTGGGGACGAACGCGGGCTCGTGCTGCAGCCCGTCCCTGGCGAAGCACTCACAAATCGTGACCCCGTCGGTCATCGAGTCACCTCCTACGGTGACTCCAGAACTACCCGCCGCGAGTTGATAATGTCAACACTTAGGGTTTCGTGTCACGCTCGCGCTCTTCCTGTTCGATGACGAGCGCGGCGTCGGCGAGCTTGTCGAGGGCGCGTTCGAGGATCTCGGCTTCGGTGGAGGTCAGGATGCCGAGGAAAGCGGCGTCGCGCTCGTTCGCCGCGACGATGAGACCCCGGTACACGGTGAGCCCGTCCTCGGTCAGCGCCAGGCGGGAAGTGCGGCCGGACGAGGCCGTGCGGTTCACCAAACCGCGCTCGACCAGCTTCGCCACCACCCTGCTCATCTGCGCTTTGTCCAAGCCTGCCCGCCGTGCCAGCCGGTTGAGCGTGAGTGTCGGGTCCGCGGCGATGAGGGCGATCGCCCGCCATTCGCCGAGGCTCACGTCGAACTCCCGGCGGTAGCGCAACGCCGCTGAGCGCGACAAGGCGGCCGACGTGCGGGAGAGTCGGTAGGACAGCAGCTGGGAGATCGGGACGAGCTCGTGTCCGTCCGGACGTTCGGTCATGCCGGGCATCCTACCCATCGGACACCGGGTGTTGACAGTATCAACACTTGCGGCGCATGCTCGCGTCGTCCCCGCCGCCGACAAGGGAGTCGAAGACCGTGGCCGATCCCAGTCCAGCCACCGAACAGTCCGCCGTGCCGGTCGACCGTCCCGCCACCTACCGGGCGATCGCGCTGCGGATCATGCCCTTGCTCGTGATCTGCTACATCGTCAGCTTCATCGACCGGACGAACATCGGGATCGCGCAGGAGGGCCTCAAACGCGATCTCGGTTTCGGCCCCGCGGTCTACGGCCTCGGCGTGACGGTGTTCTTCGTCGGGTTCATCCTCTTCGAGGTGCCGAGCAACGCTCTGATGGCACGGATCGGGGCGCGCAAGTCCCTGGTGCGCATCATGGCCTCCTGGGGGGTCGTGACCGTGGCGACGATGTTCGTCCAGGACGAGTACACGTTCTATGTGGCGAGGTTCCTGCTCGGCGTCGCCGAAGCGGGGTTCTTCCCGGGGGCGCTGTTCTATCTGTCCCGCTGGTTCCCGTCGGCGCGCCGGACCCGGATGACCGCGATCTTCTTCATCGGGGTACCGGTTTCCGGGATCGTGGGTTCGGTGATCTCCGGCGGCATCATGCACAGCCTCGGCGGTGTCGCGGGACTCGCGGACTGGCAATGGCTTTTCCTCGTCGAAGGGATCCCGCCGATCCTGCTCGCCCTCGCCGTGCTGTTCTGGCTCGCCGACGAGCCGGAACAGGTCCGCTGGCTCACTCCGGCGCAGAAGGCCGCGGTCCGCGCCGACCTCGACGCCGATCAGCGCCTCAAGGGAGGGGCGGGCGGCACGCGAACCCATGCCGGTCTCCGCGCGGCGCTGAGCGACCCCAAGGTCTGGATCCTCGGGCTGTGCGCGTGCGGCGCGTACACCCTCGCGAACGCGGTTTCCTTCTGGGCGCCCAGGATCATCGCCGACGCCGGCGTGGGCGACGTGCTGGACCTCGGCCTGTTCTCCGCCGTGCCGCCGCTGGCCGGGATCGTCGCCATGCTGATCGTCGGGCGGCATTCCGACCGCACCCTCGAGCGGCGCCGGCACGCCGCCACGGCCTGGATCGTCGCGGCGCTCGCGATGTTCGCGATTTCCCTTTTCCACGGCAACGTCTTCGCGGTCGTGGTGCTGCTCGCCGTCCTCGCGGCGGCGCACTACTCGGGTCTGACGGTGTTCTACTCGATCCCGTCGATCTATCTTTCCGACCGCGCGGCCGCGACCGGGATCGCCGTCGTGACCTCGATGGGCTCCTTCGCGGCGGCCGCGTCGCCTTCCCTGCTCGGGTTCATCCAATCAGCGACCGGGAGTCTCGGCCTCGGACTGCAGATCAGCAGCGGGATGGTGCTGATCGCGGTGATCGTCCTGCTCGTCGGCGTGAAGGCGGCCGACCTCAAGGAGAAGAAGTGAAGATCCTCGACACTTGATTCACGATCTGGATATGATCAGCTCGTGGTGCGATTCCACGGTGTGGCCGTATAGTCGGCCGGTTCTGCCGATGGGGCGGAACGACCCGGTGCGATTCCGGGGCCAGGCGGTGAGACCCCGCGTCCCCTGCGTCCGGCAATGACCGGGCTTTACTGGGGTACGCCGTCAAAACGGGGTGTCAATTCATGTTCACTGGACGAATCGGCGAGCTGGGTGCCGTCGAACAGATCAAGGCCGACGTGCTGCGTGTGCGCGCGCCGAAGAGCGCGGACCGCGTCAGCGAGGGCGGTTCCGTGTGTGTCAACGGCGTACGGCTCACCGTGCGGCCCCACGACGGCGTCCTGGAGGCGGTGATCACCGCCGAGACCCGTCGCCGGTCGACGTTCGACACGCTCGCCACCGGGGACGCGGTGAACGTCGAGACGCCGCTTCAGGTCGGCGACGCGCTGGACGGTCACCTGGTCCAGGGTTACGTCGACGCGGTCGGCAAGGTGATCCGGATAGATGACGAAGGCGGTGCCCGCCGGATCTGGCTCCGGCCTCCGGCACGGATGCTGGACAGGGTGCTCGCGAAGTCCCCGATCGCCCTCGACGGTGTCAGCGTGACCATCGCCGAAGTGCTGCGCGATCGGATCTCGGTCGTGCTGCTCCCGATGACCCGCTCGGCCACCACGCTCGGTGCGCTGAAGGCCGGTGACCGGGTCAACCTGGAACTCGACCTGGTCGGCCGTTTGGTGGAGAAAGCCCCTGTTTCGGCGGTGGGAAGAGCGTTGCCGCAGCTGCCGTGGGCCGGTCATGTCGACGGGCGCGCCGGTGTCGAGAAGGTGCTGCGCCAGCTCGCCGCGGGTGGCGGTGTCATCGTCTGGGACCCGGAAACCGAGGGCGAGGGCGACGTGATCTTCGCCGGGGCCCGGCTCCGGCCCGAGTCGTTCACCTTCCTGCTGACCCAGGTCTGCGGTTTTCCCGCAGTGCCCTGCGCGCCGGAAGTGTTGCAGCGACTGGAAATCGCGCCGATGCCCGGTGAGGGCGACCGGCAGGGAACGGCATGGTCGATACCGGTCGATCTGGCCGCGGGAACGGGGACCGGCGTGTCCGCGGCCGAACGTGCCGCCACCGTACGGAAACTGGCCGACCCGGCCGCGACGTCCCAGGACTTTCTGCGCCCCGGACACGTTTTCCCGCTCGCCGCACGGCCGGGCCTGCTCGCCGAGCGGTCCGGGCACACCGAAGCGACGGTCGCGCTGTGCGTCGCCGCGGGTCTCCCGCCGGTCGGCGTGTGCTGCGAGGTGATGAACCCCGACGGCACGATGGCGGGCAGTGCCGACCTCGAAGTCGCGGCGCTGCGCTGGGGGATGCCCGTGGTGGACCTGGCCGATCTGAAAGCGTGGCTCTGACGGTCGCGGCTCGTCGCGAGTGACTCCGACTTCGGTCTTGCAAGTTCTACTATGTGGAAGCTAACCTCCGCAGACTGAAATTGCCCGGAATCGCTCGCTGGTGCCGAGAGGCGGATCCATGGTGAAGAGGACGCAGGCCGAAGAGGGCGTCAGGCCCGAGGACGAACGGCTGGGGATCGGCAAGAGCTTCACGTACGGCATCCAGCACGTTCTGACGATGTACGGCGGGATCATCGCGCCGCCCTTGATCATCGGCGGCGTCGCGGGCGTTTCGCCCACCGAAATCGGGCTGCTCGTCGCGTCGTGCCTGTTCATCGGCGGGCTGGCGACGATCCTGCAGTCGTTCGGCGTGCCCTTCTTCGGCTCCCGGCTGCCGCTGGTCCAGGGCACTTCCTTCGCCGGCGTGGCGACGATGACGGCGATCGTGGCCGATGGCGGGCTACCCGCGGTGTTCGGGGCGGTGATCGCGTCCACGCTGCTCGGGTTGCTCATCACGCCGGTGTTCTCGCGGCTGGTGAAGTACTTCCCGCCGGTCGTCACCGGGACGGTGATCACGGTGATCGGGCTCAGCCTGATGCCGGTCGCGGCGCAATGGGCGATGGGCAACAACACCAAGGCCGCGGACTTCGGCTCGGTCTCCAACATCGGCCTGGCCGCCCTGACCCTGATGTTCGTGCTGGCGCTCAGCAAGGTCGCCGTCCCGGCGATCTCCCGGCTCTCGATCCTCCTGGCGATCGTGGTGGGCACCCTGCTGGCCGCCGTGCTCGGCAAGGCCGATTTCTCCCACGTCGGAGACGGCCCGATCTTCGCGGTACCGACACCGTTCGCTTTCGGGGTGCCGACCTTCGACATCGCCGCGATCCTGTCGATGTTCATCGTCGTGCTGGTGACCCTCACCGAGACCACGGCCGACATCCTCGCGGTGGGGGAGATCGTCGGGACACGGGTCAGCAAGCGCCGGATCGGCGACGGGCTGCGCGCCGACATGGCGTCCTCGGCGATCGCGCCGATCTTCAACGGGTTCACCCAGAGCGCGTTCGCGCAGAACGTCGGCCTCGTCGCGATCACCGGGGTCAAGAGCAGGTTCGTGGTGACCGCCGGGGGAGCGGTCCTGCTGGTGCTCGGGATGCTCCCGGTACTCGGCCGGGTGGTCGCGGCGATCCCGTACCCGGTCCTCGGCGGCGCCGGTCTCGTGCTGTTCGGCACGGTCGCGGCGTCCGGAATCAAGACGCTGTCCAAAGTGGACTACAACGGCAACCTGAATCTGGTCATCGTCGCGGCCTCCATCGGTTTCGGCATGATCCCGATCGCCGCGCCGGACTTCTACCACCATTTCCCGACGTGGGTCGGGACGATCTTCCACTCGGGCATCAGTTCCGCCGCGCTCATGGCCGTCGTGCTGAACCTGGTGTTCAACCATCTGAAACCGGGCAAGGCGGGCACCGACCCGTCGGTGTTCGCGACGGCGACCCGCGTGATCGACTACTCCGACCTCAAAGCCTTCTCCCAGCTGGAGGACGGCGACAGGATCGTCGACGGCAAGATCGTGGACGCAGACGGCAAACCGGTCCCGGTGCGGGGCGCGGACGGCCGCCCGGTGCAGTACCGGATCGGCGCCGAACCGGAAACGCACTGAGGCGGCACGTTTCGCTCAAGGCGGCGAAAAAATCCGTCCGGTGACCCCTTCATTCGCGGGAGGCGGGCGGCCGCAGCCCGACCAGGACGAGGGTGATGACACCGTCGGCCTCGGCCCGCCAATCGGGGCGGTCATGAGCCGCGCCGATGCCGTGCAGCGCCATCATGATCGTGCCGGGACCCACGTCGTCGCGGATGGCACCGTCCCGCACGGCGGCGGCCACCAGGTCGGTGACAGCCTGCTCCAGCGCCCGGCTGCCCTCGGCGAGGGCACCCGAGCGATCGGCCATGAGCGTGGCCAGTGTCCGGGCCAGGCCCTCGTGGGCGGCTATGTGGTCGACCATGTCGCGGAGGAAGGTCGCCAAGGCCTCCGCCGCGGGCAGCGTGTCCTGGAGCAGGCGGGCGCGGTCGCACAGTGCGGCGACTTCCCCGTGGTAGACCGCCTCGGCCAGTGCCTCCCTGGTGGGGAAGTGGCGGTAAAGCGTGCCGGTGCCCACGCCTGCCAGGCAGGCGAAGTCATCGAAGCGCAGCTCGAAGAAGCAACCGGCCTGGAAGATCTCTCTGGCCTTGGCGAGCAGGGCCTCGCGCTTGCGCCGGGCGTCGGCCCGCAGCGGCTTGTCGGCGGTCATACGCTCCCTTACGTTGACAAATGGAGATGACCTCCATATTTTCGAAAGTGGAGATGATCTCCAGATCGATCATACCTCGCGAGGTGCAGCGTGAAGATCCTGATGTTCGGCCGAGGCGTGATCGCCACCATTTATGGCCGGGTCCTGGAACGGGCCGGGCACGAGGTCGAGTTCTACGTCCGGCCGGGCCGTGCCGCGGCGTACGGGGACGCGATCGACCTCGACCTGTTCGATGCGCGGCGCCGCGTGTGGGGGCGGCGCGTCGCCGAGAAGTGGCCGGTGCGCTACCACGAGACGCTGGAGCCGGACCACGACTTCGACCTGATCGTGCTCAGCTTGCCGCACCATCGCCTCGCGGAGGCGTCGGCCTTCCTGGCTCCGCGCATCGGCGAGGCGACGGTGCTGGTGTTCGGCAACATCTGGACCGAGCCGCAGGCCGCGGTCGACCCCCTTCCCCTCGACCGGATCGCCTGGGGCTTTCCCCAGGCCGGTGGCGGTTTCGACGCGGACGGCGTGCTCCGTGGGGTGCTGCTGCCGTCGGTCTTCTTCGGGACCCTCGGCAGGCCTCCGACCGACCGGGAGCGCGCCGTGCGCCAGGCGTTCCGCGAGGCCGGGCTCCGGATCAAGGAGCGGCCCGACTTCCGCGGCTGGCTGTGGGTCCACTTCGTGTCGGATGCCGGCCTCCTCTCGCAGGGCCTGCGGCTGGGTTCCCTGTCCGAGCTGGCCGGGTCGGCGGGCGACCTGCGCGCGGGCTTGCTGACCGGCCGCGAGTTGCTGCCGCTCCTCGAGGCGCGTGGTATCGACCTGCGACGTCACCGGGTCGCTTTGCTGCCGTTCCGGGCGCCCACCTGGCTGACGGCCTCCGCTCTCGCCTGGCTGACCGCTCATGTCGCGCCGGCGCGCCTGAGTCTCACGGCGCACTCCGACCCCGACGCCGAGGAGCCTCGTGAGGTCTGCCGGGACACCCTGGCCGAAGCACGACGGTTGGGCATCCCGGTACCACGGCTGGAAGCGGCGGAACCGCACTTCGGTGCACGCGCGTATTAACGGAAGCGGGTCCGATAATACGACTTTCCGCGCACGCCGGATTTTTCAACGACAAGAACCAATCCTCAAGGAACCTTGACCGTATCCCTGTTCCGCCGTCCGGCCCAAATCCGGCCACCTCGTACGCGACTTTTCTTCCTTGTCACCCGATTGCGGGTCCTCACCCGCGAGGAGAAGCGGGAAGATCCATGCCGGACCGCGACGAAAGAGGATTCGGCGGAAAATGAGTACCGACGTCGCCGCGGCGGTCGGTTTGACGGATCGCCCGAGCGAGCGAAGCTGTTCTCGGCGAATGCGGGCGCCGCCCGGACCGGAGCGACCGCACGGCCCGGGTCGTCCTGGGCAACCGTCAAGC
Source organism: Amycolatopsis sp. NPDC031561 (assembly GCF_055580625.1). NCBI lineage: Bacteria > Bacillati > Actinomycetota > Actinomycetes > Pseudonocardiales > Pseudonocardiaceae > Amycolatopsis > Amycolatopsis sp. NPDC031561. The sequence goes on along the minus strand of NZ_JBVILA010000006.1, from coordinate 328,527 downwards.
ACCCCAAGGGGAACCATGAACCGCGTCACCACGCTCGTAGTAGACGATCAGCCTCTCATCAGATACGCGCTCAGCAGGCTGTTGCGGGATTCGGCGGGGGTGGGGGCGGTGGCCGAGGCCGCGAGCGAGCCGGAAGCGTTGTGGCAGTGCGAAAAACGTCATCCGGACATGGTCATCACCGAACTGTCGATCTGGGGTGAGCCTGCCGGGACCGCGATCTGCCGGTTCGTCAAGGAACATTTCGAGCGCGTGACCGTCCTGGTCTTCGCCGGTGACGCCTCGCCCTCGGCCATCGCCACGGCGCTGAACGCGGGCGCGGACAGCTTCGTGCACAAGTCGGCCAACGGCGGCCAGGTGATGTCGGCGGTACGCTCCACGCTCGCCGGGCAGCGGGTGTGCCTGCAGGCGGGCGGATCCCCGCCGGTGGTCGGCGAAGCCGTGCGGTACGCGAGCGCGATGACCAGGCGGGAGGAGGAGATCCTCGCGCTGATCCTCTACCGGTGGTCCAACGACGAGATCGCCGAAGAACTGCACCTCGCGACGCAGACGGTGAAGAACTACGTCAGCCGGATCCTGCAGAAGCTGGGCTTCGGCAGCAGGCGTGACCTGTTCCGGGCACTGCGGTTCCGGCCGGGCGGCAACCCGCTGCCCCGGTTGGAAACGACCCCGCACGAAGGCGAGCCGTTCGCCGCGGACCGGCTGGCCGGGTACCGCGGATAGGCCGGTCGGGTGGGCGGCGTACCGGAAGTACCGAGACCGGACCAGGTTCGGTACCCGCCGTATCCTGTGTCGCCGAGATCGTTTTCCTAGCGTTGCAGGCATGACGAAGTCGGGTTCCCTGTTCCTGATCCTCGCGCTCGCCGGAATCCCCGCTCCGGACGTGGTCCGGTCTTCGTCGGTCAAGATCCATGAGGTGCTCGGCGGCCCGGCGGGCTACATCGACCTGCGCAACACCGGCGCCACCACCCTCGACATCGGTGGCTGGGCCGTTCAGGCGTGCACCGGCGGAGCGGTGCCCCTCGAACTGGCCACCCTGCCCGCCGGGAGCGAGATCCCCGCCGGTGACCACTTCCTCATCACCGGACAGGGCTTCGGCGGGACCGTGCAGCACTTGGTCGTCGAGGCGATCGTCGGGGACGGCGAGATGCTGCTGGACCGGCGCGGAACCCGGGTCGACAGCGTCGGATGGGCGCCGTCGTCACCCTGCCGCGAGAACCAGGCCGCCGTCGGCTGTCCCGGTCTCGCCCAGGCAAGGGACGCCGTCAGCCGCGACACCGACAACAACAAGGCCGACTTCGGCTGTGTGCCACCGCTCGGCTGAGAGCCGGTTTGTCAGTCCGTTTTGGAATCCGTGTGCCTGTACCAGAAAGGTGCGGTCGTGGCCGCGAACGGCGAAGGCGGGGACGTGACCCCGCTGTCCGAACTGCTCACCGAACAGCGAATCGCGAGAGGCTGGTCGCAGGGTGACCTGGTCGCGAAGTTGCATACCCACTCCGGCAACGACAGCGTCACCCGAGTGGAGATTTCCCGCTGGGAAAGGGGAAAACGTATTCCCGGTCCGTATTGGCGGCAGTGGCTCGGCGACGTGCTGGACACGTCCTGCCGGGAACTCGAGGTCGCCGCCGCGGTTGCGAGAAGACGGCGGCGTAAAGACGCGCCCGGGCAGCGATGGACCCTTATCGACTGATGGGAAAGTACCGCAAAACTGGCCACTTCCCGGCGGTGCCCCGGTTCTCGGATACTTATCTGGTCGCCACCGGCCGAAAGGATTCCGGTCCGGCGAACAAAACCCCGGTAATCAAGCTGAAAGGATTTTCTCGTGCGACGAATTCTGGGCGTTTCGGCGGTACTGGCGATGCTCGCGATGGGAACGGCGGGCGGTGTCGCGAATGCGGCCGGTGAAGGCCACGAAACCGAGGCCGCGCCGCTTGTCTCGGGCTCCGTGGTCATCAACGAGGTTTCGACCCGCGGCGTGAACGGTCTGCTCGACGAGTACGTCGAGCTGCGCAACGTCTCGAACCAGCAGCAGGACGTAAGCGGCCACGTGGTCCGCATCTACTCGCCGTCGAACGTCGTGGTCGACACGATCGTCCTGCCCGCGGGCACGATCCTGCAGCCGAAGGGCAACGCAGGCCAGTTCGCGGTGCTGGTCGGGCAGAACTTCTCCGGCACCATCGCCGACCAGACGTACGTCATCCCGTTCACGCTGACCAGCGTCGAGGGCATCCCGACCCTCGGTGGCCTCTCGGTGCAGAACCTGGCCGGCGCGAAGATCGACGGTGTCGCCTTCAGCAACTCGGTGATGACCCCGCGTGAAGGCCAGGCGGCGACTCCGGAGAGCACCACCACCGATCAGCTCGACGCGGCGAACACCCGCAACATCCTGAGCACCGACACCGACAACAACCGGCAGGACTTCTCGCTGCAGCTGCGTTCCCCGGGTCTGTAGAACCGAAGAACCGACCCGTTCAGACCGGGCCCGGGCCGCCGTCGGCGGTCCGGGCCCTTCCATGGCGGTATCTCGCCAACGGCGACATACCGCCACCGAGAGTTATTTTCTTCCAGTAACTCCTGCCTCATCCTCGGGAAACTCCAACTTCGCGGCGGCCGTGACCACGGCCGCTTCTCACTATCCGAGGAGAGTCACTTGACGAGACGCCCACGGCACCCCTCGGCGATTCTGGCGGCCTCCGTACTGGTCGCCCTTTTCCCGTTGCCGGTGACCGCGACCGCTGCGACCGCTGCCCTGTCCGGACCCGCACCCGCCGCCGGGCGGCCGGACGTCCATCGCGTCACGTTGCTCACCGGCGACGTGGTGACCTACGAACGAGACGGCGCCGGGCACGACACGGCTCAAGTCGAACCGGCGGTAAGGCCGGACCGGCCGAGCCCGGCGTTCCAGATCACGACCACGGCGGACGGACTGATGGTGTATCCGTCGGACGCGCTTCCGTTCGTGGGCAAGGGATTGCTCGGCCGGGAGCTGTTCAACGTCACCGCGCTCGTCGGAGACCGGCGTGACGACGCGGCGAGCGCCACGATCCCGGTCATCGTGCGTTACGCCGACCGGTCGGGTCTGTCCGCGCGGTCCTTGGACGCGAAGGCGAAGGCACTCCCGCAGACCCAGCGGCCCACTCCGCTCGTCACGGCCAACGGGGTGGGAGTGCAGGTCAAGAAGGCGGGGACGGCCGAGTTCTGGCGTTCGCTCGTCGCGTTCGACCCGGGCGGGAAACCCGTGCTGAACCAAGGGATCTCGCAGGTCCGGCTGGACAGGAAGGTCCGGGTGACGCTGGACAAGAGCACGGGCCAGGTCGGTGCGCCGTCGGCGTGGAGCGGCGGGTGGACCGGGAAGGGGACCACGGTCGCGGTGGTGGACACCGGGATCGACGAGAAACATCCCGATCTGGCGGGCAAGACGATCGCTTCGGCGGATTTCAGCGGAGAAGGCGACGTCGTGGACCGCCATGGCCACGGCACCCACTGCGCGTCGATCGTCGCCGGCACCGGCGCGGCCTCGGGCGGCCGGTACAAGGGCGTGGCACCGGACGCGAAACTGGTGGTGGCCAAGGTCTTCGACGCCTCGGGTGAGGGTGACACCGCACAGGTCATGGCCGGGATCGACTGGGCCGTCGCGCAGGGCGCGAAGATCGTGAACCTCAGCCTCGGCGCCGGCGTCAGCGACGGAGCCGACCCGTTGAGCGAACAGATCGACACGCTTTCGGCGAAGTCGGGCACGCTGTTCGTGGTCGCGGCCGGGAACTCCGGGCCGGGTGACCGGACCGTCACGACGCCGGGGGCGGCGACGTCCGCGCTCACGGTCGGGGCGGTCGGCAGGGACAACGCGATCGCATGGTTCAGCAGCCGCGGCCCGCGACTGCGGGACGCCGCGGTCAAACCGGAGATCACCGCGCCGGGCGTCGGGATCGTCGCCGCCCGGGCCGCGGACACGGCGATGGGCGAGCCGGTGGACGACTCCTACACCGCCGCGTCGGGTACTTCGATGGCGACACCGCACGTCGCGGGCGCCGCGGCGATCCTGCTGCAGCAGCAGCCGGGGATCACCTGGCAGGAACTGAAGAACACGCTCGTCACCACGGCCAAGGACGTCGGCCTCCGGTGGTACGAGCAGGGAGCCGGAGTCCTCGACGTCGCGCGGGCCGTCTCGCAGAAGGTGACCGGCACCGCGGTCGCGAGCTTCGGCCGCAACGAGCGGACGGCGAACAGCGCGGCTCAGGTCGTCCGGCAGCTGTCCTACACCAACGCCGGGGACCGGCCGCTGGCACTGAACCTGAAGCTGACCGTGCAGCCCTGGGACGGCGGCGCCAAGCCCGTCACCGGGATGCGGCTGGCGAAGACGGATCTGTCGATCCCGCCGAAGTCCAGCATCACCGTCGACCTCGTCGTGGACCCGAGCGAAGGGGTGGCGGGCGTCTACGGCGGCGCCGTGGTGGCCACGACCGCGGATGGGACAAGCTCCGTGCGGACGGCCGTGAGTACCTACAACGCGGCCCAGTTGTTCCCGGTGACGATCCGGGTGCGGGACTCGGCGGGTGGTCCGGCTCAGGTCGCGTCGGCCCAGCTGATCGACGACGCGGCCGGTGCCGGCAACCGCAACGACCCGTTCCTCGACCAGGTCAGCCAGCAGATCGGCCTGGTCGACGGGGTCGGCCGGGTGCTCGTGCCCGCCGGGCGCTATTCGGCACTCGGCTGGGTGATGGAGCGCGGGCTGGCGGTGCGTCGCTGGTCGGCGATGAGCGCGACCCAGGTCTCGGTCACGGCTCCGGCCGAGATCGCGCTGAACGCGGCGAGCGCCGTTCCGGCGGGGCTGGTCACGCCCACCCCCACCGACCTGCGGGACCGCACGGTGATGCTGCGGCGCGTGATCCCCGGCGGAGCGGGAGTGAACGGCTTCGTCGGCGAAGCCGGGCTGACCGCGGGCTCGGGCTGGGACGTGCGCGTGACACCCGCGGCGGCCACCTCGGCAGGCGCGATTTCGTTGCAGGACAGCGCGACGCTGTCCCAGACCGCGGTCGAGATGCGGGTCACCGGCGGCTCGGTCGCGTTGAATCCCGCGTACGACGTGCCGACGTTGACGGCGAGGTCACCCGGTGAACGGACGCTGCCGGTCGTGTTCGGCGGCGCGGGTGGCGCGAGTGACCTCGCCGGTCTCGACGTCCGCGGAAAGGCGGTCCTGGTGCGGATCCCGGTCCAACCCGGTTCGCCGGACCCGGTCGGCGGCGTCACCACCGGCATCGCCAACGCGGCACGCGAGGTGGCCGCCGCGGGTGGGGCGGCGATGATCCCGTACGCCGGTTCACCGGGTTCGCTGAGCATTCCGGGGCTCAGCAGTGCGGTGGTGCCGACCCTGTCCCTCGGCTGGGACGAAGGTGAGGCGCTGCGGACCGCGGGTGCGGTTTCGGTGCGGTTGCTGGTGCGCGCGGCTCCGGACGCGATGTACAACCTCAGCTACCTCGACGCCAACGGGGTGCCGAAGGATCTCGTCCGGCGTGTCGACCCGAAGTCGCTGGTCGCCACGAAGACCGGCTACCAGGCCGAAAAGCCGGGGCTGACCGGGCAGAAGAACTGGTACGCCTTCCCGACCGGCCTGTGGAAGACGCAGGCGGTGCAGGGCACCAAGATCCCGGTGCCGGGCACGTGGACCGAGTACACCGGCCCGGCGAACGATCGGCTGGTCTGGAAACGGGTGGTCACCCTGTCCGGCGCCGACACCGCGGGCCGTCGCGCGGCGCTGAGCATGAACGCGCAGAACATCTACCGCGCGGGCGAGCGGTCGAGGCCGGACGAGTACTGGTTCCGCGCACCGATGCACAGCGGGTCGGTCGAACTGCCGTCCGACCATCCGGCTCGCTACCCGGCGACGGCCACCGGCTGGGCGGCGCTGTGCTCGATGTGCCGCGGCGGCGCGGACCCCGACCTGTTCGTCCCCGCGGTGCAGTGGATGGACGGCTCGGCCGGTGCCGGTTCGGGCGGGCACTACACGAATCCCTACGAGAACGCGCGGTACTTCGCGACGACCACGGTGCGGTTGTACCGGGACGGGACCGAGATCCCACGCTCCAATGTGGACGATCCGCTCGCGCTCGTCCCGGTGTTCCGGCTCGCGCCCGCACCCGCCACGTACCGGCTGGACGTGACCGACGTGATGCCCGGCCAGGCACAGGTCGGTGCCGCGAGTGGAGTGCTGTTCCAGAACGCGCCGCGGACCGACGCGTCGTGGACGTTCGCCTCGGCACGGTCCACTGCCGCGTCACCGCTCGGGTTCAACTGCTACGAATCGGGCAGCGCGTGTTCCTTCCAGCCGCTCATCCAGCTGGACCACCGGCTGCCGCTGGATCTCGGCGGCCGGGCACCGGCGGGACGCCCGTTCACCTTCGACGTGTTCGCCGGGTCGCACAGCGGCGCACGGGGCGGCGGGCCGGTGACGCAGCTGCGGGTCTCGGCGTCGACGGACGGCGGCCGAACCTGGACGGCGGCGGCCGCCCGGCCGAACGGAACCGGGCTGTGGTCGGTGACGGTGGCGCACCCGCAGCTCGCGGCGACCGACGGGTTCGTCTGGCTGCGTGCGGACGCGCGGGACGGTTCCGGAAACACCGTGACGCAGACGGTCCAGCGGGCCTACGCGCTCACGGAGGTGGCGAAGGTGAATCCGCGCCTTCGGTGACGTCCTCCTCGCGCGGGGGTTGGGTCGCGGGCAGGGTGACCCAACCCCGGGTGGCGACCTGAAGCCCGGCCTGGAACCGGGTGGTCGCACCGAGCGCGGTCATGAGGTCGCGGAGGCGTCGCTGGAAGGTCCGGTAGCTCATGCCGAGCTGTTTGGCGATGCTCCGGTCGGGCAGCCCGGTGGTGAGCAAGGCGAGCAGGCGGGCGTCGTCGGAAGGCGCGACGTCCGCCTGCTCGGCCGACCCGGGCAGGTACAGCGGAAGTCCTTTCTGCCAAAGGAAAGTGAAGACGGCGCTGAGCGCGTCGAGCAGGGCGCACGGATGGATCACCAGTGCCGTGTCGACTTCGGGGAGATCGGAACGCAGCGGCACCAGTCCGATGCGCTGGTCGATCACGATCATCTTCAGCGGGGCGGCGGTGACCACGCGGGCCTCCTCGCCGAGGGCGAGGCCCGCCTCGAGATCGGAAGACAGGTCGTGCAGTTCCAGCGCGCTGCGCTCGTAAACCCCGCGAAACCGCACACCCCGGCCGAGGAGATCACGTTCGGCGGGGTGCAGCACACTCGGCGTTCGCGCGTAAGGCGGTTTGTCGACGAAGGCGACCTCTTGCTCGGCCGAACGCAGTAGTTGATCGGTCCGGTCGGCGATGAGCGCGTTCCCGTGGATCACCTCGATGAGGTCGACCGGGCGCTGACCGGACGTCGCCCGGTACCGCTCGCGCAGTCTGTCGGCGACCAGCCGCGCACTCGCGAGTTCCTGCTCCTTTTGCCGGAGCATCGCTTCCAGCGCGATCTCCGGTCGCACCGCCGAATATGCCTCCGCCGGGCCGGGAAGCCTGGTGAGCAATCCTTTTCCGGTCAGCACGCGCAGAACCGGGAGCAGCCGCTGGTGAGGCACTCCGGTTCGTTGCCGGATTTCGGCGACGGTCATCGAACCGGTGCCGGCGAAAGCATCGTAGACGTCGACGTCGATTTCACTCAGGCCGATGATGTCCAGCATTTGCTCTCCCGCCGCAGGCGCGGTCGCTTTCACCCGACCCTACCGGCTTCGGCCGGTAAAAGGGACCGCGCCTCATCGCGGGATTTTCCTCACGTTTGTGCGGCGAGGGGAATGGTGATGCTGGAGGGCTGATCCGCCGTGCTCGAGATGGTGAGCGTGGTGGTGTCCGTGTTGGCGTCGGCGAGGAATTTGTCCTTGGTGTCCACGACGAGTCGCAGGAATCGCCCGGCGCGGATGAGGTAATTGGTCAGTTGGAAAGGTACGTCGATCGTCACCGGAACGCCTGCTTCACCGTCCAGGACGGTATAGGCGGCGCTGGTGATGATGCGGTCGAAGTTCTTGCTCGGGGGGATGGTGAAGGGTTCCGCGGTCGCGTCGAACAGGTACGCGACGATGGTCGCGTCCTTGTTCTGCGGTGTCACCGTGAGCCTCAACCGCACTTCGCCGCTGATGCGCTGGTTCTCGCCGAAGGGCGGGCAACTCCAGATCGCGGCGTTCTTCCTGGAGATGTTCCTGGTGCTGTAGCGATGGAACTGGGCGAGGCGTTCGCTGATTCCTCTCTGTATCAAGGTGTCGGCTATCTCGGCCGAGGTCTCCTCGACCTGGACGGTGTGGCTCCAGGAGGATCCGGTCTCTTGGGGGTCGAGGCTGCCGTCGGCATCGAGGCTGGGTGCGTGGAGGTGGAACCGCACCGGCGCGTTGGTGAAGTCCTCCCAGGTGCGGTAGCGACGCGCGTCGGCGTAGGGATAGGGCATCGTCTCCACGACGACGGGATCGGTCTCCTGTTCGCCCTCGTCCCGCAGGTGCAGGTCGAACCAGTTCATGGCGGCGACGGTGGGCCTGCTGTACTCGCCGGCGAGGCCGGTGCCCTCGGCGTTGCCGTGGTCGCCGACCTGGACGATGAGTTTCTTGGCGTCGATGGTCAGGCCGTTGAAGAGATCCACCACGCTGTTGTTCGAGAAAATGGTCTCGTGCCAGTAGGTGCAGAGCAGGATCGCCAGATCCGGCCGGTTCAGTTCGTCGAGGAACTCGGGCTGGATCGGCGAGCGCTGGTCGGCGAACGCCCGCAGTCGTCCGATCTCGACGTTGTCGACGATGTGCTGGAAGACCTCTTCGGTTTCGGCATTCAGCCTGCTCACCCCCGGCATCGGATCGGGCTGCGGCTGAGGTGGGAAGGAGGGGAGGGAGGGTGGGCCCGGCCAGGTCTGGAACAGGCCTCGGAGCGCGTGGAAGGCTTTGATGTGCCTGGTCTCGTTCTCGTAGAGCGATTTGAACAGGTCACCCCACGCGCTCATGGCGACGACCGCCTTCACGCGCTTGTCCTTGGCGGCGATCAGAAGACTCTGCCCCGCTCCATAGGAGGCGCCCGCCAAGCCGATGCGACTCAGGTCGGCTGCCTGGATGTGCTCGGAGACCCAGTCGATCACCGCCGTCCCATCCGCCTGATCACGCGGGCCGGCGACGTCGATCTTCCCGCCGGAGTGGGAAAGACCGCGCTCGCTGTAGGCGACGACGACGTATCCTTTCGCCGCGAGATTGGCCATGAAGCCTTTCTTCAGCAGAGGATAGAATACGGCATAAGCCCGCCAGCCGATCGGCGCCAAGGGCGCGGGCAGGACGATCAAAGGATATTCGGCGGGCTGGGCATTTTCCGGTAAGGCGACGCAGGCATCGAGTTCCACGGCCCTTCCGGGGAATTCGGGGTCTTCGGCTACTTCGATCTTGACGGGATGGAAAGAAACCGGGATATCAGCCGTGGGTATTGTGCCGAACACCGCATCGAAATCGGACAAGAGTTTCCCCTTCGCTTCGTCACGCCCGTTCGAACCGAGAACTCCCATACTGGTCGGTGCTCGTCACGACGGGCAAGGAACCGTTCGGGTGGCTTGCCCGTCGACGGCCATTAATCGGCGTCGCCCGCTCCTGAAATAGATCGAGGCGTGGATGTGGCCGTAGTGGCGGCCGGAGGCGGGATCGGCCAGACGTCGCGCGAAACAACGACAGCGAGGTCGAGGATCTTGCCGTTCTTGTCGAAGAGTTCGTTTCAGACAGGTCGAACTCGCCTTCGAGAACGAGACGCGACACATCGCGGTCGGTTTTCGAATCGCGCGAGCGCCTATTTACCAACGGACGACCAGATCGGCAAGCGACGATGTTCGTGTCACCGATCCCGCCCATTCCGTTGCAGGTAACCGTGTGAATGTGAGAATTTCCGTTTTCTTAAGGTTTGGAAAGATCGAAAGTCCACCACACCGGCGACCTGCTGCGCTGGACCGCCGATGGCGAACTGGACTATCGCGGCCGGGCCGATCACCAGGTCAAGATCCGCGGGTTCCGCAGCGAACCCGGCGAGATGGAAGCGGCCCTGATCGCCCACCCCGACCTCGAGACGGTACTGGTCGCAGGTCCGGGGCGTCGACCGGGTCGGCGTCGAGGACAACTTCTTCGGCCTCGGCGGCGATTCGATCCTCGGCATCCAGGTCGTCGCGGCGGCCCGGCAGGCCGGGCTGACGTTGTCGTCGAAGGACCTGTTCCGGAACCAGACCATCGCCGAACTCGCCCACGTCGCCCAGCCCGAGGCGCCTGCCGAGCACGTCGAAGAGGCAGACCGCGGCCCCGCCTCGCTCGGCCCGATCCAGTCCTGGCTGTTCGAGCGGATGGACGATCCGTGGCGGCGGACGCGGACAGCATCCTCGGGCAGGTCGATCTGTCCGAAGTGGACGATGCGGCGGCGGCCATGCACACCGAGGCGGTGCGGGCGCAGACCTCGAACGCGCGTACCTCGGCGAATCCCTCGACCAGGTGCGGACATCGTTCACCCATTGGGCTCATTCTCTGGCCGAGAACGTGAAAATGGGACGCCTCGACAAGGAAACCGCGTACTGGGAAAGTTCTCTGCGTGGTGCGCGGGCGGAGATTCCGGTTGACCGTCCGGGCCGTAACGCCGCGAAGTCGGAGCGCGGTGTCTCGGTGTCACTTGGCCGGGCCGAGACCACCGCGCTCCTCGTCGACGTTCCCGGTGCGTACCGCGCGGAGGTCAACGACGTCCTGATGAGCGTGCTCGGCCGCGTGCTGACCGCTGGGCGGGGTCGCGGGTCGTGATCGCGATGGAAGGCCACGGCCGTGAGGAAATCGCCGGGCCGCTCGACCTTTCGCGGACGATCGGCTGGTTCACCGCGCAGTACGCGATCGCGCCCGTAGTGTCCGAAGGCGACTGGGGCGACGTGCTCAAGTCCGTCAAGGAACAACTGCGCGCGGTTCCGAACAAAGGCGCCGGTTACGAAGCGTTGCGGTATCTGGGGGCCGAAGATACGCCGGGTTCCGCAATGCGCGAGATACCCACGCCCGGATCTCCTTCAATCACCACGGCCGCTGGGACATGGGCGGTCACACCCCGTCCGAACCACTCGAAGCGGAAATCACCGGAAAATAAGGAGGGAAACCCGATGGGCGACAACACCACGTTCCAGGTCCTGATCGACGACGAAGAGCAGTACTCCCTGTGGCCGTCGGACAAGGAGGTCCCGGAAGGCCGGGGACGGTGGCCCACCGTCCCCGGGAGCCCGGCTTCTCACCCTTCGGCAGCGGGATGGGCATCGCTGATCGCGTTGGCCCGGTCGATCCCGGCCATGTTCTCCTCGGCCCAGGTCCGGAGCGCCGCCAACGGGACTTCGAGGGACAGGCCCAGTTCGGTGAGCCGGTAGTGCACGCGCGGCGGCACGGTGGGCTCCACCCGGCGGGCGACCAGGCCGTCGCGGACCAGGCTGTGCAGGGTCACGGACAGCATTTTCTGGGAAACGCCGGGAATCCGGCGCCGCAACTCGGCGAAACGCACCTCGTGCGGGGCCGCCTCCGCGAGCACCTTGACCGCCATCGACGTCCATTTCGTGCCGATGCGGTCCAGAAGCCGCCGGGTCGGGCACTCGGGGTCGAACAGATCGCCTTTCTTGGGGGTCACCTGGAGCTCACCACCTGAGGGGAAAGTGCCGTCTTGGCGGCATCGCGGAAGTTACCTACGGTTTTCTGGTAACCAATGGTAACCACCGCGGAGGCGACGTGCCCGGCACACTGCGACAGATCACCGTCAACGGCATCCAGGTCAACCTGGCCATCGCCGGCTCCGGACCCGCGGTGCTGCTGCTGCACGGGTTTCCGCACACCTGGCGGCTCTGGACCGAGATCATCGGGCCGCTGGCCGAGCATCACCGGGTCATCGTCCCGGACCTGCGCGGACTCGGCGCCAGCACCCGCGCCGCGGAAGGCTATGACGCGGGCACGCTGGCCGCAGACGCCGAAGGCATCCTCGACGCCCTCGACGAACCCACCGCGGCCGTGGTCGCGATCGACGCCGGCACCCCGGCCGCGTTCCTGCTCGCCATGCGGCGGCCGGAGCGGGTGCGGCGACTCGTGGTGATGGAGTCGCTGCTGGGGTCACTGCCCGGCGCCGAGGACTTCCTCGGCGCCGGCCCGCCGTGGTGGTTCGGGTTCCACGCCGTGCCCGGCCTCGCCGAAACGGTCCTGCTCGGACACGAGGCGGAGTACCTCGACTGGTTTCTCGCCGCGGGCACCCTCGGTCGCGGTGTGCCCACGGAGATCCGCGGCGCCTTCGTCGACGCCTACACCGGACAGGACGCCCTGCGCTGCGCTTTCTCCTACTACCGCGCCATGCCGGCCACGGCCCGCCAGATCGGCGAGGCCGTGGCGGCGGGCAGGCTCACCATGCCCACGATGGCGATCGGCGCCCATCCGGTCGGCCGCGCGCTGGAACGGCAGCTGCGTCCCGTCGCCGACGACCTCACGGGTCACCTCGTGGAGGACTGCGGTCACATCATTCCGCTGGACCGGCCCGCGGAACTGCTTCGTCTCCTCACCCCGTTCCTCGACGCCGACCTCAGCAGAAGACTTCGGTGAGCAGCTTGCGGTACGCATCGCCGGGGTCGCCCGCGGTCGGCGCGCTCGTGGCCGAGAGCTCCAGCCGCTTCGTGGTGTCGGGCGTGGTCAGCAGTTGCGAGGAGTAGCCGGGAATGCCGCCGCCGTGGCCCCACACCTTGGTGCCGCACGGCAAGGTCTCCACCTGCAGGCCCAGGCCGTACTGGGGGCTGACCGCGGTCGTCTTGCTGATCTCCTGCTGCTGCGCGGGCCTGAGCAGCTTGCCGCTCGCCAGCGCCACGCCGAACGTGTCCAGGTCGCGGGTCGTGGAGATCACCTCGCCCGCGGCCCAGGCGACCGACGGGTTGATGCGGGTGACGTCGTTCGGCTTGCCCGCCACGGTCACGTAGCCGTGGGCGTGCGGGCCCCTGATGTCGACGTTGTCGCCGGGAACCTCGGTGTCGTCGAGGCGCAAGGGCTTGAGGATCCGCTGCTCGACCGCCTTCGCGTACGGCCTGCCGGTCAGCTTCTCCACCAGCAATCCCACGACCACGTAGTTGGTGTTGGAGTAGCTCCACCGAGTGCCGGGGTCGAAGTCGAGCGGCTTGTCGGTGGAGATCTTGAGCAGTTCCCGGGGCGTCCAGTGCTTGTAGCGGATCTTCTCGAACTCGTCCGGGTCGAGCGGCAACCCGTCGGTGTAGTTGTAGAGGCCGCTGGTGTGCTGAAGGACCTGGCGCACCGTGACGCGGCTGTCGATCAGACCGGGCAGGTAGCGGACGACCGGCGCGTCCAGGGCGACCTTGCCTTCGCCCGAAAGCTGCAGCAGGACCGTCGACACGAACGTCTTGGTGATGCTGCCGACGCGGAACCGGCCGTTCTCCGGCACCGGGCGGTTCGAACCCAGCTCCGCCTTGCCGGAGCGCGCGGTGAAGCGCTGATGGCCGTCGGTCACCCTGGCCTGCGCGCCGAGCGCCGCGCCGCTCGTGGTGAACTGGTCCAGCGCCTCCTGCACGACCTTGCGGTCGGCGCTGGTGTCGGCGAGCGCGGTGCCCGTGGTGGCGAGCAGTCCGGCCGCGGTGAGCGCGGCCGCGAGTCGAATCCTCTTCAAAGGCCGAGGCAAGGTTCTTTGCATAATCGGAAAAACTCCCCTCGAAGCCCGAAGGCTCTCCCCAGGCGGCGGTCCACCGCCGGCCCGACCGACGCTAGCGTCCGGTGATCAGCACCCCCAGCACCGGAAATCACAACCACTCGAACAGAGCAGAACACCCGGCACCGGATGATCCAGCCGGCGCGTCCTTCTGCCTTGGCCGCGTCCGCCGGCGACGCGTAGGCCACCAGGGTGGTTTCGATCGGACTTGTCGTGGCGTCGGGTGGGCGGCGGCAGACTGGCGCGAGGATGCGTACGCCAGCGGGCTGTGCGGAGGGGACGACGGGGATGAACGCGGAGAACATCAAGATCCAGGTGTACCTGGCCGACAACGATGGGATCGGATCGCTGCAGTCATGGCTGCAGGATGTGCCCGGAGTCTCGGCCGAGCCGGTGGCGGGCGCGTCGCGGACAGGCGAACAGGGTGACGCGTGGGACTTCCTGAGTGTGCTGTGCGGCACCGGCGGCGCGGTGACCGTCATGGTGAACGCCTTGACCACGTGGATCGAGTCGAAGGTGACCCACGCGCGAGTGGTGGTCGGCCAGACCGAGGTGGAGTTGCGCGGACCTGATCCCGAGGCCCTGGCGCGGCTGGTGCAGGCGGCCGGTGAGATCGAGGCTCGTGGCGGGCATGAGCGCGATTGACTTCTCCCGGTCACGGGTGATCCTGGTCGGCACCTCTCACTACACCGCAGGGCTCGAGCAGATGCAGGCCGCGGCCAACAGCCTGGCGGAGATGCACGCCTTGTTGAGCGGCCCGCTGTGCAACTGGCCGAAATCCCGCATCACGTCACTGCTGAACAAGAGCACCCGCGATGGTGTGGACCAGCAGATCGCCACGCTCATCCACGACACGGCCGATGTACTGCTGTTCTACTACGTCGGCCACGGCCAACTCCTGGACGGCGAGGACCTCGGGATGGCCCTGGTCGACACTCACCGAGACCCCCGTATGCGCTACACCACCTCGCTCCGGCTGAGCCACCTGCGCCACGAGCTGAAGTACCGCTGCACCGCACGGGTCCAGGTCGTGATCCTGGACTGCTGCTTCGCGGGTCTGGCCACCCGCAACAGCCAAGGCGACGACTTGGCCGAACAGGTCCACCAGATCACCAAGATCGAGGGCGCCTACACACTGGCCGCCTCCCGGGCTTCCCAGAAGGCCCTGCACCAGGACGGCCCGGACGGGCTGACTTACTTCACCAAGATCCTCACCGAGGTCGTCCACGACGGCATCCCCGGCGCGGGCCCGCACCTGGCCCTCAACGACCTGCACACCGAGATCAGTATCCGCTTCCGGCACCTGGAGCTACCCGAAGAGCACCTGCGGCCAGAACCGACGACGCTCGCCGTGGACACCGCCGAAAAACTCCTCGTTGCTCGCAACGCCGCCTGGACCCAGCCGCGCCCGAGGCCCGCCACACCAGGACCGCATTCCCTCGGCTCGCGCCACCGGCCACCCCAGCCCCAGGAACACGCCAAACCCCGGCCCGCCGACATACACGCGGCTCCCGTGACGCTCACGCGCTCCAGATCGGATAACGTAGGAACCGGCGCCAAAATCGGCTTCTTTACAGCCTTGCTGTTCCTCGGGATCATGATCGGCTTCATGGCTCTGAGCTCCGAAATCTTGTGGGGGCCTCGGTATACGGATCAGGAGTGGCGAAGCTTGCCCGCGATCATCGCTGGTTTCGCATTCGGATCCGCCCTCATCGGGATGGTGTTGGGGTCCTGCCATCACCGTGTCGTCCTGACGATCGACCCGGACAAGCTGGCTATCGAGAAAAGGACGATGCGACGGTCCACGAGCACCACCATGGCAATCCGCTGGAACAGCGTGCACCACGTCAGCCTCCTGGGTGGCGGCCGCGGCTCGATCCTCGTGGCCTGGACCGAAAACGGCCATCCGCCCCACCCGGCTATCCTCCTGAACCACCGTGTCGAAGGCGGATGGTTGCTCTGCGCCATGTCTGCGGTGACCGTCAGCGGCGGGGGCGACAAGCAACTCGCTTATATCCGTGATGCGCTTTCCTACTTTGGCGGAGACAAATACACGCAGCCGTAATCGCCTCGGACTCCCTGCATGAATGAGGGGGACGTTCAGTCGTTGCGGTGGCGTGTCACGAGGTCGATCAAGTCTTGGTGGGTGTCGGGTCGGAGGCGGCGACCAGCCCCTGGACGCCGGAGTGCACCGCTCGCCCGGCGAGGTTGGTCACCACGCAGCCGGCTGCCTGGCACAAGGCGATGCCGCTGGTGAAATGGACGCTGTCCCGCAAGTGCCCGTCGGTGATGTAGGCGGCCCGACGTCCGGCGGCGACCCAGACCAACGCCAGTGTCGTGGACATCACGCGGGGACGGAAGTGACCGGTGAAGGCATCGTCCAACAGCATCCGTGCTGTGCGGAACGACGCGGCGTTGGGGAATGGCGGGGCGAGATTGACATCTACGAGGTGGTCGCCCGCCCCGGGCAGCAGGGGCTCGTCGCGGCCTTCGCGGCGGAGGAACGCGCCATCGCCACCGGTCCAGAAAACCTCACCGGACAAAGGATCCGCCGACACCGCCGCAGTCACGCCGCTCCCAGCCCGCAGCGCGACGTTGACCGCGACCAATGGCGTCTGTGCCGCGTAGTTCACGGTGCCGCACAGCGGGTCGACCAGCCAGGTCCGCGACCCGTCCCCGGTGTCCGCGCCGTACTCCTCACCGAGGATCACATCGTGCGGGTACGCCTCTCGGAGAACTCTCCGGATCACGCGCTCCGCGGCGAGATCCACCCCAGTGGCGAAGTCTCTGTGGCCCTTCTCGAACCGCTCGAGAGGGCCGCCATAAGAACGCCGGATCACCTCGCACGCTGCGTTGACCGCGCGGATCGCCACCTCCACGTCGGAGCCAGCCCTCATCGTCGTGACCGTTTCAACCAAAAATCAGATTCTTCCATCTGCGGATATCACCTCGTCGGTACGAGCGCGCAGTCAACAGGACGTCCGTCGCCAGTATGTCCGATCACGCTTTACCGATCGGAATGGATCTCGCGTCGAAGATGCATGGTGAAGGTCTGGAGAGCCTTCACGACATCCGCCTGCTTCGGCACGTTCTCGGTGTCCTTCGCGCGCCATCCCGTGCTCGCGAATTTGTCGGCGGATTCGCGTGTCTCCGCTGCACTCTTCAGCTTCTGATCCCGCAGCCAGCTCCGGTGTTCGTCGCGCCCTTTGACCCAAGTGCCGAGCAACACACCCGCCAATCCGACCACCGCTCCCACAGCACCCGCCAAGACGTTTCCCACCTGAACCACCCACTTCGCAAGGTTCCAGGAACCCAATCTTCCTACCTCATCCTGGACACCGTCCGCGCGCTCATCGGATGACCGCGCGCCTGGTCGCTGCATATCGACCGCCTCGCGGTATGAGCGGTCGCTCACTCTCACGCGAATTGCAAGCGTCCTGCTTCAGACAGGCTTCGCAGGTCATGGCTTGTCGATGAAGTTCCCGACGTCGAAACACTGTGGCAGGCGAAAGTGACTTCTCGGCGGAGTGGTGTCATTGGGTTCCGCGCGACGCGGGCCTGCCGATAGCTACCGCCGCGGTGACCGTGGCTGGCATCCGCAGTACGTATCGTTGGCAGGAAAACTGGATCTCTCACAGCTGGGCTCGCTACGCCGTCGAACGCCAGATCGCCCACTTCAAGCACCGCGTCCCGCCCTACGACGCCACTGCCGTTCTGGTCAAGGTGGTAGAGGCCATCGCGGAGGCCGAAGGGCACGCCTGGGAAAACAACCGGCGCTCACTTCCTTCACGTCGATCTGCCAACGCTTGCGTTGCCCGGCTGGTGGAGTTGCCGCTCCGTGGTTGGCGTGGGTTCCCGTCAGGGTGCCGGCGCGGTGGGGTTTGTCTGCTCCGTGGGCCAGGTTCGCCTCAGGCTGTCGATCACGTTGGTGAACAAGGCGAAGGTGTTGTCGATGCGTTCGCGGTCGTTGGTGGTGAGCAGGTCGAGTTGCAGGCCGCGGGCTTGGGCCACGATCATCGATGCCACCAGAGGTGCCTGTTCCTCAGGACAGCCGTCCGCTGTGACCAAACGTTGCATCAGGGCCAGTGAGTCGTGCACGACCTGCCGCAGGAAGCGTTCGTAGCGTTCCGGTTGTCGTGCGGCCTGAGCGAAGACCTCGAACAGCAACCGGTAGACGGGCAGGCGTTCCGTGGTCGTCGAGTTCCGCCACCAGGTCGGAAGGTCGGCCGGCTGGGTGGTCGAGTCGGCCACGCCGGCCACGTTGGCCAGTCGACGGCGCAGCAGGTCGATGACCTCGGTGACCAGATTCTCCTTCGAGCCGAAGTGGTGCAGCAGCGTCCCATGGCTGACGTTCACCGCCGCGGCCAGCGGCCGCATCGCCAGACCGGCCAGACCGTGTGTCAAGACGTAGTCGGTCACCGCGTCGAGCAGTTCGGGCCGCCGGTGCTGATAACGGACGCTGCGGCCGTCGGTGTGCTCCTCCATCGGCCGGACGATACGGCAACACCAGATAGATTGACCGATTGGTCGAACTACTTTTAGGGTGGCTGCATGGCTTCCGAGATCACTCGCCTGCACCACGTCGGCCACGTCGTCCGGGACATGTCGGCCGCGCTCGACCTCTACCGGCGTCTGGGCTTTGTCGTGCCGGCACCCGGTTATCCCGCGATGCCACCCCGAGAGGGTGCCGAGCCGGAGCCGTTCGGTGCGGCCAACACCCACGCCGACTTCTCGTGCGACTTCCTTGAACTGGCCACCGTGGTTCAGGCCAAGGGTCGCGTGCCGGCGAACGCGCGGCTCGTCCCGCTGCAGGCCCCGCCCGACGTGCTGCCGACATTGCTGGAGCGGATCCACGCCACCAGCGTGAACCTGGCGGAATGTCTGGACCGCTTCGAGGGCCTGCACATCCTGATGTTCTCCTCGGCCGACATCGACGCCACCGCCGCACGGTTGACCACCGCCGCGGTACGGCACGGCGGGGTGAACACCGTGCGGCGACCTGCCGGCACCCACGTCGAGACCGTCCGCTACCTGGAGATCGACGGAGTACGGCCAAGCGTGGAGGCGGAAGGCAGAATCGGCGTCGTCGCGGAGCTGGACCCGCGGATCCAGGCCGCCCGGCTGGCCGACCACCCCAACGGCGCCGTCGGCCTCCTTGATGCCACGCTCTGCGTCGCCGACACCGAGTTGGACGCCGCCCAGTCGCGCTACGAGCGTTACCTCGGCCGGACACCTCGCACTGAAGGATCCACCCGGATCTTCGATCTCGACGGCGCGACCCTCACCCTGCTGACCACCTCCGGTCTCGCCACACTGTTCCCCGGCGAGCAACCCCCCGCGCTGCCCGCTCTCATCGCTTGCACGATCGCCGTCGACGACCTGACCGCAACGAAGAATCTGCTCCGGGACAACGAGGTCCCGCTGCGTCAGACCCCGCTCGGAGATGTCTTCGTGCCGGCCACCACCGCCCTCGGCGCCATCATCGCCTTCCGGCAAGCGAACCAACCCGCCACCATGACGACCACGAACTGAACAAGCCGAACAGACCACCACGGACGGACCGCGATCGGTCAACCGCACATCGGCATGTGCGGACCACGTGTCCGGAAAACCGTTGGCACCACCCGACAGCGGTCGTACCCTGGCCTGTTCCGCGCCAGGCGGACCCGCGATCGCGGCGAGCGGACCGGAGTGTGGAGTGGACGAACGAACCCGAGGCATCGTGCTCGGCCTGAGGGCGAATCCGGCTTTGCCCGATCACCTGCGTGCCCGCCTGCCCACCCGGCCCGCGGTACCACCGCGCGACACCACCTGGCACGTCGACAGTGCCATCGAGCGCGCCGCTGATCCGGTCACCTCGCTGGACGAGGTGACCGCCCTGCTGGACCACGACGACATGGCGATTCGATGGACACTCGCCGACCGGCCGGATCTGCCTCCCGACGCCCAACAACGGCTGGCGGTCGACCACATTCCCGGTGTCCGTGCAGGCCTGGCCGCCAACCCCGTGGTGACAGAAACGATCCTGCGCAAACTGGCGAACGACGAGTCTGCGGACGTACGGCGAGGCGTGGCGCACAACCCGTCTGTCCCGCTGGACGTGCTCACGCACCTGGTCGAGTCGACCAGGGTCGGGCCAGTCCGTTGGCCCCGCGTCATGGCGGCGACAGACGGGGAGTTGCGTCTTCTCGCGGCATCACCGTCTCCACGAACCCGGATGCCGGCCGTCCAGCGCACCGCGCTGCCCGCGGACGTCTTCGAACCGCTCGTCGCAGACGACGACATCCATGTCCTCAAAGGGATCGCCCCGCATCCCGCCCTGTCCGAAGTTGGCCCGGTAGCCGCTCATTGTGGGACGCTGGCCATCAGGGGCCGGGTTGCAGCCAGCCGTCCCACCCGCAAGGCGATGGGTTCGTGAACGATCTGCAGGAGGACGCATGCGCGGGCCGGAACGTTCCAGGAACGCTGCTTACCTGGCCCGAAATGATCCGCGGACCTACGTGGCCCATGTGGGCCAGCACTACGCCGAATGGCTACTCAGCCTGGACGAGCCATCGGGCATTACCCGTGAAGGCAAGGCGGCGGTAACCCTCACCGCCGCCGCTGTGGCGTACATGCAGCAACGCCCGTATCTACACGATTGCCACATCATTGCCGCCATCACACAGATTTTCTTCGAAGGTGAGCCGTATCCCGTGAGCCAATGCTGACACTTCGTTGATGTGACCGAGTCAGCCGTGATCCACGATCACCCGGCGGTAACGATAGTGGATGCTGATCGCGCCTGACGCATTCAGCGGTTTCTCCACCCCAACACAGGCGATTTCCGGCGCCTTCGATTTCCCGGTTCGACCGGGGCAACGGCAAAGCTGAACACCCGCTCTGCGGCAGTTGGGTACGTCCTGCTTCGATTGCGGCCTTGGGGAACATGGGTACAGTCGTTGGCGCTGAGATTGATCATGGTCGTACAGCACGCCGGCCGGCGGTTCCACCAGGGTTCGTCGAAGGTCGATGCTCGCGGGCGTGATCACACCGGGCCGTGGTGATTGGCGTGCTGCCCGTACGGAATGTCCCTCTGGCCCCGAAATGTCAAGCCGTGGAGCTCGGCAGCGGCGAGAACTTGGTGTGTGCCCACTGATCGTCGGCATGACCGTCCCGATCGTGCGGGCGTGGCCGAGTGCCAGTGATCGCCTGCAGCACCCGCTGGAGGCTTCCATTTTGCCTTTTCGGCAAGGAAGTTTGCGGTCGGCGACTGGCCCCTGCACCGTTGCCAGCATGAGCACCCACGACGTAGTCATCATCGGTGGTGGACCAGCGGGCCTGGCGGCGGCTGTGACGTTGGGCCGTGCCCGGCGTGACGTACTGGTCATCGACGCAGGCACGCCCCGCAACGCGCCCGCCGCCCAGGTTCACAGCTATCTCGGACGCGAAGGTGTCGATCCGCGCGAATTGCTGGCCATCGGCCGATCGGAGGTCGGGCAGTACGGCGGCATCGTCCGCGACGACACCGTGATCGGCGTGGAGCGTGTCAGCGAGGATGCCCTGCGGGTCACTCTTGCCGACGAGAGCACTGTTGACGCAAGGCGGGTACTGGTGGCCACTGGTGTCGTCGACGAGCTGCCCGACATTCCCGGCGTTGCCGACCGCTGGGGCGTGGACGTGCTGCACTGCGCCTACTGCCACGGCTATGAGTTCCGCGACAAGGCAATCGGGCTGATCGCCAGCGGCGTCGCCTCCCTCCACCAGGTACAGCTGTGGCGTCAGTGGAGTGAGAAGGTCACCCTGTTCACCAACGAGTCCGTGGAATTGACCGCGTCGCAACGCACCGAGCTCGCAGCGCGCCAGATCACCGTGGTGCCCGGCCGGGTCACCGGCGTCGAGGTCACCGACGACGCACTCAGCGGCGTCCGGGTCGGTGACAGCGTGACCGAAGTCCA
Source organism: Amycolatopsis sp. NPDC031561 (assembly GCF_055580625.1). Classification (NCBI taxonomy): domain Bacteria; kingdom Bacillati; phylum Actinomycetota; class Actinomycetes; order Pseudonocardiales; family Pseudonocardiaceae; genus Amycolatopsis; species Amycolatopsis sp. NPDC031561. The sequence goes on along the minus strand of NZ_JBVILA010000006.1, from coordinate 306,895 downwards.
GGCCGCCGTGGTCTTCCCCGTATCGGTGGCCAAGGTCGACACTCTGCTCGCAGACCTGGGCCTGACGGCCGAGGTCAAGGATATGGACGGCCAGCTCATCGGCGCGACGCTGCCCGCTGACCCCCAGATGGGTGCGACCTCTGTTCCCGGGGTGTGGGCGGCCGGCAACGTGCGAGGCCACCGGGCGCAGGTCATCGACGCTGCCGCACAGGGTGGGCTGGCCGGGGCGATGATGAACATCGACCTGGTCACCGAGGACGTGCGCCGCGCCGTCGCGGCACATCCCGCCACGCTCTGAACTTCTCGTGAGTCCAGCGCGCAGGAGCTCGCTTCGACAGCCGGCCACAGGCAAAGGGAAGGCGTTTGAGATGACAGAACACCGGCCGCTCAGCGACGAGGAGACGGCCGCCATGTTCGAGCCGCACGGCTGGGACGAGCGTTACGCCGGCCAGGAGCAGGTCTTCAGCGGACAGCCCAATGTGCAGCTCGTAGCCGAGGCGGCCGGGCTGACACCGGGTAGCGCTCTCGACGTCGGCTGCGGCGAAGGAGGCGATGTGATCTGGCTGGCCCGGCAGGGCTGGACGGTCATCGGCGCTGACTTCTCCGCAGCCGGCCTGGCACGCGCTGCCCGGCGCGCCGAGCAGGACGGCGTCGCCGACCATGTCGACTGGTGGCAGATCGACGCTCGCGTCTTCACCGCAGGCGGCCGATCCTACGACCTGGTCACCAGTCACTACCTGCAGCCGCCGGACGGCGGGATGACACAGGTGACCCGCCGGCTCGCCGATGCCGTCGCCCCCGGTGGCCACCTCCTGATCGTGGGCCATGCCCCGATGGGGTCGTCCGCCCCACTGACCGTCGGCCAGCGCGCGGCGATGTTCTCTGCCAAGGACCTGCTGCCCGGCCTGCCGGACGATTTCGACGTCCTCGCGGTCGAACAGCGGCCACGGACCTTGATCCGCGCCGGAACGCCGATCCACGCCGCCGACTCCACCCTGCTTGCCTGCCGCCGTCACAAGAACGGTCGGTAGGCTGAAACGGCCTCATGCTCCTGGGGTGACTGCTGGTCTGCAACCTTCTTGCGGTCAGCCACAGCAGAACAGGTTGTCGCAGGGGGTGCCGACTTCGCTGCCGTAGGCCTTGAAGTTCCGAAGAGGCGCGAGCGCCTGCTGGACGATCTCGGCTTCCATCAGCGGTTGCCCGAAAGGTCGGCTCCAACTGGACGGGGTGTCGTCGAGGTCTGTTGAGCTGACCTGCGCGATCTTGTTCGTCAGCAGCCTTGGAAGTGCTTGTCGGCCGACCAGCCCGCATTGGCCCAGCTTTCCGCCGCCGGGGGAGCGAAGCCCGGGATCACCGCAGCCAAGCCGGTGAGCAGCCAGCTGGTGAAGCGCGCGGCTCCTTGAGGACAGGTATGGATGCCGTCGGCGCTGCGATCGGCTTTGCCGTCCTTCGTCTGCTCGTAGGCGCTGCCCCACACTTCGGCGGCGTCGAGCACGACGGCCTTGCCGCCGGATCCGGCCGCCACCGCGCGGGCGACGTCCGGGGTGCGCTCGAGTTCTGCCATGTGCGGCTTGTAGAAGTCGTCCGGGTTCAGCGGGGGCATGGTGACGAAGACCAGTTTCGCGCCGGCGCCCGTCGTGGTGCTCAGCAGTTTCTCGTAGGCGGTCTGCTGCTCTTGCTGGGTTCCCCAGTCGTAGGTGGCTATCTGGTAGACGACCACGGTGGGCTTGGCGGAGGTGATCTGTTCCGGCAGTTTCTTCCAGTTTTCGTCGGCGAACGGGCCGACGACATTCCCGCCGCCCTCCGCGGCTATGGAGGTGAAACCGGTTCCACCGGCTTTGAACGCGGCGGCCAGCGGCAAGGCCTCGCCGACGGCGATGGAGTCGCCGAGGAAGAGCACCTTGGCCTGTTCCGAACTGGCCGCTGGGGTCGGGCCTGGGGCGGCCTGGGTCGAGCAGGCCGAGGTCGCCAGGACCAAACCGGCCAGGCCGAGCATGATTTTTCGGTTCTTGGTCATGTCTTCGACCGTGCCGTCGCCGCGTCCCGGGCGTTCCGCGATCGTGTCCCGGTTGTGTCGCAGAAGATCGCTTGACCGATGAGACGGCCCGGGGGAGTCCATAATGGACACGTGGTGGCGATATTGCTCATCGAGGACGATCCGCTGGTCAGGCGCGGCCTTCAGCTGGCGTTGTCCAGACACGGACACGATGTGCGGACCGCGGAGACCGGTGAGGACGGGCTGGAGCAGTTCCACGTGTCCGCGCCGGACCTGGTCGTGCTCGACCTGATGTTGCCGGGGATCGACGGATTCGAGGTGTGCCGCCGGATCCGGGCGGCGGGCGAGGTGCCGGTGATCATGCTGACCGCGCGGGGTGACGACTTCGATGTCGTCGGCGGCTTGGAGGCGGGCGCGGACGACTATGTGATCAAACCGGCGAGGCCCTCCGTGCTGGACGCGCGGATTCGTGCGGTACTCCGCCGTGGAGCCGTTCCGGCCGATGGCGTGCGGGTGCACCGCGACCTGCGGATCGACACCGCCGCGCTCGCCGTGTCCGTGCGCGGTGAGCCGGTTTCGCTGACGCCGACGGAAATGCGGCTGCTGTTGACGTTGTCCCGGTCGCCCGGCCGGGTGTTCAGCCGTAGCCAGTTGCTGGAAGAGGTGTGGGAGCACGACTACCTCGGTGATTCCAGGCTGGTCGACAACTGTGTGCAGCGGCTGCGGGCGAAGGTCGAGAACGACCAGGCGAGTCCGGTGTACGTGCAGACCGTCCGAGGGTTCGGCTACCGGTTCGGGCCGGTATGAGTGCCGGTCGGCTGTTGCCGCGGGGGCTTCGCGCCCGCTTGCTGGTCGCTTTTGTGCTGGTCGCCGTGCTCGCGGCGGCCGCGGTCGCCTGGTCGAGCGCCCGGTCGGCGAGCGCCGCGCTGGTCGCGACCACCCAGCAGCGGCTCGCCGGCACCCTCACCGGGCAGATCACCGCGGTCGCGCCCCAGCTGACCTACCCGCCGACTCAGGACTCGCTCGACCGGCTGCGCGCGGCCCTCGGCGCGAACACGCTGGTCACCTACGGGGATCTGCGCTCCGCGGACGGGGCCGACCTCGGCACGGACTCGCTGCGAGCGGCCGTGCGCGGCGAGAAACGGCTGGTCACGCAGCGGCTCATCGCGGGTGAGACCCCGTGGTTGCTGATCGGCACGCCGGTCATGCTCACCGCCCCGGACGGCGCCCGTGCCCCGTCCGGTATCGAGGTGTACTCGGCGCACGATCTCACCGGAGTCGAGGAGCAGATCGATCGCCTCACCCGCTCCGCGGCGATCACCGCCGCGATGGCGTTGCCTCTGGCCGTGCTCCTGGCGCTGCTCGCGGCGGGCAGTGTCCTGCGGCCGGTGCGGAAGCTCCGTGACACCGCGCGCCGGCTCGCGGCGGGTGATCTCGACGCTCGCACACCACCGCGGGGCGCCGACGAACTGGCCGACTTGACCGTCACCGTCAACGAGATGGCCGAGTCTTTGCAGCGCATGCAGGCCGACGCCAAACGGTTCGCCGCGGACGTCTCCCACGAACTGCGCACCCCGCTGAGCACGCTGACCGCGGTGGTGGAGGTGATGGCGGCCACGGCGGACACGATGGAGCCGGACGCCCGGGAATCGGCGCAGCTCGCGATCACCGAGACCCACCGGCTGGTCCGGCTGGTCGAGGATCTGATGGAAGTGTCCCGTTTCGACGCAGGGACCGCACAGATGCGGTGGGAGGAGACGGACGTCGCGGCCGCCGTGCGGGACTGCCTCCGGTCCCGGGGCTGGCTGGAGCAGGTCGAGCTGCTGGTGCCGGAGGAGATTTCGCTGCGGCTGGACCGTCGCCGCCTGGACGTCGTCGTGGCCAACCTGGTCGGCAACGCGCTGCGGTACGGCGCGCCACCGGTGCGCGTGCGGATCTCGGTGCTGCCGGACCAGGTCCGCGTCGAGGTGACCGATCACGGCCCCGGCTTGCCGGAGCACGTGCTGCCGAAGGTGTTCGACCGCTTCTACAAGGCGGACACCGCGCGCACGCGAACGCCGGGCAGCGGGCTCGGACTGGCGATCGCGCGCGAGAACGCGCGCCTGCACGGCGGCGACCTCACCGCGGACAACACCGTCGACGGTGGCGCGCGGTTCGAGCTGCGGCTGCCACGGAACCTGGAGGACCGGTGAAACGCATCCGGCTTGTCGCACTGGCCGCCCTGTTGCTGGCGGGCTGCGGAGTCGCACCCTCGGGACCCGCCGCCGACGGTGACGCCCCGACCGGGGTCGCGCCCGGGGTGACGCTGTACTTCGTCGACGCGCACCGTCGGCTCCAGCCACAGCTGAGGGAGACCCGGCGACTCGGCACGATCAACGAAGCGGTATCACTGCTGCTCACCGGTCCCGGTGGGGCGGAGCTGGACACCGGGATCGCGTCGACACAGGTCACCCAGGTCGTGGTGACCACCGAACCCGGCCTCATCCAGCTTCTGGTGCCGCTGACCGACCGTGAGGTCACGCCGCTGGGCATCGACCAGATCGTGTGCACGGCGCTCGGCGTCCACGTGCAGAGCGGTGGATCGAAGGCCACCAAGGTGCGGATCGGTTTCACGCAGCCCACCCCGGAGTCGGATGTTCAGCGGACCTGCCCGCTGAACAGGTGATCAGCGGGCACTTCCGAGCCGGGTGATGTCGATGCCGGGCGGTTCGGGGGCGGGAAGGGCAAGCCACAGCAAGGCAAGGGCGACCATGACCGCCGCGAACGCGAGCACCCCGCCACGGCCCCGTGCCCACTTCGCGCGGAACCGGATGGGGTCTTCGACCGCGTACTTCGACAACGCGGCCAACCCGATCGACAGGACGCAGACCAGCACGGTCCGGCGCCATCCGCCGATCCCGGTCCACTGCTCGGACACCAGCACGAAAACGGGCCAGTGCCACAGATAGAGGCTGTAGGAGATCAGCCCCATCCAGCGCAGTGGCCGCCAGGCAAGGAGCTTGGCGGACACCGTTCCCGGTGCCCGGACACACAACCCGATCAGCACCGCGGCGGCCAGCGAGTGCGCGAAGAGCCCACCGGTGAACAGCCACGGCGAGCCCACACCGTCGGCGAACCACCACAGCACACCGATTCCGGCGGTCAAGAACGCCAGCACCACTCCCGCTGTCCGCGCAGTCGAGCGGGCCAGGACGTCGCGCACCGGACCGGTGGCGACCATCGCGCCCAGCAGCAGGGAGAACGCCCGCGTGTCGGTGCCGGTGTAGACCCGGGTCGGATCGGACGGCGTCAGCAGCGTGATCATCAGAATCAGTGAGACCACCGAGGCCGCGAGCGTGATCACGGCGACCCGCCGGTGCAGTAGCCGTCGCCCGGCCAGGGCCAAGATCAACAGCAGCGCCGGCCACACCAGATAGAACTGCTCCTCGACCGCGATGCTCCACAGATGCTCGAAGACCCGGGCAGAGCCGAAGCGGTCCCAGTACCCGGACGACTCCGCGATCAGGTGCCAGTTGACCAGGTTCAGCTGCACCCAGGGGCCGTCCCCGAGCGTCGTCCGCACCACGTCCGGTGACGCCGCGAGCCACACCACGACGGTGACCACGGCGAGCATGGCCGCCAGGGCGGGAAGCAGCCGCCGGATCCTGCGGCCCCAGAAAGCGGTCAGTGACACCGTTCCGGTCGCCTCGGCCTCACGCAGGATCAGGTCGGTGATGAGGTAGCCGGACAAGGTGAAGAACAGGTCCACCCCGAGGAAACCGCCGGGCAGGAGATCGGTGTGGAACAGCAGGACGCCGAGGATCGCGATCCCTCGCAATCCGTCCAGCGCGGGGACGTGCGTCCCGCGTCCGGCGTCCGCGCGAACCACCGGGGCCTGGTCGATGTTCGTCATGATCCCGACTGTGCTGCGGCGATGTCGGCCGCCGGTCCCGGAAAGGTCGCAGTCCTGTCGCAGGCAGGCTCATCTCGAGTGAAGCGGATTCTGGCCGAACGAAGCCAATGTGCGCCGGGGACGGGTCGCCGGTTCATCGAGGCGGCACGGGCAAAGCCCAGCACTCTCTGATCTCTGCATAGCCGTTGGCGACTGCGGTGCCCCGGCTGGGATAGTCGGCTTGTGCCGAACCTCGACTTCTACGCCGTTGACGATGATTGGGCCGCGGTCCTTGAGACCGTCTTCGATCTCGGCTTGTTCCGTGTCTTCGAGTCGGACTCGGAGCCGGACCGTGAACTGCGCGAGTTCCACGCTTCTGCGGAGGTCCCTGACGGCCGGGCGGGACGAAGCCTGGCGTTGTTCGCCATCGGGTCGGGGCCGGGGCCACTCGCGAAGAGGATCGAGTTTCTTCCAGGAGTGCATCCCGACGCCACCTTCCGGTACTGCTGCGAAGGCTGGGGGCTCATCCAGCTTCACCATGGCTGGGTGTCCGGGACGCAGCAGCTGCGGTGGAGCCATACGAACCACAACTCGGAGAAGCGGGCTGCGGCCTGGTCCACGACCTTGCAGCGACTCGGTGACCCCGCCGAGTGGAACTGGGCGACGGTCACCAGCGCCTCCGGCAGGCTCAACCGCGCCATTCGGCGGATGGCCGTGACCAAGATCGGCTCGCACCCGGTCCTGCCGGACGCGGCGCGTTTCATCGACCACAACGGCTTGCGCTACGAGTACGGCACGGGCGTCCACGCGACTCCGGTCGCCGGCATGAGACGGCCGTGACCGGGCACTCGCGCCCAGGTTCCTGTTCGGCGGTGGTTTCAGGCCGCTGCTCGGCAGGCGGGACGTGTCACCGGTGGGGGAGTGCGCCTCCGCTGTAGCTCGGTGCTCAACGGGGCGCTTCGGGCGTCAACGGGTTTTTGAGCGCTTTCCCGAGCGAGGCCAGCGCTGGTCCCGCGGCGGTCAGCTTGTCTCGTTCGTCCGGAGAAAGGTTCTCCAGCACGACGGCGAGCAGCTCGGCCCAGGAGCTCTCGATCCGTGCCATGCCGTGCTGTGCGTTCATCGTCGGAAACAGCCGTACCGACCGTCGGTCGTCCGGGTCGGGCTCGCGTTCCACAAGCTCGCGAGCGACCAGGTTCCGCACCACGACGCTGGCGTTGCTGGTCTGCAACCCGAGCTCACGCGCCATCGTGCTCAGGGGAGTGCCCGGGGTGTCCATCACGTAGCGCAGCACTTCCAGCTCCGATGGCGGGAGTTGATACAGCCCCGTCTCGGCGACTCCTCGCAGCCGTAGTGCACGGGACAACCCGTACAGGCCGGGTACCAGGCCTCTCGCCTGCTTGAGTCGCGCGGCGTTGTCATCGGTCACGGCACCAGTGTACCGTTAGTTATACTTATATAAATATAACTAGCTGGGAGACTTTGGATGCCCCCCGTCAAACCCGCCGGCGCGCTCATCGCGGTGCTGGCCCTGTTGTCCTTCGTGCTGCCGATGGCCACCGACCTGTACCTGTCGGCGTTCCCGCGGATGGCCGAGGAACTCGGCACCGATGCCTCCGGTGTGCAGCTCACACTCACCGCGTTCTTGATCGGACTGGCGGCCGGGCAACTCGTCCTCGGCCCGCTGTCCGACCGGTACGGACGCCGGGGCCTCCTGCTCGCCGGAACCGCCATATGCGCGGTGAGCACGGCCCTCTGCGCTCTCGCTCCGACGCTGGAGTGGTTGGTGGCACTGCGTTTCGTCACCGGTTTCGCCGGCGCGGCCGGGGTGGTGCTCGGTCGCGCCGTCATCTCCGACATCGCCACCGGCGCCGCCGCGGCCCGCCTGTTCGGCATCCTGATGGCCCTCGGCGGCATCGCGCCGATCGTCGCGCCACTGGCAGGCGGAGCGGTTTTCGAGGAATTCGGCTGGCGCGCCGTCTTCTGGCTGCTGGCCGCGGTGGTGATGTCGATGTTCGCCGCGGCGTTCTTCCTGATCCCGGAAACCCTGCCGCGAGAACGACGCCACGCCAAGGGAATCGCGACTACGGTGCGCGCGGCGGCCGGAGTGCTGGGCAACCGGGTCTACCTCGGGCACACCCTGGTCTTCGTCTTCGCGTCCGGAGCGCTGTTCTCCTATATCTCCGCCTCGCCCTTCCTGTATCAGAAGATGCTCGGCATGAGTGTCCAGGAGTATTCGGTCATCTTCGCCGCAGGGGCACTGATTGCCACCCTTTCCAGTGGTGCCAGTGCCAAACTGGTCGGCCGCGTCCATCCGTCGGTGCTACTGCGGATCGGTTTGGTGGCCATGTCGGGCTCCACGGCGGTGTCCTTGCTGATCGCGACCATCGGGAAATTGACCCCGGTCAGCGCGTTGTCGCTGCTGGCGATCACCGGTGCCGGCCTCGGCCTGGTATTCGGCAACGCCACCGCACTGGCGATCGAAGCGGTCCCCGAATCCGCCGGAACCGCGTCGGCAATGTTGGGAACACTCCAAAGTGGCTTGGCGCACTCGCCGCGCCCCTGGTCGGACTCGGCGGCCAGCACACCGCGATTCCCCTCTACCTGGCCATGACGGTGTGCTCGGTCGCGGCCCTGCTGTGCGGGTCGTTCCTGGTGGGAGAGAAGGCGAAGCGGTCGCAACCCGTGCGGTTCACGCCCGCATCTTGAGGTGACACTCGTTCGGACGTCGCAGGGCGGCGATCGACCGCGGTGATCGACGGTCTGTTCGACGACACCCGTCGAGCGGCCCGGGCCAGCGCGAACATCGTCGTATGGTCGGAGAACGCGGCCAGATCTCCGCGGCAGGAGCACATCTACCTGCTCGTCGCGGACTACGTCCATCTGCCGGATCCCGCCTACGGGCGGGACGAGACGCATCTCATCGCCCCGGATGGCACGATCGCGTGGACCTACGAGAAGGCCCATCCGATTCCGGTGCTGGAGGGCTATACACCCCGGTGACGCGACAGTGCCCGTGGTGAGTACGGCTTACGGCCGAATCGCCGGCGTGATCTGTTACGACGCCGACTTCCCCGACATGATGCACGTGGACGCCGACCTCATGATGGTGCCCGGAGGCGACTGGCCAGAGTTCGGCCGGGTACACACCGAGATGTCGAGCCTGCGCGCGCTCGTCGGCGACATCTTCGCCTGGCTGTGCCTGGCGGGCACGATCGCCCTGATCGGCCTAGGCGTCGATCCCCGTCGCTGATCAGCCGAGCCGGAAACAACGTCATCACCGTGCGAAGCGAATCACCCACTCACGCCGTCGAGCGGGCGTCAGTGGCAAACGCCCGCTCATGCCGATGACATGAGGCCGCTCCGGCAGGATGACGGCATGTCAGAACACAGGTACATGCCGAACGAGTTGCTGGGGAGGCTGGTCGGGTCGCGGCTGTACTCGGTGAACTTCGTGTACGACTACGTCCAACTGCACTTCGACCGACCCGCTGGTGACCAGCCCATTCTCACCTGCGACGCCATGCCGACGGTCATCGTCGTCAACGGCACGTACACCGACGGCAGTCCCGGCTACGCCGACGCGCTACGGTCCCTGATCACCGCAACGGTCGTCTCCACCGAGGAAGCCACCGGTACGGGACTGAGCCTCGAACTCGAAAAGGGCAGTCTCGCCCTGCACCCGACGCCGGCCGAACTCACCGGACCCGAGATCGCGAACTTAACCGGCTTCACAGACGGCAAATGGATGTGCTGGCGCCCTGGCGAGGACTCCTTCGAAGACCTCGCTTGAATCAGCCACGTCATCAGCACACGCCACGGGGGAGTTACGGAGACCGCGCCATCGCTACCGGGCAAACATCCGTTCATGCCGCTGAGCGAATAGTCGCGCTGCTGGTCGCGGACGACTTCCTTAAGGTCAGTGAACAGCGCGGTAGGTGAACTGTCCGTTGGGCGCTAACTCGAGCAGGCGATCCAGGGTGTGGACGGTCTGCCGGCCCCACATCTTGGACAGCAGCCAGGTGGTCTCGCCGTCGTGCAGGGGATGTTCGGTGAACCAGCGTCCCAGGTTGTTGTGGAACGCCGAGTACTTCCCGCTGAACTTCTCGACAAGCTCGTCGCCGGTGAGTACTCCGTCAGCCGAGATGAACCTTGAGTTCGGCAACGCCTCTACCAGAGCAGGCATCGAAACGCCCGCGGTGTGCAGCGCGGACACCATTTCCAGTACCGCCCAGCGCTTGCGCAACGGCTTCGATTCGCCGTCCGGGCTTGACACCACGTACTGAGTCCAATCCCGCCCATCGCTGGACGCGCGAACCGCCTGCTCGCGCCGACGAAGTTTCACGGTGAATTCTTCCGCTTCCGGCAAGGGAACCAGCTGGGTGATGTCCAGCAGCAGACGATCCCCCACTCGATGCGGAACCAGCCGGACGCAGGTGATGTCAAGGTTGTAGGTCGTGGTGAGCCAGAGAACCGTGGTGGTGATCTCGCTTCCAAAGCCGGCGGAGACCAGCACGATGCGCACGTCCCCGGACAGCGCCGCTTCGTCGCCGTCCGCGTCCTCCAGCCAGGCGGCCAGCGTGTCACGGGCGGCATCCTGTTGGGTCGGATCCACCCGGGCCAAGTGCCGCTCGAAAACCTCGACCAGCTGCTCAAAGATCATCGACGAGACCATTGCCGCGTACCGGAGGGCCTGAAGGTCCATATGCCCGCCGTCATGGGTGCGTTTGAGCTCCACGACGACAAGACGGCCTTCCCTGTCAACGCACAACAGGTCGATGCGCCGATCGCTTCCTTCGAAGTCACCGAACTCCTCGGCAACTACCAGCAGCGTGTCGTCGATGGTGGCGATGTTGTCCCGGAGAAGCCGCTGCAGATCCCGGCGCTCCCACACACCCTCCGTGGCGAAATCGGTCGCCGGTACCGCGACCAGCTCCTCAGCAGTCATCTCGAACAACGTCATACGCTCCGCCTTCACTACATACGTCACGATCCGCTAAGTACGTCGCTGACGAGCAGCACCTTGCAACAGGACGAGTAGTGTCAGAGGGATCTCGACGTGCACCTGTGTGGAGAGAAGGGGTTCGATGGGCCGTTTTCCTTTCGGGCAACCCGCGACGCGCAGGCCACCGCGGGTCCCGGCGTCCGGCTCTGCCGCTGTGATTGTGTTGGGTGTCTATCCCAGCGCTTTGCACGTCCAGTGGCGGCGGCCCGACGGCGTGACAGTGGGTGCGCTGGCCGTGGACGATGAACCAACGGTGTTCTGGGACGGAGCAGACGAGACCTCGCGCATCAAGAGTTGGCAGGACGCCGTGGGATGGACGCCGCGTTGGGGATCAGTGGCCGCAGCGGGTGGGAACGGCAGCTCCGGGCGACATGTTGTCGACCACGTCTTGGCCCCGCTTGTTGTCACTCCCGACGAGGTCTGCTTCACCGACTGCCTGCCGACCTACTTCGTCAAATCCGGCGCCTCGTCTCAGGCCGCTGCCATACACAGCGCTTACGACCCGTTCGCCATCGAACAGAACCCACCGCTGCCGCGCGCCGATCTGCCTTCACGCCCAACTCCGGCCGCACTGGTTCGCCGCGCGGTCGCCGAGGAAGGGTCCACACTTCGGGCGCAGATCACAGACGCTGGCGCACCGACGATCGTGACGCTCGGCCAAGAAGCCGCGGATGTTCTGGCCGCGATCACCTACACCGAACGCATGAGGCTCACGATCAACGCGGACTACGGCCGCGCATGGGCGATTACCGTCAACGGACGGCAGATGCGATGGCTGCCACTGATCCACCCAGGAAATCGCAGTCAGAGCTGGAAAACCCGGCACCAGCAGTGGACGCAGGCGATGGCCACCGATGGGCCGCAGAACAACTCAACCGCCGTATAACCAACCCCTATCTCACGACACTCCCGAACACCTACACCGCAACACCACCACGGTTGCGGAACGCACGCACATGCCGCGATGAGAGTGATAGCCGGGAAGCGGGTAGCCTGCCCTCGTGGAATTCGTTGTTGCCGATGACGACGTGTGACTCTCCGCGTTCGGCGTTTTCCTGAAGGCCGAAGAGGCGTCGGGCGACGATTGGGTGCGGGAAGTGCGGGTACCCCCTCCGCGGCCGGGGAGCTCCATTTCTCTTGGGACGTGCTTCAGCAGAGCGTCCGCGTCCGGTACACGCGGGCATCGGACCTCATTGTCGACGTTTACCGCAACAAGCGACCCTTCTCACGGTCGGCGACCGCAAGACCGGTCCAGTCGTCGTGTTGGAGTACTACGCGGAAGGTTGCCGCGGCCGAGCATTCGTGAGGACGCAACCAACGCTCGCTTTGACCGACACATTCCTGCGGACCTGACTGTCCGCTCACGCCGCGGGGCGGCCGACGGTCGACCAGGCTCGCCCGGGCCGATCCGAGGATGGACGATCGCTGTAACGCCGGTGCGGTAGTGCAGGATAGAGTCCCCGTGGATGTCCTGGCATGGCTCTTGGCTGCACAACCATCTACCTCGCCGAGCGGGCCGAGTCCCACGTTGGGTGTATCGACCGCATCGGGCTGGGTTCCAGCAGCGACCCTTGTAGCAGCTCTTATCGCGGCGATTGTGGCCTGCATAGGTGCTTTCCTTCAGCGAAGGTCGGGGCGTGAGGCAGCAGAGGCAGCCCACCTCTCCGCGGCTGCTTCTCAACGTGCGGCGGAGGCGGCCGAGGCGTCTGTAGAGTTGAACGACCGGGTCTCCACAGGTAATGCATCTCGAACTGAGGCCGACTCACTCGCAAAGCGTTACCAGGACGCCGCGAGCCAGCTCGGCCATGAGAAGGCGATAGTTCGCCTGGCCGGAGTGGTTGCGATGGCGCGGCTGGCTGACGACTGGCCCCAGCAGCGGCAGATGTGTGTGGACGTACTTTGCGGCTACCTGCGGATGTCCCCATCTGCGATAGTGGAAAATAAAGCTACGGAACGCGCCGAACACGAAGTTCGAGCGACAGCTATTCGGCTTATTTCCGCGCATACTTCCCGATACGGTCGGCACGATGAATTTGCCGTGCCCAGTTGGTCGACGTGCGAGTTCGACCTGTCTGGGGCTGCGATTCGCGATCTGGACTGGATTGGCCTCTCATTTGAGAAGCGTGTTAATCTCACCGGGGCGACCTTGATCGGGGAATGTCGAATCGTCAATTGTCAATTTGAATACGCCGGTATTCTGCTTGACAAGCTTGCAATCAAGGGAAACCTTGAAATGTATCGGATTGGTGCGCGCGAGTGCGGCGTTTCGCTTGACCGAACTTCGATTCATTCGACGGGACACCTTTTGATCAGCCTACAGGGAGACCCTGCAGCAAAATGGGAAATGCGCAACATTAGAATTAGCGGACAGCTGACAGTCTACGTTAGTCCTGATGTGCACAACGATAGTGTTGTACTGCGTGACGCGGAGGTGCAAGGGGGAGATGTACTACTCCACTGCGGCGGTCACGAACTGAACGTAGAGTACTGCAACAAGTTTGACGCGCCCCACTTGGATTTCTCGGGATGGAATGTTCGAAGCGGAGGGAGCGTGCGAATTGACAGTCAACTGATGGATATCTGGTCTGCCAAATGGCAACCGCGAGAAATTGACCAAGACGCCAACGTACTGCTGGCCGCCAAACTCGCAGGCCCCGAATAGGGTGACGGTGATACTGCCCCTCGGCGAGATGCACTTGTCTGCCGACGAGCGGATGTTCGGTCCCACCATCGGCAGGTTCCGTAACGGATCGATGGTGTCCGCCAAGCCGGGCGAGCGGGTGTACCCGGTGTGCCGGGGCTGACTTTCCCTGGGGTGCGGCATAGCCACAAGACCTGGCTGATTGCCAGATCGAGCACTACCTGCCCCGGCCATGCTCGGCTCGGTGATCCGAAGATCGTTCGTCTCGCTCCTCCCTGATCCGCCGCGTTGCTAACGTGGCCGAATGGGAATTCTGGACCGGATGCGTCGTACCCGAACGCGATCGGCCGCGGCCGAACCGTCGATCGACGACCTGTATCTGACCCTGCGGGCTCCCGTCTTCCGTGACCCTCACAGCGGCGACCCCGGCCCGCTCGACCCGCACGGCGACCTCATCAGGACCGCGGTGCTCGGGGGCGACACCGCGGCGGCCTGGCGGTTCCGGCCGGAACTCGATCTTTTCCAGCCGTGGCTGGTCTTCGAGGAACCGAGCGGTGAGAACCATGTAGTCACGCCGGAACTGCTGGAGAAACTGGGCGTGGACCGGGAGACCGCGATCGAGCGGGCGCGGGCCACCACCGCCGGACTGCTCGGCGGAACCGGCGGGGCCGAGGTGAAGATCGGTGACGGCGGTCCGGCGAAGAGCTTCGCCGCGCGGTCCGTGCGGAGTTCTCGCCGCACCATTCCGCTCGTGGCCCGGCCATGCTGGAGCCGTGGCGGAATCGGGTGCCGGGTGAACTCATCGTACTGCCCGCCTGCGACGACGACATCATGATCATCGGTGCGGACGGCGAGTATCTCGAAGCCATGGTGAGCAGTGCGATCGGCCACTTCCGGTCTTCAGGACCCCGGCGGCTGTCTCCCGCGCCCTACGCGATCGTCGACGGCGCACTCAGCCCGTGGCGGCCGCCGGAGGATTCACCGGCATACCCGACGGTGCGCGACGCCGAGGTGATCCAGCGGGTCGTCGCGTACGCCGATTTCATCGAGTACCTCCGTGAGCACCTACACGGTGTCGAAGCGGACGTCGCGGCGGCGCAACGGGGCGAGAATGCAAAGACCTCGCTCCCGTTCAGCTACAGCTCCACGACCCTGGTCGGCCCGACCCAGTATCTTCCGTTCGTCGAGTACGTCGGGTTCGAAAACCTGGACCCCCAGCAGGACGACTGGGCCTGGATCCCCTTCGGCAGGCTTCGCGACCTTCCCGGCGCGACGATGACGCCCGCCTGGCAGTACGGCCTGCCGGTCGTCCGCTTCGAGCCACCCGCGGACCCCGGCACCCGGCGGCAGATCTCGGCCGCGCTTCGCGAGTACGCCGAAAATCCTTGGTGACGTCGTAGGTTCAGGAACGGGTGGTCCCGTCGGTCGAACTGGCCGGCTGGCCGCCCAGTTCGACCGCACGGCGTACGTCGTCGGAGTAGGCCTCGGGTTGTTCCCAGGCTGCGAAGTGACCGCCGGCGCGGTGTTCCACGTAATCGCGGATGTTCAGGAGCGCCTCGGCGTGTTCGGGCGCGTCGACTGTTCGGCGATGTACCCGCCCTCGGTCCGGAACCACCGCGCCGACCGGTCGAGGTAGGCCACCGCGTCCGGCGCGAGCGTCGCCGGGTCCGCTGTGAGCGCACGCCGCGGAGCGACGTTCGTGAGATGCAGGGCGGCTACCCGGTCCGGGTGTTCGCCCGCGAGGATCTCCGCGACGGTGCCACCCACGCCGCCGCCGGACACCGTGTACCGCGAGTAGCCGAGCTTGTCCAGAGCATCCGCGACGATCGCGGCGATCCGGTCGACCGCCATGCCGGGAACGGTGAGCGGGGCCGCGAACGGGAAGCCCGGTAGCGCGGCGACCACCACGTGCATATCCGCGAGCAAAGGCAGGACGCGCTCGAACCGCAACACCGAGTCCGGCCAGCCGTGCAGCAGCACGACAACCGGAGCATGGGGATCGGCGGACCGCTGGTGGATCACCCGCAGGTCGGTGCCGCCCGCCCGCACCGTCACCCACGGAAACTCGCCGATACGGCGCTCGTGCACGCCCCAGTCGTAGCCGTCGGCCCAGCGTTCGAGCAGGTCGTCGATGTGGGTGCCGGTGATGCCGCGTGTCCCGTCGTCACAACGCCAGTTCGCCCAGTACGGGTTCACGGTCAAAGGCGTTGCCGACGCGGCCGGGGTGTCGCCCAACCTCATCACGCGCTACTTCGGTGGCAAGGATGGCCTTTTCCTGGCGGCGACCCGAGTGGAGATCCCGGTCTCCGACTCTTTCGACGGCGACCGTTCCGCGTTAGGTTAGGTTCGCGCTTCGCGGCGAGCATCGTCGCACGCTGGTTCGATGGGCCCGGGGAAGATCCGCCGCTCGCGCTGCAACGCGCGTCCGGCGAACGCCCGGAGGCGGCGGAGGCGCTGGCCGCCTTTCTCGACACGAACTCGTTGGAGCCGCTGCACCGCTACCTGCGCGATAGTGGCGTGGCCAACGCCGACGCCCGCAGCCGAGCCGCCGCGATCGACGCCTTCGTGCTCGGCGTCTCGACCCGCCGCCGGATCCTGCGTGCCGAACTCGGCGACCCCGCCGATCTTCAGGCCTGGCTGAGCACCACCATCCAACGCCTCGCCGACGGGCGCTGCACGACAGCGGGAAGTGCTGGGACTTCGCTTCCTGTCAGCATCCGCGGTCGGGTCGGCGACATCTGGCAACTGCCGTGGTTCAGATGGGCCAGCGGGCGCGGACGATTCCGTCGTCGTCCGGTCGCACGGCCACCAGCAGCGGGTTGTGGTCGTCGGTGATGAGCGACAGGAGGCTGGCCGCACGTGCGCCGGCGAACTTTTCGGCCAGGACCGCCCGGTCAT
This sequence comes from Amycolatopsis sp. NPDC031561, assembly GCF_055580625.1. NCBI lineage: Bacteria > Bacillati > Actinomycetota > Actinomycetes > Pseudonocardiales > Pseudonocardiaceae > Amycolatopsis > Amycolatopsis sp. NPDC031561. Next base: position 290,487 of record NZ_JBVILA010000006.1, on the reverse strand, counting down.
CTCCGTCGGCGTAGAAGCCCTGGACGCGGCCGTCCGCGTGCTCAATGACGGCCCAGCCGAGGAATTCTGGCGACATCGTGCGCAGCACTGCTGGGACATCGGTGGACAGGTCCGGCCATACGTTCATCAGGGCGCGCGGACCCACGGTCGGCACGGTGTCGGCTGTGAGCCGATGCCAACGGGAGTGGTTGCCGACGACCTGCTCTTCCAACAGGACCCCGCCGCGCTGCGCCACGAGTGCCGCGACCTTGGCCCAGAACGCCGCGTCCGCCGGACGCGATTCGCACGGCTCGCCGTCATCCGGGTCGTAGGGCGAGCCGTCCACCGGTTCGGCGAACAAACCGTTCGCGGTGGTCAGCGCGACCGCACGTCCGCACGGTTGGTCGCTTCCGATGTACAGGTATTGGTCGTAGCCGACGTGGACGAAGAACCGGTCTTCGGCCTCGAGTCGGCACCAGGCGCCGTTGTCGCGCAGCATGGCGCGCACGAGTTCACACCCGACGTCCAGGGTGATCTGTGCGCCGTCGTGGTAGCCCGTGAGGTCGGAGGGGAACAGCCCGTGTAGTCCGTGGCCGTCGACAGGCGGCTCTACCCCGAAGTGGACGAATCCGCTGACCGCGGGTTCGCGGATATTCAGCAGGGTCACGCCGGTGTCCTCAGCGAAGGCCGTCACGGCGGCGAGGTAGGCGGCCTCCACCGGACCATGGTCGCTCGACACGTCCTCGGACCCGCGGTACGCGCCCCGGTCGTCGCGATCGGCTGGGTCGTATTTGGTGATCCGGTGGACGTACGACGTGCTCATGATCGGCTGGGCCGTCCTTCGAAGCGCGGATGATCGATTCGGCCACGTTAGCCGCGCCACCACGCCGACAGCGACCCGATAAACAGCAAGCCCCGAGTCCTGTCATGCCGATGAGTCACAGCCGGGTGGGAAGAAGAAACCGGCCGACGGCGAAGTGGTGGTGAAAGCTGACCGTCGACGGGAAGGATCCACATGTCAGAGGCGGACATATGACGGCGGGAACGGGCGAGCAGGTGACCGATGCCGACCTGGCCGCCCGGTTGCCTCAGGACCCGGAGCTGTTCACCGAAGTGCACGATCGCTACTTCGCGGCGATCTACCGGTATGTGGCCGGCCGGCTGGACGCGCAGACCGCGGAGGACATCGCCGCGGAGACGTTCCTCGTCGCGTTCGACCGGCGCGGCACGTTCGACGCCGAACGCGGTGAGGTGCGGGTCTGGTTGTTCGGCATCGCCACGAATCTGGTGGCCAGGCACCGCCGCAGGGAGGCTCGCCACTATCGGGCGCTGGCACGGGTGAGCGTCGCGCCGGTGGTCGAGGGGCACGAGAGCAGGGTGGTCGCGTCGGTGGCCGCCCGGCGGCTGCTTCCTCAGCTCGCGAACGCGCTGTCGCGGCTATCCGCCGGGGAGCGGGACGTGCTGCTGCTCGTGGCGCTCGGCCAGCTCGGATACGAGGAAGTGGCCGCGGCGCTCGGTATCTCCTCCGGCACGGTCGGTTCCCGGCTCAACCGCGCACGCAAGAAGCTCAACTTCATCCTCACCCCGGAGGCACTCGATGAATGACCTGCAGACGCTGCGCGCCGCGCTGGCCACGGACGAGCCGTCCCAGGACGTGGTCGACCGCAGCAGGCACCGGCTCCAGAACCGGATCCGCGGCGGCCGGGTTTCCCGGCGGCGGACCGGATGGCTGATCGCGGGGGCCGGGCTCACGGCGGCCGCCGCTGCCGCCGTGGCGATCGCGGCCATGCCGGCCGCACCGGTCGACGGTCCGCCGGTGCGAACGGTCAGTGGGCAGGAGATCCTGCTCGCGGCCGCCACCGCCGCCGAGCGTTCCCCCGAGGGGGCTGGCACCTACTGGCACGTGAAGGTGACCGAGGCGGACGGCGCCGCTGCTTCGAGTGGGTACGAGTACTGGATCAAGCCGGACGGTCAGTCGTGGATGCGGGGAGCGAAGACGGGAGGCAAGGTCACGCCGATCGGGGCGCATTCGGCCACCCCGTTCTCGCTGGTCGCCGTCGACCTGACCCTCGAGCAGTTGCGTGCCCTGCCGTCGGACCCGGACGCGTTGAAGGCCTGGATCGCCGAGGCCCTCGAGCGCAGCGACGCCAGGACGAGCGCGGGCAGGCTCACCGCGAGCGACCGGGAACAAGCCGGCTTCCAGTCGTTGATCTCACTGGTGTCCACACTGCCGGCCACGCCGGAGGTCCGGGCCACGGCCTTCCGCCTGATCGCCGCCTATCCAGGTGTCGAAAACCTCGGTGCGGTGCCGGGCGGGCATGGCCTGTTGCTGCCCGAGGGCGAGCGGCTCGTCGTCGATCCGGCGACCGGACGGGTGAACGGGACGTCGGTCTTCGTCACCATGGACGGGGCGGTGTACAAGGTGGCCAACCCCGCCGGCGTCGGGATCAACGCCGAGTGGACCGACACCCTGCCCGGGTAGCGGATCGGTGGCCGGGAGCGTATTCCGCTCCCGGCCACTTCCGCACCCCGCATGCGAAATGAGTTGCCTCCCCGCAACTCGGTAAGTGAAAATGGTGGCTGTTGTTGTACTTTCTCATCCTGGACCTCATAAAGTCGTAGGCGAAATGCCGTAGTAGCGGTTCGAGAATTTGGCCCATCAAAGATACTGCTCAGTTCGAAGTATGATGCGCCAGAGTGAACTTTCTCGACAGTGGACTGGCCATGACGGACAATCGGATCCGCGCGGCACCCTGCGGCAAGCTCTTGTCGCGCTCAGTTCCCGCTCCCATCATTCGGCGAAAAGGAAATCTATGCATGACGATGATGAGCCGGTAGGTCGTGTGCTCGGTAGGCGGCAGGCGTTGATTCTGCTCGGCGCCGCCGGTGCGACACTCGCCGCCGCTGGATCCGCGACGGCGAGTGCCACCACCACCTCCACCGCAGGCGCACCCGAGATCTGCACGCTGGATTGCGTGGTCAAGCCAGAGCAAATGGAGGGCCCATACTTCGTGGACGAGCGGCTCAACCGCTCCGATATCCGCAGTGAGCCGGCCACCGGACAACTGGTTCCCGGCACCGCGCTGGCAATCAACTTCACCATTCAGCAGATTCGCCAGCAGGTGTGCACGCCACTGCCGGGAGCGATGATCGACCTCTGGCAGTGCGACGCGTTCGGGCTGTATTCGGACATTCCGTCGCAGGGAAGTTCCGGCCGCCGATTCCTGCGCGGCTACCAGAATACCGACCAATCGGGGGTTGCCCGGTTCACCACCATTCTGCCAGGCTGGTATACGGGACGTACGCTGCATATCCACGTCAAAATTCGTACCACCGGAACCAACGGTCGGCCGTACGAGTTCACGTCGCAGCTTTACTTCACGCCCGAGTTCGGCGCGGCCTATCTGCGGACCGAACCGTACCGGCGGAAAGGTCCGGCCGACACGACCAACAGCCGCGACTCGATCTACCGCAGTGGCGGAGCTCAAATGCTGTTGCGACCACAGCAGGTCGGAACCAGCTATACGGCGGACTTCGCGGTCGGGCTCGACCTGGCGAACACCCAAGTCGGCCGTCCCGACTAGCGCGAGTCCTGCTCTGCACCTGAGAGGTCACAGCGGACATGCCGTCCGCCGCGCAGCCACGGGCTGATGCGGCGGACGGCATGTCCGTTCTTCGGATCGAAGGAGACCAGGCGAAAGCTGAATCCGGCCGCGCTCGATGCGTGGCCGGAGCGGGGGCAGGCCCCGGTCCGATCGAGCGTGGACCGGGGCCATCAGTGGGAAGGGCCGGCTCAGAACCAGTGGGCGCGGCCGCCCACCTTGCGTCCCGTGCCGCCGAGGATCGCGAGAACGACACCCACGACGGCGAGTACGGCGCCGATGGTGGTCAGCACGGGAATGCCGACGATCAGGCCGATCACGAGGATGATGACTCCGAGCACGATCATGGTGACTCTCTCTTTTCTTTGCGCGGCCGGAACGAATCCGCCGCCACGATTGGGGACCGTTGCCTACCTGTTCCCCTGCCTGTGCCGCGCCAAACATCGGAGCGGGAGGTTTCGTCCGTCCGCCGGTGGGTAGATGTCGGGGAGTCGTCGTGAAGTTTCGTTGGAGGATCTTCGTGCTGTTTCGCAGGAAAGCACTCGTGCCCGTTGGTGATGTCGAGCGAGCGATCGCCGTGCTGATCGCTCGTGGGGTCAGTCGTGGGCGGGCGGGCGCCGAGTTGAGGGAGATGGCGCGCCGGCGGCACATCTCGCTGTCACGCTGTGCGGCCTTGGTGGCGCGATCCGCGTGTGCGGTTTGAACCACTCGCCCCCGTGGTACTGAAGGAGATCATCGCTGTCTTCCTGCGGAGGGGTGCTCGTGCAGATCCAAGTCAACACCGACCACAACGTCCACGGCGGCGAACGCCTGGCCACCTACGTGAAGACGGATCTGGAGAGCAGCCTGTCCAGGTTCGTAGGGTGGTTGACCCGGGTGGAGGTGCACCTCAGCGACAACGGAGGTGCCAAGGCGGAAGACAAGAAGTGCGTGATCGAAGCGCGCCCCGGAGGTAAACAACCCGTCGTGGTCACCCATCATGCGGCGACAGTGGACGACGCGTACGCCGGTGCGGCGCACAAACTGAGGAGTCTGCTGGATTCCCAGCATTCCCGCGCCCACGACCACAAGGGCAGCGAAAGCATTCGCCACATGGCCGCCCCGGAAGATCCTGAACAGGTCGGCGTGATCGAGAGCGAAACGCAGGCTACGACCACCAGCTGACTTCGTTGTTCGCCGAGCGGGTGTACCGGGATCCGGTGCACCCGCTCGGTCGTCCTGACGAAGGCCCAGCGTCAGCGACTTCACCGATCAGAAATCCTCCGCCGCGGCGTCAGTTCTGGTGACCGCCTCGCCCCGGTGGAAGGATCGATGACCATGACCGACGCTGGACCGCTGGGCGCTGACGAGGCCACGTTCATCGCCGTGGCCCGCTCCGGCGATACGGCGCGGTTCGCGCTCATCACGGAGCGCCACCGGCGTGAGCTGCGGGTGCACTGCTACCGGATGCTCGCGAACTACGAGGACGCCCAGGACATGACGCAGGAGACGTTCCTGCGAGCGTGGAACAAGCGGGAGTCGTTCAAGGGCCACGCCGCGCTGCGGACCTGGTTGTACCGGATCGCGACGAACGCCTGTCTCGATTTCCTGGAGAAGCGCAACGACCGCACACCCGTACCGGCCGGGCTGTCGGACCCCGGCTCCGAGCTGCTGTACCTGCAGCCGTACCCCGACCGGATGCTCCCCGAGGACCCGCAGGAATCGGTGGTGGCGCGGGAGACGATCGAACTGGCGTTCATCGTCGCCGTCCAGCACCTGCCGCCGCGGCAGCGGGCGGTGTTCATCCTGCGTGACGTCCTCGGCTGGCCGGCGTCGAAGGCCGCCGAAGCCCTCGAGCTGACCGTCGCCTCGGTGACCAGCGCACTGCAGCGGGCGCGCGTGACGATGCGCGAACAGCTGCCCGACCGCCGCCTCGACTGGCGGAGCCCCGCCACCCACGAGCTGTCGAATGACGAGCGAGGCGTGGTGAAGTCCTACATCGACGCCCACGAGCGCAACGACCTCGACGAGCTGATGTCCCTGCTGCGCGATGACCTGCGCTTCGCGATGCTGCCCGAGTCGGGCACCGTGCTCATGACGGCCGAGGACGCGGTGGACGGCTGGGTCTCCGGTGGGCTCTTCCAGCGCGGCCACGACGACTGGCGCGGTATCGCCACGACCGTCAACCGCATGCCCACCGCCGTGTTGTACCTGCGCACCCGCGACGACCCGGAGTACCGGCTGTTCGCCATCGCGGTCCTGCACATCGTCGACGGGAAGATCGCCGACCTCACCGGATTCGACGCCGCCGGCAAACCATGGCTGGGCCTGCCGCAGACACTGTGATCACCCAAGCCCCCATCAGTGCCGCGTCTCGTATCGGGTCATCACCACGCCGCCGGGAAAGGTCCGCGTCTCCACCAGGGTCAAGTTCACCCAGCTGTCCAGCGCCGTGAAGAACGGGGTGCCGCCGCCCACCAAGACCGGCACGGTGACCAGTACGTACTCGTCGATCAGCCCGGCCCGCATGGCCGCCCCGGCGAGCGTCGCGCCGCCGATGTCCATCGGGCCGGTGTCCTCGGCCTTGAGCCGGGTGATCTCGGTGACCGCGTCGCCGGTGACCAGGCGGGTGTTCCCGTCGACCGTGCCGGTCGTCGAGGAGAACACCGCCTTCGGCATGTCCCGCCAGCGACGGGCGTACTCGATCACCGCCGGTGTGGCGCCGGGCTGCTGGTCCGCGGTCGGCCAGTGGGAACTCATCGCCTCCCACAGCTTGCGCCCGTACAGCGCCAGGCCCGTCGCCGCCACCCGGTCGGACCACCACTGGAACAGCTCGTCGCTCGGTGACGAGTCCGGTCCCTCACCCTCGCTCCAGCCGAGGTCGTCGCCGGGCGCGGCGATGTAGCCGTCCAGGGTCACGTTCATGCCAAAGGTCAGTTTCCGCATGCGTCAGCCTCCGTGAGTCGATCTCACACGTACAGACGGGCGCGGCGCGGAAACCTCATCGGGCCCTGCGGCGAAGATCCGGGGTGGACTAGCGTAGAAGGCATGGCCGAGGTTCGTGTTGGTGTGGTGTTCCGTCCGCAATTGCCGCCGGAGGAGCTGCGGGAGACCGTCGTGGCGGCCGACAAGGCCGGTATCGACGAGCTGTGGCTGTGGGAAGACTGCTTCCTCGAAGGTGGTCCCACCAGTGCCGCGGCCGCGCTGGCCTGGAGCGAGCGGCTCACCGTCGGGATCGGGCTGATGCCGGTGCCACTGCGCAACCCGGCCGTCGCCGCCATGGAGATCGCGACGCTGGCGCGGCTGTTCCCCGGCCGGTTCGTCCCGGCCGTCGGGCACGGGGTGCTCGACTGGATGGCGCAGGTCGGCGCCCGGGCCGCGTCGCCGATGACGTTGCTGCGCGAACACGCCGACGCCGTCCGGCGACTGCTGCACGGCGAGACCGTCAGCGTGACCGGGCGCTATGTGAACCTCGACGCGGTGGCATTGGACTGGCCACCGGTGCAGGTCCCGCCGCTGATCATCGGCGCGCGGGGGCCGAAGACCGTCGCGCTGGCCGGAGAGGTGGGCGACGGCGTGCTCCTCGACTCTCCGCTCGCCACCCCCGAGTTCGTCGCGTCGGAGAAGGCCCGTGCCACGGAGGCCGCACGGGCCGCGGGACGGCCGGCGCCGCAGGTCGTCACCTTCGCGGAGATCGAGCAGGACGCGCCCGCCCTCGGCGACCGGGCCCGCGCCTTGATCGCCGAACTGGGCGCGGCCGGCGCCACCTCCGTCATCCTGCAAGGCACGTCGGAGCACCCCGACCCGGGCCCGCTCATCGCCGCGCTGTCCCGCTGACAACCGGGCGGCCCTCGTCGGTCACGGGTTTGCGCTGGCGGCCAACTCTCGGAGTGAGGGCGCGAGCCGCTCGGCGTAGGCCGGATCGACCTGCTCGGCCTCGGTCAGCAAAGCCTCACACGCGGCAGTGAACGCCCGGCTCAGCTCGGCGGGGTCCACCGAGCGCACCAGCGCGTCCATGATCGGGTCGGCCGCCTCGGCGGGGAGATCGTCGATGCCCCGGCCTTGTGTGGCGGGCACATCGTGGCGCAGGCAAGCGAGAGTGAAAATCCCGTCGCGCATTCCGCTGATCATGTATTCCGCTTGCCGGACTCGACGCCTGGCGATGCTCGACCTGGCATGCAGCGCGTAGAGCCAGGCCCAGTCGATGAGGTCCCTCGCCATCGGTGACTTGGTCTTCTCGACATCATTCGCTTCACCGAAAAGCACTTCGAAGCGCGGACCGGTCGCGCCGAAGTCTTCGTCGTGCCAGAACGCGATATCGACTTGGAGAGTGCCGGGCAGCAAGAACACCCTGAACAACGTGTTTCCCGCCCGCACATCCAGATGGGTGATCGCATGGTGTTTCCGATAGAGCGATTCGGTCCATAGTGCGACGAATTCGTCGTAGTCGACGTCGGGAGCCAAGCGCAGCGCCAAGTCGATGTCCGACCAGCGGTACCAGCGAGACGCGAACCCTGGTCGTTGTGAATGCGACCGCTGGTCGCGTTCGCGGTCGGTGGGCTTCGCCGTGCCACTGGCCACTGTGGACTGTCCGGTTGCGACCTGTGGCACGGCTGAGCGCTATTGGCCGGTTTTCTCTTCCAGCGTACGGCGTCGAGCGGTCACCTCGTCGGGGTCGTCCCCGAGGACCAGTAGCTGCAAGGTGCTTTGCCGGATCGGATTGTCCGTGTGGCCGGTGTCATGACCGGCCACGACGAGCAGGCCACCGGCGGCCAAGGCCGGGCGGATCTCGGCGAGCAGGTCGGTGAGTGCGCCGGTGACGGTCAGCTTCACGGATTCTGCGGGGTGGTCAAGGGCGTCGGGGCGGGCGGACTGCATCGCCAGCAAAGGGATCGAGCCACTGGTGATCCGGAAGTTCAGGTCGAGTACGACCTGCTGGCCGTCCTGGGTTTCGGCGCAGTCGAGGCTGCACAGGCCGCGGTAGCCGACATCGGCCGCGCGCTGGGTGATCGCCAGGCATTCGGCGAGCAGTTCGGCGGGAGGAGTGGTGACCGCACCGAATCTGCCGCCGGCATAGACCCCGATCGCGTCGACGCGTTGTTCGGTCACGGCGAGCAGGCGGGCCCGCGCGTCCGCTGCCACGTAGAACTGCAGGCCCCAGTTACGCCGGATCTGCAGGTATTCCTCGACGACGAACTCGTTGAGGACATCGGTGAACGCCGGCAGCATGATCTGCTCGTCGGCCTGGTGCAGATAGACATCGAGGCTGCCGCCGTGCGCGTCGTTGGTCGCGGCCTTGAGCACCCACGACTTCTCCGCCGGTGCCGCCTCCGCGAGTTGCCCACGGGTCACGACGCTGCGGTGCGCTTGGAAACGCGGATCGACCAACGTGGTGATGCTGGCTTTGTTGTTCAAATAGCCGACGAGTTGCGCGCTTTTGAGCGCGCGTTCGTCCGGGCACAGCGTGGTCGGCTGCGGGTATTCCATCGACATCAGCAGGCCGTCGGATATCGCTTCGGTCACGCGGGTGGCGAATTCCCTTTCGGTTCGGAACTCGCGCAGGTCGGTGCCGACAGGCAGGCCGCTGTCGCGCAGGTGTGCCAGCAAATCCGGGTCCGTGCCTCCGGCGCTGCAGATCACGGGCATGTCGGCCGCGACAGCGATCGGCCGCGCGGAAACCACGTCGCGGGTGTGGCGGTGCCTGTTCACAGGTTCGGTGGCGGCCAGTTCGGGGCGTGCGCAGACGGCGATGCCGGGACCGTACACATCGGTGAGAGAACGAGGAGCGCTGACGGCATGCGGCAGAACGACGGGAACAGTGATGGAGGGTCTCCTGTGGAGTGGGTCGGACCGGTCAGAACCGGCTGTGGCATGCGAGGAGATCCGAAGAGGAATGACAGCGTTGGCCGATCGACGGCCGCTGCCTGATCACCATGCTACGTCCTGACCTGGTGTAGTGGGCAGGCGTGCGATGGGCACAAGTGGGGCTCGATCTGTCGAGCCGGTGTTTTCTCATGCCGCGGCCCTCTTGCGCAGCACGGTCAGTGCGATGGCCGCGCTGATCGCGGAGACGACGGCGCAGGCGAGGGCGATCGCGTTGAGTCCGCTGGTGTAGGCATCCCCGGCGGCGGACAGCAGCCCGGCGGCGGCGTCGCCGGGCAGGGACTGGGCGGTCGTGACGGCGTTCTCCATGCTTTCCGCGGCGGGCCCGCCGCCGGGTATCTCGACGACCCCACGGTAGACGGCGTTACCGAGGCTGCCGAACAGGGCGATGCCGAGCGCGGTGCCCAGGTCACCGCCGATGGAGGAGAGGGCCGCGGCGGATCCTCCCCGCTCCGGTGGGGCGGATCCGACGACCAGGTCGGTGCCGAGCGCGCCGAGGGTGCCGACGCCGACGAAGACGATCACGAAACCGGTCACCAGCAGCGGCATCCCGCCCGGTTCGACGAAGGCGAGCAGCAGGTAGCCGAGTACGCCGACGAGCAGGCCCGCCCCGAGGACGGTCCCGAGTGGATACCGCTTGGCGACGATCGGGGCCAGTTGCGCGGCGACGATCGACGCGAGGGCCGCGGGCACCAGCCACAGGCCCGCGTCCAGCGGCGAGAGCCCTTCGACCATCTGGAGGAACCCGGTGACGAAGAGGTACGCCCCGCCGGTGCCGATCATCGTGACGACCAGGATCACCAGCGCCGCGGCGAACGCGCTGATCTTGAACAGGCTCAGGTCCAGCAGCGGGTCCGCCAGTTTGCGTTGCCGCCTCACGAACACCGCGCCGAGGACGATGCCTGCGACGAGCGCGGCGACCGGTGTGGTCGCCAGGCCGTGGCGTGCCAGCTCCTTCAGCCCGTAGATGGTCAGCAGGATCGCCGCCAGCGACAACACGACACTGACCAGATCGAGCCGTTCGGCGTGGGGATCCTTGTATTCCGGCAGCACGAGCGGGGCGACGATCAGCAGGACCACCATGACCGGCACGCCGATCAGGAACACCGAGCCCCACCAGAAGAACTCGAGCAGCGCGCCGCCGATCACCGGTCCGAGCGCGGTGCCTCCCATGAAGCATCCGGCCCAGACCGCGATGGCGCGGCCGCGCTGGGCCGGGTCGTGGAACAGGGTGCCGATCAGCGCGAGGGTGGACGGCATCAGCGTCGCGGCGGCGATACCGAGCAGCGCGCGGGTGATGATGAGCTGCTCGGCGCTGCCGGAGAAGGCGGCCAGCACCGAGGTGACGCCGACGGCCGCGGCGCCGATCATCAGCAGCTTGCGGCGGCCGACCCGATCCCCGAGCCTGCCCATGGTGATGAGGAAGCCGGCGATCATGAAGCCGTAGATGTCCATGATCCACAGCGTCTGGGTGCCGGTGGGACGCAATCCCTCGGCGAGATGCGGCAACGCCAGGTACAGAACGCTCTGGTCGAGGGCGATCAGCAGGGTGGGCAGGGCCAGCGCGGCGAGCCCCAGCCATTCTCGGGTCCCGGCTTTCCGGATGCCGGTTTCCTCGGTGTTCGATGACATGCCCGAACGGTGCGCCGTGCCGCTCCTGAGCCGCTCTCGGTTCGCTCTCGGTCCGGGGGTTAGCCTGGCCGTATGCGTTTCGGAGTGCTCGGGCCACTCGTGGTGTGGGCGGCCGACGGGGCGACGGTGGCTGTCCCCGAGCGGAAGGTCCGTGCGCTGCTGGCCTGTCTTCTGGCGCACGCCGGACACCCGGTCTCCGCCGACCGGCTCGTCGAGTTCCTGTGGGGCGCCAAGCGGCCGAGTGATCCGCTCGCCGTGCTGCAGACCAAGGTGTGGCAGCTGCGGCGAGCGCTGGAGGACGCCGAGCCGGGCGCGCGCTCCCTGGTGGTGTCGGGCCCGCTCGGCTACGAACTGCGGGGCGGCACGGACGCCGACCACTTCCAGGAACTGTTGACCCGGGCCCGCAAGGCCGTCGAACCACACGTACGGGCCGTTCTGCTCGCGGACGCGCTGGCCGTCTGGCGCGGGCCCGCGTTCGCCGACTTCGCTGACGAGGAGTTCGCGCGTGCCGTGGCCGCCCGGTGGGACGAGCAGCGGCTGACCGCGATCGAGGAAGCCGCCGAGACTCGTGTCGAGCTGGGCGAACACGCGCTGGTGGCCGACGAGCTGGGAGACCTCGTCGCCCTGCATCCGCTACGGGAGCGGTTGCGCGCGGTCCACGTCCGGGCGCTGTACCTGGCCGGACGGCAGAGCGCCGCGCTCAGCAGCTACACCGATCTGCGCACCCGGCTGGTCGAGGAACTGGGGGTCGATCCCGGCGCCGAACTCACCGCGCTGTACCAGGCGATCCTCACCCAGGATCCGGCGCTGGCCGCCCCGCCCGCCCCCGCGGCCACCGTGGCCCGTCCGCCGGCGGCGCTGCCCGCCCCGCTGACCGGCCTCGTCGGCCGCGACGAGGCGATCGATGAACTGTGTCCGCTGCTGGGCGCGCATCGGCTGGTGACGCTGACCGGGCCCGGCGGCGTCGGCAAGACGCGGCTGGCGTTGGCTGTCGCCGCACGGCTCGGCAAGGAGTTTCCCGGCGGTGTCCACCTGGCGGAGTTCTCCGCGCTCGATCCGTCACCGGGGCGGACCGAGGTGACCTCGGTGGTCGACGCGGCACTCGGGGTCCGCGACGATTCCGGGAAGCCGTTGCCGTGGGCCGAACGCGTCGCACGCGCCGTGGGTGACCGGCCCACCCTGCTGATCTTGGACAACTGCGAGCACGTCGCCACGCCCGTCGCGGAACTCGCCGAGCAGTTGCTGAAGGTGGCGCCTGCCCTGCATTTCCTGGCCACCAGCCAGCTCCCGCTCGGTGTCGCCGGTGAACGGCTCAGTGAAGTGCCTCCGCTGGTACGCCCGGCGGATGAGGCGGGCCTGAGCCTTGAGGAGATACGCGGGTTCAGCGCCGTGGAGCTGTTCGTGGCGCGAGCGGCGGCGTCCGCGCCACGGTTCGTCCTCGACGAGACCACCGTCGACGCCGTCGTCTCCCTCTGCCGCCGCCTCGACGGGCTTCCCCTGGCGTTGGAGATGGCCGCGACCCGGGTCCGGACCCTGGGCGTGCACGAACTGGCCGCCCGGCTGGACGACCGTTTCCGCCTGTTGGTGAGCACGCGAGCCGCCCCGGCACGCCAGCGGACGCTGCGGGCGGTCATCGACTGGACTTGGGAGCTGCTGGGCGAGCCGGAGCGGGTGGTGCTGCGGCGCCTGGCCGTGCACGCCGACGGCTGCACGCTCGCCGCGGCCGAGGAGGTCTGCGCGGGAGACGGCGTGGACCAGGAGGAGGTTCTCGACCTCCTCGCCCGGCTGGTGGACTGTTCGCTGGTCGTTCTGATCGACACGCACGACGGCGCCCGGTACCGGATGCTGGAATCGGTCACCGCCTACTGCCTCGAACGGCTGACCGAAGCCGGTGAGCTCGACGCGCTCCAGTTCAGGCATCGCGCGTACTACACGGAGCTGGCCGAGCGGGCCGAGCCGCGGCTGCGGGGGCACGGGCAGCGCCGGTGGCTTCGCCTGCTGGACGCCGAGGCCGCGAATCTGCGGACCGCGTTGGAAGGCGCCGTACGGGCCGAAGACGCCGGACACGCCCTGCGCCTGGTCAACGCGATGGCCTGGTACTGGTATCTGCGCGGGCGGAACGGCGAGGCCGAGCGGTCGCTGGCGCTGGCACTGTCGGTCGGCGCCGACGCGCCGCCCGCACTGGTGGCCGGTGCCACGAGCCGGCTGGGCGGCGTCCGGCTGCTGCACGGCGGAAGCGCCGACCCGGTCGCGAAATGCCGCGAAGCGCTGCGGCCGTACGAGGAGATCGACGACCCGCTCGGCAGGGCTCGTGCCGAATGGTTCCTGGGGTTGAACCTGTTCGCCATCAGCGATGTGTCGCCGAGCCGGAAGCTGGCCGAATCGGCGCTGGCGACTTTCCGGTCGCTCGACGACCGATGGGGCACAGCCGCCGCGCTGAGCAGCCTGGCTTTCTACGCCATGCTTGTGGGGGACTTCGACGCGCTGCGGCGCCACGGTGAGCAGAGCCTGGAGCTCTTTCGTGAGCTGGGTGATCAGTGGGGGCAAGTGAAGGCCATGGAGCCGCTCCAGGCACTGGCCGAGTCGACCGGCGACTACGAACGCGCCGGACGGCTGTGCCGTGAGGGCCTGCGCATGGCCGAGGAGCTCGGGCTGTGGACGGAGGTGTCCTTCCGGCTTTCGGGGCTGGGCCGGATCGCCTTGCTCACCAGGGACTATCCGCGAGCCAGGGAGTTCCACGAGCGCGGGAGGCTGCTCGCGGTCGAGCTGTCGAACGTGGTCGCCGAGTTGTTCGCCGAGATCGGGCTCGGGATGGGAGCGCGCCGGGAAGGCGACCTCGATGCCGCGGAGACACACCTGCGGAACGTGCTCGACCTGCACCGGAAGATGGCGCACGAAACCGGTCTGCCCGCGTTGATCCTCGCCGAACTGGGATTCGTCGCCGAGCTGAGGGGCGATGCGGCTTCCGCGCTGAAGCTCCAGCAGGAAGGCCTGTCCGTCGCCCGCGGCACCGGGGATCCCCGCACGATCGCCCTGGCACTGGAGGGCCTGGCCGGTGCACAGGGACTGGCGGGCCACGCCGGAGAGGCGGCGAGGCTGCTCGGACAGGCCGAGGCGGCCAGGCGTTCGGTCGGGATGCCCCTGCCCGCCGGTGAACAGGACGACGTCGATCGCATCGCGGCGCGGGCGCGCGATGCCTTGGGTGAGGCCGCGTACGCCGCCGAATTCGCCCGGGGCGCAGACGGTCATTCCTCGTGATCGAGCGTGTGAGCCGATGACGTCGGAGTTTTGAACCTGCGGTAACAGAGCGTGGGCCGGGTGCGACTGGGGGAGGGGATCGTGCCGGTGAGGGGTGGCTGTTCATGGGGCTGGCTGTCGGGGATGTCGGCGGTTGGCTGGTCCAAGCGTTGCCTGATATCTCCAGCAATTTGATCGCTGCGGCCATCGGGGGCGTGCTGGTCTGGTTGGCGACCAATGCGAGACGACGCCTCAGCCTGGTCCGCGCGCGCAGGTTCTGGCGGGCGTTGGGTGGCCGTCATCCGTTGATCGTCCTGGGGGCTCATGACTTGGGGCGGCAGCGGCGGTGGGCCAGAGCGGGTGTGGTGGGCATGGGGGACATCGGGGCGCTGGTGGAAATCGAGGCCCAGCTTCGGAAACTGGGGTTCGCCGGCAGAATCACGGAGTCGAGGCAGTTGTCGCCGCGTGAGCTGAGTTCGGACCTGGTCCTGATCGGCGGGCCGGTGGCGAATGCCGTGGCGAGGACGATGTTGGAGAAGCTGAGCGGAGTGATCTCCTACGGTTTCGGTGAAGATCGGGACCATGATGCGGCCGTGGTGCACGATTTGCGCACCGGCCGCGTGCTGGCGCCGCGGTACGACGAGTCAGGTTATCCGGTCAGCGACCACGCTTTGATCATCCGGACGCGAAATCCCTTGGCACCTGATACATCGGAGATCGTCATCGTGGCGGGGTGCTGGGAACACGGCACCGCCGCCGCGGCGGAGAAGCTCGGAGACCGGAAGTTTCTTCGCATGATGACGAAGATGGAGCACTTCGAGGTTCTTATCGAGACCACGGTCGTGAACGGTGCCCACTACAACGCCAAGATCGTCGAAACCCGGCGGATCTCGGCAGATTGACGCCGGAGCCTCCGACGAAGCCGGGTCCGCCGTTGGTAGGGCCTGCACCAGTGGGACGACGGGGGTGTTCCCGATGGTCTTCGTCTCGCTCGGCCGACAGGCTGGCCGCATGTCGCTCTCTCCTTCTCGTCGCGGTTTCCTCACAATGACCGCCACGGCCGCTATCGGTGTGGCATCTCTGGGTATCGCGGGCACCGCACAAGCCGCCGAGCCGGCGCGGATCAAACCGTTGCGGATTCCCACGCCCGCCGGCACCTTCGACGCGGTGACCGCCGGTCCGCGGCACGGCCGGAAAGTACTGTTGTTGCACGGCTTTCCCGAGTTCGGCATCGAGTGGGAGCATCAGTTGCGCGCGCTCGCCGCAGCCGGTTACCGGGCGGTGGCTCCCGACCAGCGGGGCTACTCGCCGGGCGTACGTCCTCTCGGGATCGAGAACTACCACCTGGATCACGCCGTCCGGGACGTCCGGGCGATGGCCGATTCCCTTGGCTGGCACCGGTTCGATCTGGTCGGACACGACTGGGGCGCCGCTGTCGCCTGGGTCGCCGCAGCGAAGTATGCGCGCCGGGTGCGGTCGCTGACCGCTGTCTCCGTGCCGCATCTCGGCGCCTTCGCCGAGGCGCTGCGGACCGATCCGGTGCAGCAGGAGGCGTCCAAGTACATGGACGACTTCCGGGCGCCGACCCCGATCCCGGAGAACTGGATTCTCGCGGGCGGGCCGCTCAAGATTCCGGGTGTCTCGCCGGAGAAGTGCGCGGAGTACTTCCGGCGGCTTTCGCAGCCGGGCGCCCTGACCGCCGCGTTGAACTGGTACCGGGCCAACGATTTCACGGGTTACGAGCAGCGGGTCACGGTGCCGACGCTCTTCATCGCGAGCACGAAGGATCGCATGGTCGCCCCCTCGGGCGTGGCGGCGACGAAGAACTGGGTCACCGGGCCGTACCGGCTGGAGAATCTCGAGGGAATCGGGCACAACATCCCCGAAGAGGCCGCCGAGACCACAACGGCGCTGCTCCTCGCGCATCTCGCTTCGGTGTGTTCCTAGGAAAGCCAAGGACTGCCGGCTGGATGTTCTATTGAGGGGTAAGTCAAAGGTGGCGGGGCCGGTGACGGATGAAGGCGTCCTTCGCCGCGTCCGATGCCGTGCGGCCGTGGGGGGGGGGGGGGGGGGGGGGGGGGGGGGGGGGGGGGGGGGGGGGGGGGGGGGGGGGGGGGGAGGGGGGGGGTCTTTCTCCTCCGTTTTGGATGCCGTGGGTTTTTTTAGAAAAAGCCTTTTTGGGGACACCAGACCTCAAAAGGGTTTTTTCCCCCACGTCCCGGAAAGGCTGGTGTGGCCTTCTCGCTTTGCCACTCACGACCCCCTTTATGAAGCGTATATAGGCATCAAGCAGACATTTAACCGTCTGGAAGTGTCCGATGTGAACAGTCAGGGTGCGGCCGGTTCAGATCCGCGACGCCGAAGGCTTCCTTCGCTGCATCGGACGCGATGAAGGGGCCTTCGGTCCGGCACCCCCCGCCCGCGAAGCACGACACGTTCGCCCTTCTCCGCAATAGGTCAGTCGAAGTCGGCGTCGCCATCGTCGTCGAGGCCGATGTCGCGGTCGGCGCGCTTGTTGCTGTTGTCCGGCCCTTCGGGGAATCCGGCGATCGCGGCAGCCACGGTCGTCAGCCCCAAGATGGTGTAGACCAGCCCGACCAGTATGCGGGTGATATCGGTGGTGGGCTCGCCTGCGCCGTTCAGGACGTCGATGTCGCCTTTCACGGTCAGCACGGCCAAGACTGTCATGCCGATACCGAACAGGGACCCGGCCACGCGGCCCACCAGTCCCCAGAAGCTCAGAGCGGGCTTCTGTCCCTTGGACATGGTGACGACGCTACGTCGACTTCGACGCCTGGTGCACCGCTGACCAGAGTCCGAAACGGGTCCGAGGCGGGCGGACACCAGGAAGACATCCTGTGCTGCGCACGGCGACTGATCGGTTTTGCGGCATGATCGGTGACGCCGAACGAAGGGCGGTCATGGTTCAGAGCAAAGCAACGGCTCGTGATCTGCGGCTCAGGGTGCTGGGGCCGTTCGAGGTCGAGACGGCCGCGGGGCCGGTGGACGTGGGTGGGCGGCAGCGGGCGTTGCTGGCATCGCTGGCGTTCTCGGCGAATCAGGTGGTCCCGCTGTGGAAGCTGATCGGTCACGTGTGGGATGACGATTCCCCGCTGGACGTGCGCAATGGGCTTCAGACCCTGGTGAGCAGGTTGCGGCGAAGCCTCGGAGCCGATGTCATCGAGACGACCGAGGGCGGGTACCTGCTGCGTGCCACCGCCACCGAGCTCGACCTGCTCGCGCTGCGCGAACTGGTCGAGTCGGCGGCCGTCGCCGCGAGGGAAGGGGACACCGGCCGGGAGTATGAGTCGCTCGCGTCGGCGGTCCGGTTGTGGCGTGGAGATCCGCTGGAGGACGTCGCGTCGCCGGGGTTGCGGGCGGAGGCGGGACCGCAGGTCGCCGAGCTGTGGTTCGCCGCCCGTGAGCGGATGCTGGACGTCGACCTGGAGCGAGGTCACGGGCAAGAGGTGATCGCCGACTTGCGGGACCTCACCGCGCGGCACCCGCTGCGCGAGTCGCTGTGGGCCAGGTTGATGCTGGCTCTGCACAGGGCGGGGCGGCGGGCCGAGGCGCTGGACGCCTATCGCCAGGTCACCGGCCTGGTGCGGGAGCAACTCGGCCTCGATGTGGGGCGTGCCGTCGCCGATCTGCACCAGGCGATCCTGCTCGACGACGAAGCGCTCGTGGTCGGGCAGCCCGTCAGGGCGCAGGTGCCTCGCCAGTTGCCGGGGGACGTGCGCGGGTTCGTGGGGCGTTGTGACGAGATGGCGGGTTTGGACCGGCTGGTGAACAAGGCCGACGGTCAGCCGGTCGTGATCTCCGCCGTCGACGGGGCCGCCGGCATCGGGAAGACGAGTCTGGCCGTGCACTGGGCACATCAGGTCGTGCCGCGGTTCCCGGACGGGCAGCTGTATCTGAACCTGCGTGGTTACGGTCCCAGCGTGCCGGTCGATCCGGCGGACGCGCTGGACGTGCTTCTGCGTTCGCTCGGGGTGTCGCCGGAGCGCGTCCCGGCCGACATCGAGGAGCGGGCGGCGCTCTGGCGCACCGAGTCCGCCGCGCGCGGGATGCTCGTCGTGCTGGACAACGCCCGTGACAGCGCCCAAGTGCGGCCGTTGCTGCCCGGCGGGGGTTCGGTCGTGGTGACCAGCCGCCGCAAGTTACGCGGCCTGTCCGCCCGGGAAGGGGCGCGCCACATCACCCTGGGCCTGCTCTCCCCGGCCGAGGGGCTGGAGCTGTTCACCGATCAGGTCGGCCGGGACCGGGTGGCGGCCGAGCCACGCGCGGCGGCGGAGATCGTGGAGTTGTGCGCGCGACTGCCGCTGGCGTTGCGGCTGGCCGCGGACCACGCTGCCCGGCATCCGGAGTGGCCGCTGTCTTCGCTGCGGGACGAGCTGGCCGACCAGCGTGGGCTCGAGGTGCTGGCGGTCGACGACGACCGCGACAGCGACCTGCGTTCACTGTTCGACTGGTCCTACGACGCGCTCGACGCGCAGGCTGCGGCGGTGTTCGATGTGCTCGGCCTGTTTCCCGGCGACAGTATCGGAAGGCACGCTGTCGCCGCGCTGGCCGGGATCCCGCCGGCGGACGCGGGTGCCGCGCTGGGGCGGTTGGCGGAGGTCAGCATGCTCCAGCAGCGGCTGCCCGACCGGTTCGAGTTGCACGACCTTCTTCGGCAGTACGCGCGCGACAAGGCGGCGGTTCTGCCCGGCGCGAAGGCGGCGGTCGAGAGGCTGGCGGCGCACTACGCGCACACCGCGGAACGGGCACGCGAGCAGCTCAGCGGCCTTCCGCACCGGATGCCGATGCCCGTGGCCCGGCCCGGCGTTCCGGTCGTCGACTTCACCGACCACCACTCCGCGGTCGCCTGGTTCGACCGGGAGATCGACACGATCGCCAGGCTGGTCCTCGGCGCGGACGAGCATGGCCTGCACGCCCAAGCCGCGGTGCTGTTCCAGCTGTCCTGGCACTACCTCAACCTGCGCGGATACTGGCAACGGATAGTCGACATGGGCGAAGCCGCCGTCCTCAGCGCGACCGCCACGGGCGACCGGTTCCTCCAGGGCAAGTGCTTGAACGGTGCGAGCACCGGCTACGGCCGGGCCGCCGCCCGCGACAAGCAGATCACCTACTGCCGCGCGGCGCTGGAGATCTTTCGTGAACTGGGCGACCTCGCCGAACAGGGCACGGCGCTGCTCAACCTCGGGTCGGCCCTCAACTGGCTGTGCCTGTTCGACGAGGCTGTCGAGCCGCTGCGCGAAGCGGTCCGGTTGTACGAGTCGGTCGGTGACTACCTGTCCGCGGCGATGGCACTCAACAACCTGGCGGACACGTTCGTCGGGCTCGGCCGCTACGAAGAGGCGAGTGGGCCCGCCCAGCGAGCCCTCGACACCTTTCGCGACGGGACGGAACCCTCGCGGATCGTCGCTGGTTTGGAGACCATCGCCGCCGTACAGGCGGGGTCGGGTGATCATCGCAGGGCCGCCGCGACGTACCGGGAAGCCGTCGACCTCGTCGAGGAGTTCCACGTGACCAGGTTGGCAGTGCCGCTCCGAGTCGGCTTGGGGCACGCGCTGCTCGCGGACGGCGACGTCGATCAAGCGCACCGGGTATGGCGGGAGGCCTACGACACGTGCCTTCGCGACGGCGATGAGACCGTCGCCGTCGAGATCCGGGCACTGCTTTCCGCGCACGTCCGGGCCACCCCGGAGTAGCCGACAGCGCCGTGCAAGCGCGACGACAGAGGTCATCGGGTTTCTCGCCCTACCCTCCTGTCCGAGGGCGGCGATGCGAAGAACGATCGTGGCGTTCATGGTGGCCGCGGTGGTGCCGGGTTTCTTGCAAGGGGGTGGCGCCACCGCGGCCGCGGCGCACCCGGGCCACGGCGCGCAAGCAGGCTTCCGTCCGCTCCGGGAAGTCCCGCGCGATCGGTAATCGCATTTCTGAATCGATTTCGGCGAATTCGTCCGCCGGTTGTTTGTAGACGCATTTCCCGCACAGTGTCGGTTAATATCCGACGCATTACCGGGCGTAGTCGATCGAGTGTCCATAGTGGTCGTAAGGTCGGGCGTGAAATGCCGCTCTGGCCGCTGGTTGGGCTGGAAGAGGCGGGTTGCTGCAACATCTGGTCCAAGATCAGTAGGCCATCCGAACCAAATCGACGGAATTCGTATTCCTTGGCGCGACAAGTCGTCTTAACCTTGCGTAATTCTTCACCTGAATGGTCACTGGGGAGCAAGATGAAGTCCACGCCGTTGTTGTCGCGCGCCCGAAAAACCTCGGAGCGACTGCTCGACGCCCGATGACACAAACCGGCTGCGTCAGCCGATTCGATGTGCACGCCCGGCAGTCACCCGACCGGATCGCGGTCTTCGAACACGGCACCAGGCTCACCTACGCCCAACTCGCCGGACTCGCGGGAGGCCGCGCGCTGCGGTTGCGCGACGCCGGTGTCCGGCCGGGGGAGCGGGTCGGGCTCGTCACCGGGCACGGCGGTGCCGCGATCGCGGCGATCTTCGGCACCCTCGCCGCGGGCTGCACCTACGTCCCGCTGGACCCGACCTTCCCCCGGGAGCGACTCGAACACCAGCTCGCCGCCGCGCGGGTGACCGCCGTGCTCGCGGATCCGGAGTACGTCGAGCTGGCGGAGTCCTTGTGCCGCAACGGGTCCGCGCGGCTCGTGCGTTCGGGCTCGGAGTCCGCGCCGCTCCCGGTGCCCGAATCCGATCCGGACAGCCCGGCGTACGTGCTGTTCACCTCCGGGTCCACCGGCAGGCCGAAGGCCGTGGCGCAGACCCACCGCAACCTCCTGCACGTCGTCGACAACCAGATCGCCGCGCTCGGCATCACCGCGGCCGACCGGCTCAGCCTGCTCGCCTCGTTCGGCTTCGACGCGGCGATCCCGGACCTGTACCCGGCACTGCTCACCGGTGCCGCGCTCGTGCCGGTCGACCTGCGCGCGCACGGCCTCGCCCACGCCGCGCGCGAGCTGGCCCGGCACGAGGTGACCGTCTACCACTCGACGCCCACGGTCTACCGGCACCTGCTCGACGTCCTCGGCGAGGCCGGCCTCCCGTCCGTGCGGACCGTGCTGCTCGGCGGCGAGCGGGCGACCCACGCCGACGTCCGCCGCGGCCGGTTCGCGCCGGACTGCGTGTTCGTCAACGGCTACGGCGCCACCGAGGTGACTTTCGCCGCGCACTACCGGACGACCGCCGCCGAGCTGGGACCGGACGCCGACGGGCCCCTGCCGATCGGGCGCGCGCTGCCCGGGTTCACCCTCACCGTGCTCGACAGCGGCGAACTCGAAGTGTGCGGGCGGCACCTCGTCGACGGCTACCTCGATCAGCCGAGTCCGGCGTTCGGGGTGACGGCCGACGGCGGCCGTCGCTACCGGACCGGCGACCTCGGACGGCTGCTGCCGGACGGGAACCTCGTCTGCCTCGGCAGGCTCGACCGGCAGGTCAAGGTCCGCGGCTTCCGGGTGGAGCTGACCGAGATCGAGGCCCGGCTCGCCGAGCAGCCCGGCGTCGCCGAAGCCCGCGCGATCGTGCGTGACGGCGACCTGCTCGCCTACGTGACCGCGGCCGGCCCGCGGCCGGACGGCCGGGTGCTGCGGGCCGCGCTGGCGGACGTCCTGCCCGCCTATTCGGTACCCGCGGCCGTCGCGGTGCTGGACGGTTTTCCGCTGACAGTCACCGGAAAACTCGACGAACTGGCACTTCCGGACCCACGGGCGGCCGCGACCGTCCCGGCCGAGCGGCTGACCCCGGCCGAGGAACGCGTGCACCGGATCTGGTGCGCGGTGCTCGGCCGCGACCGGGTCGGGCGCACCGAGGCGTTTTTCGACGCAGGCGGCGACTCGCTGCGGCTCGGCCGGGTGCAGGCGCGGCTGGCCGACGAGTTCGGGGTGGAGGTCCCGCTGCTCGCGTTGTTCGAGCACACGACGATCGCCGGGCAGGCCGCCTGGTTCACGGAGTCCACTTCGGACACTTGGCCGCCTGTCGCCGCGGAGGAGTCGACAGGGGATCTCATCGCCGTCGTCGGGTTGGCCTGCCGGTTCCCCGGCGCGCCGGACGCCGCCTCGTTCTGGTGGAACCTCTGCGCGGGCGTCGACTCGATCCACGACTACGCCGACGACGAGCTAACGGCGCTGGGCATCGGGCCTGGCCTGCGTGCCGATCCGGCGTACGTGCGGGCGGGTGGCCGGGTCGAGGGTGTCGAGGAGTTCGACGCCGGGTTCTTCGGGTTCACCGCCGACGAGGCCGCGCGGACCGATCCGCAGCACCGGCTGTTCCTCGAAACCGCGTGGCAGGCACTCGAGGACGCGGGACGCGACCCTGCCGCCGAGACCGGGCCGGTCGGGGTGTTCACGGCCGCCTCGGTGAACCGCTACTTCCTGTTCCATCTCTTCGGCAATCCGGCGGTGACCGGCGACGTCGACCCGGACGACTGGGAGGGGCGGCTGACCGGCCGCCAGCTCACCGACCACCTGCCCGGCCAGGTCGCCTACCGGCTCGGGCTGACCGGGCCCGCGGTGGCCGTGCAGAGCGCGTGCTCCAGTTCGCTCGCGGCGGTGGCGCTGGCCGCGCAGAGTCTCATGGACTACCGGTGCGACGTCGCGTTGGCCGGCGGGGCGAGCGTCACCTGGCCGCGGTACCGCTCCGGCGGGCTCGCGTCGCCGGACGGCCGGTGCCGCGCGTTCGACGTCGCCGCGGCGGGCGCCGGGTTCAGCTCGGGCGCCGGGGTGCTCGTGCTGCGGCGGCTGGCGGACGCGCTCGCCGACCGCGACCACGTCTACGCCGTGCTGCCCGGCTGGGCGATCACGAACGACGGCCCGGACCGCGCGGGCTACGCCGTGCCGGGACCGGCCGGGCAGGCGGCCGCGGTGGCCGAGGCGCTGGCCGTCGCGGAGGTCGCCCCGGACGAGGTCGCGCTGCTCGAAGCCCACGGCAGCGGCACCCCGCTGGGTGACGCGATCGAGGTGGCCGCGCTCAACCGCGTCTACCGGGGCGCGCCGCCGGAAACGTGCGCGCTGGGCTCGGTGAAGACGAACATCGGGCACCTCGACGCGGCGGCAGGCATCGCCGGGCTGATCAAGGCCGTGCTGGCCGTGCGGCACGGCGTCATCCCGCCGAGCCTGCACTTCACGGCCCCGCACCCGGAGGTCGACCTGGCGGGCGGCCCCTGGTACGTCCCGGCGAAGGCCACCGACTGGCCCGTCCGGGAGCGGCGGGTGGCCGGGGTCAGCTCGTTCGGCCTGGGTGGCACGAACGTGCACGTGATCGTGGAGGAGGCCCCCGCCGTCCCACCACGACCGGTGGCGAGCGGTCCGTTCGTGCTGCCGGTGTCCGCGCGTGACGCGAAGGCGTTGCGCGAGGCGGTGTCCCGGCTGCGCGACCGGCTCGCCACGGACGCGCCGGACCTCGGGGACGCGGCGTACACGCTTTCGGTCCGGCGGGCGTTCGCGTGCCGGGCCGCCGTGGTGGCGGACTCGGTCGCGTCGGCGGTCGCCGCGCTCGACGCGCTGCTGGCGAACGGAACCGACGTCGAAGGCCCGGCCGGAGCGGTGCGGGACCTGGCCGTCCACTGGGCCGGGGGCGGCGACGTCGAGTGGGCCGCGCGGTTCGCGGGCGGTGCACCGGGCCGCGTCCCGTTACCGGGCTATCCGTTCCAGCGGGAGCGGCACTGGATCGACCCACCGCTTCAGCACACATCCGAACAGGGGAGCCCTCGGTGACCGACACCTTGCCCGTCGCGGGCGGCCATGGCCCGCCACTGTCCTATCCGGACACCACGCTCACCGGGCTGATCCTCGCCCAGGCCACGCGCACCCCCGATGCCGTCGCCGTCCGGCAGGGCGACGCCCGGCTCACCTACCGCGAACTGGTCGCGTCGGCGACCGGCGTCGCACGGCTGCTGTGGGCACGGGGCGCCGGGCCCGGCGACCGCGTCGGCGTCTGCTCCGACCGGCGGCCGGAGCTGATCTCGACCGTCGTGGGCGTGCTGCTGTCCGGGGCCGCCTACGTGCCGCTCGAACCCGGCGGCCCGAAGGCGCGGCTGGCCGAAATCGCGGCGGATGCCGGGATCGCCCTCGTCGTCGGTAATCGCGCGCGGGCCGAATTCGGTGCCACGGAAGGCATCGAGGCGCTCGACGTGCTCCCGCCCGAGGACGGGCCCATCGAGTGCCCCGCCGGGCCGGACGACCTCGCCCATCTCCTCTACACCTCCGGCTCCACCGGCAGGCCCAAGGGCGTACTGACCAGTCACCGCAACGTCGTCGCGTTCGTCACCGGGTTCGCCGCCGCCCTCGAGATCCGGCCCGGCACCCGGACGCTCGGCCTCTCCTCGCTGGCCTTCGACGCCTTCACCATGGACGTGTTCGTCCCGCTGGCGTACGGCGGATCGGTCCAGCTCGCCGGGGCCGCCGACCGGGCCGACCCCGAACGGCTGCGGCGGTTCCTCGTCGAGCACGACGTCGAGTGGGGCTTCGCCACGCCGACGCTGCTGTCCATGGTGGACCCCGCGGCCGTTCCCGGCTGGCGCGTCATCGCCTGCGGTGGCGAGCCGGTGCCCGCGGACCTCGCCGCGCGCTGGCTGCCGGGCCGTCGCTTCTTCAACGCCTACGGCCCGACCGAGACCACCGTTGCGGTCGTCACCGACGAGGTCACCGGCATCCCCGCCGACCCACTGCCGCTCGGCCGCCCGATGCCGAACCATCGGGCGTACGTCGTGGACGCCGAGCTGCGGCCGGTCGCGCCCGGCGAGATCGGCGAGCTGCTCATCGGCGGGCCGGGCCTCGCGCGAGGCTACCTCGGCAGCCCGGAGCTGACCGCCGAGAAGTTCATCGACGACCCGATCACGCCGGGGGAGCGGCTCTACCGCACGGGCGACTTGGTCCGCGAGCTGCCCGACGGCCGTCTCGAGTTCGCCGGCCGCGCCGACCGGCAGGTGAAGGTCCGCGGCCAGCGGATCGAGCTGGGCGAGGTGGAGTCGGCGCTCACAACCCATCCGGACGTCGACGCCGCCGCCGTGACGGCCGTCCCCGGTCCGGGCGGCACCCGGCTGGTGGCCTTCCTGACACCGGCGTCCGCACCGTCCGATGTGGACGAACTCGGCCGGGACCGGCTCACCGCGGCGATGCGCCCGGCCGCGGTCCGGGTGCTCGACCGCCTCCCGGTCAACCCGGTCACCGGCAAGATCGACCGGCCCGCGCTGCGGGATCTGGCCGAAGCGGCGCTCGCGGGACAACGGGAGGACCTCGGCCCGCTCGGGACCCCGGCCGAACGCGCGGTCGCGGCCATCTGGCGGCGGGTGCTCGGCGACGGCGCGGGGAAGGATTTCCTGGCCTCGGGCGGGAACTCGATCGCCGCGATGCGCCTGGTCGCGGCACTGCGGGCGGAGCTGGCCGCGGACGTCGCCACGGAGGACGTGTTCGCGGGCGGCACCCTCGACGGGCTCACCCGGCGGGTCGCGGCCGCGCCGCCGCTGACCGGGCCGGGGCTGACCACCGGGCACGCGCCCGCGCTGTCCCCGCCGCAGCGGCGGCTGTGGTTCCTCGACCAGCTCGCCCCGGACGCCGCGCCGTACAACATCGCGATGGCCTTCCGGCTGTCCGGTGCGCTGGACGTCGACGCGCTGCGCCACGCGTTGCGCACGGTCGCCGAGCGGCACGACGTGCTCCGCTGGCGGATCCGGTCCGTCGACGGGGCGCCACTGGCGGATCGCCTGCCATCGGCGGACGTTCCGCTGCCGGTGGCGCCGGTGACCGAGGACGGGCTGCGGGCCCGGCTGGCCGCCGACGCCGCGACGCCCGTGCACCTCGACCGCGACACCCCCTGGCGGGTGCGGCTCTACCGGCTCGGCGAGATGGAGCACGTGCTCGGCATCACGCTGCATCACGCGGTGTTCGACGGCTGGTCGCAGGACCTGCTCTGCGCCGATCTGTCGGCGGCCTACCGGGGCGAGCCGCTGCCGCCGCCGGTGGCGTCCTACGCGGACTACGCGGTGTGGCGGGCCGGACGCGACGAACGTCGGGAAGCCGTGGACGTCGCTTGGTGGACCGGACATCTCGCCGGTGCACCCTCCACAGTGGACCTTCCGAGGGACCGGCCGCGCCCGGCCGTGCAGACCTACCGGGGCGCGAGCCTGCGTCAGTCCTTTCCGGACGGTGCCGCCGAATCCGTCCGGGCACTGGCCGCCCGCACCGGCACGACGCGCGCCGGGGTGCTGCTCGCCGCGTTCGGCCAGCTGCTGCGGCGGCTCACCGGCGCGGCCGACCACCTGGTCGCCACGGTCGTCGCGGACCGGCAACTCGCCGAGTTCCAAGAGGTCGCGGGGTTCTTCGTGGACATCGTGCCGGTGCGGCTGCGGGCCGACGACGACGCGGACTTCGCCAAGCACGTCCGCGACGGCGGCGCGGAACTCCTCGCCGCGACCGCGCATCCGGCCGCGCCGGTCGAGCGGCTCGTCGAGGCGCTCGGCGTGCCCCGCGATCCCGCCCACGCCCCGCTCGTGCAGGTGATGTTCAACGTCCTGAACTTCACCGAGCCGCGGCTGGACCTGCCCGGTGTGCGGTCGGGGTGGCTGCCGGTGGACAAGCCGGGGTCGCCGTTCGACCTCACGGTGTACGTCCACGACGACGGCGTCGAACTGCTGTACAACCCGGACCTGTTCGACCACGCCCGGATGGCCGGGCTCGCCGAGGACTACGTCGCCCTGATCGCCGCGCTGGCCGCGGCGCCGGACGCGCCGGTCGGGACGAGCGTGCCGGAGCTGCCGCGGGCGGGCGTCCGCACCGCCGTGCCGAACGCGATGACTCGCGCACTGGCGGTACTGCCGGCGACGACCGCGGCCGCGGACCCGGCGGCGCTCGCCGCGACCGAGGCCGTGATCGCCCGTGCCTGGTGCGACGTCCTCGGCGTCGCCGAAGTCGGGCACACCGACAACTTCTTCGACGTGGGAGGCCATTCGCTCGCGCTGGCCAGGGTGCACGCCCAGGTCACCGCCCGGCTCGGCCGCCGGATCCCGATGGTCGACCTGCTCAGCCATCCCACCGTCCGCGCCCTCGCCGCGCACCTGCACTCCGGCGGCGTCCCCAGCCCGGAGCTGGCCCGCGCGGCCGAACGCGTCGCCGCCCGTCGCGGCCGCACCCAGACCAGAAGACCCCGCAGCACCGCCGGCCCTGCCGGCCTCGGATAGGAGCACCACCGTGACCCACCTCCCCGAAACCGGCGCCGGCGATCCCGGAGCCGAACCGATCGCGATCGTCGGACTGGACGTGCGCGTGCCCGGCGCGCGTGACGCGCGGCAGTTCTGGCGCAACCTCGTCGACGGCGTCGAGTCGATCGTGCCCGCCACCCGCGAAGAGATGATCGCCCGCGGTGCCGAAGAGGCCACTGTGGACGATCCGAGCTGGGTGAACGCCACCACGGTGGTCGACGGCTTCGACGAGTTCGACGCGGAGCTGTTCGGCATGACCAGCCGCGAGGCCGAGATCACCGACCCGCAGCATCGGCTGTTCCTGCAGTCGTGCCACGCCGCGCTGACCGACGCGGGCTACGACCCGGCCCGCTTCGACGGCGCGATCGGCGTCTACGGCGGTTCAGGGGGCACCGGCTACCTGAAGGAGAACCTGCTGCGCAACGAGCGGATTCTCGCCTCGCAGCACGGCGGAATCGGTATTTCGACCGGCAACCAGCCGAGCTACCTGACGACCTCGGTGTCGTACAAGCTCGACCTGCGTGGCCCGAGCCTCGCGGTGTTCACCGCCTGCTCGACGTCCCTGGTCGCGGTGCACCTGGCCTGTGAGGCGCTGCGCAACGGTGAATGCGACATGGCGCTGGCGGGCGGGGTCAATCTGGAGATGCCGCATGGCATCGGCTATATGGGCGTCGAAGGCTTCACCTCGCCGGACGGCCACGTGCGCGCGTTCGACGAAGGCGCCAACGGCACGGTCTGGAGCAGTGGCGCCGGGGTCGTGCTGGTGAAGCGGCTGTCGCAGGCGATCGAGGACGGCGACCACATCCGGGGCGTCGTGCTGGGCAACGCGATCAACAACGACGGCGCCACCAAGGTCGGCTTCTCCGCGCCCAGCGTTGCCGGGCAGACCGAGGCGATCGCGCAGGCCGTCGGCATGGCCGGGGTCGACCCGCGCACCATCGGCTACGTCGAGGCGCACGGCACCGGCACGGCGCTGGGCGACCCGATGGAGATCGCCGCACTGTCCACTGTGTACGGAAACGGGGTCGCGGACACCGGCTGGTGCGCGATCGGCTCGGTGAAGTCCAACATCGGTCACCTGTCGCAGGCGGCGGGCGTGGTCTCGCTGATCAAGGCCGTGCTCGTCATGGAGCACAGGCTGATCCCGCCGACCATCAACTACCACGAACCCAACCCGGGCATCGATTTCCCGGCGAGCCCGTTCTACCCGGCGCAAGGGGTGACGAAGTGGGAGGCGGCCGCGGCGCCGCGGCGGGCGGGCGTCAGCTCGTTCGGTGTCGGCGGTACCAACGCGCACGTCGTGCTGGAGGAGGCGCCGGCTCCGCAGTTGAGCAGGGCGCCGCACCCGGCGCATCTGCTGCGGGTGTCGGCCAACACCGCGGAAGCGCTCTCGGCCGCTGTCGACCGGCTGGCCGAGCGGCTCGCCGGGGACGTCGACCTCGATCTCGCCGACGTGGCCCACACCTTGGCCGCCGGGCGCACCGAGTACCCGCATCGCGCGGTCGTCGTCGCCCGTGACCCCGAGGACGCGGTCGACGGGCTGCGGGATTCCCGGCGTCTCGTGTCCGCACAGGCCGGGGAGCCGAACGTGGCGTTCCTCTTCCCCGGGCAGGGTTCGCAATACGCCGGAATGGGCGCCGAGCTGTACGAGGCCGAGCCGGTGTTCGCCGCGGCCGTCGACGAGTGTCTGAGGCTGCTCGAACCCGAGCTGCCGGAGCTGCGCGACCTGATCTTCTCCTCCGGTGGCGAGCAGGCGCTGCGGGAAACCCGCGTGACCCAGCCCGCGCTGTTCGTCGTCGAGTACGCGCTGGCGAAGCTGTGGCAGAGCTGGGGCGTGCAGCCCGCGGCGATGATCGGTCACTCGGTCGGCGAGTACGTCGCCGCCACCGTCGCCGGGGTCTTCACCCTGCCGGACGCGCTGAACCTGGTGGCCACCCGCGGCCGTCTGATGCAGTCGATGCCCGCCGGGGCGATGCTCGCCGTCCAGCTCGACGAGGAAAGCGTCGCCACGCGGCTGCCGGGCACCCTCGCGGTCGCCGGGGTGAACGGGCCCGGCACGTGCGTCGTGGCCGGGCCGCCGGACGCGGTCGCGGATTTCGCGGCGACGCTCAAGGCCAGCGGCGTGCAGTGCCGCGAGCTGGTGACCTCGCACGCGTTCCACTCGCCGATGATGGACCCGGTGCTGGCCGAGTTCACCGCCGCCGTCACCGCCGTCGTCCGCACCGCGCCCGCGCTGCCGTTCCTGTCGAACGTCACCGGCGACTGGATCACCGACGCCCAGGCCACCGACCCCGCCTACTGGGCCTCCCACCTGCGCCAGGCCGTCCGGTTCGGCGACTGCGTCAAGAATCTGTTCGCGCGAGGCGGCCGCTGGGCGCTCGTCGAATGCGGCCCCGGTCACCAGCTGTCCGGGCTGGCCCGCGGCCAGGTCCCGAAGGGCATGCCCGCGCCGCAGCCGAGCCTGCCGGGCCGGACCGAGCGCATCGGCGACGTCGAAACACTGAACGGCGCCGCCGGTCTCTTGTGGACGAACGGGGTTTCCCTGGATTCGCGGACGTTCGGCGCGCCCGGCCACCGGGTACCGCTGCCCGGCTACCCGTACGCGCGCAAGCGGTACTGGGTCGATCCGGACCCGGTCACGGCCATCCGGCCCGCGCGGCGGAGCGGTCCGCTGCCCCTGTCCGAGTGGTTCGCGGTCCCGGCGTGGCGGCAGGCGGAACCGGACCTGAGACGCGAGCCCTTCGCGAACGCGCTCGTCTTCGCCGCCGAGGACGTCCTGCCGAGGCTGCTGCGTGACGCGGGTGTGACGGTCACCGAAGTGCGTCCCGGCGACGGGTTCGCCGTGACGGAGACGGGATTCACCGTCCGGCCCGGGGTGCGCGAGGACTACGACGCGCTCGTGGCCGCGCTGCCCGCCCGGCCCGAGCGGGTCGTACACGCCTGGACGCTGACCGGGGACGAGCGCGGCATGGCCGCCCAGGAGCACGGGTTCTTCAGCGTGCTCAACCTCGTCCAGGCCTGGGGCGAGCCGATGCGGATCGACGTGCTGAGCGCCGGCACCGCCGACGTCACCGGCACCGACCTGACCCGCCCCGAGCACGCGACCCTCGCGGGCATCGCCAGGGTGGTGCCGCTGGAGGCCTCGGGCACGGTGGTGCGCCGGATCGACGTTATTGACACTGACGCGACGCACCCCCAGGACGCCGTCGCCGAACTGTTCCGCCCGGCGGACGCGGCGGCCGAGGTCGCGCTGCGGGCCGGCCGTCGCTGGGTGCTGGACCACACCCAGATCGACCTGCCCCCGGCCGCCGAGCCGGTACTGCGCGACGGCGGCCGGTACCTGATCACCGGTGGGACCGGCGGCATCGGCATCACGCTCGCCGAGGACCTCGCCCGCCGGGTGCGGGCGAAACTCGTGCTGCTCGCCCGCACCGCACTGCCGTCGCGGGCGGAGTGGGACGCGCACCTCGCCGCGCACGGTGGCACCGACCGCACCGGGCGCGCGATGCTCGCCGTGCGGCGGATGGAGGCCGCGGGCGCGGTGGTGCACGTCGTCGCCGCCGACGTCACCGACGCGGCGCGCCTGCGCGAGGTGCGTGAGCTGGCCGAGCGCGAGTTCGGGGGCCTCGACGGGATCGTGCACGCCGCCGGGATGCCCGGCGGCGGCGTCGCGGAAGTAAAGGAGCGGGCCGCGGCCGAGGCCGTGCTGGCCCCGAAGATCGCCGGGACGCTGGCTCTTGCCGAGGCGTTCGCCGATCTGCCGATGGACTTCGTCGCGCTGTGCTCGTCGATCACCGCGGTGGTCGGCGGCATCGGGCAGGTCGACTACTGCGCGGCCAACAACTTCCTCGACGCCTATGCGCGGGGCGGCCACGGCTGGCGGGCGCGGCTGGTCTCGCATGCCTGGGGTGGCTGGGACGAGGTCGGCATGGCCGCGGAGGTGGCCGCCCCGACCACGATCCGCACCGCCCGGTCGCGGGCACTCGGCCCGGTCGCACACCCCGTGCTCACCACGCGCGCCGAGGACGGCGCGCACGGCCTCGTCTCGGCGGCCACACACTGGCTGCTCGACGAGCACCGGATCGCCGGGGTGCCGGTGGTACCGGGCACGGGACACCTGGAGACCGTCCGCGCGGCGGTGGCAGCTGCGCTGCCGAAGCCCGGTGACGGGCACGTCGTCGAGCTGCGTGACGTCGCGTTCCTGGAGCCGTTCGGCGTCCCGGACGGCGCCACCGCGGAGTACCGCGTGGAGTTCGACGGCGACGAATTCACCGTGACCAGCCACGTCGCCGGCGCGAGCCGGACCCACGTGCGCGGATCCGCCGGGTGGGTCGCGGCCGGTTCGGCGTCCACTGTGGACATCGCGGCGGTGACCGGGCGGACCGAACCGATCGACGACGGGCACGGCTTCGGCACCGGCCGCACCAGCATGGTCACCTTCGGCCCGCGCTGGGCGGCGCTGCGCGAACACCGCATCGGCGCGCAGGAGGAGCTGGCCACGATCACCGCTCCCGACGCGGCGGCGGGTGACGCCGGCGCGTGGGGGCTGCACCCTGCACTGCTGGACGTCGCGACCGCGTTCGGCCGAGGCCGGGGGAGCGGCGCCTACCTGCCGATGAGCTACGGCCGGATCGTCGTGCACGACGTGCTCCCGGCGAGTTTCCGCAGCCACCTGCGCTACCGCGACTCCGGCGGCGACCAGGTGGTGGCGGCCGACCTCTCGCTGTGTGACGAGACCGGCCGCGTGCTCGTCACGATCGAGGACTTCGTGCTGCGCCAGGTCGATCAGGCCGCCGTCGGCGGTGGCCTGACGTCCACAGCGCCCTCTGTGTCCAGTTCGTCCACTGTGGACAAGACGTCGACCGGGATCCGGCCGGTGGACGGCGCCGAGGCGTTCGTCCGGGCGCTGGCCCCCGGCCTCGGCGGGCAGGTGGTGATCAGCACCCTCCCGGTGCGGGAGCTGATCGAGCACCGGGTCAGCGCCGAGGAGCTGGACGAACCCGGCGAAGCACCGGTGAGGGTGTCTGAGGACGACTACGTCGCCCCGCGCACCGACCTGGAGGCCGAGATCGCCCGCCAGTGGACCGAGCTGCTCGGCGTGGAGAAGATCGGCGTGCACGACGACTTCTTCGCCCTCGGCGGCAACTCGCTGGTCGCCATCCAGCTCATCGCCCAGGTGCGCAAGGCCACCGGCACCCGGCTGGCGATGAAGACGCTGTTCGAAGCGTCCACAGTGGCCACTCTGGTCGAGCGGATCGAGGAGCTGCGCGCCGGCAAGGCCGAGGCGCCCGCCGAATCCGCCCGGACCACCATCCCGAAGCTCGAGCGGTAGAGCTGGTGGAGTCGGGCCGGGTCGGGCTTCGGCGTTCGGCATGTCGCGAAAGCCACTTTCGCGACACCTGACGTCCCGAAAGTGGCTTTCGCGACACGTTCGCCACTCACTCACCGGCGACGACACCATCCGCCACTCCGCACACCAGCCAGGCCGGCGGCCGAGACCCCGTCGGGTCCCGAAACCGCCACCAGACACCGAGAACAGGAAATCATGAGCGACACGAAGGAATGGACGTTCCCGGCCTCGTTCGGCCAGGAGCGGATCTGGCTGTCCGGCCAGCTCGACCCGGCGTCCCCGGTGTACAACCTGCACTGCCGGGCCCGGCTGGACCGCCCGCTGACCGCCGCGCAGTGGCGCACCGCGCTCGGCGTCGTCGTCGGGCGGCACGAGGCGCTGCGCACGTCGTTCCGCATGGACGGTGGCGCGCTCATGCAGGTGGTGCACGCCGAGGTGCCGATCGAGCCCGAAGTACACGACTTGCGGGATCTGCCCGCCGAGGCTCGCGGCGACCGGCTCGCCGAACTCGTCGGCGCTGTCGTGCGCGGTGCCATCCCGCTCGACTCGCCGCCGCCGTGGCGGGCCCAGCTGTGCCGCATGGCCGACGACGAGTGGGTGCTCACGTTCGTCGTGCACCACACCGTGTTCGACGCCCGTTCGGTGCTGGTGCTGGAGGCCGAGCTGAGCGAGGCGTGCGACGCCGTCTTCGAGGGCCGCGAGCCGAAGCTGCCCGAGCTGGCCATCCAGTACCCGGACTACTCGGCCTGGCAGCGCGGGCAGCTCGAAACGTCCTCCGAACAGCTGGACTACTGGCGGACGCAGCTCGCCGGGCTGCCGCCGGTCCACGGCCTGCCCACCGACCGGCCGCGGCCCTCAGCGCTGACGTTCGCCGGTGACCAGGTGGACTTCGCCCTCCCGGACGGACTGATCGGCCGGGTCGGCGAACTGGCCCGGGAGCTTTCGGCGTCGCCGTTCATGGTGCTGCTGGCCGGCTACGCGGCACTCGTGTCACGACTGTCCCGAGTGGACGACGTCGTCGTCGGCGTCCCGGTCGCCGGTCGCGACCTGCCGGAGCTGGCCGACCTGATCGGCATGTTCGTCAACCAGATGGCCGTACGCGTCGACTGTTCGGGCGCGCCCGCGTTCACCGACCTGGTCGGCCGGGTCCGGACCACGCTGCTGGAGGCGATCGACCACAGCCAGGTGCCGTTCCAGGCGGTCGCCGAGGCGGCCGGAGCCGAGCGCGACCCCGGCGTGCAGACGCTGTATCAGCTCGGATTCAACTTCCTGCCCGACTCGGGGCTGGAGCCGGTCCGCTCGGCCACCGCGAAGGACGACATCGCGATCGACCTGACCGCCGTGGACGGCAGGCTCGTCTACCGCACCGACCTGTTCGACCGCGAGACCGCCGAAGCCGTGGCCGAGCGGTACCTGCGGCTGCTGACTTCGGCGCTGGCCGATCCGGCTCGGTCGATCGCGGACCTGCCACTGCTTTCGGACGCCGAGCGTGAGCTGGTCCTGACCGACTGGAACTCGACGGAACTGTCCACTTCGGACAATGCGACAGTGCCCGCCCGGTTCGAGGACCAGGTGCGGCGGACCCCGGACGCGCCCGCCGTCGACTTCGGCGGGGTCCACCTGACCTACGCCGAGCTGAACACGCGAGCCAACCGCGTCGCACATCGGCTGCGTGAACTGGGCGCCGGTCCCGGCACCGTCGTCGGCGTGTGTGTGCCGAACTCGGCGGATCTGCTGACCGGCCTGCTCGGGGTGCTGAAGAGCGGCGCGGCCTACGTCCCGCTCGACCCGGCCAACCCGGCCCCTCGGCAGGCGCTGATCCTCGCCGACGCGGGTGTCCCGTTCGTGCTGGTCGCCGGAAAGTCCACTTTGGACACCAAGACGCTGGCCCTGGACGACCCGGCCGAGTGGTCCACCGCGGCCACCGAGGACCCGGAACCGGCGGCCGGGCCGGGCGACGTCGCCTATGTGATCTACACGTCGGGCTCGACCGGGCGGCCCAAGGGCGTCGAGGTCGAGCACCGGGCCGTCGACACGTACCTGGCCTGGGCGCGTGAGGCGTACCCCGGTCTGGCCGGACGGGCGTTGCTGCACACGTCGCCGTCGTTCGACCTCACCGTGACGACACTGCTCGGCACCCTCACCGCCGGGGGCGCGGTGGTCGACGGCGGCAGGCCGACGTTCGTCAAGGCGACCCCGACGCACCTCGCCGTCCTCGCCGAAGAGTCGTTCCCGACGGGCGAGTTGGTGCTCGGTGGCGAAGCGCTGACCGCGGAAGCCGTCCAGCCGTGGCGGGAGCGGCATCCCGGCACGCTCGTCGTCAACGAGTATGGCCCGACCGAGGCCACGGTCGGCTGTGTCGTGCACCGGATCGAACCCGGGGACGAGCCGCCGTCCGGACCCGTCCTGATCGGCCGTCCGGTGCCCGGCACCCGCGTGTACGTCCTCGACGAGCGGCGGCAGCCGGTGCCGCCGGGCGTCCCTGGCGAGCTGTACGTCGCGGGGCCGCAGCTCGCCCGCGGCTACCTCGGGCTGCCGGACCTGACCGCCGAAAAGTTCACCGAGGGTCCGTCCGGCCGGATGTATGCGACCGGCGACCTCGTCCGCTGGCGCCGAGACGGCACGCTCGACTACCTCGGCCGCGCCGACGAGCAGGTGAAGCTGCGCGGCTACCGCATCGAGCCCGGCGAGGTCGAAGCGGCGCTGCGCGAGCTGCCGGAAGTGCGGGACGCGGCCGTGGCGGTCCGCGGCGGCACACTCGTCGGCTATGTCGTCGGCAGCACCGAGGGGGTGGCCGAGGCCCTGCGGAAGACGTTGCCGGACTACCTGGTGCCGACCCGGTTCGTGACGCTCGACGCGCTGCCGATGGCGGCCAGCGGCAAGCTCGACCGGGCGGCGCTGCCGGATCCCGAACCCGGTGAGGCGACGGCGTACGTCGCACCCCGGACCGCGGCCGAAGAACTCGTCACCGAGGTGCTCGGCGAATTGCTCGACATCGGCGACCTCGGCGTGCACGACGACTTCTTCGCCCGCGGCGGCAACTCGCTGCTGGCGATCCGTGCGATGTCCCGGCTCCGCAAGCAGATCGAAGTCGACATCCCGGTGCGGGGGCTGTTCTCTTTCACCACCGTCGCCGAACTCGCCGCCGAGATCGAGCGGCGGCTCGCCGAGGACCTCGACCAGCTCAGTGACGAAGAGGTCCAGCGCCAGCTGGCCGAAGGCGAGCTCTCATGACCACGATCGACGAAACCGGCCGCGCGGCCGCGCGCCGCGCCCTGCTCGAACGGCGACTGCGACGGCGCACGGAGCCGACCGCGACCATCACGCCGCGCCCCGAAGACGCCGTCGTCCCGCTGTCCTACCAGCAGGAGCGCGTCTGGTTCATGGAGCAGTTCGCGCCGGGCACCGGGTCCTACCACATCCCGGTGCCGATCCGGCTGACCGGACGGCTCGACGTCGTCGCGCTCCAGTCCGCTTTGGACACTCTGCCGGTGCGGCACGAGGCCCTGCGGATGCGTTTCCCGGCAGGGGAAGACGGGCAACCGACCGTCCACATCGAACCATCGGTCGCGGTCAGACTGTCCATAGTGGACGCAGGAAGTGAGGAGGCGGCGCGTGCGGTCGTCGACGCCGCCGCGGCCGAGACGTTCGACCTGGCCGCGGGCCCGCTGCTGCGCGCGACCCTGGCCCGGGTGTCGGACGAGGAGCACCTGCTGGTCCTGTGCACGCACCACATCGTGGGCGACGGCTGGTCGGTCGACCTGCTGTTGCGGGACCTCGCCGCGCAGTACCACGCCCTGAGCACCGGTGGCACGGCCGAGCTGCCCGCGCTGAGCATCGGGTACGGCGACTTCGCGCACTGGCAGCGCCGGACGCTCACCGGCGGAGAGCTCGACCGGCAGCTGGAGCACTGGCGGGCGCAGCTCACCGGGGTCGAACCCCTGGAGCTGCCCACCGACCGGCCCCGGCCCGCCAAACAGAGCTTCGACGGCGCGATCCACGAGTTCTTCGTCGAGCGCGACCTCGCCCGTGCCCTCGGCGAGCTGAGCCGCGGGCACGGAGTCACGCTCTTCATGACCCTGCTGGCCGCCTACCAGGTACTGCTGGCGCGGTACTCGGGCCAGGAGGACTTCGCGATCGGCTCGTCGTCGGCCGGACGCGGCCTGCCCGAACTCGAAGGCGTGGCAGGCATGTTCATCAACATGCTGCCCCTGCGTGCCCAGCTGGCGGGCGACCCGTCGTTCACCGAGCTGCTCGACCGCACCCGGCGGCACGTGCTGGACGCTTTCGACCACGCCGACGTCCCGTTCGAGCGGCTGGTGAACGCGCTCGGCGTACCCCGCGACGTCAGCCGCTCACCGGTGTTCCAGGCCATGTTCGTGCTGCAGAACTACGAGATGGGCCGGATGGGCGCGGCCGGGGAGTCCGATGTGGACTTCCGCTGGCTGCCGATGGACCTGCCCGCGACCCGGTTCGACTTCGAGTTCCACGCGATCGAGATCGAGAGCGGGCTGATCGGCAAGTTCGTGCACAACACGGCGCTGTTCACCGCGGACACGGTCGCCGGGATGGCCGGGCGGCTGGTCACGCTGCTGCGCTCGATCGTCGCCGATCCGGACCGGCGACTGTCCGAATTGGACATCCTCGACGCCGGGCAGCGTGAACTCGTCCTGGAGCGCTGGAACGCCACGACGGCCGAGTTCCCGCAGACCACGTTGCACGCGCTCGTCGAGGAGCAGGCCGCCCGGACGCCGGACGCGGCCGCGGTGACCTTCCGCGGCGCGTCGCTGACCTACCGCGAGCTGGACGAGCGGGCCAACCGGCTCGCGCACCGGCTGCGTGGCCTCGGTGTCGGGCCGGGAGTGCTCACCGGGGTGTTCGCGGAGCGGTCCTTCGAGCTGGTCGTCGCGCTCCTCGGCGTGCTGAAAGCCGGTGGCGCGTACGTTCCGCTCGACCCGGAGTACCCGGCCGACCGGCTGGCGTTCATGCTGCGGGACGCGGCCGCGCCCGTCGTGGTGACGCAGGCGGCGTTGCGCGAAACGCTGGGTTTCCAGTGTGACGCGACCGTCGTTGTCCTGGACGACCCCGCCGAGACGGCCGCGCAGCCGGGCACCCCGCCGGAGCCGCTCGCGGGACCGGAAGACCCGGCGTACGTCATCTACACCTCGGGCTCGACCGGACAGCCGAAAGGCGTGCCCAACGGTCACCGCGGCATCGTCAACCGGCTCGACTGGATGCAGCGCGCGTACCGTCTCGACGGCACCGATTCGGTGCTGCAGAAAACCCCGGCCGGCTTCGACGTGTCGGTCTGGGAGTTCTTCTGGCCGCTGATCACCGGCGCGCGGCTGGTGCTCGCCGAACCCGGCGGCCACAAGGACGCCGCGTACCTGCGTGAGCTGCTCGCGTCCGAAGGCATCACCACCGCGCACTTCGTGCCGTCGATGCTCACGCTGTTCCTTGCCGAACAAGGCGTCGAGGCCTGCGTGGCGCTGCGGCGGGTCGTGTGCAGCGGCGAGGAGCTGCCACTCGACGCAGCCCGCGAGTTCACCCGGCGGCTGCCGGACTGCGAGCTGCACAACCTCTACGGCCCGACCGAAGCCGCCATCGACGTCACCGCGTGGCACTGCACGCCCGCCGCGCTCGCCGAGGTCGCTTCGGTGCCGATCGGGGCGCCGATCCAGAACATCCGGATCTACGTGCTCGACCCTGCCGGGCGGCCATGCCCGGTCGGCGTGCCCGGCGAACTGCACATCGCCGGTGTCGGCCTCGCCCTCGGGTACCACAACCGCACGGAGCTCACGGCCGAGCGGTTCGTACCCGACCCGTTCCACAGTGGACGGATGTACCGCACCGGCGACCTCGCGCACTGGCGCCCCGACGGGACCATCGCGTTTCTCGGCCGGATCGACCACCAGGTCAAGCTGCGCGGCCTCCGCATCGAGCTGGGGGAGATCGAGACGACCTTGCGCGCCCAGCCTGGGGTGCGCGACGCCGCCGTGATCGTCCGCGAGGACACGCCGGGGGACAAGCGGCTGGTCGGGTACGTCGTCGGCGGCGCCGAGCCCGGCGCGCTGCGGACGGCGCTCAAGCAAAGCCTCCCGGACTACATGGTCCCGCCGTCGTTCGTCCCGCTCGACGAGCTGCCGCTGACCCCGAACGGCAAGCTCGACCGCAAGGCGCTGCCCGCTCCGGTCGCGTCCCGGGACGCGACCAAGGAGCTGGTCGCACCGTCGACCCCGGTCGAGATCCTGCTGGCCGGGATCTGGCGGGACGTGCTCAAAGTGGACGAACTGGGTGTCGACGACGACTTCTTCGACCTCGGCGGCCACTCGATGCTGGCCACCCAGGTGGTGGCGCGGATCGGCAAGGCGGACGCGGGCCAGGTCGGCGTCATGGACCTGTTCCAGCACCGCACGATCCGCGAGCTCGCGTCCTTCATGGACGGTGACACCGCAGACCGGCCGCGCCACCTGCTGTACGAGCTGACCAAGCCGACGACGCAGCGGACGCTGACCTATGTCTGCTTCCCCTACGGCGGCGGCAGCGCGATCGTCTACCAGCCGCTGGCCGACGCGCTCCCGGAGGGCCACTCGCTCTACTCGGTCGCCATCCCCGGCCACGACGTCGGACTGTCTGAGGAGGCCGTGCCCTTCGACGACCTGGTCGAGCGGCTGGCCGACGAGATCCTCGACCGCGTCGACGGTCCGCTGGCCATCTACGGCCACTGCGGTGTCGGCAACGCGCTCGCCGTCGCCGTCGCCCGGCTGCTCGAAGAACGCGGCCGCGAGCTGGAGGTCGTCTACATCGGCGCGATCTTCCCGTTCGCCCGCATGAAGGGCGCGGTGGGCACGCTGCGCACCCGGCTGGAGAAGCTGCGCAGCAACCGGTACTACTCGAACTGGCTCAAGGGCATGGGCGTCGACACCGACGACCTCGACCCGGCGCAGGCCGACCGGATCATCACGAACATGCGCGCCGACAGCCGCGCCGCCGAGGAGTACTTCAGCGGCCTGCTCGACGCCCGCGTGGCCAAGCTGCGCGCGCCGATCGTGTCGGTGGTCGGCTCCGAGGACCCGGTCACCGACTACTACACCGAGCGGTACCGGGAATGGGAGTTCCTCACCGACACCACCGCGCTCGTGGTGCTCGACCGGGCCGGGCACTTCTTCCTGCGCTACCGGGCCGACGAACTCGCGGAGATCGTCACGCAAGTGCACCCGGCACTGGACGATCCCGGCGAGCTCGACGTCCGGACCCGTGGCGAAGACGCGGCCTGGGCGGTGCACGAGACCCATCGGGCGGAAGTGGACGACAAACCCACTGTGCGGCCGAGCATGGCCCGGTTCCTCACGATCACGGCCGGGCAACTGGTGTCCTCGACCGGCTCGGCGCTGACGTCGTTCGCGGTGCCGATCTGGCTCTACACCCGCACGGGCTCGGTCGCCGACCTCGGCCTTCTGTGGGCGCTCGCGCTGATGTTCGGCGTGCTCGTCCTGCCGGTCGCGGGCGCGCTGGTCGACCGCGGCGACCGGCGGCGGATCATGATCGCGGCCAGCGGCACCGCCGGCGGGATCCAGCTGATCCTGGCGTTGTTGCTGATCACCGGGCACGTCCAGCTGTGGTTGTTCTACGTGCTGATCCCGCTCGGGTCGGTGGCCGCTTCGTTCCAGCGCATCGCCTACCAGTCGTCGGTGGCGCAGCTGGTGCCGAAGCAGTACCTCGGCCACGCGATGGGCCTGGCGCAGCTGTCCACCGGTTTCGCCCAATTGCTGATGCCGGTGCTCGCGGCCGGGCTACTGGCGACGATCCAGCTGTCCGGCATCCTGATCCTGGACATGGCGAGCTACGCGTTCGCGATCGTGGGCCTGCTGCTGGTGCGGTTCCCGGATCTGCTGGGCTGGCGCCCGCGCGAACCGCTGCTGACGGCGATCGCGGGCGGGCTGCGGTACTCGTGGAACCACCGCGGCTTCCGCACGATGCTGCTGTATTTCGCGCTGGCGAACGTCTTCCTGGCTCCCGCGCTGGTGCTGGTCTCGCCGCTCGTGTTGTCGTTCGGCTCGGTCACCGACGTCGCCCAGGTGGCGCTGGCCGAGGCCGTCGGCGCGGTGGCGGGCGGGATCGGGATGGCGCTGTGGGGTGGCCCGCGGCATCGCCGGATGGTCGGCGTGCTCGCCGGCAACATCGGGATCGCGCTCGGCAGCCTCATGATGGGCCTGCGGCCGTCGCTGATCGTCGTCGCGGCCGGTGTGTTCGTCCTGGCCGCCGCGATGTCCGTGTCGCAAGGCATCTACGCGACCCTGGTGCAGGTCAAGGTGCCGCAGCGGTTCCACGGCCGGGTGTTCGCGATCAACCAGACGATCACGTGGTCGACGCTGCCGATCGGATTCGCCGTGCTGGCGCCGCTGGCCGTCGGCTGGTTCTCGCCGCTGCTGGCGCCGGGCGGCGCGCTGACCGGGTCGGTCGGCGCCGTGCTCGGCACCGGTGAGACCCGGGGGATCGGGCTCGCCTATGTCGTCTTCGCGCTGATCCTGCTGCTGATCAACGTGGGCGGGTTCTCGCTGCGGCGGCTGCGCCGGTTCGACACCGAGGTGCCCGACTCGCTGCCCGACGATCTGGTCGGGGCGCAGGAACGGGAGCGCAAGCTCGCCGGGAAGGAAGCCTCATGAGTACGGCAGTGCTGGTCAGGGAGGCCCGCGGGCACTGGGTCGGCGAGGTCGCGCCGGTGCTGCGGGCGGCCGGGCACCGCGTGGTGCTGCTCGCCCCGCCGATGGACGCGGCTGAGCGGGCGGCGCTGGCAGGCGTGGTGGACGACGTCGTCGCGTTCGACGACGTCCACGACCCGGAAGCCGTCTCGGCGAAGGTCCGGGAGATCGACGGCGGCGCGCTGGCCGGGATCTTCACCGGCTCGGACGGCGCCATCGCGAGCACCGCCCGCGCCGCCGAGCTGCTCGGGGTGGCGCGCTGTCCGGCGTCGGTGTTCGCCTTGTGCGCCAACAAGTTCGCCGTCCGGGAGGCCCTCGCCGCGGCCGGGCTGCCGGGGCCCGCGTACGCCCTGATCTCGTCGGCCGCTGAGGCGGCATCGGTCGCTTCGGCGGTCGGGCTCCCGGCGATCGTCAAACCGGTCAACGGCGCGGGCAGCAACCTCGTCCGCGTCGTGTCCACTGTGGACGAACTGGCGGCCGCGTACGAGCTGCTGGCCGCGCGACTGCCCGAGTCCGCGGATCCGCGTTACCACCGTCCACTGGGGACAGTGGACCCGTCGGCGACGTTCCTCGTCGAAGGATTCCTGCGCGGCCCGGAGTACGCGGTGGACGTCCTGATCCGCGATGGGGTGGCCGAGCCGGTCGAGATCCTCGACAAGCCGCTGATCGACGAGCGAAAGTTCGAGCTGGCGCTGTCGTGCCCGCCCGCCGGGCTCACCGCCGACCGGGCCGAGCTGGTCACCGCGGCGGCGGTCGCCGCCGTCCGCGCGCTGGGTCTCGACAACACCTGCGCCCACGTCGAGCTGATCGACGACGTCGACCGCGGCTCGACGATCGTCGAGGTCAACGCGGGCAGGCCCGCCGGGTCGATCATGCCGCTGCTGGCGAAACTGCGCACCGGCATCGACGTGTTCGCCGAGCTGGCGGCGCTCGCGGTGGACGCTCCACCGCCGGTGCGGGAACCCGCGAAACTGCCGATCCCGCTGGGCATGCTGATCCTCTACGCCGCCGGTTCGGGCCGGTTGACGAGGATCGGCGGGCTCGACGAGGTCGCCGATCTGCCCGAGGTGATCGACGTCGTCACCACCGTCTCGCCGGGGCAGGTGCTCACCGACGAACAGGAGACCTACGCGGTCAACCTCGTCGTGGCCG
This sequence comes from Amycolatopsis sp. NPDC031561, assembly GCF_055580625.1. Lineage (NCBI taxonomy): Bacteria > Bacillati > Actinomycetota > Actinomycetes > Pseudonocardiales > Pseudonocardiaceae > Amycolatopsis > Amycolatopsis sp. NPDC031561. The sequence goes on along the minus strand of NZ_JBVILA010000006.1, from coordinate 247,750 downwards.
GGTTCGCCGATCACGACGACCTCGCCGCCCTGCACGCGGAGGCGAGCAAGCTCGTCCAGCTGGACCTGGAGGACGTGTGAACACCGTGTTCGTGGTCCGGGAGACCGCAGGGCAGTGGATCGCCGACGTCGTGGCCGCCGTGCGCGCGACCGGGCTGGGGGTCGAGCTGGTCACCCAGCCTCTGGAACCGGCCGAGCAGGCACAGCTGACGGCACTGGTGGACGGCTTCGTCGTCGTCGACGACGTCCGCGACGCCGAATCCGTGGCCGAAGCGATCCGGGCGCGGACCGCGCGTCCGGCCGGGGTGGTGACCGCCGCCGAGGGAATCATCGCGAGCGTCGCCCGCGCGGCCGAGCTGCTCGGCGTGGCACGCTGCCCGGCATCGGTGTTCACCGTGACGCACAACAAGTTCGCGGTCCGGCAGGTGCTGGCCGCGGCCGGGTTGCCGGGGCCGCGCTGCGCGCTGATCTCGTCGGAGGCCGAGGCGGCGTCGGTGGCTTCGGCGGTCGGGCTCCCGGCGATCGTCAAGCCGGTGAACGGCGCGGCGAGCAATCTCGTACGCACGGTGTCCACTGTGGACGAACTGGCGGCGGCGTACCGGCTGCTGGCCGAGCGGTTGCCGCTGTCGGAGGACGCCCGGTACCACCGGCTCATCGGTGGCGGCCCGTCGCCGATCGACCCGGTGAAGGCGTTCCTCGTGGAAGGCCTGCTGCGCGGTCCGGAGTACGCTGTCGACGTCCTGGTGCGTGACGGCGTCGCGGAACCGGTGGCCGTGGTCGAAAAGCCGCTGATCGACGAGCGCAAGTTCGAGCTGGGCATGGTCTGCCCGCCGCTCGAACTGTCCGAAGAGGACAGTGAACGGCTGTTCGCGGCGGCGACGGCCGCCGCGCTCGCATTGGGCCTGGATAACACCTGCGCGCATATCGAGCTGATCGACGACGCCGAGCTGGGCCCTGCGGTCGTCGAAGTGAACGCGGGCCGCCCGGCAGGCGGCGCCCAGCCGGTGCTGCTGAAGCTCGCGACCGGCATCGATGTCATCGCCGAGGCCGTGTCGCTGGCACTGGGCACGCCGCCGCCCGCGCGAGGTGCGGGCCTGCCGGTGCCGGTGGGCTATCTGATCTTCTACGCCGAGGGCACTGGGCGGCTGGTCCGCGTCGACGGCACCGACGAGGTCGCCGACCTGCCCGAGGTCCTTGAGGTCGTCACGATCGTGCGCCCCGGCCAACTGCTCACCGACGACCAGGAGATCTACGCGGTGAACGTGCTCGCCGCGGGGTTCGCCGACACCGAAGACCTCGCCGCGCTGCACGCCGAGGCCGCCAAACTGATCCGTTTCGAACTGGAGGAGTCATGACCGCCGAACTCGCGGAGAACCTCGGTTACATCGAGGGCAACGACCACACGAAGCTCACCGTCTACGCGGCCACGGGCCTGGACTGGGTGCGCGCGCACCGCGAAGTGCTGCAGGACCGGCTGCGCGAGGACGGCGCGATCCTGCTGCGCGGGATGCCCGCCGACCTGGCGGTGTTCAACCAGGTCACCGAGGAGATCGGCGGCTCGCTGCTGACCTACACGGAACGGTCGACGCCGCGGTCGGCGGTCTCGGGCAACATCTACACCTCGACGGAGTACCCGCCGGGCGAGTCGATCCCGATGCACAACGAGAACTCGTACTCGGCGAACTGGCCGGACCGCCTGTTCTTCCTGTGCGACACGGCGGCCGAAACCGGCGGCGCGACGCCGATCGCCGACAGCCGTGCGATGTACCGCCTGCTGCCGGCGGACCTGCGCGAGCGCTTCGCGGGCGGCGTCACCTACACCCGCGCTTTCCGTGAAGGACTCGGGCTGACCTGGCAGGAGGCGTTCCAGACCGACGACCGCCAGGTGGTGGCGGACTACTGCACCGGCAACGGGCAGACGTACGAGTGGACCGACGAGGGCCTGCGCACACGGCACGTGCGCCCGTCCTTCGCCACGGAACCGCACACCGGTGCGACGGTGTGGTTCAACCAGGCCAACCTTTTCCACGTCTCGAGCCTGGGGGAGGAGGTCAGCGAGGCGCTGCTGGACCTGTACCCCGAGGAGGACCTGCCCCGCAACGCGTCCTTCGCCGACGGCTCGCCGATCCCGCAGGCGGACCTGGCCACGATCAAGGCGACCTACGACGAGGTCAGCTACGCGTTCCCGTGGCAGCCGGGCGACATCATGGTGATCAACAACATGCTGATGGCCCACGGCCGCGAGCCGTTCACGGGCAAGCGACGGACCCTGGTCGCGATGACGTGACTCGCGTGATTGGAGCCGGATCTCGCGTGATCAGAAGGCGAACTCCGTGATCCGTCTCTGGTCACGTGTGATCGCCCGCTCCGCCCGAACATGGCACGTTCGACGGCTGACGGGTCGGCTCTTTTCACCCGCCAGGTGTCCCCGAGTCGTGACTGAAACGGGCCCGGAACGGGTAATCCTCACTTCAGGTATCCGTCTGGGGAAGGCAGGGCCGAATGCCGGACAGCAGCCGAGGCACGACCGTGGAGGAAAGATTGCCCTCGCCACCTCGCGGGGCCGCCGGCCTGGGAGAAACCAGGTGCTGGTTCAGGAGCGTCCTGGAACGTCACCATCCGGGTGCGTCCGCCGACCTGACCGATGACGCGGCACTGGTGCTCGGCGAGCTGGTGACGAACGCGGTGGTCCATGGGCATGCCTGCCGGGCGGTCACCGTGGGGCTGACCGCGGACCGTCTGCGCATGGAGATCGACGACGCGAATCCAAGGCTGGCGTACGCGGGGGAGGACGCGGGGCTCGGCCTCCGGCTCGTCGCCAGAGGTGCGGCCAGATGGGGGCAGCGGTGTGGTCCCGAAGGCAAGACGGTCTGGGCGGAGCTACCGCTCAGGCAGGCCGGACCGCCGAGCAGCGGGAACCAGAGGGTTTGACCCGGACGATCCGAGGTACTTCCTGAGCATGGGCGATGAAGTCGGGGTATCGACGGCCGAAACGGCGATGACCGGGGCCGTCGACGAATCACTCTGGATCAGGCGTGTTCTCCTGGCCGTCGGGGTGGGCGGAGTGGTCGCCTTGCTCGCTTGGCTGGCGCTGTGGCTGGCCATCAACCTCTGACTCGGCGCGGTCGAGCCGCTGGTGGTCAATAGCTACGGATCCTCATCTATCGCTTCCGGCCTGGCTGAGGCACCTCTGCCCGGCAAAGCTGGGATCGTGTCGAAGCGATTCGAGGATCCCGCGACCGTTGCCACCCTCGGGCCACACTACTTACGAGACCGCATGGTGGCCGGCGTGCTTCACCGGATGGCGAGCATGGCGGACGTCGCCCCCTACCTGCGGGGGCCGTCACGCGTGGCCGCGATCCGGCTGACCGGCGAGGTCCTTTCCCGCTGCCTCGACGCGCTCGAGCCGGAAGGGAGCCTCAGTGGCGGTGACGACGCGCTGCGGCCTCGCGCGGGGGAACCCGCCGCGGTCAGGGCAGTGCTGGCCAGGGTGCTGGGCCGGTTCGCCTGGGAACAGCTGACCGAGGTCATCGGCCCGTTCGAGGTGCCGCCGCTCGCCGTGTGCCGGTCCGCGGAGGTGCTGTTCGACAGTCTCGTCGAGTTGGCCCGCCCGGCGCCGCATTAAATGAGGACCCTTAGAGAAATCCCGAACAAGAGGTTCGCGCTTAGAGTCGGTTCATGAACGGCGCGACAGCGGATTTCGTCGCAGGGCCCGCGCGGGCGATCGCCCGGTGTCCCGCCTTCGCCGTGGTCGAGGGCGAACCGGGTTCCGGGCGGACGCGGCTGCTCGACGAGCTCACCCGGCGCGAGACCGAGGACAGTGCCCTGGTCCGGGTTCGCTGCGCCCGACGCCGGCGGCCCGTCCCACTCGGCCCGATGCTCGAAGCGCTGAGCGCCGACCTCCGCCGGTGGACCACGGTCGCTCCGCTCCTGTCGCCGCTCGCCGGTGTTCTCCGGCCGTTCCTGCCGGAACTGACCCAGGTGCTCCCCGAGGTGCCTGCCGACACGACCGGTCGTCACCTGGTGTTCCGGGCGCTGCGGGAACTGCTGACCGCGCACGACCGCACCGTGCTGCTCGTCGATGACGCCGACGAGGCCGACGAGGAAACCCAAGACCTCCTCAGGTTCCTGGCGGACCACCCCTCTCCACGGCTGGCCGTCGTCGCCACCACGGCGATTCGGGCGCATCGGCCGGGACCGGGGGAGTCCTGGTGGCCTCCGAGGTCGGGAGTGACCGCGAGACTCACGCTGGCGCCGCTGGAGCCCGACGAGGTCGTGTCACTGGCAGGTTCCCGGGAACTCGGCGAACTGGTCCATCGCCGGACCGGTGGCGTGCGCGGTGCCGTGCACGCGGTCCTCGAAACGCCTGGTGCGCCCGTGCCCCGGGCCTGGGCCGACGCGCTCGCGGCCAGGTTCGCGAAGGCGGAGCCGGGCTGTGCCGCGATCGCCGAGGCGGCCGTGGTCTTCGGCCGCCCGGCCGGGGGCGCCGAGCTGGCCGCCGTGTCCGGTTTGGCCTCTGACGCCATCGACGACGCGCTGCTTTCCGCTCTCGACGAGGGATTCCTGCGAGACCTGGGAAGGGGCCGGTACGCCGCACGCAGCCCCCTCGCGGCGGAGGTCATCCTCACCGCTGTCCCCGGCCCCCGCCGATGCCGCCTGCACGGTCGCGTCGCACGTTTCCTTGCCGGTTCGAGCGAACCGGACGCGCCGAAAATCGCACAGCACCATCGGGCGGCCGGAGAACTCGCCGAATGGGTGCGCTGGACCTCGGAAGCGGTCGACAGAGCGGTGGCCGAGGGCAAACCGGACGAAGCCGTGCGCCTGCTCGAAACCGCGCTCGGCGACGAGGGACTTTCCCGCGCGGACCGGGAAAACTTCGCGGTCAGGCTCAGCAGGGGGACGGCCTACGAGCTGATCAAGGAGCCGACGGTCCGGTTGCTCCGCACGGCGGTGCGGGAGTGGCCGATGAGCAAGACCGCCCGCGGCGAGATCCGGATCAATCTCGGCCGGGTGCTGATCAACCAGGCCGGGCAGATCGACGCCGGCCGCTCGGAAATCCAGCTCGCCGTCGCCGACCTCTCCGACCACCGCGCGCTGCTCGCGCGCGGCCTGGTCACGCTGGCGCTTCCGCACCTCGGCGCGGTCCCGGTCGAAGAGAACCTGCGCTGGCTCGATCAGGCCGAGCGCGCCAGCCACGGCCTTCGTGACGTCGAACTGCTCGCCGCGGTCACCGCGAACCGGATGTCCAGCCGGATGCAGGTCGCCGATCCCGGTGTCTGGCAGGACGTCGGCACGCTCCCGGACTCGCCGCGGTCGGCCGATGTGCGCCGCCAGGTCAGCCGGACCTACATCAACCTCGCCGACGCGGCGGCGTGGAACGGCTACTACCCGGTGGCCAGGTCGTATCTCGCGACGGCACGACGGCTGATCCAGGACGAGCACCAGTCGTATCTGGAGGCCTTGGCCGCGGGCACCGATCTGCGGCTCGATGTCGTCATGGGCCTCTGGGCAGGAGTGGACACCGAAGCCCGTGAGCTGGTCGCACGAGTGGGCGAAGACAGTTCCCTGGCGGCCGAACCGCTGCTGGCACTGGGCTGGTACCACTTCGGCCGTGGGCAGCGGGCGGCGGCCCTGCGCGATTTCGACGCCGCTTTCGGTCTTTCGGCGGGCAGTGTTCCCCTCCAGGCCTCGTCGTTCGCGGGACGGGCGGCGGTCCGGTTGGCCGCCAAGGATCTCCCGGGGGCGCGTCGTCTCGTCGAGTACGGGCTGGAGAACGTCCGCCGCAAGAACAACTGGGTGTGGGCGGCCGAACTGCTTCCGCTGGCCGTCCGGATCCTGCTCGGGGAGCACGAGACCGAAGCCGCCGAAGCGTGGCTGGCCGAATACCAGGAAGGGATCGTCGGCCGCGACGCGCCGCTCGCCCACGCGGCGGACCTGTTCTGCCAAGGTCTGCTCGCCCGGCCCCGCCCCGCCGAAGCCGCCGAACTGTTCAGTCGCTCGGCCCGGTCGTATCAAGCCTTGCCTCGGCCTTACGCGGCCGCGGGCGCGGAGGAACTCGCCGGGGAGTGCTACGCCGAACTCGGCGAGCACGAACGGGTGCTGGGCGCGCTCACCTCCGCCGAGACGACTTACCGGGCGCTGGACTCCCTCGCCGACGCGCAGCGATGCCGAAGGGCTCTGGCGGCTCACGATCCGGACGTGCCGCGGCGTGGTCGTCGAGGCTACGGCAAAGCGCTGTCACCCCGTGAACTCGAGGTCGTCGTCCTGGCCGCGCAGAACCTCACCAATCGCGAGATCGCCGAACGCCTGTTCCTCTCCGCGCGCACCGTCGAGGTCCATCTCGGCCGGGCGTTGTGCAAACTCGATCTGCCTTCGCGTGCCGTCCTGAGTGAAGAATTGTTGCGCGACCGGATCGCCGCGTCGAAAACCGCCTGAATTGTGTGGTTCAATCAGGCTCGGTCTTTTCATGTCCGCGCCGATTGATGAGGTCCCTTACTTTTTCGGCATACGGGTCGAATTAATTCGAGCTTGTTCGAGCTGTCGCGACTTGCGACAAAAGCGCAGGTGGCGGGCCTGTGAATTTAATGGGTAGTCCATCGTGGACAACCACTATTGTTCTCGCCGTCGGAAAAATTCACTGTTGTCACAGCGCCGTGGTCGCCCTCGCTCTCTCCCCGCCCGGCGCCGATTCCCCACCTTCAGGAGTATGCCGATGCGTGAACGTTTCCGTCCCCGACGGGCCTTGGCCTTGGCCACGGCCCTGTCCGCCGCCGTCCTCGTCCTCCCGGCCACCGCCTCCGCGGGCGAACAGGCCGTGCTGAAAGGTGGCCCGGACGCCATCCCGGGTGCCTACCTCGTCACGTTCGAACCCGGCCGGGCCGGCACCGCCGACGCCCACTCGCTGGCCTCCGGCTACGGCGCGCAGGTCACCCGCACCTACGACGCGGCCCTGCGCGGCTTCGCCGGTCGCATGACGGAGGGGCAGGCCCGCAGACTCGCGGCGGACCCGGCCGTCGCGTCGGTCGAGCAGGACTCGACGGCCCGCGCCACCGACACCCAGAACGACCCCACCTGGGGCCTGGACCGGATCGATCAGAAAGACCTGCCGCTGGACAAGAAGTACGACTACGCCAACAAGGGCGACGGTGCCACCGTCTACGTCCTGGACACCGGGACCGACTACCGGCAGTCCGAGTTCGGTGGCCGCGCGAGCAGTGGTTACGACTTCGTCGACAGTGACAACGACGCCTCCGACTGCCACGGTCACGGCACGCACGTCGCGGGCACCGTCGGCAGCACGACCTATGGTGTCGCCAAGGGCGTGAAGATCGTCGCCGTCCGCGTGCTCGGCTGCAACTCCAGCTCGCCGTGGTCGACGGTCGTCTCCGGTATCGACTGGGTCACCAAGAACGCCAAGAAACCCGCGGTGCTCACGATGAGCATCGGGGGCGGTGTGACGTCCACTGTGGACCAGGCGGTGCAGGGCGCGGTCCGGGCGGGGATCACCGTCACGGTCGCCGCGGGCAACGAAGGGCAGGACGCCTGCAACGTCTCACCCGCCCGCACGCCGGAGGCGATCACGGTCGCGGCCAGCGACGCGCAGGACAAGCGGTCGATCTTCAACTCGTCCCAGTCGTCGAACTACGGAACCTGCACCGACCTGTTCGGGCCGGGCAGCAACATCACCTCGACCCGCAACGGCGGCGGCACGCAGCAGATGAGCGGCACGTCGATGGCCACCCCGCACGTCGCCGGCGCGGCCGCGCTGTACCTGACCGCGAATCCGTCGGCCACCCCGGCGCAGGTCACCAAGGCGCTGCTCGACAACACCACCCCTGGCAAGATCTCCGATGTCAAGGGCTCGCCGAACAAGCTGCTGTACACCGGTTTCCTCGGCGGCGGCACGCCGAATCCGCCGTCCTGCGCGGGTGGCAGCAGCACCGACGACGTCGCGATCCCGGACGCCGGTGACGCCGTGTCCAGCACCGTGACCATCGGCTCCTGCGATGCCAAGGGCACGTCGGGCACCTCGGTCGCCGTGGCGATCAAGCACGCGTACTCGGGCGACTTGAAGATCGACCTCGTGACGCCGAGCGGCAAGGTCGTCAACCTCAAGCAGGCCGGTGGTGAAAGCACGATCGACCTCTCCAAGACCTACACCGTCGACACGTCGGGCGAGAACCGTTCCGGCGACTGGAAGCTGCGTGTCCAGGACGTCTACCGCTTCGACGCGGGCGTCATCGACAGCTTCGGCCTGACCTTCTGATTTCCCTCCCTGTGAAAGGAACCACCGTGCAGAGAAAAAGAATCCTGGGCCTGTTGGCGCTGGGTGTGACGGCGCTGTCGATCCCCATCGCCGGCGGAACCGCGGGGGCGGCGCCCCAGCGGACCGCGTCGGCGATCGCTCCGACCGGCGACGTCCGGATCCCCGACGGCGCCCACGCCCAGGGCATCGGCGGCGTGCCCGCCTCGGTGAAGGACTACCCGTTCGCCATCGCCGCCCTGCGTGAAGGCGGGTCGCGTCCCAAGGGGCAGAGCTGCAGCGGCTCGGTCGTGGCACCCCGCAAGGTGATGGTCGCGGCGCACTGCAAGGAACTGGCGGGCGAGAAGTCCGTCCTTTATGGACTCGACGACCTGAAGAGCACCGGCGGCACGCAGCTCAAGGCCGTCGACTACCAGCTCCACCCGCGGTTCACCCAGCCCTGGAACGGTTACGACGTCGCGATCATCACCACCGACGCCGACATCCCCGTCCCCGCGGGCGGCTACGCCAAGGTCGCCACCTCGGCCGACACCGGCCTGGAGACCCCGGGCAAGGACGGCTTCAGCCTGGGCTACGGCAAGAAGACCCAGAGCGACAGCCCCGCCGACGTCACCCTGCAGAAGCTGACCCTGCCGATCGTCAACCCGAACCAGTGCACCGGGGTGGAGAACGGTGTAGACCCGGCGACGATGATCTGCGCGGGCTACTCCGACGGCCGCAAGACCGTCCTGCCCGGCGACAGTGGCGGCCCGTTCGTCGTCAACGGCGTGGTCGTCGGCATCACCTCGTGGAGCCGCAGCGACTTCAAGTGGTACAGCGTCTACAGTCGCCTGAACAACGAGATGGGCGACTGGGTCAAGGAGCAGATCGGCGAAGCCCCCAGCGCCGACAAGTTCACCCTCGCCGCGTCGCCGGGTTCGGCGAAGGTCGACCCCGGCAAGTACGTCTCGACGTCGATCACGAGCAAGCCGGGCAAGAACGGCACCGAGGACGTCGCGCTGACCGCGTCCGGACTGCCCGATGGCGCCAAGGCGACCTTCCAGCCGTCGACCATCAAGTCCGGTGACACGGCGAAGCTGACGATCGAGACCGCGGCGAACACGCCCGAGCGGGACTACACGATCACCGTCTCCGGCAAGGGGAACACCGACACCGCGACCACCACGCTGACGCTGACCGTCGGCAAGGGCGGCAGCGAGCCGGGCGACCTCAAGGTGACCCTCAACCCCGCGTCGGGCACCGCGCGGCCGGGTTCCATGGTCAGCACGAAGGTGTCCGTGACCGGCGGCAGCGGCTCCATCACGCTCTCGGCCTCCGGTTCCGGTCTGCCGTTCGCGCCGTTCTTCAACCCGCAGACCATCTCCAGCGGCGGTACCTCGACGATGCAGGTCTTCCCGCCGTTCCAGACCGGGACGTACCCGATCACCGTGACGGCGAAGGACGGCTCCGGCAAGACCTCGACCGCCACGTACACGCTCACCGTCCAGTGACCACGACGACCACGGAGGTGATCCACCATGCGTAACTCTCGAAAACTCCTGCTGGCACTGGGCGCACTGACGCCGCTGCTGGCGCTCGGCGCCGGGAACGCCGTCGCCGCGGAGGCCGAAGGTGTAGTGGTGCAGGCGAAACAGCACTACGGCGACCAGTACATCGTGGTGCTCAAGGACGGCCTCGCGACCGCGCAGGCGTCGTCCGCCTCGCTGACCCAGCGCTTCGGCGGCGAGGTCCGGTCCACCTGGTCGGCCGCGCTGAACGGCTTCTCGGTCAAGAAGATGACCGAGAAGCAGGCCCGGCGGCTCGCGGCCGATCCGTCGGTCAAGGCGGTCTACCAGGACGGCACGGCCCGCGGCACCGAAACCCAGGCCAACCCGACCTGGGGTCTGGACCGCGTCGACCAGAAAACCCTGCCGCTGGACAAGAAGTACACCTACAACAACAGCGGTGAAGGAGTCACCGCGTACGACCTCGACAGCGGCATCAACCCCGGCAACCCGGAGTACGAAGGCCGGGCGAGCCTCGGCAAGGACTTCATGGGCGGCGACGGCAAGGACTGCCACGGCCACGGCAGTCACACCGCCGGCACCCTCGGCAGCAAGACCTACGGGGTCGCCAAGAAGGTCAAGATCGTCGGGCTGAAGGTGCTGGGCTGCGACAACTCAGGGCCCGACTCGGGCATCATCGACGCCGTCGACTGGGTGACGGCCAACGCGGTGAAGCCGGCCGTGGCGAACATGAGCCTCGGTATGGACGCACCGGGGGTCGGCGACGACGCGGTCAAGAAGTCGATCGCGTCGGGCGTCGTCTACGGTGTCGCGGCGGGCAACGCCTCGACCGACGCCTGCAACACCAGCCCCGCGCGGGTGCCGGAAGCCATCACGGTGAACGCGACGGACTCCGGCGACAACCGTTCGTCGTTCTCGAACTACGGAAGCTGCACGGACATCTTCGCCCCGGGCACCAACATCACCTCGTTGAGCCCGAGCAACGGCGGGTCCGCCGGGATGAGCGGGACCTCGATGGCGACACCGCACGTCGTCGGCGCGGCCGCGCTCTACCTGGCGGCCAACCCGTCCGCGACACCGAAACAGGTCCGGGACGCGCTGGTGAACAACGCTTCCGACGGTGTCGTCAAGAACCCGGGCAGCGGTTCGCTGAACAAACTGCTCAACGTCTCGTTCATCGGCGGCGGTGGCCCGGGGCCGAAGTGCGGTGCGAAGTCGAACACCACTCCGGTCGCCATCCCGGACGCCGGTGCCGCCGTGACGAGTGCGGTGACACAGGACGGCTGTGACGGCAGGGCGTCCTCGACGCTGCCGGTCAAGGTGGACATCTCGCACACCTACACCGCGGACCTGGTGCTCGACCTGATCGGGCCGAGCGGGAAGGCGTACCGGCTCAAGGGCTCCGGTGGAGTCGGTGCGGCGGGCGGTGTCCACGAGACGTACACGGTGGACGCCTCCGGCGAGAACGCCAACGGCACCTGGAAGCTGAGCGCCCAGGACGTCTACCGGTTCGACACCGGCTCGGTCGACGGGTTCACCGTCACGTTCTGACCCGGGGGCGAGGAAACGAGGTGGGACCGGACTTGGCGACCGGTCCCACCTCCCTGGGCATAGCCTTACCGCTTGTTCTCGGGCTACAACGCAGGTGTCCTTTCACGGGTAGCGCCGGATGAGGGGAACTTTGAGGGACCCAGAGTCCTTCAAGGAGTCCTTCACGGACTCCGCGGTCCCGACTTGACCGGGAGGTCGTGAGCGTTAAACGTCGTTCTAACGCTCCTTATCGCTCACGACCCCCGCGCGGAACCGCGTGAAGCACTCAAATCGGGCATCAGGACCCGTCTTGAGCAGTCGCGAGATCAGACGATGACCTCACCGCGTCAGGCGCGGCGGAAGCTGTGCACCACGAACTGGGTCTTGGCGACCTGCTTGCCCGGTCCGAGCACGAACGACGGGCCGTTGCACGAGGAGCCGTTGTACATCCGGATGCTGTAGCCGGTGCGGCTGACCGCGGAGTTGTAGTGCTTGTCCGGGTAGCAGTGAGTGTTCTTGTCGAAATACCCCGCCGAGCTCTTCGTGCCGGTGTAGTTGAGCCCCGACCACAGGCACAGATCCGAGGTGCAGCTCGGCGCCGCCATCGCGGTCGCGGGCGCGATCACCGTCGCCGCGAGCGCGATGCCGGCGGCCAGCAGGGTCGTCAGGCGATACTTGCGACTCATCGTCGTCCCTCCTGAGCGGGCACTCTGCCCGATTCGGCAGGAGCGTAGCTTCGGCATCGCCCGGCGAGGCGGTGTAGTTGCCCAACGGTGACCTTCTCGGGGTGTCAGCCGATCCGTCCCGGTACCGGTGGGCCGGTGAAGTCCACGTCGAGGTGGGTGATCAGGCCGTCCACACCGGACAGGTAGGTGGCTCGCATCGCGACGTCGGCCGTGTCGCCGGCCCGGGCGGTGCCGGGTCCGGGAATGAAGTCCGTGTCGCCCAGTGCGACGAAACGCACGGCGAGGTCCGCCACGGTCTCTCGGCCGTCCGGGGAAATGCGAACGCCTTTCGGCACCAGCACCTCGAACAGCGCCTCGTGGACGGTCCGGAACCAGGTGAGGGATTCGGCCCTGCCGGTGAAGGTGGCCACCGGGAACCGGACACGGATGTCCTCGGCGTAGAACTCACGGTGCACCAGGTCCCAGTCCTGGCCGTTGAAAGCCGCGACATAGCGCAGATATCGGGGAAGGTCCATCATGGCCTCCAGCCACTGTCCGGGATCCGTACGGTGAACGCGCCACAGCTGAAACTCAGCCCGAAGGCGACGACCAGTCCCGTCCCCGGCTCGCGGTGGACCGGGTCGGCGAACATCAGGGGCACCGAACAGCCGAGAGTGTTCCCGTGATCGCGCAGAATCCGGTAGGAGGACGCGGCTTCCGGCCCGTCCGGGGCGACGCCGAATTCGGTGCAGAGGCCGTCCAGGATGCGGCGGCTGCCGGTGTGCAGGAGCATCAGCCCCGCCTCCGACGGCGAGGAGAGCCCGCTGGAACCTCCGGCCAGCAAAGACCGCACGGTGCTGACCGCGTAGTGCGTCCCGCGCGGGGTGACCTGCTGGCTGAGCGTGTAGAGACGCCGCCCGTGCACGACCGGGATGTCCGAGCCTCCGTCCGGCACGGTGCCGAGTTCCGCGTCCTCCGGACGTTCGTTCGTCAGATGCGCCACCGGCCCGAATGTCGGTCCCGCACCTTCGCCGCCCAGCAGCATCGCCACCGCGGCGTCACCGAAGAGGAAGCCGTGCATGGCGTTCACCGTGTCCTGGCGGTCCGTCGCCTCGCTGAAGTGCCCGTACTCCCCGGGCAGCGGGGGCGAGAGCGGGGTGATCGCGTCCATGAAGCAGACCAGGACGCGCTTGCCGGGCTCGGCGTTGAGAAACCACCGTGCCGTGTCCACCGCTTTCGCCATCGCCGAACACCCCAGGTACTCGAGGCTGAGAGCGACAGCCTCGCGGGGGATCTCCGGGACCGAAGCGAACAGGTCGCAGACCAGGCTCGGCAGCAACCTCCCCGGGCTACTGGTGACACCGAGCACCAGGCCGATGGTGGCGGGATCGATGCCCGCTTTCGCCAGGCAGCCGCGCACCGCGCGGGTGGCCAGTTCCGACGCGGTGATCTCGAATTCGGGTTCGGCCCCGGCAAAGAGCACGTCGGGGTAGTTCGCCAGCACCGAGTGGCGGGTCCGCACACCCAGATCGCTCAGCATCGCGACCAGCCTGGGGCTGAAACGGTCGCCCGCCGAGGCCAGCAGGTCGGCCGTGGACCATCGAGAGGACGGCAGTTCGGCCGAGACGGCCAGCAGGCACGGGTCGGGCATCGGGCGCCTCCACGAACAGCGGTGGATCATGGTCGGTCTCCGGGTCATGATGGATGATCCGGACGCGAGTACACGGCGCCTCACGTGATCGAGGTACTAATGGACACGGTTTCCTGTCCGCCGGTGCCTTCGGCGTGGGGGATACGCGATCCCGGTGAACGTGCTTCGATGTGGGCGATGAGGCGGATGGCGGGCGAAGGCGAGGGCCGGCTGCGGGCACTGACGAGCTACGTCGGTCGTGCGGAGGACGAGGACGAAGTGCGACGGCTGCTCGGCATGGGCCGTCTGGTCACTTTGACCGGTGCCGGCGGCGTGGGCAAGACCCGGCTGGCCGCCCAGGTGGCCAGTTCGCTGACCCGTGACTTCCCCGGAGGCGTGGCCGTCGCGGGTTTGGGCGAACTACGGGACGAACGACTGGTCGCGCGCGCCGTCGCCGACAGTCTCGGTCTGCACGACACGGCGGGTCGTACGGACCTGGAGGCCGTGGTGTCGTACCTCCGGCCCCGGCGATCGCTGCTGTTGCTGGACAACTGCGAGCACCTGCCGGTCGGTAGTGCCGACCTGGTCGCCGCACTGCTTCGCGACTGCCGGGATCTGGTGGTCCTGGCCACCAGCCGGTGCTCGCTGGGCCTCGACGGCGAGCACATCCTGGCGATCCAGCCCCTTTCCGTTCCACCCGAGGAGGTCGGCACGCCCCAGGAGGCGCTCACGTTCGACGCGGTGCGGCTGTTCGCGGAACGAGCCATGAGCGTTCTGCCCTCGTTCGAGGTCACCGAAGGCAACGCCGCGTCCGTGGTCCGGCTCTGCCGTCGCCTGGACGGCCTGCCGCTGGCGATCGAACTGGCCGCGGCACGCGTTCGCGTCCTGTCGCCGTCGCAGATCGCCGACCTGGTCGAACAGGGCTCGGGGGTGCTGGTCACCGGTCTCCGGCTCCCCGTGGAGCGGCATCGGACGCTGCGGGCCACGCTCGAGTGGAGTCATTCCCTGTGCACCGCCGACGAGCGAGCCGCCTGGGCGTGCTGCTCGGTCTTCGCCGGGCACTTCGATCTGTCCGCGGCCGAGGCCGTCTGCGGCAGGCCAGGGAACGAGGTACTGGACGCCGTCGCCGGTCTCGTCGACAAGTCGGTGCTGATCCGCGTCGACGGAGCGGACAAGGTCCACTATCGGATGCTCCGGTTGCTTCGTGAATTCGGCGGCCGGCTGCTCGCCGAATCCGGCGATGAGCCAGCGGTGGCCGGGAGGCATCGTGATCACTACGCCGAGTTGATCGAGCAGGCCGCCGGCGCCTGGTTCGGACCGGGACAGGACGAGGCGTTCGAGCGCATGACCGCGGCGCACGCCGACGTCCGGGAAGCGTTGTCGTGGTCGTTGCGGACGCCGGGCGAAGGGGAGGCGGCGTTGACGATGGCGACCGCCCTGATCGAGTACTGGGTGGCTCGCGGAGCCGCGTGGGAGGTACGCGACTGGATCGATCGCGCGCTCGACGTAGTCCCTCCGGAGGCCCCAGGCCGTGCCCGCGGCTTGGCGATCGCTTCTCTCTGCGCCGCGCTGCACGCGGACCTCCCGCTCGCCAAGGAGCGACTGACCGCGGCGAAGGCGGTCGAGGACGACGAGGCGGCGCCGTACCTCGCCCACGCCCGGGCATTCGTGTTGATGCTGTCGGCCGAGCCGGATTCGAGCGTCCACGCCGCGGCCGCTGTCCGGATCTTCCGCGAGCGGGGCGACGCACGACGTCAGATGCACCCCCTGTTCATCCAGGGAGTCGCGCTGGCCTATCGGGGAGACCTGCCAGGAGCGCGAAAACTGCTGGGTTCGATGCGCAGGCTGTGCGAGGAGGCGGGGGAGGACCGCTACCGTTCGATGGCGTTGTTCGGCCTGGGTGTCGCAGAGGTCTGCTTCGGCGGCGACGTCGACGAAGGCGAACGATCCATCCGTACGGCACTGGAGATCGACCTTCGTGGGTCGGACGTGCTGTCCGCGGCGTACCGGGTGGACGGTCTGGCCTGGGTTTCCGCCCGGCGCGGACAGTGGACGCGGGCGGCGGGTCTGTTCGGAACGGCCGCGACACTCTGGGATCGCTGCGGTGCCGAGCCCGACGTGGCCGTGTCGACGGCCCACCGGGAGTTTCGCGAAGCCACCCGAAAAGCTCTGGGAGACGACGAATTCGACGTCTCCTTCAGCGAAGGGCGGCAGAGGAGTCCTCACGACGCGCTGAGCGGCACGAGCGCGCGCCGGGACGACGGTACCGAGGGTGTCCTGCCGCCGCTGACACCGCGCGAGTCGGAGATCGCGCGGCTGGTCGCGGCCGGGATGAGCAACCGGGAGATCGCGGCACGGCTGGTCATCGCCCGCCGCACCGTGGAGACGCATCTGCAGCACATCTCGAACAAACTCGACTTCGCCAACCGGACCCAGCTGGCCGTCTGGGTCGAGAACCGGGCCCGTGGCGGGCCGCGGTGACCCGGAGGCCACCGCGGCCGGGGTGCTCAGGTGAGTGGACACGTTCCCTGGTAGGCGGCGATCTTCGGGTCGTTCGCCGGGAGGGGGCACAGGAACTGGTCGTACCTGGTGTCTTCGTCCACGAAGCGCTTCAGCCACGAAATGCTGTATTTGGCGATGGTCACGTTCGGTTTCGTCGGCACCATGTGCCCGGCGCCCGAGAGCAGCATGTACGCCTTGTTCAACGACGCGGGAAGGCTTTGGTAGAACGGGCGGGAATGCGCACCGTCCGGTGCGATGAAATCGTTCTGAGCACTGACGACGAAGGTGGGGACCTTCAGGTCGGAGAAGATCGTGTTCGGATTCCAGCCCGTCAAGGGAATGGCCGCCTTCAGGGTGGGGGCCTTCTGCGCGGCGATCAGGGAACCACCGCCGCCCATCGAATGCCCCATGACGGCCAGCCGGTTCGAATCCACCCGGCTCCTGGCCTGGCTCTTGTCCGTGACGTAGCGCAGGGCCGCGAGCAGCTGCTCCGATCGGACGTCCGGGGTGTCCCAGGTGCTCGTGGTCGAGAACGTGATGACCACGAAGCCCTGTGACGCCAGCCGCGGGCCGTACCAGGCGACGGCGGCCTCGGTTTCGAGAAAGCCGGGTGCGATCGCGATCGCACCGAAAGTGCCTTGGTCCGTGGCGGTCGGATAGTGGATCGTCCCGCCGCCGAATCCCTGCCCGGACGGGACCTTCTCGGTCGCGATCCGGAACGACCCGAGGGCCGCCTCGACAGTGGCTTTCGTCGGAGCAGGCCCTCGAGCGTAAGGACTGTCCTCGGCGGTCGCCGCCGACGCGACTCCGGTGACGGGCAGCCCCGATGTTGCCGGCATGGCCACCAGCAGTGCGATCACCGCACCCGCGATCGCGGCGGTCCATTGTGGTCGACGCTTCATTGCGCATGTCCTCTCGGAAGAACCGCTCCGACGCAGGAACGGTGTTCCAGGTATAGAGGAACGCATTCGCCTGAACGTCGTGGAAAACACGTACCGGCGGAAATCGGATTCTCGCGGTGGGGAATCGCGCGCACCAGTGACAGTCCGCCCGGGAGGAATTGGCATTCAGGCGCGGTGCCCGCCCGGGTCGTTCAGCTCGCCGTTCCCGTCGCCGTGATGGACGGCAACGCGCGGTCGGTGTCGGCGATCCTGGTGAACCTCGCCATCAGGGGTGCCAATACCGGTGACATGAGTGCTTTGTCGGCTGCTCTGCACAACGCCAGGCCGAACCGGGTCCGGGGGAAGGCGAACGGTTTGATCCAGCGGGGGAGTCCCTGGACGTCGTCGACGAGTGGCCGCATCCAGTTCTCGTAGGCCGTGAGGCCGGGGGTGAGGGAGCCGGATCCGGTGCCGGACAGGCAGGCGGCGAGGACGTAGCCGCTGACGAGCGCGAGCGAGGCGCCGCCGCCACCCATCGGGGTCACGCACCAGGCGGCGTCACCGGCCAGGCACACCCGCCCGCGGTGCCAGACCGGCATGCGGATCTGGGTGAGATGGTCGAAGTAGACGTCGTCGGAGCCGTCGAACCCGTCCAGGATCCGGGGCGCTTCCCAGCCCACGCCGGAGAAGCGGTCGCGGAGCCGGGTCAGCGCCTCGGCCCGGCCGAGCCGGGTCGGGTCTTCGGCCTCCGTGCAGGCGAGGATGGCGCGCGTGGTGCCGTGGTGGTCCGGGCGCAGGTGGACCTGCCGTCCGCCGACCGTGGTGTACCAGCGCCATCGGCTGTCGTCGCCGGTGGTGCGCGGGATGGTGCCGAAGACCATGGTGATGCCCAGCGCGCGGCGGTCGACCTGGCCCTCGAAGAGCAGGTCGCGGGTGGTGGAGCGGACCCCTTCGGCGACGACCAGCAGGTCGGCGCGCAGGACCCGGCCGGCGCTCGTGGTCACGGTGACCGCGTCGCCCTCCTCCCGGACCGCGGCGATGGGATCGCCGTACCCGATCTCGACTCCCTCGGGAAGCTGTCGCAGGATCGTGCCGGCGAGATCGCCGCGCAGGATTTCGAGTTCGGCGGTCGCGCCGTCGGAGGGCAGTTCCACCAGCACTTCGCCGGAAGCGTCCACGAAGACGGTGCCGGTCTCAGTGGTGTTCTGCGCTTTCACCGCGTCGGTCAGGCCCATCCTGGCGAGCACCTCGCGGCCGACACCGCGGACGTCGACGTTCTGCCCGCCGTTGCGGAACGCCGTCGCCCGCTCCAGCACGGTCACCTCCCAGCCGGTGCGCCGAAGCCAGAAAGCGGCAGAAAGTCCGGCGATGCTCGCGCCGGACACCACGGCATGTCGAATGGTCATCCGAGTTCCCCTGTCGGTAGCCGTCATAGTAGCTTTACTGCAAAGCTACTATGGTGCAAAGGAGGTCGCATGGCCGATGTCGACCCGTTGACCGAAAACTGGACACCGATCCAGATCGAGGTGATGCAGCGGCTTCGAGACTGGGCGGTCGGCTTCGGTGAACTGCACCGGCATCTCGCCGTCTGGATGCGGCTGCCCGTTTCGGACGCCAACGCGCTGGGCCAGATCACCTGGGCCGCCGAGGCGGGCACACCGCTCTCGCCGGCGGAACTGTCCCGGCAGATCGCCATGACCACCGGTGCCACCACGATTCTGCTGAACCGGCTCGAAAGCGCCGGTCATGTCCAGCGCAGCCGTGAGAGCAGCGACCGTCGCCGGGTCACCCTGCGCCCGACCCCCGCCGCGCGGGAACACGCCCGCCGGTTCCTCGCCTTCGCCGGGACCGAGATCGCGGCCACGCTCCACGCCGCCGACCCCGAGGAACTCCGTGTCGTCACCAGGTTCCTGTCGAAGATCGCCGAGGCGACGGAGAACGCCAACCGGCGATTGGAGCCGTGAATGGGCGCCGCGGTTGGCGCCGGTGTGCTTGCGCGCCGTACTGTGAAAGTGCCGTTCGACCGAAGTGAGGGGACAAGATGTTCTGGACCATCCTGGGCTGGATTCTGTTCGGCCTGATCGCCGGGTTCATCGCGCGAGCCCTGGTCCCGGGCAAGGACGACATCGGCCTGCTGCGGACGATCGTGCTGGGTGTGGTCGGCTCGGTCGTGGGCGGCCTGTTGTTCGGCCTGCTCACGGTCGGCATCCGCGGTTTCCAGCCCGCCGGGTGGATCGGGTCGGTCATCGGCGCGGTGATCGTGCTGGTCATCTACAACAAGGTGACCGGCCGCAAGAGCCGTCGCTCCTGACTGTCCTTAAGGGACACTTTTGTGGTGCAGGTGTCCCGTTTAGGTGCTTCGCGTGCTTTGTGTCAGGGGTCGTGAGTGGCAATGCCGGTTCTATTGAGGGGAAGGGCAAACGGGGCGTGCTCGTGCCGTTTGCGGTGTTGGTTGTGGGGCGGGTTTTGTGAAGGTCTCGTTCGCAACGGTGAAGGTTGGGAACGTGGCTTTCGGGACACTGTTGTTCTGGGTGACGCTGTTCCTGGCCGGGGTTGAAGGTTCAAACTGTGTGGGTCGCACCAGTCGCCCGGGGTGTCGCGAAAGCCACTTTCGGGACATCAGACACCGCGCAAAAGGATTTCTCCACACAGAACCCC
>NZ_JBVILA010000006.1:201565-228107 GCF_055580625.1 Amycolatopsis sp. NPDC031561 | reverse complement strand
CCCTTTCTCCCCCCCCCCCCCCCCCCCCCCCCCCCCCCCCCCCCCCCCCCCCCCCCCCCCCCCCCCCCCCCCCCCCCCCCCCCACGGCCACTCGGCATCGGGCGCGGCAAAGGGCGCCTTCATCCCGTCGCCGGCCCACCCCACGAACACGCCACCTTTGACTTACCTCTCAAATAGAACCCTCTTTGTCACTCACGACCCCCCGCCTGGACATATCCCGTGTGGCCGGTCCAGGCCGGCGCGTTGCACGACCGGACACTCTTCGATGTCCGGCCGGGCACCTCGCGGCGGCGGTGGTGCCGGAAGATCGACGGTGACCTGCGATGTCCGGAGTGGACGTGCGGCCGGCGTCGAGGTTGCGCGGAAAGCGCGCTTTCGCGAAAGTTCTCGGTGTCGGTGAGAATGGGACGATCCCACCGTTCCACAAAGGACCGAACGAGGAGAACGCACGGTGAAGCTCCGTACTTTGAACAGGTTGGTCGTGCTTCCCGCGCTGGTGGCGCTCGGCGCGGTCGTCCCCGCCCCCGCCGCCTCCGCGGTGATCGGCGGTTCGGTCAGCGCCTATGCGCCATGGGCGGTCCGGATGGTGGTCGACGAGACGCCGTTCTGCACCGCGACCGCGATCAGCCGTGAGTGGATCCTCAGTGCCTCGCACTGCTACTTCGACGCGGGACAGCAGATCGACGATTCCCGCATCAGTTTCCGGGTGGGCGATCTGGACCAGCGCAAGGGCACGACCGTGCGACCGGTGCCCGGCAGCGCCCACGGGGTCGGGATCGCGGACATGATGCTGATCAGGGTGCCGCCGATGGACGTCAAGCCCGCCCGGCTTCCGGCCGCGGATTCCGTGCATCCCGGGCAGATCGTGCGACAGTACGGGTGGGGCGCGACTTGTCAGGAGGACGAGACCACCTGTCAATCCGATGTGCTCAAAGAGGCCGTTCAGCGGGTGCTTCCCCCGGACCGATCGCGCTGCGAACGGTTCACCCCGCCGGGCGGCGGAGACGGCCGGGACCTCTGTCTCGGCTGGATCACCGGCATTCCCGGTGGCGGCGACTCCGGTGGCCCGATCATGGCCACCGGGCCGGGGCAGCGGGACACCATCGTCGCGGTGGAGAACGATTCGGACCGCGACCGCACCGCGGGTGCGGGCAACGTCTCCCTGGTGCTGGACGAAATCCACCAGGTGATCGGCGCCTGATCCGGACCGGGCCGCCTCCTGTCCGGCGGTCCGGTCCGGCCGGTGGGTGGCGCACACACGACGATCCCGGTGGCTGCCGGGCAGGGCCGGCAGCCACCGGACAAGGCAGCACTCAGGCCCGCGGGATCCGGGGCAGGAGCAGATACGGCCGCTGCTTCTCGTTGCTGTGCAGAGTGGTCCGGCCGTGGAAGGCCGGCCGGTCCCGGTCGCCGGGGAGCTCGTGCCAGTAGGCGCCGCTGCCGCGGATTTCGCGACCGTAGACGATCTCGTGCGGCCCGGGCAGGTGGTGTTCGTAGTCTTGGCCGCGCACGGACACCCCGAGGGTGTAGCCGGCCGGGACGACGATCGACAGTGGCCAGATCTCGACGTCCACTTCATACACCTGCCCGTGGACCAGCGGGGAGATCTCGGTGTGCCGCTGCCATGGCCGGTACGGTCGAGACAGGTCCGGGTCGAGCTCGCGGTGCGAGACGCGCAGCCAGCCTTGGCCGACAGGGCCGTGTGGCTCGAAGGCGGTCGGGAATAGCACTTCGGTGCCTTCGGGGTCGAACAGGTGCACCGTGGCGAACAGGTCGGCGTCCTCGGTCGTGGACGAGACGAACAGTTTCAGCGCCGCGGGGCCGGTGTACTCCACCTTCCGGTCGGCGGGCGGCAAGGTGAACATCAGTCCTTCCGACCGCGCGACGAACTCCGAGTGCTGCGCGCCGGCCGGAGCGCGGTCGGTCAAGGCACCGGTGTCGAGGTCGAGGTGCAGTTCGGTCCATTCCGTGCGCGCGAGAGGCCATTCCCGTTCGTATCGTGGGAAAAAGCCGTCGGGCGTGCGGACCTGCAGCTGAACCGGCGGCTGGTCGTCCCACCCGTTGGCCTCGCCTTTGAGGAAGTGGTCGAAGAAGCGCCGCTGCACATCGAGGCCGTAGTCGGTGTAGAACTCCGTCCAGTGTTCGAGCCCGTGCACCTCCAGCCACTTCCGCTCGGACGAAACACGCTGGTAGCCCTCGAAGTTCCCGCGCGAGTGCAGGCCCATACCTCCCCAGTTGGCGGCGGTCAGCACGGGAACGGTGATCTTCTCCAGTACCGCGGTGCGGTCCCGGTAGTAGTCGTCGATGACGGGCCGCGCAAGCAGGATCTCGGAGATCCGGATCGCGGCCGCTCGCAGTTCCTCCTCCGTGCGCACCGGTTTGCCCGACACCTTACGGCCGGTGTTCGGATTGACCGCTGCGTCCGCGCGGCCGTGCTGGATGCGCAGCACCTGGTGCGGCGCCCAGCCGGGCATGAACTCCGACGGGATCCCGCCGTGGTGGGTGTACTCGCGGAAGAAGTCGGACGCGCCCTCCCACGGGCAGATGGCCTTGAGGTGCGGCGGGGACAGCGCGGCGGCCTGCCACTGGTTGGTCGCGAGGTACGAGATGCCGAGCATGCCGACGTTGCCGTTGCTCCACCGCTGGACGCCGGCCCATTCGATCGCTTCGTAGAGGTCTTGTGACTCACGCGGGGAGAAGAAGTCGATCTCACCTTCACTGCCGCCCGTACCGCGCACGTCGATCCGCACGCAGACGTAGCCTTCCGGGACCCACCGTTCCGGGTCCGGGTATTCCCAGACCTGGTACGCGCTGGTCGACTTCTCCGCCACTTCGGGGTGTTCACGCACGAGAGCGGAGAACGCGGACGCGAACCCCTCCGCGAACGCGAGTCCCTTGCCGTACGGGCTGGCCGCCAGCAGCACCGGATGCGGCTCGTCGTCGTCCGGCCGGAAGATGTCGACGGCGAGCGTCACCCCGTCGTTCATCGTGATCCGCACATCCCAGTCGACCCGCATGCCGTCACGCACTTCACTGTAGGGCTCGTAGTGCTGTGTCATGGCTTCCTTTCTTCTTCTGTCCTTTGTGGTCAGTCGCGCGCCTTGCCCATCGCGGCCATGGCGACGAGGCCGACGACCGGGATGGCGCACAACTGGATGACCCCGGCGGTTTGCCAGCCGAGCGCGGACTTGGTGGCCGCGAAGAAATAGCCGGAGAAACTCGCCGGGATGTACATGGCCGCGACGAACAGGCCCGTCGCCCGGCCGACCTTCGCGCTGGGCACCGAACGCTGGATGAGCGCGCTGGTGTTGGTGTAGACGACCCCGGTGAAGGCGACCCCCAGCAACAGCGAGAACACGAGCTGCGCGGGATAGGTCGCGCCGAAGAGGAAGATCCCGGCCCCGCATCCGGCGATCGCGGCGAATCCGGCCACGTTGACCAGCCGCTGGTCGAACCGGTCGGCGAAGATGCCGCAGAAGACCGCCGTGAGCGCGCCGAGCCCGAACATGCCGGCGGCTAGCGCGGTCTGATCGGATGCGTAGCCGTGCGTCTCGCGGAGATAGGTGGGATACAGCCCGAGGTAGCCGTAGATGGTGAAGCCCGCGGCGACGGTGGCGATGGTGCAGCAGACGACGCGCCGATTGAAGAAGCGGACGGCACCGCCCGGTGCCGACGTGGCACGCGGTTCCTCGTGGCGGCCGATCTCCGTCACCGACCGCGGCACCGCGAAGATGAGGACGACGAGGATCACGAGACCGATCGCGCCGAACACGTAAAGCGGGACACGCCAGTCGCCCGTCGAAGACAGGAGCGCGCCGCCGAAGAGCGGACCGGCGAACGCGCCGAGCCCGAACGCGGCGTTGATCGACCCGATCGCCACCGCGCGGTTGCGGTGGAAGTACGCGCCGACGGCGGCGTACAGCGCCGCGTTCTGGGCTCCTTCGCCGACACCGGACAGGATCCGCCACAGGGTCAGGTCGAAGAGCCCGGCCGCCGTCGCCTGGAGCGCGCAGGTGATCGAGAACAGCAGAAGGCTCGCGATGATGATCCGTTTCCGGCCGATCCGGTCGGCCAGATAACCGGCCGGGATACCGGCCAGGCCCATGCCGAGGGTGAAGATCGTCGACAGCGTCCCGGCCTGGTTGCCGGTGAGCGCGTAGGCCTGCTTGATATCGGGCAGCAGGATGGCGAACACCTGCCGGTCCATCGCGTTGACGAGGTAGGTCAGGTCGAGGACGAGCAGGATGAGCAGGGTCCGGAAGGTCCACTTGGCGGCGCCGGACGCCGGGGTGCTGCCGGTCAGCGTGGAGCCGGCGAGATCGGGGGTGGTCATGGCGGTGCTCCTCGGAGCAGGTGGGGTACGGAAAGTCGACGGCACGCGGGCACGTGCGGGATGGCGAACGGGGGTTCGCGCCGTCCTCCGGGACGGCCGGATGGTGCCGGAACGGGATTCAGTACAGGGAGAGCAGTCGCAGGCCGTGCCGCACTTGTTTGAGCCGGTCGTGACGCTCGTGGCGGGCTGCGATCGCCTGATCGAGTGACACCGGCACGAAGTCGACCGTGTCCGGTGCCTTGAGCTGTGCGAGCACGTCGAGGTCGGCGCTCACGACCGTGCCGATCGTCGCGTAGCCACCTCCGGTCACGGCGTCGCGCAGCAGGCAGATGGCCTCTTCGCCGTTGGGTACCTGCACCGACCCCACCGGGTAGCCCAGGTCGACCACGTTGCTGGGGTTGTCGCCCGCGCCGAACGGGGCTTCACGGTCGACGAACCGCAGTGCCGGCCCGATCAGGCGGCGACCGGTGCGGTCGGATTCGGGCGAGACGGTGAACGTCGAGGAGAAGAACTCGCGGACGCTTTCGTCGGTGAACCGGTGGCGGCACAGTCCTTCGACGAGCCGGAGGCGCTGGTGCCCGCCGAGCACGGGACGCAGCCGGGGATCGACGGTGCTGCCCGCGCCGGGACGGAACATCCCGGTCTCGTCACCGACCGGCAAGACGTCGCCGGAGACGAGCGCCCGGCCGTCGTGCCCGCCGATCGCCGAACTCTGGTAGGTGGACCGGCTCCCGAGGAACGGCTCGGTCCCGATCCCTCCGCGCACCGCGAGGTAGGCGTGGCAACCGGTGCGCAGCGTGCCGATCCGCAGCACCTGGCCGGGTTCCACGAACAGCGTCCGCCAGCACGACACGGGCACGCCGTCGACGTCGACGGCGGCTTCGCCACCGGTGACCGCCACGGTCGCCGGTTCGGTGAAGCGCAGTGCCGGTCCGATCATGGTGATTTCCAGCGTCGCCGCGTTCTCGTGGTTGCCCGCGAGCAGGTTGGCGCAGCGGTGCGAGTACTGGTCGAGCGCTCCCGAAGGGGGCAGTCCGATGGCGTATTGCCCGTCGCGGCCGAGATCCTGGACGAGTGTGCGGGCGCCGGGGGAGAGGACCGTCAGCATGACAACGCCGCCTCCAAAGTGCGTGGATAGCCTGCCGGGTCGGCGAGGAACTCGGCGAGTGCGAAACGCACCGGTGCGCGCCGATACCGGTACCGGCCCTCGCGTGAGTCGGTGCGCAGCTGCTCGTACTCCTCGCCGGGGACGGGCCGGAAGCTCAGCAGCGTCGAGATCGTGGCGAGCACCTTCGATGTCTCGAACCCGGGAGTCCGCTGGGTGAGGTCGGCGACCGGGACCGGGGAGCGGCCGAGCAGCTGGTAGCCACCGACCCCCGCGGTCGGGTACACGACGGTGAACGCACCGCCGTGCGCGACCGCCCTGGCCGGGGTTTCCGTCCTCGGCCGCAGGTACTTGGGCGCCTGGATCTGCCGCTCGCGCGGCACGAGCTGGACGCATTCGGTGTTGCCCGGCTTGAAACACGGGAAGGTGACGATGAACGGCGCCGACGTGTGCGCGGCGACGAGATCGGCCACCGAGGCCAGCCCGTTGATTCGCGCGGTGTAGGCGATGTCGGTCTCCGTCGGCGACTGGTGCCGGTCCCGGAACTTCAGGCAGGTCCGCTCGGTCTCCGGATCCGCGTACCACACGGGGATCTCGACGATCTCCGTGTCCAGCGCCACCGAGCCCGCCTCCCCGAACCGGTCGTGCAAGCGGGCCAGCGCTCGCACGAGTTCGCGCGGATGCAGCACGTCCGGGTCGGCGCGCACGAGATAGCTCGCGTTGGCCGGGGCCACGTCGAGGACGCCGGGCAACTCGCGCCGGGCCAGCTCCCCGGTGATCGCCTGGATCCGCAGCGCTTGCGCGAGGTCCATCCCTTCGCACACTTCGACGAACACGAACTCGTCGCCACCGAAGCTGGCCCGTGCGCCGTCGGCAAAGAACTCGTAGCCGCTCATGGCGCCTGCTCGGGGGCGCGCAGGAGGAATCCCGCCGATTCGAGGCGCCGTCGCACGGCCGCCGCGACCGCGACCGCGTTCGGCCGGTCACCGTGTACGCATATCGAGCGCACCGGCATCGGAATCACCGTCCCGCCGACCGTGCGGACGGTGCCGCGCGCCATGTCCAGCGCACGATCGGCGATCGCTTCCGGGTCCTTGGTTCGCGGGACCGGCTCGACGATGTTGATCCCGTCCTGGTCGAAGTCGAGGTCGGCCGCGTTCTCCGGAATGACCGGCAACCCCGCCGCGACGACCGCGCGCATCGCCTCGGTGGGCGCGAACATCAGCGGCATGCCCGGGAGGACCGATTGGAGCGCCCGCACGACCATGGTCGCCAGTTCGGGCGAACGGCAGATCCGCCCCATGAGCGCGCCGTGCGGTTTGACATGGGTGAGGGGCACGTTCTCGACCGCGGCGAGCCCCGCGAGTGCGCCGACCTGGTAAAGGATGTAGTCGACCACGTCGGAGTCGGTCGCGGGCAGCGCCCTGCGGCCGAAGCCGAGCAGGTCCGGGTAGCCGGGGTGGGCGCCCGCGGCGATCCCCGCCTCCCGTGCGCGGATCAGGGACGACCGCATGGTCGCCGGATCGCCGGCGTGATAGCCGCAGGCGATGTTGGCGGTCGTGATGTGCCGGAACAAGGCTTCGTCGTCGCCGAGCGTCCACCGGCCGAAGCTTTCGCCGGCGTCCGCGTTCAGGTCGATCGTCGGTGCGGTCATGATCACCTCCGGATCAGGTGGGAAGGATTCGGACGGCCGAATCGGCGAAGCGTTCGAGCAGCAGTGCGGCGTCGGAGGCGTCGAACACCAGCGGTGGCCGGATCTTGATGACGTTGCCGTGCGGCCCGGACGCCGACACGAGCACGAAGTGTTCGCGTAGATCGTCCACAAGGGACTGGGCGAGGACCCGGTCCGGGTCCGTGCTTTCCGGTGCGGTCACCTCGATTCCGAGGAACAACCCGGCGCCGCGCACGTCGGCGAGGCGAGGGTGGTCCGAGACGATGCTGGCGAATCCCCGCTTCAGCTGTGCGCCGATCTTGTGGGCGTTGTCGATGAGACCTTCGCCTTCGATGGTGCGGAGCACCGCCGCGGCCGCGGCGATCGGTACGTTGCTGCCGCCGAAAGTGTTGAAGTAGCGCACGTTCCGGCCGAATTCCTGGCCGACCTCGTGTCGCAGCACCGTCGCGGCCACCGGGATCCCGTTGCCCATCGGCTTTCCCAGGGTCACCAGATCGGGCACGACCTCATGCCTGCCGAAACCCCACCATCCCGTTCCCGTGCGGCCGAACCCCGCCTGGACCTCGTCCGCGAGGTAGACCCCGCCGGCCGCACGGACCTCGGCGGCGAGTACGCCGAGCAGATCCGTCGGAACCGGCTGCACACCGTCGGAGGAAAAGATGCTGTCCACCACGAGCGCGCAGACCCCGAACCCGTGCCGCCGGAGATCGTCGATGGCAGCCCGGATCTCGGTGCGCAGCTGGGCCACCACCGAGGTGCCCTGCCGCAGGGGGTCCGGCGCGCTGATCGTGCGCACGTGCGGTCCCAGCGGCGAGGTCGGGCCGAGGGACGGGGAGAACGCCGCCACCTCGGCGGTCACCCCGTGGTAGGCGTTGCGCGTGACGATGATCCCGGTGTTGCCGGTGTGCGCCCGCGCGATGCGCAACGCGAGATCGTTCGCTTCCGAGCCGGTGCAGGTGTAGGTGACCCGGTCGAGTTCCGCGGGGAACGTCTCGAGCAACCGTTCGGAGAAGTCGAGCAGATCGGCCTGCAGGTAGCGGGTGTTCGTGGTGAGCTTCGACAGTTGCCGGGTGACCGCCTCGACGACGGCGGGATGGCAGTGTCCGAGCGAGACGACGTTGTTGTAGGCGTCGAGGTACTCGTTGCCCGCGGAGTCGTAGAGGTGCACGCCGTCGCCACGGACGACCTCGACCGGGTTCGTGTAGAACAGCTGGTACCCCGGCCCGAGCACCTTCTCGCGCCGGACGAGGAGCTCCCGGATGTGCGGCGGCTGCGCGGCCAAAGACGCGCCGGTGAAGCCGTTGACCATTTCCGGCCCGCGCGGGCCGCTCATCGCCGCGACTCCGCGAGTACCCGTTCGGCCGCGGCGTCCAGACCGGCGAACGTCACTCGAGCCGTCGCCCAATCACGGGAGGCGTGCGAGAGCACATACGCCGCGCGTGCCGGATCCCGCCGGGCCCGCCACGACGAGATGAGCGCCCGCTGTACCAGTCGCGCCGTCGACAGCAGCGGAAGAAGCTTGAGTTCTTCTTCGGCGACCGGCCTGATCCGGAGATAGTGGCGCAGCCACGCGAGGGAGACCGCCCACGGGTCGGCGGCGTCCACCTCGAGAAGGTTCGACAACGCGATCGCGAGGTCGAAGACCACCGCCGTGCGCACCACGTCGCCGAAATCGAGGATCCCGGTCAAGGCTCCACGAGTGCCGACAAGGAGGTTGTGCGGGCTCAAGTCGTTGTGCACCACCTGGGTGTCCAGTCCGGCGGGCCGGACGTGGAGCGCGAACTCGGCGAGTACATCGCGCGCGAGCATGCGGTCCGCACTGTCCACTGTGTCCAGTACGGGAGCGAGAGCGCCGAGATGGCGCAGATCCCAGATCAAGGTCCGTTCCCGGTTCTCACCGCGGAAGCCGGCGAGCGCGCGGATGAGCTGTGCGTGGTAGCGGCCGAAGGGTGCCGGATCGGCCTCACTTCCGCTCAGCGGTTCGCCAGGGAGGTACGACAGGACCCGCAGCAGTCTCGGCCCGCTCGCGTCCAGTGGCGCGACGTCGTGCACGTCCGCTCCGTCCACACCGGACCGGACGACCGGGATCGGCAGGCCGGGCGCGGTGCGCGCGAGGTGGCGCAGCACCGCCGTCTGCAGCGTGAGATCCTCGGCCGATTCGCCCTCACCACCCACCTTCACCAGGTGGCGGGCGCCTGCCGTGTGCAGGACGAAGGTCTCGTCCTTCTCCGAGGCGACGCGTTCGAGCCTGCCGGACAGGCCGTGCACGTCTCGCAGCGCGGCGAGCACCAGCGTTTCGTCGAGGTGCTCCGTGACGGCGTCGAGGCCGCTCGCCGTCACGAGTTCGCGGAAGCCGGGCATGGTGGGGCTCCTCACGAAGCCACCCAGCCGCCGTCGATCAGCAGGCTGGAACCGTGGATGTAGGAGGCGGCGGGGGAGGCGAGGAAGGCGACCGCCGGCGCGATGTCACCGACCTCGCCGACCCGTCCGGCGGGGGTGGACTCGAGCATCTGGCGCTCGTAGTCGGAATCTTCGAGCAGGTGCGCGTTGATGCTCGTGCGCACGTTGCCGGGAGCGACGGCGTTGACCCGGACGCCCCGCGGGGCGAATTCGGCGGTCAGTGATTTGACCAGCAGTTCCACCGCGCCTTTGGTCGCGCAGTAGGCGCTGGAGTTCGGAAAACCGACGTGCCCGCAGATGGAGGAGACGAAGATGACGCTGCTGCCGTCACCGAGGTGTCCGGCGGCCGCCCTGGTCAGCCGGAACGGCGCCCGGACGTTGGTCGCCCACTGGTCGTCGAGCTGCTCGTCGGTGGTGTCGGCGAACGGCGTCGGCAGGAAGATCCCGGCAGCGTGCACGAGCACGTCGATGCCCCCGAAGCGCGCGAGCGTGCGGTCGACGACTTTCCCGGGACCGGCGCCGGTCGTGAGGTCGGCGGCGATCGGCTCGGCCTCCGCGCCCGCCGCCCTCAGCTCCGCGGCGACCGTCTCGAGGCGCTGCGCGTCCCGTCCCACCAGAGCGACCCGGGCACCGTTGGCACCGAGTTCGCGCGCGATCTGCGCCCCGATGCCCGAACTCGCGCCCGTGACAACGGCGATCCGGTCGCGAAGCGTTTGTGTGCTGCCAGCCATGAATACTCCCTCGGCCGCTTAATGTAAGAAAACTTACGTTAACGAGGAGTATGCGTCAGGGGAACAGCTAATGCAAGATTTCCTGCGATAAGGTTCAGGCCGTGCGCAGCGCCCGGTCCACCAGGGCGTCCAGGTCCTGGTCAGGGGACTCGTAGCCGAAGACCGCGCGCAGGTAGATAGGTGCGAGCACGACATCGAAGATGTGGGCGACTGTCGGCGGCTTGCCACCCGCCGCCTCGACCCGGTCCAACGCCCGCTGCATCTGGGCGGTGCGCTGTCGCAGATACCGGGCGGCCTCGTCAGCGGTCGGAGCGGGCTTGCCACCGGCGAGCGGGGAGGTGGCCGCGGCGAGCGCGTGGAACAGCGCGAACCCCTCACGCGTCTTCACCTGCCCGGCGACCGCGTGCGCCCAGTCGAGCAGATCACGGCGCAGGTCGCCGCTGTCCGGGAACGGCGACTCCTCGTTGAGCTGCGTGACCGCGACGTCGAGCACCAGCGACTCGATCCGCCCCCAACGCCGGTAGATCGTCACCTCGTGTACACCCGACCGCTCGGACACTTCCCGCACCGACGGTTGGTCATGCCCCTCGGCGAACAACTCGCGCACCGCGGTGTGCACCGCGGCGCGCGTACGGGCCGTACGGCCTCCAGGGCGAGTGTCTGCCATGGAGCCAGGCTAACGTCCGCTGGCGGGGCTGTCGTTGGAGCCACGTCGTCTCCGATTGGGCTCCGTTGCCGGCGTGTACACGTTGACGTTCAGGCGGTCGGCGCCCCGGGTGGCGTCCACCGAGCGAGATAGGGCGTACTCGAACGCCTCACGCACCCCATCCCAGGGCTCTGGTGGCCGCGAGTGGTTTGAATCGGTTGCCACCGAAGAGATCGGCCACGTACAGGATTCCTTTGAACGAAAAGACACGCTAGCCGCCGTGATCGGCATCCCGGACGACAGCCGGGGCGAAGAGGTCTGCGGGATCATCTACGCGGACCGGCTGAACAATGCCGTGGTGTCCGCAGTACCGGACCCATGAGCGATCCGTCGGGTCTTGCTTCCGGGACTCAGTCACGGGCAGCGGTGGTTCAGCGGCTGCCGAGTTCTCCCTTGGTGAACCCGTGTTTGCGTGCCATGAGCACAGTGGCGAGTGCTGGGACGAGCAGTGCGAGCGCGACCCAACTCAGCCAGGATGCATCCGATCCGCCGAGGACGAGGCCTCCGATGATGCCACTACCGGCGATTCCGATGTTCCATCCGGTGGTGAGGAGTGCTTGGGCGACATCGCCGGCGTCACCTGCTGCTTCGGCGACCGCGGTCTGCAGCAGGGTGGAGGTGCCGCCGAACGCGAGCCCCCAGAGCGCTGCGCCGGCGTAGACGAGCGTAGGCACGCCGGAGAAGATGCCAAGCAGCAGCGTGCATGTCGCGAAGAGCGCACACGCGAGGATCATGAGGACGCGCAGGTGCCGATGGAGGAGCGCTCCGGTGATCCAGATGCTCACCAGTGACACCAGGCCGAAGGTGAGCAGCACGGCGTCGACTTGGCTTGCCATGCCGAGTGGCGTGAGGAACGGGGCGATGTACGTGTACAGGATGCTGTGGGCGAGTACGAACGTGAGGGTCACGAAGAGCACGGGCGCTACGCCGGGAATGCGGAAGGTGCGGGTGAGCGGGAGCCGTGAGCCTTTCGCCTGTCCGGGGAAGTTCGGCACCGCCGCGATGACCCACACGATCAACGCGAGCGTGAGGACGGTCATGATCCCGAACGCGTATCGCCACTCGATGAGCTTGGCCAGAAGCGCCGCAGCAGGAACTCCGATGGACAAGGCGACGATCGCGCCCGACATCGCGATCGCCATTGCCTTGCCGCGCTGATGTGAGGGGACCATCCGTACCGCGTACCCGGCCAACAGCGCCCAGAGCAACCCGCCGACGATGCCGCCGAGGAACCGGGCGGCCAGCGTAAGTGCGAAGCTCTCGGAGAGCGCGGTGACGGTGTTGGCGATCGCGAATCCTGTGATCGCCACCAGCAGCAGGTGTCGGCGCGGCCAGCCGATCGTCGCCTTGGTGAGCGGGATCGCGGCGAGGATCGCCCCGATCGCGAAGACGGTCACGCTCTGCCCGGCGGCACTCTCGCTCACACCCAGGTCTCGGCTCATCGCGGGAAGCACCCCGGCGGGCATCGTCTCGGTCAGGAGCGTGATGAATCCGGTGGTGGCCAAGGCCAGAAGAGCCGCCAGCGGGAGCCGGGCGTTCGTCATCGAGCGAGTTGGCAGAGTCTGTGGTCGTGTCATGGCCCTATGATCAATGAGTGACATTAGTGTGAAGGTCAAATGCGGTATCCGCCGAGTCACATAACACCAGCCACAGAGGCTAGGAGAGGGATATGCGGATCGGTGAGCTGTCGACGCGCACGCGGACTCCGATGAGGTTGCTGCGCTACTACGAGGAGCAGGGACTGATCGAGTCAGATCGACTGCCCAACGGATACCGGGACTATGAGGAGTACGTCGTCGACCGGGTTCTCCAGGTGCGAGGCCTGCTCGACGCGGGGCTGCCCACACGGATCATCAAGCAGATCCTGCCCTGTCTGAACACCCCGCGCACGATCCACATGCCCTACGTCACGCCGGACATGGTCGCCACGCTCGAACACGAACGCGACCGCATGGCCGAAAAGATCGAATGCTTCACCAAGAACCACCGAGCCATCACCGACTACCTCGACGCCGTACGCGGCGATATCCGAGTCTCCTGACCGATATCGAGCCCCTGGTCAACTTCGGAGTGTTCGACCTGCTCGGGCGGCGACTCTCCCCGCGCATCCGGGTGCCCGCTTCGTCGTTGTGCGCCGGCCCCGGCTGCAGCGGAATGGCCCGATTTCGTATCTCATCCCAGTCCACCTCCCGCATTTCCGACAACGTAGCGGTCAGGTTCCTTTCGTCCGGAGCGCCTCGTCAGAGGTGGACGTCGTGGCGGGAGGAGACGTTCAGTTTGCGGCGAACCTTGACCACGTACTCCTCGACCGTGCGACGGGACAGGAACAGGGCCTGTGCGATTTCCTGGTTGGTGTGGCCGCCTGCCAGGAGGCGGGCGACGTCCTGTTCGCGCGGAGAGAGTTCGCTGCCGTATCCGCGTCTGCCACGAGGCGATGGGGTGGCTGTGCCGGTACTGCGGGCGCGGTGGCGGCAGCGGGCGGCGTCGACCGTGGCACCCAAGGCGTCGTAGGACTGGGTCAGGGCTTCGAGCACCGCGGCGTCGGTGAAGGTTTCGCCCTCGGCCTGCTCGGCGAGTTGGGTGGCCCGGTAGGACAAGCCCAGGTCCCAGTGCTGGTCGATTGCTTCCCGGTAGAGCCGGCCTGCCTCTTGATGGTCGTTCGTGGCCGCGGTCAGCCGCGCGCGGCAGGCGGTCAGTCCCGCCAGGGCCAGTGGGGCGTCGACTCCTCGTAGACCATGGGCTGTTTCCGAGACGAGCAGCCGTGCCGAGTCGACGTCGTCGACTGCCAGGTGGTAGTCGACGGCCTGGGGCAGGATGTCGCCCGACCACATCCACGCGCCCTTGCTCCGCAGCATCAACACGCCGCATCTCACGTGTTCCTCCGCCGCGGCGGTCTCGCCCCGGCTGAGGAGCATGCCGGCCATACCGCCTGCCGCCGAGATGCCCACCGGGAAGACCTGCGCCGTCGGGTGCGAACCCGTCGCCGCCTGGAAAGCTTTCTCCGCCCGCACCCACTCGCCCCGTGCCGTGGCCAGCCAGCCTCGCGTGAGGTGCAGGTCCGTGGTCAGCAGCAGGTCTTCATAGCTTTCGATCAAGCGGTCGAGGCGCTGTTCCAGTCCCTGCCATCGTCCACTGAGCCAGTCGAGCCGGGCCGCCGTGGCCTCGGCGGTGCCGACGACGTAAGAGGACCCACTCCGCTTGGCCAAGGTGATCCCGCCGCGCAGGAACTCCCGGGCCTTGGAGTAGTGCCCGATCCACGAGCACGCATCCGCCAGGTTGCAGTGGGCCCGAGCCAGATGGTGGAGTTCGTCGGGGTCGTGCACATCCGATGGCGACGGCAGTTGGGAGATGCGCCCCCAGGTGCTCGGGTCTCCGACGATCAGCCGCCCGCCGAGCGTCGTGGCCAGCAACGCGGTGCGCAGTGCCCGGGTGGGCAGGTGGTCGAGGGTCGCCTCGACCCGGTCGAGCGACTTCCGGTGCTCGGCGATGGACGCGGGCCCCAGATACGGCCCGGCCATCGCCGCCATGCCGCGCACCGTGCGTTCCGGCTGGTCGCCGAGCAGGCCGAGGGCGAGGGCGATCTCCTCGGCGCCGCGGTCGAGCGACCCGGTCTCTCGCTGCAGCAACAGCCCGAACCACAAATGAACCTGGGCTCGGACGTCCGGGGCCAGGCGCGGGTCCACGAGCAGGCTTTCGACTCGCGCGGTCATCATCCCGCCGGGTAGTCCCGTCAGGGCGTAGTCACAGAGCTTGGTCGCCAGCCGGTTCGCGACCTCGGGACTGGTCTCGGCATCGCCCAGGACCGCGACCAACAAGTCGATCGCGGTGGAGACGTCGTTCGCATCCTCCGCGACTTTGGCGGCGAGTTCGCTGTAGCGCAGCCACTCGGCTTTCATACCGGCCGCTTTGGCGTGGGCGGACAGGCGGGCGACGGGTGCGTGGTCGAGGGCGGACAGCGCCGCCAAGGCGCGTTCGTGCAGCTCCCGCTTTCGCGGACCCGGCAGCGACGCGTACACCGCGCGTCTGGCGATGTCGTACCGGAAACCGTATCTGTCGGCCGTTTCCTCCACGAGCACACCGGACTCCAGCGACGCGATCAGGTGCGCCGCGGTCACCTCTCCCGCCACAGCGCCCATCACCTCGGGCGTCTCCGGGACACCCAGCACCGCGGCGGCCTCGGTGAGGGTCCGCGCGGCGTCGGGCAAGGCACCCAGCCGCTCCTCGATCGCCTCCGCCACCGAGGCAGGCACGTCCATTCCCTCGAGGACCCGCCAAGCCAAGTCACCTTCGGCGCGCACATCCCGCACCGGGTCGCGCAGCGCCCGCACCGTTTCCTCGACCACGAAAGGGATCCCCGCCGTCTCGTGCAGGACGGCTTCGGCGAACCGACGCGACGTCACGGTGGCTCCCACCAGGGCGTCGATCATGGCGCGCACGTCCGCCGCACCGAAGGGGCACAGGACCAGATCGAGCCCCGTCACTCCGTGCGGCAGGTGGAAGGAGTGGCCGAGTGGTGCCACTGACGGCAGATCCTCGCGACGGTAGGTGGCCACGATCGACAAGTCCGGCGGCGGGTTCGCCAGCACGAAGCGCAACACCCGGCGGGTCTTTTCGTCCGCCCACTGCAGATCCTCGAGCACGAGCACGACCGGTCCCAGCGAACGCAGGAGATCGCGCACGGCGCGGAAGACCCGGTGCCGCTCGGCGCCGGGATCATCGAGGGCGCGCGGCGCCGGTGGCAGGCGGTCGGCGAGTTCGGGCAGATGGTCCCGTAGCGCACCAGTCACCGGGCCGGGCTCGACCAGCAGGTCGCCGCACTGGCTGAGGCAGTCGAGGAGCACTCCGTACGGGAACGGGTCGGGCAGCGGCTGGCACGAGCCCGTGATCACTCGCGGGGCACCGTCGCGGGCGGCCGCGGCGGCGAACTCGGTGACCAGCCTGGACTTGCCCACCCCGGCCTGGCCTTCCACGAAAACGGCCGACGGCGGGTGGCGCACCGCGGTGAGCAGAGCGGCGAGTTCCGCGTCTCGGCCGATCATCGGCGGGGAGCGGAATCGGTCGGAGAGAGGATCCGCGCGCCCGTCGACCATGCTCGCTCCTGTCGGTGATCCGTCCGCTGAGGAATGTCCGACATGGTAGGTCGGCGGGCACCGGTGCCATAACCCCGCGAGCTACGGCACTTGCGTCCACACGGGATCAGGTACCGGTACGGGTCGCGACCACACTTGTTCCCCTGACCGCCAGGCCGAACTCTGATTCCCCGAGCGGCTCGATGTCACAACCCCCTGCAGCCGCTCGAACGCGCGATGGAGGAATCGATGCGACAAAGCAGAACGAGCTGGATGGCGAACCTGTTCACCGTCGCGGTCGCCGCCGCGGCAGTGGTGACGACCGCGGGCGTGGCCGTGGCACAGGAAGCGGAAGCGGCTGTCGTCCAGGCCGACCGGCCTTACTCCGGGCAGTACATCGTGGTGCTCGAAAGTGGCGCCCGTGCCGCGGCGGAAGGCCAGGCCTCGACACTCGCCCGGCGCTACGGCGGAGAGGTGACCGACACGTACTCGGTCACACTGAACGGGTTTTCGGTCCGAGGCCTTTCCGAGCGGCAGGCGCGGCAACTGGCCGCCGACCCGTCGGTCAAGGCAGTGCACCAGGACGGCACGACCAGGGCGGAGGGGGAGCAGCCGAGCCCGCCGTCGTGGGGCCTGGACCAGATCGACCAGCGAACCGCCGCCCTGGACAAGAAGTACACCTTCCCGAATTCGGGTGAGGGGGTGACCGCCTATGTCATCGACTCCGGGGTGCAGGCCCAGCATCCCGAGTTCGAAGGCAGGGCGAGCCACGGCTACGACTTCCTCGACAACGACACTGACGCCGGTGACTGCTACTGGCACGGCTCGCACGTGGCGGGGACGATCGCGGGTAAAACCGTCGGTGTGGCGAAGAAGGCCAAGGTCGTGGCCGTGCGCTCACTCGACTGCAAAGGCTCCGGCCCGGACTCGGCCACGGTCAGCGCGATGGAATGGGTGGCCAAGAACGCCGTCAAACCCGCTGTAGTGAACCTGAGCCTGGGCATGGATGTGCTCGGTGTCGGTGACGAACAGGTCAAAGCCTTGGTGGCCAAGGGAATTGTCGTCGCGGTCTCCGCGGGCAACGACGGCAAGGACGCCTGCGGCGTGAGCCCGGCGCGGGTCCCGGAGGCGCTCACCGTCGGCTGGTTCAACAAGGACCGCACCCGCGGCGGGAACCACGGCCGCTGCATCGACCTCTTCGCGCCGGGCGGCAACATCCACTCCAGTGACAACACCGGAAGGTTCCGTACCGCCAGTGGTACGTCCATGGCCTCCCCGCACGTCGCCGGCGGTGCGGCGCTTTATCTCGCCGCGAACCCCGGTGCGACCCCGCAGCAGGTCAGCGACGCGCTGGTGCGCGGCGCCACCCCGGACCTGATCACCAACCCCGGGACCGACTCGCCGAACAAGGTGCTCTACGTCGGTGACCTGGGTGGCGGCACGCCGCCCAGATGCGGGATCAAGGGCAACGACCAGGATGTGGCGATCCCCGACGCGGACGCCGCGGTGGGGAGCTCCGTGAGCCAGGATTCCTGCGATGGCAAGGCATCGGCCACGCTCGCGGTGCGGGTGGACATCGACCACGGCTACACCGGGGATCTCGCCATCGACCTGGTCGGGCCGAGCGGAACGTCCTATCCGCTCAAACGCGCGGGCGGTGTCGGCGAATCGGGCGGCGTGCACCAGAGCTTCACCGTCGACGCATCCCGTGAGGACGCGAACGGCACGTGGCGACTCTCGGTTCGCGACACCTACCGATTCGACGTCGGCACGCTCACCGGCTGGTCGATCACATTCTGACCACTGTGGACGGACAGCGCCGCCCACTTTTCGGACTTCGAAGGAGAGAACGATGAGAACACCACGCTTCGCCGTAGCCCTCACCCTCGCGCTGGCCACGGCGTCCTCGCTCATCATGAGCACGGCGGCCGCCTCGCCGGCCGACGAGATCAGCATCGCGGCGACCCCGACCGATCAGCTCCGCACGACGGGCGCGGGAACCCGGATCGTCAACGGGGAACGCACCACGGTCAAGGAAAACCCGTCCGTCATCGCGGGCATGCGTGTCGGGGGCGGAGGCCCGCAGGGACAGTCCTGCACCGCCTCCGTGGTCGGCAAGCGCAAGATCTTGACCGCGGCACACTGCATGGTCGACACCACCGGCGCCAAGAGCTACCTCTACGGCGACGACGACCTGAACACTCCTGGCGACGAGACGTTCCGCACGGCCGTCGCCTCGTTCAAGGCCCACCCCCAGTACACCGGTTCCGGCGGCTGGAGGACGGGTTACGACGTCGCGGTGGTCACCACTGTCGACGACCTCCCGGTGCCGGAAAACCAGTGGGCCAAGGTGGCGGGCTCGGGAGACAGCGCGCTCACGCAGCCGGGCAAGTCCGGCACTTCTCTCGGCTACGGCAAGACGTCGGCGAGCGGCGGCTCCGGCGAGCTCCGCAAGACCACCATGCCGGTCAACGATCCCGCGGGGTGCCAGGTCTTCGACATCCGGGTCAACGGTGATCTGATGGTGTGCACGGGTTACAACGACGGGCGCACCGCCGACTGCTCGGGTGACAGCGGCGGTCCGTTCATCGTGGACGGTGTGATCGTCGGTGTCTCGTCGTGGGGCTCCAGCGCCTGCGACCGCTACAGCATCATGGCGCGCCTGACCAACGGGATGGGCGACTGGGCCCGCGCCGAGATCGGCGGAACCCAACCCGGCGACGGGAAGTTCGGCATGGCGTTGTCACCCTCCTCCGGCAAGGCCGAGTCCGGCAAGCACGTCTCCACCAGCGTCACCACCACGGCGGGCGACCAGGGCCCGGAAAAGCTGGAGCTGAGCGCGTCCGCGCTGCCCACCGGAACGACCGCCACCTTCCAGCCTTCGTCGGCCGTCGACTCCGGGCAAGTCGCCAAACTGACCCTGCAGACCGCGGCGAGCACCCCGGCGGGCATCTACAAGGTCACCGTCGCGGCCAAGGGCGCCTCCGGATCCAAGACCGCCGAGTTCACGCTCACGGTCGGCGACGGCGGCACCGGCGACGGCCCGAGGCCGTCCGTCTCGCCCGGCACCGGGACTGTCCCGCCCGGTGGCTATGCCAACGCGACGATCACCGTCACCGGCGGTACGGGTCCCATCCGGCTCAGCGGCGCCGGACTGTCTCACCCGCCGATGTTCACACCGCAGACCGTCAACGCCGGCGGCACTTCGCGAATGACGGTCATGGGCCCGTACCAGCGCGGTACCCACAAGGTGACCATCACCGCGACGGACAGCACCGGAAAGTCCGGAACCACGGAGTACACCCTCACCGTCCGATGATCCACGGTCCAGCGGGTCCCTGATCCGGACTTCTCTCGACCCTCTGGAGCCCGTGACCGCCGATGCGGTCGCGGGCTTCAGAGGGTCGCTCCTCATGAGAGAAGGTGGGCTGATCGCTGGTCACGCCGTCCTCGCGGTTCCCGTTTGCGGTTCCCAGCGCCACTCCGGTGACGCCGGATCGCAACTCCGCCACCCCGGCGGCGCCAGTGGCTGAGGCGCGGAAGCTGCTGGGAGAGCTACCGGTAGCGGTTCGCGGCGTTCTGGATGGCTACGACCGGACAAGTTCCCGCATTGGAGGACGGAGTCCGGCAGTTGACAAGATCACCCTCAGTCGAGCGCACGTACCTGTTGAAAGGGTTGGTGCGCTGCGACATCTGGACCGTTGCCCGCAGCCCCCGGCGCACCGGCCAGAATCACTGGGCCGAACGAGCGGCGCGGCAGGTCGGAAACGTCCGATTCGGCGGTTGTGTCGGACTCGGGTGGGGCAAGGGGCGGGGCTTGTGCGCCCAGCCTGGTGGGGCTAGCCCTACTCCGGGTGGCTCGGTGCGGACAACGGGTCACCTCGCGGTGCAGACTTGTCGCAGATCCGATCGACGGGACCGGCGCGAAGGGGAAGAGGACGTGGCCATGCGAGGGCTGGTGAAGTGGGCGGCGGACGCCGGGACGGGGTTCTGGCGGGCAGCGGCGCTGACCGCGGTCAGCATGGTCGTCCCGGCCGTGTGGGCCGCCGCGGTGTGGCTGATGATCGCGTGGGGCAGCCCGTGGGCGGCGACCGTGCCCGCGCTGTGGGCGGTGGTGGCCACCTTCCTGCTCGCCCGGCCGATCTGCTGGACCTTCCGGTTCTTCCGCCGGAGCTGGACCGGCGTGGCCGTGCCCGGCGGGTACCGGGAACCGGTGCCGGCGGTGCAGATGTCCACCGGGTACTGGTGGAACGGGTCCTCGTACGCGAAGAGCCGCCGCGAGGCCGAAAAGGACCAGCGGCTGCGGATGCTCTGGAGCGACCCCGCCACCTGGCGCGATCTGCGATTCGTCTGGATCGCGCCGTTCACGGCCGGGATCGTGGCGGCCGTCCCGCTCGCCGGGGTCGCCTGCCTGGTCTGGGGGATCCTCGACCCGGGCCTGGTCAGCATCCTGCTCGCGGGGGTCGGCCTGGTCGCGGCGGTGGGCGCCGCGCCCTACGCCTGGCGAGTCATCACGCCCGTGACCGATCGGTTCCTGCGCGGCTCGTCCGCGATGATCCTGGCCGACCGGGTGGACGAGCTGACCGCCCAGCGCGCGGACACCACGGTCGCGCAGGCCGCGGAGATCAGCCGGATCGAGCGCGACCTGCACGACGGCGCACAGGCGCGGCTGGTGGGGCTCGGGCTTTCGCTGGCCACCGCGGAAAAACTCATGGAGAACGACCCGGAAAGCGCGCGGGCGCTGCTGCGGGATGCGCGGGCCGGTGCGGCCGCCTCGCTGTCCGAACTCCGCGAACTCGTCCGCGGCATCCGGCCCGCGGTGCTGAACGAACGAGGACTGACCGACGCGGTGCGCGCCTTCGCGCTGGACAGCCCGCTCGAAACGACAGTCAGCACGGATGTGCAGCTGAGCCTGGACGCGCCCATCGAGTCCGCGCTGTACTTCGGCGTCGCCGAGCTGCTGACCAACGCGGCCAAGCACGCGAGCGCGACGAAGGCGACCGTCCTGATCGCCCGGGACTCCACCAGCATCGCCATCGAAGTGGAGGACGACGGCAAGGGCGGGGCGAACGAACAGAACGGCGGGGGGCTCGCCGGACTGCGGCGCCGCCTGGCGGTGTTCGATGGCGACCTGAAGATCACCAGCCCCGTGGGCGGTCCGACCCGAGTGAGGATGAGCGTGCCGTGCGAGTAGTCGTTGCCGAGGACCTGTATCTGCTGAGGGACGGAATGGTCCGCCTGCTGGAGGCGTACGGCCACACGGTGGTCGGCACGGCCTCCACCGGCCCGGAGACCCTGGAAGCCCTGCGGACCCTGAAGCCGGACGTGTCCATCCTCGACGTCCGGATGCCGCCGACCCAGTCCGACGAGGGGCTGCGCGCGGCGCTGGCCGCCCGCGGCGAGATGCCGGGCCTGCCGGTGCTGATCCTCTCCCAGCACGTCGAACAGCTCTACGCCCGCGAACTGCTGGCCGACGGCACCGGCGGCGTCGGGTACTTCCTGAAGGAAAGCGTGTTCGACGCCGACCAGTTCATGGACGCGCTGGAGCGCGTGGCGGGCGGCGGCACCGCGATGGACCCGGTGGTGATCAGCAAACTGCTCGCCAGCGGCAGTTCGAACCGCCGGCTGGAAGCACTGACCGAACGCGAGCACTCGGTGCTCGGCCTGATGGCCGAAGGGCTGTCCAACCAGGCGATCGCCAAGCGTCTCTTCCTCGGCGACAGCGCGATCAGCAAGTACACCACCTCCCTGTTCGGCAAGCTCGGCATCACCGACGACGACAGCAGCAACCGCCGCGTGCTGGCGGTCCTCGCCTACCTGAACAGAGCCGGCTAGCCAGTCCGGCGGGCCAGCGGCACCGGTCCCGACGGGTCTCCGGCGCCCGGGTTTCGTCATGCCCTCAGACGCCTACACAGCGAACAGGATCAACCACACTCAGTTCACTCGAAAGGAGGCAGCATGATCGCGACGTTGACCGACCGGTACGTGGCCGCCGCTTTGCGGCACGTGTCGTGTCGGGCGCGGCCGCAGCTCGAACGGGAACTGCGCGCCGTGATCACCAGTGAAATCGACGAACGCATCGCACTGGGCGAATCGACCTGCGAGGCCGAGTACTCCACGCTCGGGGACCTCGGCGACCCCCGCCTGCTGGCCACGCACTACGCCGACCGCGCCACGGTGCTGATCAGCCCGGAGACCTATCCCGACTACACGCGGGCGCTGCGCTGGGCGGTGGCGGTGTGCCCGCCGGTCGCCTACACCGTCGCCGCGCTCGACCGCCGGGGGCGCGGGGCTTCGGCGTCCGCGGCGCTCGTTGAGCCGCTGCGGCTCGCGCTGACCATGGCGGCCTACCTCGCGGTCGCGGTGACCGCCTGGTTCGTCCTGGTCGACCGCGTCCGCGCGGACCGGCCGGACGGCGGCTGGACGCCCGACGCGCTGCTGCCCGCCTCCGCCCGAACCGACCATCGGCAGCTGATTTTCCTCCCCTGAAAGGAATTCCAGTGAACACCAGCCAGACGAGCACGGTGCAGTCCGTCTCGAGCGAGCACGAGTCCAAGAACATCCGCCGCGAGATGCTGCTCAACCTCGGCATCAACGTGGCGGCCCCGATGGCGCTGTTCTACGGTCTGCGCGGCGCGGGGCTCAACCAGTGGGTCGCGCTCGCCATCGGCATGGCGCCCGCCCTGCTCCGCGCGGTGTACACGGTCGTCAAACAACGCAAGATCGACGTCACCGCGCTGTTTTCGCTGAGCGTCATGCTGTTCAGCATCGTCATCTCCTTCGTCACCGGGAGCCCGCGGCTGCTGCTGGCCAAGGACGGCCTGCTGACGGTGGTGATCGGCGGCTGGATCCTGCTCAGCCTGCTGCGGATGCCGTTCA
The DNA here is from genome assembly GCF_055580625.1 of Amycolatopsis sp. NPDC031561. Lineage (NCBI taxonomy): Bacteria > Bacillati > Actinomycetota > Actinomycetes > Pseudonocardiales > Pseudonocardiaceae > Amycolatopsis > Amycolatopsis sp. NPDC031561. The sequence continues at coordinate 205,212 of NZ_JBVILA010000006.1, read as the reverse complement.
TCTTCCAGCTCACCCGGTCGATGATGTCCGAAGAGGCCCGCGAGCGCGCCGACCTCAAATGGGCCAAATCGCCGACTTACCGGCACGTCATCCGGGTCATCACCGCGATCTGGGGTGTGGTGCTCGTGCTCGACGCCGGGGTGCGGGTGCTACTGGCCTACACCCTGCCGATCGACAGCGTGCCGCTGATCAGCGGTCTGCAGTTCATCGGTGTGTACATTGTGATCGAGGTCGCCACCCGGATTTACGCGCGCCGCAAGGGTTTCGCCGAAGCGGTCGAGGCCGAAGCGGGCGTCCCGTACATGTGAGCGGAGTCCCCGGCTTTTCCTGATCCGGTCCCCACCGCTGTTCTAGGAATCTCGCAGAGGGGCACATCCATGGGCAAGCACATCGCTTTCGTCAGCATCCCGGCGCAGGGCCACGTGAATCCCGCGCTGCCGCTGGTGTCCGAGCTGGTCGCGCGCGGGCACCGGGTCAGTTTCGCGACCGCGCCGGCCCGGCTCGGCCAGGTCGCCGCGGCGGGTGCGGAGCCGGTGCCGGCTCCGTTCCGGCTGCCGCTGCCGCCCGGGGACGGCAAACTCCTCGACGCCGGCACCGTCGGCCTGCGGTTCGAGGAGTTCTACGAATCGGTCGTCGAGGTCTTCCCCCGGCTGGTGGAGCATTTCGCCGCGGACCGGCCCGAGCTGTTCTGCGTCGACGCGATGACGCCGGTCGGCCGGATGGTCGCGCAGAAACTCGGCGTCCCGCTGGCCGCCATGCATCCCACCCACGCCAGCAACAAGGAATTCTCGCTCCGTGCCACCGTGATGGGCATCGAAGGAGCGCTTTCGGACCCGGCCTCGGTCGAGGTGGTCATCCGCGCCGTGCAGGAGGTGGGCCGCAAGGTCCGCGCTTTCGCCGAGGAAAACGGGGTCGACCCCGATTACGACATGTTCGACTATCCGGCCGACCACAACCTCGTTTTCATCCCCCGGGAATTCCAGATCAAGGGGGAGACTTTCGACGACCGGTTCCGTTTCCCGGGGCCGACGATCGTCGAACGACCAGACGCCGGGAACTGGCAGCCCAACGGGAAACCGCTGCTGTACATCTCGCTCGGGACTTTGTTCAACGACAACCTGGAATTTTACCGCAGCTGCCTGGACGCTTTCGGCGGCACGGAATGGCAGGTGGCGATGTCGGTGGGCGCGGAGGTCGACCTCGCGGAGCTGGGCCCGGTGCCGGGCAACATCGACGTGCGACCGCATTTCCCGCAGCTCGAAGTGCTGCGCGAGGCCTCGGCGTTCGTCTCGCACTGCGGCATGAACTCGACGATGGAGGCGCTGTTCTTCGGGGTCCCGCTGGTCGGGGTGCCGCAGCAGGCTGAGCAGTTGATCAACGCCGAACGCGCCGCGGAGCTGGGCTTCGGCACGGTCCTCGCGCCGGAGGAGCTGACCGCGGCGCGGCTGCGGGAGAGCGTGGAAGCGGTCGCCGCCGACGAGCGGATCCGCGCGAACCTCGACGAAATCAGTGCCAAGCTGCGGGAACGCCGCGGCGCGATGCTGGCGGCGGACGCGTTGCTGGCGCAACTGGATCGAACAGCGGCGGACGCGCTGCCGGACTGAACGCACGAGAGCGCGGCGACCCGGTCTCGGCCGGGGCGCCGCGCTCTCGTGCGCGCCTCAAGCCTTGTCGGCGCCCACGGCCGCCTCGACGGTCTCGCCTTCGATCACATCGCCTTCCGACGCCTGCTTCGGCACGGCGGGCACGGACAGGCCGGGCACGGTCAGGTCCGGGACCTTCTTGACCGCGGCGAGCGCCGCTTCGATCGCCTCGGCGAGCGTCGGCGAAACGTTCTCGTCGAAATCGACCTTGGTGACCTGAATGTCCGCGTTGGTCGGGAGCGAGTCGGTGCCGAAGGTCGCCTCGCCGAACCCCAGCTCCTTCAGTGTGACCGACTCTTCTTCGGTGATTTCGCGGCTGAGGACGAGGGAAAACTTGTGCCCCACGTAACGTCACCTCTCAACGTTGCCAAGCATTGTGAACGGTAGGCGGGCACCCGGACACGACCTGCTCCACGCACCCGTCTCGAAAGATACGCAGCCGCGCGGGTGTTCAGCCCGGTGTTCAACTGCCCGGCCCGCCGATCCGAGGGGCGGGGCGGACCCGGTAAGGGGTGCCGGGTGATCGGCTAGGGGTTGCTAGGGGTTCGGCGCGGAAATAGTGTCGGAAGCGAGTCATCCGCCAATGAAGGCGGGTGTTCCGGCGAATGTTTCCTGTAAGTCCGGCGACGTTTGTCGTGATAATGGGGACCGTTTTTCGCGCGGCCGCGTCTGGGGGCGGTCGCTGTGGGCGCGGTCACGGAAAGCGTCCCCATTCTCTGTCCGCCCCGGTTTTCCCATCGTCATATGGGGGTTCGCACAGTGTTGCTTGCAGACAGCGACGTGTCTTCTGCCGAAACGGGTCCGCAGGATTACGACCTGATCGGGCCGGGGGTGTACGCGGTGCCGATCGTGCGCCTGCTTCCCGGCGATTCGCCTCGGCTCAACGGCGAGGACAAGGTGCACGTGCTGCGCCTGGCGGCGATGGAGACGATGCTGCCGCCGATCCAGGTGGACCGCGCGACGATGCGGGTCGTGGACGGCATCCACCGGCTGATGGCGGCCTCGCTCAAGGGCGAGCACACCATCGCCGTCGAGTTCTTCGACGGCAGCCCGGAGGACGCGTTCCTCAAATCGGTGGAGGCGAACGTCGAGCACGGTCTGCCGTTGACCCAGGCCGACCGCTCCGCCGCCGCGCTGCGGATCCTCCGCTCTCATCCCACCATGTCCGACCGGGCGATCGCGAAGTCCACCGGGCTCGGCGCGCAGGCCGTCGCGGCGCTGCGGCGGTCGGCGGATTCGGTGCCGCAGTCGAATTTCCGGGTCGGGCGGGACGGCAAGGTCCGTCCGCTCAACAGCGCGAAGGGCCGGCTGCGGGTGGCCGAGCTGATGCGGGAGAACCCGGACGCGTCGCTGCGCCAGCTGGCCAGGACGGCCGGGGTGTCGCCCGCGACCGCGCTCGACGTGCGCCGCCGCCTGGAGCGCGGTTCGGGTCCGGTGCCGAGCCAGGATCGTCGCGACCGCGGCGAAACGCCCGCCCCGAAGGCTGTCGCGCCCGCGCCGGAGCCGGCCGAACCCGGTGTGCCGCCCGCGGTCACTCTGGAAGTGCTGATGCGCGATCCGTCGTTGCGGCAGAGCGAACTGGGCCGTCGGCTGCTGCGGATGTTCCGGGACAACGTGCTGGGCGCGAAGGCGTTGACCGATATCGCGGCGTCGGTTCCCTCGCATTGCATCGAGATGGTCACTCAGCTGTCCCGGGACAACTCCCGGATCTGGGAGGACTTCGCCCAGGAACTGGCTCGACGCGCCAGGGCTAGCGGAGTGGCCTGAGCCACCGGCCCGACAGAGGATTTCGCGGCTTCCCCGCCGGTGTGGCGGGGGAGCCGCTTTTTCTGGTATTGAGAGGTGAGGCAAAGGTGGCGTGTTCAGTCGCTCGCCCGTACGTCGGCCTCGGGTGTTGCGAAAGCCACTTTCGCCACCCTCAAAGTTTTGAAAATGGCTTTCTCCACACCCCCGGACCCCCCCCCCCCCCAGAAAAACAAAAACCAAACCCAAAACCAATCCTTT
>NZ_JBVILA010000006.1:0-201555 GCF_055580625.1 Amycolatopsis sp. NPDC031561 | reverse complement strand
CTTTGGGTTTTGAGAATTCCCTTTTCAAAATTTGGGGGGTGGGGAGGTTTTTTCCCCCAACGCTCCGGGACTCCGCCGCCCACGAGGACCGCAAGACCCGAGCCGAACACCGGTCCGTGAAGGCCTCCTTGAGGGACCCAGAGTCCCTCAAGGAGGCCTTCACGGACTCGGCACCCGACAGGACACCTTTGCCTATCTGCTCAATATTTGCTTCGGGATCGCGGCCGGAGGCGGGGTGTCCGAATGTTCGGGTTCAGGGGGCAGCGCGTTTCCGCTCCGGGGGGTGCGAAAGAAAGCGGAGCCGGACAACAACCGCACACCGGACGTAAAAGAACGCCACGGGCGCCCCGTGGCGTTCTCGACGTGCGGATCAGACCGTGGCCGGCGCCTCGGCCAGCTTGCAGGTGGCGACGCTGAGGTCGGCCGGGCACGGGGTGATCGACTCGACGTGCAGGCCCGCATCCGCGGCTTCGCGGCGGATGTCGGCCTCGGTGCGTTCGCGGGCGTGGGTCTCGCCCACCACCATCTTGATCACGTTGCGAAACGCCGCGCCGGAATCGTGCTCGGCCAGCGGGTCGATGACCAGTAGCGTCGGGTTGTCGCCGGCGGCCATCGCGGTGCGGATGTTCGACAGGATCCGCACGCTGCTCTCGGAGCTCCAGTCGTGCAGCACGTTCTTGATCAGGTAGAGGTCGCCGCCCTCGGGGATTTCCTTCAGAATGTCCGCCGGGCGGTAGGTGAGGCGCTGCTTGAGGTCTTCGTCGTCGTCGGAGGCTTGGAGGTCCGCCTCCGCGCGCCGGCAGGTGTCGGGCCGGTCCACGCACACGCCGTGCAGGTGCGGATGGGCCGCCAGGATCGTCTTGAGCAGCGCGCCGTTGCCGCCGCCGACGTCGACCACGACGCGGACGTTCTCGAAGGGCACGTGCTCGGCCAGCACCACGCCGATCGGGCGGGACCAGTCCTGCATGGCGAGGTCGAAGATCCGCGAGGTCTCGGCGTCGTTCTCCAGGTACTCGTACAGCGAGACCCCGAACGCGGCGGGCATCACCGCGGTGCCGTCCTTGACCGCCTTCGCGAGCCCGCCCGCGGCCGCCTGTCCGTAGAGGCCGCAGATGAGCGACGCCAGGTGCCGGATGGACTGCGGGTGGTCGGATTTCAGCTGTTCGGAGGCGGCGGTGTTGGCGTAGCGGCGGTCCTCGTCGACGGTGAAGATCCCCAGCGCTGCGACTGCCTGCATCAGCGATTCCAGCGAGACCTGGTCGGCTTCGATCGCTTCGGCGATCTCGGCGCCGGTCTTCGGCCTGTCGGCGAGCGCGTCCGCGATGCCGAGGCGGGCGACGGCGCCGATCGCGGCCGACGAGATCGACCCCATGACATGACTCAGCAGTGACACTTCCATGGCCCTTGGCTCTCCCCGGCTGGCTGGTGAATTGGCAGGCTCGTGCATTGGCTGGCGTGCTGTGCACACTAGGAGAATCGGGGTCGCGGGGACGGGCGTTCAACCGCCCGCGCGCCCGGAAGTCGTTCAGCCGCACGGAAAGGGCAGTTGAACAACTCTCGCGGTCTTGCGCTTTTTCCGGGCCGACGACGAGGCTGAGGCCATGACTGGTGCTCTCGAGGTTCCGGGTGCGCGGCGCAGTCGGGTCACGGCGACGCGCGGGTCTCGGCCGGCGGCGTGAACCTCGCGGGACTCTCCGGTCACCGAAGCCGATTTCGACACGCGTCACCGAAATGCGCTGGACCGCACGGTGCGGGCGCCCGTTCGGGGTGCGCCCGCGAATCCGTCTGTTATTCCGCCGCGGTCGCCCCGCCGCGGCGCTGTAGTGCGCAAGAGACAGAACCCCGGTAGTCAGGCGAGGTTGGGACCAGATGGCGAACGAAGACAAGCTCCGCGACTATCTCAAACTCGTGACGGCCAACCTGCGACAGGCCCGTCGCCAGCTCGCCGACGTCGAGCAGCGCGGACAGGAGCCGATCGCGATCGTGGGCATGGGCTGCCGGTTCCCCGGCGGCGCGCACAGCCCCGACGCGCTGTGGCAGCTGCTCGCCGAGGGCGCCGACGCCATCGGCGAGTTCCCGCAGGACCGGGGCTGGGATCTGGAGAACCTCTACGACCCCGACCCGGATAATCCGGGCACCTCCTACGCCCGGCACGGCGGCTTCGTCTACGACGCGGCCGGGTTCGATGCCGAGTTCTTCGGGATCAGCCCGCGCGAAGCGCTGATGATGGACCCGCAGCAGCGGCTCTTCCTGGAGGTGGCCTGGGAGACCGTCGAGCGGGCGGGCATTCCGGCGGATTCCCTGCGCGGCACCAAGACCGGCGTGTTCGTCGGCGCCTACAACCAGGGCTACGGCGCCAACCCCGCGGCCGAGGCCGGCGGTTCGGAAGGCCATCTCGTCACCGGGGTGTCGACGAGTGTCCTTTCCGGACGCGTGGCGTTCACGATGGGGCTGGAAGGCCCCGCTGTGACGCTTGACACGGCGTGCTCCTCCTCGCTGGTGGCCCTGCACCTGGCCACGCAGGCGCTGCGCTCCGGCGAGTGCTCGCTGGCGCTGGTCGGCGGGGTCACGGTCATCTCCGGGCCCGGCGTGTTCGTCGGCTTCTCGCGCCAGCGTGGCATGTCGACCGACGGGCGCTGCCGTTCGTTCAGCGCGGACGCGGAGGGTTCGGGCTGGGCCGAGGGCGCCGGCGTGCTGGCGGTGGAACGGCTTTCCGACGCGCAGCGCAACGGCCACCCCGTGCTCGCGGTGATCCGGGGCAGCGCGATCAACCAGGACGGCGCGTCGAACGGGCTGACCGCGCCCCACGGTCCTTCGCAGCAGCGGGTGATCCGCGCCGCGCTGGCCAACGCGCGGCTGTCCGGTTCCGACGTCGACGTGGTGGAGGCGCACGGCTCCGCGACCACGCTCGGCGACCCGATCGAAGCGGAGGCGCTGCTGGCGACCTACGGCCGGGAGCGGCCGGAGGGCCGTCCGCTTTGGCTGGGGTCGGTGAAGTCGAATATCGGGCACTCCCAGGCCGCGGCCGGGGTGGCCGGGGTGATCAAGATGGTGCTGGCGCTGCGGAACGGACAGTTGCCGCGGACGTTGCACGTGGGCGAGCCGACCCAGCACGTGGACTGGTCGGCGGGCGAGGTGCGGCTGCTGGCCGAGCCGGCGCCGTGGGAGCCGGGGGAGCGGGTCCGGCGGGCGGGGGTGTCGTCGTTCGGGATGAGCGGGACCAACGCGCACATCATTCTCGAGGAAGCTCCGGCCGGGCACGAGGCTGCCGAGTCCGCCGAGGTGTCCGATGTGGACGTTGCGGAGAACGAGCTGCCGGTGGTGGTCGAGCGCGTCCCGGTGGTGACGGGCGAGGCGACGGCGTGGCCGGTGTCGGCGCGTTCGGCGGACGGGGCGGCGGCGCAGCGGGATCGGTTGGCGGCGTGGGTCGGGGCTCGTCCGGAGCTGGACCCGTTGGATGTCGGCTGGTCGTTGGCGGTGACGCGGTCGGCGTTCGAGCATCGTTCTGTGACGGTGGGCGGCGACCTGGCGTCGTTGCTGTCGGGTGTGCCGGTGCGTGGGGTGGCGCGTTCTGGTGTGCGTGCGGTGTTCGTGTTCGGTGGGCAGGGTGCGCAGTGGACCGGTATGGGTCGTGCGTTGCTGGCGGAGAGCCCGGTGTTCGCGGCGCGGTTCGTGGAGTGCGAGCGTGCGTTGGTGTCCTGTGTGGACTGGTCTGCGCGGGAAGTGCTGTTGGACCCGGCGAAACTCGCGTCGGCGGAAGTTGTGCAGCCGGTCCTGTGGGCGGTGATGGTTTCCCTGGCGGCGGTGTGGGAAGCGGCGGGCGTCGAACCCGAGGCGGTGGTGGGGCATTCGCAGGGTGAGGTCGCGGCGGCGACGGTGGCGGGGATGTTGTCGCTGGACGACGCGGCGCGAGTGGTGACTGCGCGGTCCCGCGGTTTGTCGGGGCTGTCGGTGGAAGGGTCGATGGTGTCGGTGGTCGCGCCGGTCGGTTCGGTGACCGAACTGATGGAGCGGTGGGGTGATCGGTTGTCGGTGGCGGCGGTGAACGGTCCTGCTGCGACGGTGGTGTCCGGTGATCCGGAGGCGTTGGCGGAGTTCGAGCGGGAGCTGGCGTCGCGGAAGATGTTGCGGTGGCGTGTCCCGGAGACGGACTTCGTCGCGCACTCGTCGGCGGTCGAGCCGCTGGAGGCCGTGCTGGCCGACGAACTCGGCGGGATCTCTCCGCGGGCCGGTCGGGTGCCGATGATGTCGACGGTGACGGGCGGTTGGGTTTCCGGCGGGGAGCTGGGCGCGGGTTATTGGTATCGGAATCTGCGGCAGACGGTGCAGTTCGAGAGTGCGGCTCGGGCGTTGCTGGCGGCGGGCTTTGATTCCTTTGTGGAGGTTTCCCCGCATCCGGTGTTGATCGCGTCGGTGCGGGAGACCGCCGAGGATGCCGGGGTTTCCGGGGTGGTCGCGGTCGGGACGGTGGAGCGGGACAACGCGGGTGCGGCGCGGTTGCTGACCGCGTTCGCGGAAGGCTTCGTGCACGGCCTGCCGGTGGACTGGTCCGCCGTGCTGCCGGTCGGCGAGCCGGTGGAGCTGCCCACCTACGCGTTCCAGCACCAGCGCTACTGGCTGAACAACGAACTGCCCGCCGTTCGGCGAAGCGGTGCGGAAACGCCGGGCGAGGACTGGCGGTACCGGGTCAGCTGGGTGCCCGTCGCGGAGCCCGCGCCGGTGCGGCTCGGCGGGAACTGGCTCGTCGTGACGGCGGCGGGACAGTCCGGGCACCCGCTCGCGCAGGAATGCCGCGACGCACTGGCGAGGGCTGGTGCGGAGACGCGGAGCCTGGAGCTGCCGGACGGTGCCGGGGATCGCGGCGAGATCGCCGCCCTGGTGGCGGGCGACGAGTTGTCGGGCGTGCTTTCGCTGCTTTCGCTGGACGAGACGCACGGCCTGACGCAGACCGTTGCTCTGGTTCAGGCCCTCGGCGACCTTCAGTCCGAAGCTCCATTGTGGACGGTCACCAGCGGTGCGGTCGCGGCGGTTCCCGGTGAGGCACCGAAGAATCCCGCACAGGCCGGTCTCTGGGGACTCGGCCGGGTCGCGGCGCTCGAACACCCCGACCGCTGGGGCGGACTCGTGGACGTACCCGCGACGCTGACGGGTCGGGCCGCGAAGCGGTTGACGGCGCTCCTCGCCGGAGGCGGCGAGGACCAGGTCGCGATCCGCGAGACGGGTGTCCTCGGACGCAGGCTGCTGCGCGCCGCCACGCCGCGCGGTGGCGAAACGCCTTGGACGCCAAGGGAAACCGCGCTGATCACCGGTGAGGCGGACAAGATCGGCGGGCACGTCGCCCGGCTGCTGGCCGACCGGGGCGCCTCGCGCGTCGTGTTGGCCGGGCGGCGCGGTCCGGACGCGGGCGAGGCCGCGGCTTTCGCCGCGGAGCTGGCGGCGGCGGGTACCGCGGTCGACATCGTGGCCTGTGACACCGGGGTGCGGCCGGAGGTGGCCGCGGTCGTCGCCGGGCTCGGTTCGACGCTGTCCTCGGTGCTGCACACCGAAGAACTCATCGACGACCGGCCGATCGAGGACGCCGATCCGGCCGAACTGGACGCGGTGCTGGCGGTCAAGGCGGGTGCGGCGGCCTGGCTGCACGAACTGACCGCGGACCTCGACTTGGACGCGTTCGTGCTGACCTCGTCGGTCGCCGCGGTGTGGGGCGGCGGGCGGCAGCCCGGGTTCTCCGCGGCGAACGCCCGGCTCGACGCGCTGGCCGAGGCGCGGGTCGCCGCCGGGCTCCCGGCCACCTCGGTGGCATGGGGGCCGTGGGGCGCGGACGCGATGAACTCCGCCGCCGACCAGGCGCAGCTCGAACGCCGCGGCCTGTCGCCGCTGGCCCCGGACCGGGCGATCGGGATGCTGGCGCGGATCATGGACGCGCGCGAAGCGGTGGTCACCGTGGCGGACGTGGACTGGGCGAAGTTCGCTCCGCCGTTCACCCTGCGCCGTCCCAGCCCGCTGCTGGAAATCCTGCCGGAGGTGCGCACCGCCCTCACCGCCGGCGAGGCCTCGGCCGACCAGCAGGCGAGCGGCTCCCTGAAGCAGCAGCTCGCGGAACTGTCCGCGGCCGAGCAGGAACGGCTGCTGGTCACCCTGGTCCGGACCGAAGCGGCGGCGGTGCTCGACTACCCGTCCCCGTCGTCCATTCCGGCCTCCCGCGCGTTCAGCGAACTCGGCTTCGACTCGCTGACCGCTGTCGAACTGCGCAACCGCCTTGGCGCCGCCACCGGGCTGAAACTGCCCGCGACACTGCTTTTCGACTACCCGAACCCGACCACGCTGGCCGATTACCTCGGCACGGAACTGCTGGGCGCCGCGGATTCGACTCCGGTCGCGACGGCGGCGACGGCGGCGACGGCGGCGCTGGACGACGACCCGGTGGTCATCGTCGGCATGAGCTGCCGTTTCCCCGGCGGCGTCCGGTCGCCGGAGGAGCTGTGGGAGCTGCTGGCGTCGGGCACGGACGCGATCGGCGCGTTCCCGCAGGACCGCGGCTGGGAGCTGGACAGCCTCTACAACCCCGACCCGGAGCACACCGGCACCTCATACGTGCGGCAGGGCGGTTTCGTTTACGACGCAGCCGAATTCGACGCTGGGTTCTTCGGGATCAGCCCGCGCGAGGCGCTGGCGATGGACCCGCAGCAGCGGCTGCTGCTCGAAGTCTCCTGGGAGGCGCTGGAACGGTCCGGCGTCCCGGTGTCCTCGTTGCGGGGCAGCAAGACCGGGGTGTGGGCGGGGGCCAGCTTCACCGGCTACGGTCTCGCCGGTGCCAGCGCGGAGGAAGGCATCGAAGGGCATCTGCTGACCGGTACCACCACGAGTGTGCTGTCGGGCCGGTTGTCCTACACCTTCGGGCTCGAAGGCCCCGCCGTCACGGTGGACACTGCCTGCTCTTCGGCGCTGGTCGCGGTCGATTTGGCCAGCCAGGCGTTGCGCTCCGGCGAATGCTCGCTGGCGCTGGCCGGCGGCGTGTTCGTGTCGGCCACTCCGGACCTGTTCGTCTGGGTCAGCAGGCAGCGCGGGCTTTCCCCGGACGGCCGGTCGAAGTCCTTCTCCGCCGAGGCGGACGGCATGGGCATCGCCGAGGGCGCGGGCATGGTCGTGCTGGAGCGGCTGTCCGAGGCGCGCCGCAACGGGCATCCGGTGCTCGCGGTGGTCCGCGGCTCGGCGGTCAACCAGGACGGCGCGTCGAACGGGTTGACCGCGCCGAACGGTCCTTCGCAACAGCGGGTGATCCGCGCGGCGCTGGCGAACGCCGGACTGTCCACTCAGGACGTCGACGTGGTCGAGGCGCACGGGTCCGGCACGTCGCTGGGCGACCCGATCGAGGCGCAGGCGGTCATCGCCACCTACGGCCAGGGCCGGCCGCAGGACCGGCCGGTCTGGCTCGGCTCGGTCAAGTCGAACATCGGGCACCCGCAGGCCGCGGCAGGTATCGGCGGGCTGCTGAAGATGGTGCTGGCGCTGGGGCACAAGCAACTGCCCAAGACCCTGCACGCCGACGAGCCGTCTCCGCACGTGGACTGGTCCGCGGGCGCGGTCGAACTGCTCACCGCGCAGCGGGAGTGGGAGGCCGAGGGCCGTCCGCGCCGGGGCGGGGTCTCGTCGTTCGGCGTCAGCGGCACCAACGCGCACATCATCCTGGAAGAAGCCCCCGAACCGGAGGCCACCGCGGACACGGAGAGCACTGCGGGCCCGCACGCGTGGACGGTTTCCGGTCGCACCGCGGAAAGCGTGCGCGCCCAGGCAGCCCGGCTCGCCGAGCACGTGGCCGCCCGCCCCGATCTCGACCCGGCGGATGTCGCGTGGTCGCTGGCGTCGACCCGCACGATGTTCGAATACCGCGCCGTGATCACCGGCACCGATCTCGCGGAACTGACTTCGGGGCTGGCCGCGGTGGCCGCCGGCGAGCCCGCTCCCGGCGTCGTGGTCGGCGCTTCGGCGGCGGCTGAGGAGAGCGAGCCGGTCTTCGTGTTCCCCGGACAGGGCGCGCAATGGGCGGGCATGGGCCGGGAACTCCTGGCGTCCTCGCCGGTTTTCGCCGCCCGGATGGCCGAATGCGAGCAGGCGCTGCGACCGTACGTGGACTGGTCGCTGACCGAGGTGCTGCGGAACGAAGAAGATCTCGACCGCGCTGAGATCGGTCAGCCCGCCCTGTGGGCGGTCATGGTTTCCCTCGCCGCGGTGTGGGCGGCGGCCGGGGTCGCGCCGAGCGCCGTGCTCGGGCATTCCCAGGGCGAGATCGCCGCGGCCACCGTCGCCGGGATCCTGTCGCTGGACGACGCGGCGAAGGTCGTCGCGGTCCGCAGCAAGGCGCTGTCCGGGCTGGGCGCCGAAGGCGGCATGCTCTCGGTCGTCATGCCCGCCGAGGCGGTGCGGGAACTGCTGGTGCGGTGGGAAGACCGGCTGGCGATCGCCGCGATCAACGGGCCCGCCGCCGTGGTGGTCTCCGGCGAGACCGAAGCACTCACCGAATTCGAACGGGAACTGGCGTCGCGCAAGGTGTTGCGTTGGCGCGTCCCGGTTTCCGACTTCGTGGCGCACTCCGCCGGGATCGCCGGGCTGGAGAACGAGCTGCTCGAAGGCCTGGCGGACATCCAGCCGCAGCCGGGCGAGTTCCCGCTGTTCTCCACGGTCGAATGCCGGTGGATGAACGGCGAGGAACTCGACGCCGCGTACTGGTTCGCCAACGTCCGCCGAACCGTCCGGTTCGACGAAGCGGTCCGGGCGCTGGCCGCGGCCGGGCACCGCGCCTTCGTCGAGGTGTCCCCGCAGCCGGTGCTGACCACCGGCATCGCCGAGACCATCGAGGACCTGGCAGTCCCGGGCGCGCCGGTGATCACCGGCACGGTGGAGCGGGAGCAGAGCGGCGTCGCGCGGCTGCTGGCCTCGCTGGCCCAGGTGTATGTCGGCGGCACCGCGGTGGACTGGCCCGCCGTGCTGCCCGCCGGACAGTGGGTGGACCTGCCGACGTACGCGTTCCAGCGCCAGCGGTACTGGCTGGCCGGGTCCAGTCTGTCCGGCCCCGCCCCGGTGTCCGGCGACCGCGCTGTCTCCGCCGCGGACGCCCAGTTCTGGGCTGCCGTCGAGGAAGGAGACTTGGGACGGCTGGGTGGCGCTCTCGCGGTGGACGCGCAGCGTTCCTTCCACGAGGTGCTTCCCGCGCTCGCGGCCTGGCGTCGACGGGAGCAGGACCGGGACATCACCGGGAACTGGCGTTACCGCGTCACCTGGCGTCCGGTCGCCGATCCGGCTCCCATGCCGCTGACCGGGACCTGGCTGGCGGTCGTGCCGACCGGACACGGCGAGGACGTTCTGGTGCGCGCGTGCGTCGAGGCGCTCACCGCCCGCGGCGCGGACGTGACCGAGCTCGAAGTCGACGCGAGCACCGCCACCCGTGAAGAACTGGCGACCGCGGTCGCCGGGCCGCTGACCGGAGTGGTCTCGCTGCTCGCGCTGGACGAGACTCCGCTCGCGGGAGCGTCGGTGGTGCCGGGCGGACTGGCGGGCACCACGACGCTGATCCAAGCGCTGGCCGACGCGGATGTCACCGCGCCGCTGTGGCTGGTCACCACGGGCGCGATCGCCACCGGGCCAGGGGACGTGCTGACCCGGCCGGTGCAGACCCAGACCCGCGGCCTCGGCCGGGTGCTGCTGCTGGAGCAGCCGGACCGCTGGGGCGGGATGATCGACCTGCCCGCCGTGCTCGACGAGCGCACCGCGAACCGGCTGTGCGCGGTGCTCGCCGGATGCGGCGAGGACGAGGTGGCGCTGCGGCCCGCGGGCATTCTCGGCCGCCGCATCGTGCGCGCGCCACAGCCCGCCGAGCGGGAATGGCGGCCGCGCGGCACCACGCTGATCACCGGCGGCACCGGCGCGGTCGGCGGCCGGGTGGCCCGCTGGCTGGCCGAGCACGGCGCGGAGAAGGTGGTGCTGACCAGCCGTTCCGGAGCCTCGGCCGAAGGCGCGGCGGCGTTGGCCGCCACGCTGGCCAACGCCGGGACCGCGGTGGAGATCACCGGCTGCGACGCGGCATCGCGCGCCGACCTGTCCGGAGTGATCGACCGCATCGGGGCCGACGGACCCGCGCTCACCGCGGTGATGCACACCGCTGGGGTGCTGGACGACGGCGTGCTCGACCGGATGACCACCGACCGGCTCGCCAGTGCGCTGTCGGCCAAGGCCGGCGGCGCGGCGCACCTCGACGAGCTGACCGCAGAGCTGCCGCTCGACGCGTTCGTGTTGTTCTCCTCGGCCGCCGCGACCTTCGGCGGCGCCGGTCAGGCCAACTACGCGGCCGCGAACGCCTATCTGGACGGCTTGGCGGAGAACCGGCGTTCGCGTGGCTTGCCCGCGCTGTCGGTGGCGTGGGGACCCTGGTCCGGCGGCGGTGTTTCGCAGGCCAGCGAAGCCGCCCGCGCCCGGCTGCGCCGCAACCACTGGGAAGTCCTGATCGACCCGGACCTGGGCGTCAAGGCGCTGGCCGGGGCGATGGCCGGACCGGACACCGTGCTGACCGTGATGGACCTGGACTGGCCCGCGCTCGCCGCGGCGCCCGGACAGGCCGCCATCCTGGACCTGCCGTTCGTGCGCGACCTGCCGGACGCGCAGCGGTTGAAGGCCGGGCTCAAGGCCGACGGCGGCGCGCAGCGCGAGGCGGGCGAACTGGCCCAGGACCTCGCGGGCCGCTCCCGCGCCGAACAGGACCGGCTGCTGGTGGACCTGATCCGCGCCGAGGCGGCCGCCGTGCTCGGCTACGCGGGGCCGCAGGACGTGGAGCCGAGCCGCGCGTTCAGCGAACTGGGCTTCGACTCGCTGACCTCGGTCGAACTGCGGAACCGGATTTCGGCCGCGGCGGGCGTGCCGCTGCCCGCGACGCTGATGTTCGACTATCCGACCCCGACGGTGCTGGCCGAGCACCTGCGCACCACGCTGCTCGGCGCCCAGCCCGCCGGCCCGGCCGAACTGCCTTCGGCGGCGGCGGCCGTCGACGACGATCCGATCGCGCTGGTGGCGATGAGCTGCCGCTTCCCCGGGGACGTCAACAGCCCCGAGGAGCTGTGGGATCTGCTGGCCGCCGGGGGCGATGGGATCTCCGAGTTCCCGGCCGACCGCGGCTGGGACGCGGACGCGCTGTTCGACCCGGACCCGGCGAACCCTGGCACCACCTACGCGCGCCAGGGCGGCTTCCTCCACCAGGCCACCGCGTTCGACCCGGGCTTCTTCGGGATCAGCCCGCGCGAGGCGCTGGCGATGGACCCGCAGCAGCGGCTGCTGCTCGAACTGTCCTGGGAGGCGCTGGAATCCGCCGGACTGGACCCGGTCGCGCTGCGCGGTTCGCGCACCGGCGTGTTCATCGGCGGCTACTCCTCGAACTACGCGATGGTCAGCATGCAGCTGGCCGCGCAGAACGGCGCCGAAGCGGTCGAAGGCCACCTGATCAGCGGCAACGCGACCAGCATCATCTCCGGCCGGATCTCCTACACACTCGGTCTCGAAGGCCCGGCGCTCACCGTGGACACCGCGTGCTCGTCGTCGCTGGTGGCACTGCACACGGCGAGGCAGGCGCTGCGCACCGGCGAATGCTCGCTGGCGCTGGTCGGCGGTGTGTCGGTGATGGCCACGCCGTGGGAGATGGTCGGCTTCGCCCGCCAGCGCGGCATCGCGGCGGACGGCCGGTCCAAGGCGTTCTCCGAAGCGGCCGACGGCATGGGCATGGGCGAAGGCGCGGGCATCCTCGTGCTGGAACGCCTTTCCGACGCTCGGCGCAACGGGCATGCGGTGCTGGCCGTGGTGGCGGGTTCGGCGATCAACCAGGACGGTGCGTCGAACGGCTTGACGGCGCCGAATGGTCCTTCGCAGCAGCGGGTTATCCGGGCGGCGTTGGCGAATGCCGGGTTGTCGGCGTCCGAAGTGGACGTGGTGGAGGCGCACGGTACGGGGACGCCGTTGGGTGACCCGATCGAGGCGCAGGCGTTGCTCGCGACCTATGGACAGGAACGGGCCGGGCGGGACCCGCTGTGGCTGGGTTCGGTGAAGTCGAACATCGGGCACACGCAGGCGGCGGCGGGTGTCGCTGGGGTGATCAAGATGGTGTTGGCGTTGCGGAACAAGGAACTTCCGCGGACGCTGCACGCCGAAACGCCGTCGTCGCATGTGGACTGGATGGCGGGCGAGGTCCGGTTGTTGACGGAGAACGTGGCCTGGGAGTCGGGGCGGACTCGCCGGGCGGGCGTGTCGGCGTTCGGCATCAGCGGGACCAACGCGCACATCATCATCGAGGAAGCTCCCGAAGACGAGGCTGCCGAGGTCGTGGCGACGGACGAGCCGACGGTGTGGGTGGTGTCGGGTCGTTCGGCGGACGGGCTGACGGCACAGGCCGGGCGGCTTCGCGAGCGGGTCGTCGGGCGTGGGCTGTCGCCGGTGGACGTCGGCTGGTCGTTGGCCACCACGCGGTCGGTGTTCGACCATCGGGCCGTCGTGTTCGGCGACGATCTCCTGAGCGGGCTGGACAGTCTGGTCGCGGGGGAGTCCGCCGGGTCGGTTGTTTCAGGCGTCGCGGATCCGGGTGCTCGGGTGGGTTTGGTGTTCGCGGGTCAGGGTTCGCAGTGGGCTGGTATGGGTCGGCGACTGTTTGAGTCGAGTCCGGTGTTTGCGGAGGTGTTTGACCGGGTTTCGGGTTTGCTGGAGCTGGAGCTGGGTGTTTCGGTGCGGGATGTGGTGCTGGATCCGGAGACGCCGGGCAGTGATCAGACTTTGTATGCGCAGGCTGGGTTGTTTGCCTTTGAGGTGGCGTTGTTCGAGGTGTTGCGCGCCGCGGGTGTTCGGGCGGATGCGGTGGTCGGGCATTCGGTGGGCGAGGTCGCGGCGGCGTATGCGGCGGGGGTTCTTTCCCTGTCGGATGCGTGTCGTCTGGTCGCTACTCGCGCGAGGTTGATGCAGGCGTTGCCGGTGGGTGGTGCGATGGCGGCGATCAACGCGCCGGAGGACGCGGTGGTCGAGACCCTGACAGATGGGGTGTCGATAGCGGCGGTGAACGGTCCGGAGTCGGTGGTGGTCTCTGGTGAAGTCGAGGCGGTCGAACAGATCGTGGCGCGGTGGAAGGAGCGCGGGAACCGGGTTCGGCGGTTGCGGGTGAGTCATGCGTTCCATTCGGTGGCGATGGATCCGGTGCTAAACGAGCTGCGTCAGGTGGCTGAAGGGCTCACGTATGCGCGTCCGGAATTGTTGTGGGCGGGTGCGTTGACCGGTGAGCTGGTCGCTGACTGCGAGGCCGAGTATTGGCCGGAGCAGACGCGGGGTGCGGTGCGGTTCGGGGAGGCGGTGGAGTCTCTTGTCGCGCAGGGGATTTCGGTGTTCTTGGAGGTCGGGCCGGACGGTTCGCTGTCGGCGTTGGGTTCGGCGGCCGGGTTCGTGCCGTTGCAGCGCAAGGACGGCACCGGTTTGATCGCCGGGCTGGCGCGGGCCTTCGTGCAGGGCGTGAGTGTCGACTGGAGTGCGCTGATTCCCCAGGGGAACCGCGCGCAGCTGCCGACGTATGCCTTCCAGCACAAGCGCTACTGGCCGCAGGGCGTGCAGACGCGACCGGGCACCGCGACGGGTTCGGCGGCGGACGCCGAGTTCTGGGCCGCGGTGGAGAGTGGCGATCTGACCGAACTCGCCGACACCTTGTCTATAGAGGACAGTGCGCAGCTCGGCGAGGTGCTGCCCGCACTGGTCTCCTGGCGCAAACGCGAACACGACCGCACGGTCACCGCGGACTGGCGTTACCGCGTGAGCTGGGCTTCGATCCCGGAGCCCGCCGCGCATACGTTGTCCGGGCGCTGGATCGTGGTGCGCACCCCGGACCAGGCCGAGCACGAGTTGGCGCGGACCTGTCTGCGCGTGCTGGCCGAGCACGGCGCCGAGGTGAGCGTGCTGGAAGCGGTGGAGAGCACCGACGTGGCGGCCATGACCGCGCGGATCGAGGACGTCGTCGGCGACGGCGCGGTCTCCGGGCTGGTGTCGCTGCTGGCGCTGGACGAGACTCCGGCGCCCGGCTTCCCGAACCTGGCCAATGGCGTGGCCGGGACCCAGACGCTCATCCAGGCGATGATCGCGCTGCACCTGCCCGCTCCTTTGTGGACGCTCACCCGGGGCGCGGTGTCCGCCCTTCCCGGCGAGCCGACCGAGAATCCGGAGCAGTCGCAGGTATGGGGCGTGGCCAGGGTCGCGGTGCTGGAGCACCCCGACCACGGAGGCGGCATGATCGACGTGCCGGTCGAGTTCGACGACACGGCCGCGCGACGGCTGTGCGCGCTGCTGGCCGACTCGGACGGTGAAGACCAGCTCGCGATCCGCGAGAACGGGATCTTCGGCCGTCGTCTCGGCCGGGCCGGAGCGCCCAAGGGCGCGGCGGGGCGGTTCGCGCCGTCCGGCACCGCGCTGATCACCGGCGGCACCGGCGCGATCGGCGGGCACGTGTCCCGCTGGCTCGGCGAGCGCGGCGTCGAACGGCTCGTGGTGACCAGCCGCTCCGGCGCCACCGCGGCGGGGGCGCCGGCGCTGGCCGCCGAACTGGCCGGCGAGGGCACTGCGGTCGAGGTGTTCGCCTGCGACGCCGCTGTCGAGTCCGAGCTGGCCGGAGTGCTGACCCGGATCGGGCACGACGGCCCGCCGTTGAAGGTGGTCATGCACGCCGCGGGCGTGGCGCAAGCGACGCCGCTGGACGAGATTTCCTTGGCGGAACTGGCGACCGTGCTGGCGGCCAAGGCCGACGGCGCGGCCGCGCTGGACCGGCTGACCGCGGGGATCGAGTTGGACGCGTTCGTGCTGTTCTCCTCGATCGCGGCGACCTGGGGCAGCGGCATGCAGGCCGGCTACGCCGCCGCCAACTGCTACCTGGACGCGCTGGCGGAGAACCGGCTCGCCCGCGGCCTCGCCGCCACCTCGGTGGCTTGGGGTCCGTGGGGCGGCGGCGGGATGACCGACGTCGAGGACGCGGCGCTGCTGAGCCGTCGCGGGCTCGGCATGCTCGATCCCGCCCACGCGGTCAACGCGCTGGCGCAGGTGCTCGACAGCGGCGAGAGCCTGACGGTCGTCGCCGACGTGGACTGGGGCCGGTTCGCGCCGCCGTTCACCCTGCGCCGCCCGAGCCGGCTCATCGAAAGCCTTCCCGACGTCGTCGAGGCGTTGGAGAGCCGGGGCGAGGAGCCGGGCGTGGCCGCGGGCAACGCGCTGGCCGAGAAGCTGTCCGGGCTTTCCCAGGCCGAACAGCAGCGGCTGCTGGTCGACCTGGTGCGCGCCGAGGCGGCGACCGTCCTCGGGTACGAGAAGGACGTCGTGGAGGCCGACCGGTCCTTCAGCGATCTCGGCGCCGACTCGCTCACCGCGGTGGAACTGCGCGACCGGCTGGGTTCGAGCACCGGGATGTCGTTGCCCAGCACGCTGTTGTTCGACTACCCGACTCCGGCCGCGCTCGCCGAACACCTGCGGACGAGCCTGGTCGCGGAGGTCAGCGCGGTCGCCCCGGTGCTCGCCGAACTGGACAAGCTGCAAGGCCTGCTCGACGGGCTGGCCACCGCGGACGAATCCGCGCTGATCACCAACCGGCTCGAAGTCGTGCTGGCGAAGTGGAAAGAAGCGAAGGAAAACCACGCCGGCGACGGCGTCGAGGAGAAGCTCGAATCGTCTTCGGACGACGAAGTCTTCGACTTCATCGGCAAAGAACTCGGCATCTACTGACCAGACGAAGACGCGACTTCCTCGACGGGGTGACGTAAGTGAACGAAGACAAGCTCCGCTACTTCCTCAAGCGGGTGACCGCCAGCCTGCACGAAACGCGGCAGCGCCTGCAGGAGGTGGAATCCTCCGGCGAGGAGCCGATCGCCATCGTCGGCATGAGCTGCCGGTTCCCCGGCGGCGTGGCGACGCCGGAGGACCTGTGGGAGCTGCTGTCCGACGGGCGCGAGTCGGTCGCCGAACTGCCGCGAGACCGCGGCTGGGACGTCACCGCCGCGGAGGTGCGCGAGGGCAACTTCGTCGACGACGCCACCGGTTTCGACGCCGGGTTCTTCGGGATCAGCCCGCGCGAGGCGGTCTCGATGGACCCGCAGCAGCGGTTGCTGCTGGAGGTGGCGTGGGAGGCGTTGGAACGCGCCGGGATCGACCCGGCCTCGCTGCGGGGGTCCGCGACGGGTGTGTTCGCCGGTGCGTCCGGTTCGGGCTACGGCTGGCTTTCGGGCAAGCAGGGCGAGCACGACGGACACGTGATGACCGGCAATGCCACGAGCATTCTGTCCGGCCGGATTTCCTACACGCTGGGGCTGGAGGGGCCCGCGGTCACCGTGGACACGGCGTGCTCCTCGTCGCTGGTTTCGCTGCACCTGGCCTGCCAGACGTTGCGCTCGCGAGAGTGCTCGATGGCGTTGGTCGGCGGTGCCTTTGTCGCGGCCACTCCGGTGCTGTTCACCGACTTCAGCACGTCGCTCGGGCTTTCCCCGGACGGCCGGTGCAAGACGTTCGGCGCGGGCGCGGACGGCATGGGCGTCGCCGAGGGCGCGGGTGTCGTGGTGGTCGAGCGGCTGTCGGACGCGCGGCGGAACGGGCACCGGATCTTGGCGGTGGTGCGGGGTTCGGCGGTGAATCAGGATGGTGCGTCGAATGGTTTGACGGCGCCGAATGGTCCTTCGCAGCAGCGGGTGATCCGGGCGGCGTTGGCGAGTGCGCGTTTGTCCACTGAGGACGTTGATGTGGTGGAGGCGCATGGGACCGGTACGCCGCTGGGCGACCCCATTGAGGCGCAGGCGTTGCTGGCGACTTATGGTCAGGGTCGGCCGGAGGGGCGGCCGTTGTGGCTGGGTTCGGTGAAGTCGAACATCGGGCACACCCAGCAGGCCGCGGGCATGGCCGGGATCATCAAAACCGTGCTGTCGCTGCGCAATCAGGAACTGCCGCGCACCTTGCACGTGGAAGAACCGACCACGCATGTGGACTGGTCGGCCGGGGACGTCCGGCTGCTGGCCGAGCCGGTGCCGTGGCCGTCGGGGGAGCGGGTGCGCCGGGCCGGGGTGTCGGCGTTCGGCATGAGCGGCACCAACGTGCACATCATCGTCGAGGAGGCTCCTGCCGCCGAAGAGACCGCGCCCGAGCCGGACGCTCCGGAAGAGGAAGTGCCGGAGGGCGCGGACGAGCGGGTTCCGGTACTGGAGTCGGGCGGGTTGACCGCGTGGCCGGTGTCGGGGCGTTCGGCGGGCGGGCTGGCGGCGCAGTGGGATCGGCTGGCGGAGTGGGTCGGGGCTCGTCGGGAGCTGGATCCGGTGGATGTCGGTTGGTCGCTGGCGGCGACGCGGTCTTCGTTCGAGCATCGTTCCGTGACGGTCGGCGGGGATTTGGGTTCTCTGTTGTCGGGTGCGGCGGTGCGTGGGGTGGCGCGGTCTGGTGTGCGTCCGGTGTTCGTGTTCGGCGGGCAGGGTGCGCAGTGGGTGGGGATGGGGCGTGCCGCGTTGGCGGAGAGCCCGGTGTTCGCGGCGCGGTTCGCGGAGTGCGAGCGTGCGTTGGAGTCCTGTGTGGACTGGTCGCCGCGTGAGGTGTTGACCGGGGCTGCGGAGCTGGGCTCGGCGGCCGTGGTGCAGCCGTTGTTGTGGGCGGTGATGGTGTCTTTCGCCGCGGTGTGGGAAGCGGCGGGCGTGTCGCCGGAGGCCGTGGTGGGGCATTCGCAGGGCGAGGTCGCGGCCGCGACGGTGGCGGGGATGTTGTCGTTGGAGGATGCCGCTCGGGTCGTGGTGGCCCGGTCCCGGGGATTGTCGGGGTTGTCGGTCGAGGGGTCGATGGTGTCGGTGGTCGCGCCTGTCGGTTCGGTGGCCGAACTGGTGCAGCGGTGGGGTGATCGGCTGTCGGTGGCGGCGGTGAACGGCCCTGCTGCGACGGTGGTGTCCGGTGATCCGGAGGCGCTGGCGGAGTTCGAGCGGGAGCTGGCGTCGCGGAAGATGCTTCGTTGGCGTGTCCCGGAGACGGATTTCGTGGCGCACTCGTCGGCGGTCGAACCGCTGGAAGGTGTGTTGGCGGACGAACTCGGCGGGATCTCTCCGCGGGCCGGTCGGGTGCCGATGATATCGACCGTCACGGGCGGTTGGGTGTCCGGTGAGGAGCTGGATGCCGGTTATTGGTATCGGAATCTGCGGCAGACGGTGCAGTTCGAGAGTGCGACTCGGGCGTTGCTGGTGGACGGCTTCGATTCCTACGTGGAGGTTTCGCCGCATCCGGTGTTGATCGCGTCGGTGCGGGAGACCGCCGAGGATGCCGGGGTTTCCGGGGTCGTCGCGGTCGGGACGGTGGAGCGGGACAACGCGGGTGCGGCGCGGTTGCTGACCGCGTTCGCGGAAGGCTTCGTGCACGGCCTGCCGGTGGACTGGTCCGCCGTGCTGCCGGTGGGCGAGCCGGTGGAGCTGCCCACCTACGCGTTCCAGCACCAGCGCTACTGGATGGAGGCCGCTTCGGGCGGCGACGGCGCGGGAACGGTCGCGGAGACGCGGTTCTGGGCGGCGGTCGAGGGCGGCGATCTCGCGCACCTGACCGAGGTGCTGGAGCTGGAGGACGAGCGTCCGGTCGGCCAGGTGCTGGAGGCGCTGACCACGTGGCGGCACCGGGAACTGGGCCGGGCAGCGACCGAGAACTGGCGCTACCGCACCATCTGGACCCCGGTGGCCGATCCGGCCCCGGTCTCCCTCGACGGCATTTGGATGGTGCTCACCGCAGACGCGGCCGACGATCTCACCGCGAGCTGTGTGCGGGCGCTCGAGGCCCGCGGCGCGGAGGTGCTGGTCGCCGAGCTGCCCGATGGGGTCGTCACGCGCGAAGAAGTCACCGGGTTCCTCGACGAGGCGCTGCCGGAGACGCAGCCCGCCGGGGTGCTGTCGCTGCTCGCGATCGACGAGACGCCGATGCCCGAACACCCCGTCCTGACGCGCGGACTGGCACGGACGCTTTCCGTGGCGCAGGTGCTGGTGGACCTGGAGGTCGAGGCGCAGCTGTGGGTGGCCACGCAGGGCGCGCTCGCCGCCGCGGCCGACGACACGGTGCCGAATCCGGTGCAGGTGCAGGCATGGGGGCTCGGCCGGGTGGTCGGCCTGGAGCACCCCGAAGCCTGGGGAGGTCTGCTCGACCTGCCCGCAGAACTCGACGATGCGGCTGGCGACCGGCTCGCCGCGGTGCTCGCCGGCTGCGGCGAGGACCAGGTCGCGATCCGCGCCGGCGGCCTCCTCGGGCGGCGGCTGGCCAGGGCGGACCGGCCGAAGACGACGGACCGGATGTGGACCCCGCGCGGGACGGCGCTGGTCACCGGCGGCACCGGCGCGATCGGCGGGCACGTAGCCCGCTGGCTGACCCGCCGCGACGCCGAACGCGTTGTGCTGACCAGCCGTTCCGGACCTGCCGCCGGGCACATGCCCGCCTTCGCCGCGGAGTTGGCCGCGGCGGGCACCCGGGTGGACGTCGTCGCCTGCGACGCGGGCAACCGGGCGGAGCTGGCCGGGCTGCTGGACTGGACCGCGCGGACCGGACCCGCGGTGTCCTCGGTGCTGCACACCGCGGGCATCGGGCAGGCCACCACGGTCGCGGAGACCGATCTCGCCGAGACGGCCGCCGTGCTCGCGGCGAAGGTCGCGGGCGCGGTGCATCTCGACGCGCTGACCCGGGATTTCGACCTCGACGCGTTCGTGCTGTTCTCCTCGATCTCCGCGACCTGGGGCAGCGGCCTGCAACCCGCATACGGCGCCGCGAACACCTTCCTGGACTCCCTCGCCGAACAGCGCCGGGCCGCGGGCCTGCCCGCCACCTCCGTGGCGTGGGGTTCGTGGGGCGGCGGCGGCATGACCGACTCCGACGGTGCCGCGCAAGGCATCCGACGCGGTCTGCTGGTGATGGACCAGAACCGCGCCATCGACGCTCTCGGCCAGATCCTCGACGGCGACGAGGGCAGGCTGACCGTCGCCGACATCGACTGGGCGCGGTTCGCTCCGCCCTTCACACTGCGCCGCCCGAGCCCGCTGATCGAGAGCCTTCCGGAGGTCCGCGAGGCGCTTGACGGGCCGGAGGGCGCCGCCGCCGCGGACGACGCGACGCTGCGGCAGGAACTCGCCGGGCTGTCGAAGTCCGAGCGGAACCGGCTGCTGGTCGGGCTCGTCCAGGCGAAGGCCGCCGACGTGCTCGGCTACGCCTCGCCCGACGAGGTGGAGGCCGCCCGTGCGTTCAGCGACCTCGGTTTCGACTCGCTGACCTCGGTGGAACTGCGCAACCGGCTCAGCGCCGCCACCGGGCTCGCTCTCCCGGCGACGCTGCTGTTCGACGCGCCCACCCCGAACGCCGCCGCCGCGTTCCTGCTGGCGAAGGTGTCCGGCGCGGACGAGACCGCCGCGCAGGCGCCGGTCGCGGCGGCGGTCACCGACGAACCGCTGGCGATCGTCGGGATGAGCTGCCGGTACCCGGGCGGCGTCACCGGCCCCGAGGACCTGTGGAACCTGGTGGCCGCCGGGACCGACGCCATTTCGGTACTGCCCGGCGACCGCAACTGGGTGGTCGAGGACATGCCGACCAGCGGCGACGGCTACTCCGGGAAACCGGTCCGGTCCGGCGGATTCGTGTACGACGCCACCGGTTTCGACGCCGGGTTCTTCGGGATCAGTCCGCGCGAGGCGGTCTCGATGGACCCGCAGCAGCGGTTGCTGCTGGAGGTGGCGTGGGAATCGCTGGAGCGCGCCGGGATCGACCCGGCGTCGCTGCGGGGTTCCGCGACCGGCGTGTTCGCCGGTGCGTCCGCCTCTGGCTACGGCTGGAGCTCCGGGCTGCAGGGCGAACTGGACGGGCACCTGGTCACCGGCATCTCCACCAGCGTGGTGTCCGGCCGAGTCGCCTACGTGATGGGGCTGGAAGGCCCCGCGGTCACCGTGGACACCGCGTGCTCGTCGTCGTTGGTGGCGCTGCACCTGGCCTGCCAGGCGGTGCGCTCCGGGGAATGCTCCCTGGCGCTGGCCGGCGGTGTGATGGTGGCGGCGAGCCCGCTGCTGTTCAACCAGTTCAGCCGGCAGATGGGGCTCGCGCCGGACGGACGGTGCAAGCCGTTCGGCTCCGGCGCGGACGGCATGGGCCTCAGCGAGGGCGCGGGCATGCTGGTGGTGGAACGGCTTTCCGACGCCGAACGCAACGGGCACCGGATTCTGGCCGTGGTGCGGGGTTCGGCGGTGAACCAGGACGGTGCTTCGAACGGGTTGACCGCGCCGAATGGTCCTTCGCAGCAGCGGGTGATCCGGGCGGCGTTGGCGAGCGCTCGTTTGTCCACTGAGGACGTTGACGTGGTGGAGGCGCACGGGACCGGTACGCCGCTGGGCGACCCGATCGAGGCGCAGGCGTTGCTGGCCACCTATGGCCAGGGCCGGCCGGAGGGGCGGCCGTTGTGGCTGGGTTCGGTGAAGTCGAACATCGGGCACTCGCAGGCCGCGGCCGGCGTGGCGGGCGTGATCAAGATGGTGCAGGCGTTGCAGAACCGGGAGCTGCCGCGCACCCTCCACGCCGACGAGCGTTCGCCGCATGTGGACTGGGCGTCCGGCGAGGTGCGGCTGCTGACCGAGAACAAGCCGTGGGCCGCGGAGGACCGGCCGCGCCGGGCGGGGGTGTCCTCGTTCGGGATGAGCGGGACCAACGCGCACCTCATTCTCGAGGAGGCGCCGGAGCCGGTCGCGGCGGAGATCGTCGACGAGCGGGTTCCCGTCGTCACGGGCGGGCTGACCGCGTGGCCGGTGTCGGGCCGTTCGGCGAACGGCCTGGCAGCACAGGGGAAGCGGCTCGCGGCGTGGATCGATGCCCGCGCGGAGCTGGACCCGGTCGACGTGGGTTGGTCGCTGGCGGTGACGCGGTCTTCGTTCGATCACCGGTCCGTGACGGTCGGCGGCGACCTGGCGTCGCTGCGGTCGGGTGTGCCGGTGCACGGTGTCGCGCGTTCTGGCGTGCGTCCGGTGTTCGTGTTCGGCGGGCAGGGTGCGCAGTGGACCGGTATGGGTCGTGCGTTGCTGGCGGAGAGTGCGGTGTTCGCGGCGCGGTTCGTGGAGTGCGAGCGTGCGTTGGTGTCCTGTGTGGACTGGTCTGCGCGGGAAGTGCTGTTGGACCCGGCGAAACTCGCGTCGGCGGAAGTCGTGCAGCCGGTCCTGTGGGCGGTGATGGTTTCCCTGGCGGCGGTGTGGGAAGCGGCGGGCGTGTCGCCGGAGGCCGTGGTGGGGCATTCGCAGGGCGAGGTCGCGGCCGCGACGGTGGCGGGGATGTTGTCGTTGGAGGATGCCGCTCGGGTCGTGGTGGCCCGGTCCCGGGGGCTGTCGGGGTTGTCGGTCGAGGGGTCGATGGTGTCGGTGGTCGCGCCTGTCGGTTCGGTGGCCGAACTGGTGCAGCGGTGGGGTGATCGGCTGTCGGTGGCGGCGGTGAACGGCCCTGCTGCGACGGTGGTGTCCGGTGATCCGGAGGCGCTGGCGGAGTTCGAGCGGGAGCTGGCGTCGCGGAAGATGCTTCGTTGGCGTGTCCCGGAGACGGATTTCGTGGCGCACTCGTCGGCGGTCGAGCCGCTGGAAGGTGTGTTGGCGGACGAACTCGGCGGGATCGAGCCGCAGGCTGGTCGGGTGCCGATGATGTCGACGGTGACCGGTGAGTGGGTGTCCGGCGGGGAGCTGGGCGCGGGTTATTGGTATCGGAATCTGCGGCAGACGGTGCAGTTCGAGAGTGCGACTCGGGCGCTGCTGGCGGAGGGCTTCGATTCCTTTGTGGAGGTTTCCCCGCATCCGGTGCTGGTCGCGTCGGTGACCGAAACTGCTGAGGACGCCGTGGTTTCCGGTGTCATCGCGGTCGGGACGGTCGAGCGGGACAACGCCGGTGCGGAGCGGTTGCTGACGGCGTTCGCGGAGGCGTTCGTGCACGGCCTGTCGGTGGACTGGTCCGCCGTGCTGCCGATGGGGAAGCCGGTAGAGCTGCCCACTTACGCGTTCCAGCACCAGCGCTACTGGCTGAAGCCCGCGCCGGGCGGCGAGGCCGTGGGCACGGTGGCCGAGGCCCGGTTCTGGGCCGCGGTCGAAGGCGGCGACCTCGCGCAGCTGACCGAGGTGCTGGAACTGGACGACCAGCGCCCGGTCGGCGAGGTGCTGGAAGCGCTGACCTCGTGGCGGCACCGCGAACTGGGCCGGGCCGCGACAGGCAACTGGCGCTACCGCACCGTCTGGGCGCCGATCACCGACCCCGACCCCGTCACTCTCGACGGGACCTGGGCGATCGTCGCGCCGAGCGGCCGGCAGCTCGCCAGCGACTGCGAAGCCGCTCTGCGGGCTCGCGGCGCCGAGGTGCTGCTGCTCTCGCCCGAAGACCCGATCCCCGGCAGCGAACTCAGCGGAATCCTCTCGCTGCTGGCACTCGACGAGACCCCGACGCCGGGCAATCCCGCGCTGAACAAGGGATTGGCCGCGACCATCGACCTGGTGCGGGCACTGGGCGACGCGCAGCCGGACACGCCACTGTGGACGGTCACCTCGGGTGCGGTCGCCACCGCGCCGGGCACGCCGCTGACGAACCCGGTGCAGGCGCAGGTCTGGGGCTTCGGCCGGGTCGCCGCGCTGGAACACCCCCACCGGTGGGGCGGTCTGCTCGACCTGCCCGCCACCCTCGACGACCGCACGGCGGGCCTGCTGGCCGCGGTGCTGGCCGGCACCGGGGAAGACCAGGTCGCGATCCGCACCGCGGGGATCCACGGCCGCCGGCTCGAACGCGCCCCGCGCAGGGGGGACGCGGCGGCGCCGTGGATGTCGCTGGGCACCGCGTTGATCACCGGCGGCACCGGCGCGATCGGCGGCCGGGTGGCCGGCCTGCTGGCCGCCCGCGGCGCCGAACGGCTGGTGCTGGCCAGCCGCACCGGGCCCAGTGAGGGCGTCGTCGCGCTGGTCGCCGGGCTCGCCGCGCAGGGAGCCGACGTGGAGGTGGTGGCCTGCGACGCGGGCAACCGGCCCGACCTGGCCGGGCTGCTGGACCGGATCGCCGCGACCGGGCCCGCGCTCTCCAGCGTGGTGCACGCCGCGGGTATCGGGCAGTTCGGCGCCATCGCCGACACCGACCCGGCCGAGGCGGCTTCGGTGCTGGCAGCGAAGGTCGAGGGCGCGCGGCATCTGGACGAGCTGACCCGCGACGCCGATCTCGACGCGTTCGTGCTCTTCTCCTCGATCTCGGCGACCTGGGGCAGCGCCATGCAGTCGGTGTACGCGGCGGCCAACGCCTACCTGGACGCGCTCGCGGAAAACCGTGCGGCCCGCGGCGAACCCGCGACCTCGGTGGCGTGGGGTCCGTGGGGCGGTGGCGGTCTGACCAGCGAGGAAGGCATCGCGCAGCTGGCGCGCGGCGGGTTCTCCATCCTGGAACCCGGACAGGCGATCCAGGTGCTCGCGCAGCTCGTCGACGAGGGCGCGGCCCAGACGACGGTGGTCGACGTGGACTGGGCGACCTTCGCTCCGACGTTCACGCTGCGCAGGCCCAGCCCGCTGGTCGAAAACCTGCCGGAAGTGCGGCAGGCGCTGGACGACTCCGCGGACGGCCCGGCCGGGGACGGCGCGACGGACCTCGCCGAACGGCTGGCCGGACTGTCCCGCGCCGAACAGGTGCGGGTGCTGGTCTCGCTGGTCCAGGCGGAGGCGGCGGCCGTGCTTTCCTACGCCTCGGCCGACGACGTGGAAGCCACCCGCGCGTTCAGCGACCTCGGTTTCGACTCGCTGACCTCGGTGGAGCTGCGCAACCGGCTCGGCGAGGCGACCGGGCTGCGGCTGCCCGCGACCCTGCTGTTCGACTGCCCGACCCCGGCCGCGGTGGCCGGCCACCTGTGGTCCGAACAGTTCCAGGACGAGGCCCGGCCCGCCTCGCTGGTGGAGGAGGTCGACCGGCTCGGCTCGCTGCTGACCGAGGCGGCGCCCGACGAGAAGACCCACGAACTGATCGCCGAGCGTCTCCAGAGCCTGCTTTCCCGCTGGACCGACGCGGGAGCCCGCGACGGACGGGCGAACGCCGCGGAGAAGCTCGAATCCGCCTCCGACGACGAAATCTTCGACTTCATCCACACCGAACTCGGCCGGTGATCCCGCGCTTTCGCGCATCCGCGCTGGTGTATTTACGACTGGAATGGTGAGAACCGATGGCAGACGAGGCGAAGCTCCGGGATTACCTGAAATGGGTGACGACGAATCTGCACGAGACGCGTCAGCGCCTTCGTGACGTCGAGGACCGCTACGGCGAGCCGATCGCGATCGTCGGCATCGGGTGCCGCTATCCCGGCGGGGTGACTTCGCCGAAGGAGTTCTGGCGGCTGCTCTCCACCGGGACCGATGGCGTCGCCGGGTTCCCGGAGGACCGCGGCTGGGACGCCGAGGCGCTGTTCGGCCGCGAGCCGGACGGCACGGTGCCCAAGCCCGAGGCCGGGTTCATCGACGACGCCAGCGGATTCGACGCCGGATTCTTCGGGGTCAGCCCGCGCGAGGCGGTCGCGATGGACCCGCAGCAGCGGGTGCTGCTGGAGGTCTGCTGGGAAGCGCTGGAGCGGGCGGGGCTCGACCCGACTTCGCTGCGCGGCTCGCAGACCGGCGTGTTCGCGGGCGCCGCGCTGTCCGGTTATGGCTTCGCCGCCGAAGAGGACTTGGACGTCCACCTGATGACCGGGACCTCGACCTCGGTCATCTCCGGCCGGGTGTCCTACTCGCTGGGCCTGGAAGGACCCGCGGTCACCGTCGACACCGCGTGCTCGTCCTCGCTGGTGGCACTGCACCTCGCCTGCCAGTCGATCCGCACCGGCGAATGCGACCTCGCCCTCGCCGGCGGGGTCACCGTCACCGCGATCCCGATCATGTTCACCCAGTTCGCGCGTCAGCTCGGCCTGGCCTCGGACGGACGCTGCAAGGCGTTCTCCGCCGACGCCGACGGCATGGGCGTCGCCGAGGGCGCGGGCATGCTCGTGCTGGAACGGCTGTCGGTCGCCCGACGCAACGGGCATCCAGTGCTGGCGGTGGTGCGGGGTTCCGCGGTCAACCAGGACGGCGCCTCCAACGGCCTCGCCGCGCCGAACGGCCCCTCGCAGCAGCGGGTGATCCGCGCGGCGCTCTCCAACGCCCGGCTGTCCCCACAGGACGTCGACATGGTGGAGGCGCATGGCACGGGGACGACGCTGGGTGACCCGATCGAGGCGCAGGCGGTGATCGCCACCTACGGCCAGGACCGGGCGGAAGGCCGTCCGACGTGGCTGGGCTCGGTGAAGTCGAACTTCGGGCACACCCAGGCCGCGGCCGGGGTCGCGGGCGTGATCAAGACAGTGCTCGCGCTGCAGCACGAGCGCATGCCGCAGACCTTGCACGCCGACGAGCCGTCGCCGCACATCGACTGGTCGGCCGGGGACGTCCGGCTGCTGTCGGAAGCGCGGCCGTGGCCGTCCGGCGAACGGACCCGCCGGGGCAGCGTGTCCTCGTTCGGGGTGAGCGGCACGAACGCGCACTTCATCATCGAAGAAGCTCCGGCCCTGGAAGAGACCGAGGCTGAGGACAGCACCGAAGATCAGCCGCAGGACACCGCCGAAGTCGCCGAAGTCCGGACCCCGGTGGTGTCGGGTGCGGTCGCCTGGCCGGTCTCCGGCCGGTCGGCGGACGGTCTGCACGCGCAGGCCGCACGGCTGCTCGACTGGACGAGCAGCCGCCCCGAACTGTCCACAGCGGACATTGCCTGGTCGCTCGCCGACACCCGCTCCGTCTTCGAGCACCGCGCCGTGGTGATCGGCGCCGAACGCGCGGAGCTGGTCGGCGGTCTGCGCGAGCTGACCGCCGGGGAGACGGTCTCCTCGGTCGTGACCGGCGTCGCGCACGGACAGGCCCGCACGGTGTTCGTGTTCCCCGGCCAGGGTTCGCAGTGGCTGGGCATGGGTCGTGAGCTGGCGCGGGTCAGTCCCGTTTTCGCGGCACGCCTCGCCGAATGCGAGCGAGCGCTGGAGCCCTTCGCGGACTGGAAACTGTCCGAAGTGCTCCAGAACGAGCTGGAGTCGGCGGACCTGGTGCAGCCCGCGCTCTGGGCGGTGATGGTGTCGCTGGCCGCGGTGTGGGAAGCGGCCGGGGTCGACCCCGAAGCCGTCGTCGGCCACTCGCAGGGCGAGATCGCGGCTGCCACGGTGGCGGGCATTCTGTCCCTTGAGGACGGTGCGAAGGTGGTGGCGCTGCGTTCGCGGGCGCTGCGGGCGATCACCGGCATCGGCGGCATGCTGTCGGTCACCGAACCGGTCGAACGCGTCGAAGAGCGGCTGCGGGCGTGGGACGGGCGGCTGTCGATCGCCGTGATCAACGGTCCTTCGACGGTGGTGGTCTCCGGCGAGATCGAAGCGCTGGGCGAACTGCGTGCGCAGCTTCAGGCGGACGGGATCCGCGAGCGCCTGGTGAAGGTGGACTACGCCTCGCACTGTGCGCAGGTCGAACAGCTCGAGGACGAGATCAAGTCCCTGCTCGCCGAGGTGCGGCCGCGGACCGGACGGGTGCCGCTCGTCTCGGCCGTCACCGGCGAACCGCTCGACGGCACCGCGCTCGACGCCGGGTACTGGTACGACAGCTTGCGCGCCACGGTCCGCTTCGAAAAGGCGGTCCGCACTCTCGCGGGCACGGGCCACCAACTGTTCGTCGAGGTCACGCCGCACCCGGTGCTGCTGGCCTCCATGACCGACACCCTCGACGCGGCCGCCGCTGAAGCGGGTCCGGGCACCCAGCCCGCCGCCGTGTGCGCCACGTTGCGCCGGGACGATGGC
Source organism: Amycolatopsis sp. NPDC031561 (assembly GCF_055580625.1). NCBI lineage: Bacteria > Bacillati > Actinomycetota > Actinomycetes > Pseudonocardiales > Pseudonocardiaceae > Amycolatopsis > Amycolatopsis sp. NPDC031561. The sequence continues at coordinate 173,699 of NZ_JBVILA010000006.1, read as the reverse complement.
GGTGCGACCCGGCTGCTGACCTCGCTGGCCGAGGCTTTCGTCGCCGGTGCCACTGTGGACTGGACGGCCGTGCTCCCCGCCGGAGAGCGGGTGGAACTGCCCACTTACGCGTTCCGTCATGAGCGTTACTGGCCGAAGGGCACCCTCGGGTTGCCCGGCACCAAGACCGTCGGTGGCGGTGACCCGGCGTCGCTGGGCCTCGGCGCCGCCGGGCACCCGCTGCTGGGCGCGGTGGTGGAACTGGCCGACGGCGGCATGCTCGCCTGCACGGGCCGGCTTTCGCTGCGTTCGCACCCGTGGCTGGCCGACCACGCCGTGGGTGGCGTCGTTCTGCTGCCTGGCACCGGATTCGCCGAGCTGGTCGCGCAGGCCGGCCGGCAGGTCGGCTGCGCGCTGGTCGAAGAACTGACCTTGCAGGCGCCGCTGGTGCTGCCCGCGGACAACACCGGCGTGCAGGTGCAGGTGGTGGTGTCCGCGGCCGACAGCACCGGCCGCCGCGACGTGAACGTCTTCTCCCGGCTCGACCGGCCGGACGAGGACCACGAGTGGGAGAAGAACGCGGCCGCGGTGATCGCCGCCGCCTCCGACAGCCCCGTCCAGACCGCGGATCTCGCGGTGTGGCCGCCGCGGGACGCCACCGCGGTCGACATCTCCGACCTATACACGGTGCATCTCGCCGATGTGTACGGCCCTGCTTTCCAAGGGCTGCAGGCGGTTTGGCTGCGCGGTGAGGACATCTTCGCCGAGGTCGCGCTGCCTGAGCAGGTGGCCGCGGACGCGGAAGCGTACGGGCTGCACCCGGTGCTGCTGGACTCGGCGTTGCTGGCCGGAGTCGTCGCGGACGCGGCGAAGCCGGAGGCGGACGGCGACAGCGATCAGGGCCAGATCCGGATGCCGTTCGCCTGGACGGGCGTGCAGCTGCACTCCCGGGGCGCCGCGACGCTGCGGGTCCGGCTGCGCCGGGACGCGCAGGGCAACCTGAGCATGTCCGGTGTGGACGCCGACGGCCGTGCGGTGGTTTCCGTGGGTTCGCTGGTGACCCGGCCGGTCTCGCCGGAGCAGTTGCAGACCGGGGACGAATGGCTGAAGGAAGCGTTCTTCACCGTCGAGTGGACGCCGTTGGCGGAGAAGAACATCCCCGGCGGCGACTGGGCGCTCGTCGGCGCTGACCTGTTCGGCGTGGCCGAGGGACTCGGCGTGGCCGGGATTCCGGTGCAGGTCTACGAAGACGTCGCGGAGCTTGTCGCCGCCGAGACCGTTCCGGCGCTCGTGCTGTCCTGCGTGCAGGGCGGCACCGGCGACGTGACGGCCGCGACCCAGCAGGTCACCGCGCACGCCCTCGAAGTGACGCAGGCCGTGCTCGCCGAGCGGAGGCTCGAACCGGCGCGCCTGGTCGTGCTCACCCGGGGCGCGGTCGCCGTGCGGGCCGGGGAAGACCTGTCGGACGTGGCTTCCGGCGCGGTCTGGGGTCTGCTGCGGTCCGCGCAACTGGAGAACCCGGAGCGGATCGTGCTGGCCGACCTCGCCGGCGCCGGGGAGGTCGCCGCGCTGGCCGCCGCGCTGGGCAGCGGGGAACCGGAACTGGCCGTCCGCGACGGGCAGGCCCACGGCCGACGGCTGACCCGACCGGCCGGTCAGCTGGCGGTGCTCGACCCGGCCGACATCGCACCCGCGCCGGATTCGCGCACCGTGCTGATCACCGGCGGCACCGGAACGCTGGGCGGGGTCGTGGCCCGGCACCTGGTGACCACCCGCCGGGCAGACGGCGTGCTCCTGCTCAGCCGTTCCGGCGCGGGCGCGGACGGAGCGGCCGCCACCGCGGCCGACCTGGCCGAGCGCGGCGCTTCCGTGCGGATCGTCGCGTGCGACGTGGCGGACCGCGACGCGCTGGCCGCGGTGGTGGATGCCGTTCCGGCGGACTGTCCGCTCGGCTCGGTGTTCCACGCCGCGGGCGTCATCGACGACAGCATGGTCGAATCGCTGAACCCGGAGCGCCTCGCCTCGGTCATGCGCCCCAAGGTCGACGCCGGGTGGCATCTGCACGAGCTGACCCGCGACCTCGACCTGACCGACTTCGTGGTCTTCTCCTCGGTCGCCGCCGCCTTCGGTGGCGCCGGGCAGGCGAACTACGCCGCGGGCAACGCTTTCCTCGACGCGCTGGCCACGCACCGCCGCGCGGCCGGACTCGCGGGCACCTCGCTCGCCTGGGGGCCGTGGATGCCCGAGGCGGGCATCGGCCGCGACCTCGACGAGGTCATGCTGCGCCGGATGACCGGTTCCGGTCTGATGGCACTGGACGAGCAGGAAGGCCTCGTCCTGCTCGACCTCGCGCTCGGCCGCGCCGACGCGAACCTTGTCACCGCGCGGCTGGACAAGACGGCGCTGCGCGCGCAGGCCGCCGCGACCGGCATCCCGGCGCTGTGGAAGGTGCTGGCCGACGATTTCCTCCCGCGCCGTGCGGTCGCCGCCGCGGACACCGGGGGTGCCGGCGCTTCCGACGGGCTGCGCCGCGAACTCGCCGGGCTGGCCGGGGCGGAACGCGACCGGGTGCTGGTCGACCTGGTCCGCACGCACGCGGCCGCGGTGCTCGGGCACTCCTCCGGCGACGCGATCGAGCCGGGCAAGCCGTTCACCGACCTCGGGTTCGACTCGCTGATCGCGGTCGAGTTCCGGAACCGGCTGAACCCGGCGACCGGGCTGCGGCTGCCCGCCACGCTGGTCTTCGACTACCCGACCCCGGTGGCACTGGCCGGTTTCCTGTGGGAGCAGCTCGCCGACGACCTGGAGGACCTCGCCGGCGTCGAAGCGTCCGCCGCCGCACCGGCGCCGCAGGCGGTGGTGGACGGCGAGCCGATCGCGATCGTCGGCATGGCCTGCCGGTTCCCCGGCGGCGCGACCAGCCCCGAGACGCTGTGGGAGATGCTCTCCACCGGCGGCGAAGGGCTCTCCACCTTCCCGACCGACCGAGGGTGGGACCTGGAGGCGCTCTACGACCCGGATTCCGAACGCACGGGGACCTCCTACACGCAGGTCGGCGGTTTCCTCCGGGAGGCCAGTGCGTTCGACCCCGGGTTCTTCGGGATCAGCCCGCGCGAGGCGCTCGCGATGGACCCGCAGCAGCGGTTGCTGCTGGAGACCTCGTGGGAGGCGTTCGAACGCGCCGGGATCGACCCAGCGACGCTGCGCGGCTCCCAGACCGGCGCGTTCGTCGGCGGCTACGGCTCTTCCTACCTGGCGCTCACCATGGAGGACGAGGAGGAGCTGGAGAACCTCGGCTCGCACCTGATGACCGGCAACGCGGCCAGCGTGCTGTCCGGGCGGGTTTCCTATGCGCTCGGCCTGGAAGGCCCGGCCGTCACCGTCGACACCGCGTGCTCTTCTTCGCTGGTCGCGCTGCATCTGGCGACTCAGGCGCTGCGCGGCGGCGAATGCTCGCTGGCGCTGGCCGGCGGGGCCACGGTCATGGCCAGCCCGGACGGATTCCTGGCCTTCTCCCACGCTCGCGGTCTCGCGGCCGACGGCCGGTCGAAGGCGTTCGCGGACGCCGCGGACGGCATGGGCATGGCCGAGGGCGCGGGCATGCTCGTACTGGAGCGGCTGTCGGATGCCCGGCGCAACGGGCACCCGGTGCTGGCGGTGGTGCGGGGTTCGGCGGTGAATCAGGATGGTGCGTCGAACGGGTTGACGGCGCCGAATGGTCCTTCACAGCAGCGGGTCATCCGGGCGGCGCTGGCGAGTGCGCGTTTGTCCACTGAGGACGTTGACGTGGTAGAAGCGCATGGCACGGGGACGACGCTGGGTGATCCGATCGAGGCGCAGGCGTTGTTGGCGACGTATGGGCGGGATCGGGATCGTCCGTTGTGGTTGGGTTCGGTGAAGTCGAACATCGGGCACACGCAGGCCGCGGCGGGTGTGGCGGGCGTGATCAAGATGGTGCTCGCGTTGCAGCACGAAGAGCTTCCGCGGACGCTCCACGTGGACACGCCTTCGTCCCATGTGGACTGGGAGGCCGGAGATGTCCGGCTGCTGACCGAAAAGCGGCCGTGGACGCCCGGTGACCGGGTCCGCCGCGCCGGGGTTTCGGCGTTCGGCGTCAGCGGCACCAACGTGCACGTGATCATGGAAGAAGCCCCCGCTTTCGAGGACACCGAGGGCACCGCGGAGGTCGCGGCTCCGGAGCCGGTGCTGTCCGGCGCGGGCGCGTGGGTGCTGTCCGGCCGGTCCGGCGCCGCGCTGGCGGCGCAGGCGGGCCGGTTGCGGGAATGGGCGCTGGCGAATCCGGACGCGGACCCGGTCGACGTGGGCTGGTCGCTGGCCACCACCCGGTCGGTGTTCGAACACCGCGCGGTGGTCGTCGGCGAGCCGTCCGGCGGGCTCGAAAGCCTGGCCGCCGGGGTGACCTCCTCCGAGCTGGTCTCGGGGGTGTCGGAGGCCAGCACCCGAGTGGCGTTCGTGTTCGCGGGCCAGGGTTCGCAGTGGGTCGGCATGGGGCGTGAACTCGCGCAGGTGAGCCCGGTGTTCGCGGCGCGGCTGGCGGAGTGCGAGGTGGCTTTGGAGTCCTTTGTGGACTGGAAGCTGTCCGATGTGCTCGAAGGCGAGTTGGAGTCGGCGGATGTCGTGCAGCCTGCGTTGTGGGCGGTGATGGTGTCTCTCGCCGCGATGTGGGAGGCGGCCGGCGTCCGTCCGGATGCCGTGATCGGGCACTCGCAGGGCGAGATCGCGGCGGCGACGGTTGCGGGGATGTTGTCCCTTGTGGACGGTGCGAAGGTTGTTGCGCTGCGGTCGAAGGCTCTGAAGGCTCTGGCAGGTCTGGGCGGCATGTTGTCGGTGAGCGCGGCTGCCGGGGAAGTGGAAAAGCGGCTGGGCCGCTGGGGCGAGCGGCTGTCGCTCGCCGCGGTGAACGGTCCGTCCGCGGTGGTGGTTTCCGGCGCGCCGGAGGCGTTGGCGGAGCTGAAGTCCGAACTGGACGCCGAAGGCGTGCGGGCGCGGATGGTCGCGGTGGATTACGCGTCGCACTGTGCGCAGGTGGAAAGCCTGGAAGCCGAGATCCGCGCGGTGCTGGCGGGGATCGAGCCGCGGCGTGGCCGGGTGCCGATGGTGTCGGCGATGACCGGGGAGAACCTCACCGGTGAAGAACTCGACGCCGGCTACTGGTACGAAAGCCTGCGCGCGCCGGTGTACTACGAGCGCGCCGTGCGCATCCTCGCCGACCGCGGCTACCAGCTGTTCATCGAGGTGACGCCGCATCCGGTGCTTCTCGGCGCGACGAACGACACCGTCGAGGACGCCGCGGCCGCCGCGGGTCCCGGCGCGGTGGTCGCCGCGGTGTGTGGCACCCTGCGGCGCGACGACGACAGCGCCGCCCGAGTGGTCCGGTCGATGGCCGAAGCCTTCGTGCGCGGTGCCTCGGTGGACTGGACCTTGCTGCTGCCCGCCGGGCGGCCCATCGAACTGCCCACCTACGCGTTCCAGCACCAGCGGTACTGGCCCTCCGGTGCGCTTCCCTTGCCGACAGCCAAATCCACTGGCGACGGCCATCTCGTCAGCTCCGCGGCGGACGCCGAATTCTGGTCGGCCGTGGAGAAGGGCGACCTGGCTTCGCTCGGCGAAACGCTATCGCGGGAAGGGGCGCGCCCGTTCAACGAGGTGCTGCCAGCGCTGGCGTCCTGGCACCGCGGGGAACAGGACCGCTCGACCGCCGCGAACTGGCGGTACCGGGTCGGCTGGGCCGCGGTCGCGGAACCCGGGACCGGGTCGCTGAGCGGTGCCTGGCTGCTGGTGGTCCCCGAGGGCGTCGAGCCGGTGTGCGCGGCCGCGTTGTCCGCGCGTGGTGCCGAGGTCGTCGTGGCCGAGGTCCCGGCCGGTGTCGTGGACCGGGCCGAAATCCTGGCGGGAGTCGAATTCGGCGAGCTGTCCGGGGTGGTGTCGCTGCTGGCGCTGGACGAGTCGCCGGTGGCTGGGCATTCCTCGGTGCCGGTGGGCTTGGCGGCGACGCTCGGCCTGGTGCAGGCGCTCGGCGACGCCGGGCAGAACGTGCCGCTGTGGGTGCTCACCCGCGGCGCCGTGGCGGCCGGGCTGGGCGAGACTCTCGCGAGCCCGGTGCAGGCGCAGGTCTGGGGCCTGGGCCGAGTGGTCGGCTTGGAGCACCCGGAGCGTTGGGGCGGGCTGATCGACCTGCCGGAGACCTTCGACGAGCGGGCGGGTGCGCGGCTCGCCTCGGTGCTCGCCGGGGCGGGGGAGCCCGAGGTGGCCCTGCGCCCGGCCGGGATTCTCGGCCGCCGTCTGTCGCGGGTGCCTCGCCCGCGTGCGGGCCGGACCTGGTCGCCGCGAGGCACGGCACTGGTCACCGGCGGCACCGGCGCGATCGCCGGTCATGTGTCGCGTTGGCTGGCTGAGCAGGGTACGCCGCGCGTGGTGCTGACCGGACGTTCCGGGCCCGCTGCGGCCGGCGTCGCCGAGACGGCGGCGTGGCTGGCGGAGCAGGGCACCGCGGTGGACGTGGTTTCCTGCGATGTCACCGATCGGTCGGCGTTGGCCGGGCTGATCGCCTGGTGCGGTCCGGAGTTGTCTTCGGTGCTGCACACCGCCGCGGTGCTGGATGACGGCGTTGTGGACCGGCTGACGGTGCCGCGCCTGGAGACGGTGCTGGCGGCGAAGGCAGCGGCCGCCGCTCACCTGGACGAGCTGACCGCGGATCTCGATCTGGATGCGTTCGTGCTGTTCTCGTCGGCGGCTTCGACGTTGGGCGGTCCGGGGCAGGGCAACTACGCGGCGGCGAATGCGTACCTGGACGCGCTGGCGGAGCATCGCCGGGCGCGCGGGCTGGCCGGTCTGTCGATCGCCTGGGGGCTGTGGGCCGGGCTCGGGCTGGCCGACTCGAACGAGGCCATCCGGTCGCGGATGCGCCGCATCCCGATGCCCGCGATGGAGCCGAAGCTCGCCGTGCGCGCGCTGGCCGATTCGCTGGCGGGCACCGACCCCGTGGTCACCGTGATGGACGTGGACTGGGAGCAGCTCGGGTCCGCCGCGGGCACCGCCGAAGTGCACCGGATGCCGCTGGTGCGGGATATGCCGGAGATCCGCCGGCTGGCCGCCGCCACCGCGGCGAACCGGACCGCGGCCCCGGCGGCGGGCGAGCTGGCGCAGCGGCTCGCCGGGCTCAGCCACGCCGAACAGGAACGCGTGCTGACCGATGTGGTCCGCGCGCAGGCCGCGGTGGTCCTCGGGCACGCGTCGGCCGAGATGGTGCAGGCCCGGCAGGCGTTCCGGGACCTCGGGTTCGACTCGCTGACCTCGGTGGAACTGCGCAACCAGCTCAACGCGGCCACCAAGCTGCGGCTGCCCGCCACGCTGGTGTTCGACTACCCGACGCCGCTCGCGCTGGCCGGTTTCCTGCGCGGCGAGCTGATGGGCGACCAGGAACAGGTCGCGGTGCCGGTGGCCCCCGTGGCGGCGCTGCCGGTGGACGAGCCGTTGGCGATCGTGGGGATGGCGTGCCGGTTCCCGGGTGGTGCGGCGAGTCCTGATGAGTTCTGGGAGATGTTGCGTTCGGGTACGGACGCGGTGGGTGCGTTCCCGACCGATCGAGGTTGGGATCTGGAAGGGTTCTACGACCCGGACCGGGAGAGCGAAGGCACCACCTACACCCGTTCCGGTGCTTTCCTGCGGGACGCCACCGGTTTCGACGCCGGGTTCTTCGGGATCAGCCCGCGCGAGGCGTTGGCGATGGACCCGCAGCAGCGGTTGCTGCTGGAAACCGCCTGGCAGGCGGTGGAAGGCGCCGGGATCGACCCGACCACGCTCAAGGGCAGCGCCACCGGCGTGTTCGCGGGCGGTTTCGGCTCCGGCTATGCCATCGGCATGGCGCTGACCGGTCAGGACGGCGCCGGGGTCGAAGGCCACCTGATGACGGGCAACTCGACGAGTGTGCTGTCGGGGCGACTGTCCTATGTGCTCGGTCTGGAAGGGCCCGCGGTCACGATCGACACGGCTTGTTCGTCGTCGTTGGTGGCGCTGCATCTCGCGGTTCAGGCGGTGCGCTCGGGCGAGTGTTCGCTGGCACTGGCCGGTGGTGTCACGGTGATGGCGACTCCGTTCTCCTTCGTCGAGTTCTCGCGCCAGCAGGGCTTGTCCGTGGACGGGCGATGCCGGGCGTTCGCGGATGACGCCGATGGCACCGGCTGGGCCGAGGGCGTGGGCATGCTGGTCGTCGAACGGCTCTCCGATGCTCGGCGCAAGGGCCACGAAGTCCTCGCCGTGGTGCGGGGAAGCGCGATCAACCAGGACGGTGCGTCCAATGGTCTGTCCGCGCCGAACGGTCCTTCGCAGCAGCGGGTCATCCGGGCGGCGCTGGCGAACGCCGGGTTGTCGGCGTCCGATGTGGACGTGGTGGAGGCACACGGCACGGGGACGACGCTGGGCGACCCGATCGAGGCGCAGGCGTTGCTGGCGACTTACGGCCAGGAACGGACTGGGGACCGTCCACTGTGGCTGGGTTCGGTGAAGTCGAACATCGGGCACACGCAGGCCGCGGCCGGTGTCGCTGGTGTGATCAAGATGGTGTTGGCGCTGCGGAACAAGGAACTTCCGCGCACGCTGCACGCCGAGACGCCGTCGTCGCATGTGGACTGGACGGCCGGTCGGGTCGAATTGCTGACGGAGAACGTGGCCTGGGAATCCGCGGGACGGGTTCGCCGGGCAGGCGTGTCGGCGTTCGGGATCAGCGGTACGAACGCGCATGTGATCGTGGAAGAAGCGCCTGCCGTCGAAGAGGTTCCGGCGGTGGAGCCGGCTCCGGTGGTGTCGGGTGTGCGGCCTTGGGTGTTGTCGGGTCGCAGCGCGAACGGGTTGCTCGCGCAGGCGGGTCGCCTTCGCGAGTGGGTCGTCGGGCGTGGGCTGGATCCGGTGGATGTCGGCTGGTCGTTGGCTACTACGCGGTCGGTGTTCGAGCACCGGGCCGTGGTGCTGGGCGAGGATTTAGCGGGCGGTTTATCGGATTTGGCGGCTGGGGTGTCGTCGGGTTCGGTGGTGTCCGGGGTTGCCGATCCGGGTGCTCGGGTTGGTCTGGTGTTCGCGGGCCAGGGTTCGCAGTGGGCCGGCATGGGCCGGGACCTCTACGAGGCGAACCCGGTGTTCGCCCAGGCCTTCGACCGGGTTTCGGGTTTGTTGGAGCTGGAGCTGGGTGTTTCGGTTCGGGACGTGGTGCTGGATTCGGGGACGCCGGGCAGTGATCAGACCCTTTACGCGCAGGCTGGGTTGTTTGCTTTCGAGGTGGCGTTGTTCGAGGTGTTGCGGGCGGCCGGGGTTCGGGCGGATGCGGTGGTCGGGCATTCGGTGGGCGAGATTGCGGCGGCGTATGCGGCGGGGGTTCTTTCTCTGTCGGATGCGTGTCGTCTGGTGGCGGCGCGTGCTCGGTTGATGCAGGCGTTGCCGGTGGGTGGTGCGATGGCGGCGATCAACGCGCCGGAGGCCGAGGTGCTGGAGTCGCTGGAGCCGGGGGTGTCGATCGCGGCGGTGAACGGGGCGGAGTCCGTGGTGGTCTCTGGTGAAGTCGATGCGGTCGAGCGCATCGTGGCGCGGTGGAAGGAACGCGGACGTCGTGCTCGGCGGCTGCGGGTGAGCCATGCGTTCCATTCCGCGGCGATGGATCCGGTGCTGGACGAGTTGGGCGAAGTGGCCGCGGGGTTGGCGTACGAGCGTCCGGAGTTGTTGTGGGCGGGTGCGTTGACCGGTGAGCTGGTCGCTGACTGCGAGGCCGAGTATTGGCCCGCGCAGACGCGGGGTGCGGTGCGGTTCGCGGATGCGGTGGCTGCGCTGGTGGAGCAGGGGATTTCGGTGTTCTTGGAGGTCGGGCCGGACGGTTCGTTGTCCGCGCTCAGCCCGGCCGACGCCGCGTTCGTGCCGTTGCAGCGCAAGGACGGCACCGGCCTGATGGCCGGGCTGGCGCGGGCCTTCGTGCAGGGCGTGAGTGTCGACTGGAGTGCGCTGATTCCCCAGGGGAACCGCGCGCAGCTGCCGACGTATGCCTTCCAGCACCAGCGTTACTGGCCGGACGGCATCCTGGCGATGCCGAAGGCCGGTGCGGACGACAGCCCCACCTCCGCCGCCGACGCCGAATTCTGGGCGGCGGTGGAGAACGGCGACCTCACCGAACTCGCCGATCGACTGTCCATCGAGGACCACACGAAGCTCGGCGAGGTACTGCCCGCGTTGGCTTCCTGGCGGCGGCGCGAGCAGAACCGTTCGGCCACCGCGGACTGGCGCTACCGGATCAACTGGACGCCGGTCGAGGGACTCGATCCGCGGCCGCTGACCGGCACCTGGCTGCTCGTCGCCCCGGCGGACCACGACGTCACCGGCTACGCCGAGGCGTTGTCCTCGCGCGGCGCGGAGACCCGGGTGATCCGGCTCCCGGCCGGCACGGCGGACCGCCTCGAGATCGCGGCCGAGTTCGACGACGTCGATCCCGCCGAGGTGCGCGGCGTGCTGTCGCTGCTGGCCTTGGACGAGACCTCGACGCCGGGGCATCCTGTGGTGGCTGGGGGATTGGCGGCCACGCTCGGCCTGGTGCAGGCACTCGGCGACGCGATCATCGACGCCCCGCTGTGGCTGGCTACGCGCGGTGCGGTGGCGGCCGACGCCGGGGAGACGCTGACGAGCCCGGTGCAGGCGCAGGTCTGGGGCTTCGGCCGCGTCGCCGGTCTCGAACACCCCGACCGCTGGGGCGGGCTGATCGACCTGCCGGAGACCTTCGACGAGCGTGCGGGTGCGCGGCTGGTTTCGGTGCTCGCCGGATGCGGCGAGTCCGAGGTCGCCATCCGGCCGGCGGGCGTGCTCGGCCGTCGGCTGGGTCGCGCCGCGCGGGGCCGGGATGCCGAGGGCTGGTCGCCCCGGGGCGCGGTGCTGATCACCGGCGGGACCGGCGCGATCGCGGGTCACGTGTCGCACTGGCTGGCCGAGCGCGGTGCGCCGCGCGTGGTGCTGACCAGCCGTTCCGGCGCCGGTGCGCGTGACGTCGCGGGGACGGCGGCGCTACTCGCCGAGCGGGGAACCTCCGTCGACGTGGTGGCGTGCGACGTTGCCGATCGGTCGGCGTTGGCGGGTTTGGTCGAGTGGTGCGGTCCGGAGTTGTCTTCGGTGTTGCACACCGCGGGCGTGCTGGACGACGGTGTGGTGGACCGGCTTTCGGTGCCGCGTTTGGAGTCGGTGCTGGCGGCGAAGGCGGCGTCGGCGGGTTACTTGGATGAGCTGACCGCGGATCTTGATCTGGATGCGTTTGTGTTGTTCTCGTCGGCGGCTTCGACGTTGGGTGGTCCTGGGCAGGGTAACTACGCGGCGGCGAATGCGTACCTGGACGCGCTGGCGGAGCATCGCCGGGCGCGCGGGCTGGCCGGGCTGACGGTGGCCTGGGGTGTCTGGGCGGGCGGCGGTTTCGCCGAATCGAGCGAGGTCGTGCGGGAACGGGTCAAGCGCGGCCTGATGCCCGCGATGGACCCACAGCTCGCCGCGCGGGCGCTCGGCGAAGCCCTCGACGGGCCGGACGCCGCGGTCACCGTGATGGACGTCGACTGGGCACAGCTGGAGTCCTCCGCCGAGCTGCGGAACGCGCCGTTGGTGCAGGAGCTGCCGGAGGTGCGGCGGCTCGGCTCCGCCAAGGCCGCCGCGGACACTGCGCGCGGCGAGGGCGACCTCGCCCGCACGCTGGCCGGGCTGAACCCGACGGAGCAGGAGCGGGTGCTCACCGAACTGGTGCGCACCGAGGTGGCGATCGTGCTCGGGCACGCCTCGGCGGAGGCGATCGAGGACCGGAAGGCGTTCAAGGACCTCGGTTTCGACTCGCTGACCTCGGTCGAGCTGCGCAACCGGCTGGGGGCGGCGACCGGCGAGCGGCTGCCCGCGACGGTGGTGTTCGACTACCCGACGCCGGTGGCGCTGGCCGCGTTCCTCCGCGAGGAACTGACCGGCGACCTGACCGCCCCCGTGGCCGCGGCTCCCGTGGCGGCGGTGCCGGTGGACGAGCCGTTGGCGATCGTGGGGATGGCGTGCCGGTTCCCGGGTGGTGCGGCGAGTCCCGATGAGTTCTGGGAGATGTTGCGTTCGGGCGCGGATGCGGTGGGTGCGTTCCCGACTGACCGCGGTTGGGATCTGGAAGGGTTCTACGACCCCGACCGGGGCAGCGCCGGCACCTCCTACACGCAGTCGGGCGCGTTTCTGCGCGACGCCACGGAGTTCGACGCGGCGTTCTTCGGGATCAGCCCGCGCGAGGCGCTGGCGATGGACCCGCAGCAGCGACTGCTCCTGCAGACCTCGTGGGAAGCGCTGGAGCGCTCTGGAATCGACCCCGCCGCGCTCAAGGGCACCGCTACCGGCGTGTTCGCCGGTGGCTTCGCTTCCGGCTACGGGTTCGGCGTCACCCTGTCCGGCCAAGCCGGTTCCGGTGCCGAAGGGCACCTGATGACGGGCAACTCGACGAGTGTGCTGTCGGGGCGACTGTCCTATGTGCTCGGTCTGGAAGGGCCCGCGGTCACGATCGACACGGCTTGTTCGTCGTCGTTGGTGGCGCTGCATCTCGCGGTTCAGGCGGTGCGCTCGGGCGAGTGTTCGCTGGCGCTGGCCGGCGGGGTCACCGTGATGGCCAACCCCGGCACGTTCGTCGACTTCTCGCGCCAGCAGGGGCTTTCCACCGACGGGCGGTGCCGGGCATTCTCTGACGACGCGGATGGCACCGGCTGGGGTGAAGGCGTGGGCATGCTGGTCGTCGAACGGCTCTCCGACGCCGAGCGCAACGGCCATCGCGTGCTGGCTGTGGTGCGGGGTTCGGCGGTGAACCAGGATGGTGCGTCGAATGGTTTGACGGCGCCGAATGGTCCTTCGCAGCAGCGGGTTATCCGGGCGGCGCTGGCGAACGCCGGGTTGTCGGCGTCCGATGTGGACGTGGTGGAAGCGCACGGCACGGGGACGACGCTGGGCGACCCGATCGAGGCGCAGGCGTTGCTGGCGACCTACGGACGTGATCGGGACCGTCCCTTGTGGCTGGGTTCGGTGAAGTCGAACATCGGGCACACGCAGGCCGCGGCGGGTGTGGCCGGCGTGATCAAGATGGTGCTGGCGTTGCAGCACCAGGAGGTTCCGCGCACGCTGCACGCCGAGCATCCGTCGTCGCATGTGGACTGGACGGCCGGCCGGGTCGAGCTGCTGACCGAGAACACGCCGTGGCCGGCCGCCGGAAGTCCGCGCCGCGCCGGTGTCTCCGCGTTCGGGATGAGCGGCACCAACGCGCACATCATCGTCGAGGAGGCTCCCGCGCCGGAGCCCGCGGCCGCGGTGCCGGCCGACGATCCCACGGCCTGGGTGTTGTCGGGTCGCAGCGCGGACGGGCTGGCCGCGCAGGCGGGTCGGCTTCGTGAGTGGGTGGTCGGGCGTGGGCTGAATCCGGTGGATGTCGGGTGGTCGTTGGCGACTACGCGGTCGGTGTTCGAGCACCGGGCCGTGGTGCTGGGCGAGGATTTGGCGGGCGGGCTGGACAGCCTGATCGGGGGAGTGTCGTCGGGTTCGGTGGTTTCGGGCGTCGCCGATCCGGGTGCTCGGGTCGGTTTGGTGTTCGCGGGCCAGGGTTCGCAGTGGGCTGGCATGGGTTGGGACCTCTACGAGGCGAACCCGGTGTTCGCCCAGGCCTTCGACCGGGTTTCGGGTCTGTTGGAGCTGGAGCTGGGTGTCGCGGTACGGGATGTGGTGCTGGATCCGGGAACCCGGGACGGCGATCAGACTTTGTTCGCGCAGGCGGGATTGTTCGCCTTCGAGGTGGCGTTGTTCGAGGTGTTGCGGGCGGCCGGGGTTCGCGTGGATGCGGTGGTCGGGCATTCGGTGGGTGAGGTGGCCGCGGCATACGCGGCTGGCGTGTTGTCCCTGTCGGATGCGTGCCGTCTGGTGGCTACTCGTGCTCGGTTGATGCAGGCGTTGCCGGTGGGTGGTGCGATGGCGGCGATCAACGCACCGGAGGCCGAGGTGGCCGAAACGCTGGTCGACGGCATGTCGATCGCGGCGGTGAACGGTCCGGAGTCGGTGGTGGTTTCCGGTGAGACCGAGGCGGTCGACCAGCTTGTCGCGCTCTGGAAGGAGCGCGGGAATCGGGTTCGGCGGCTGCGGGTCAGCCATGCCTTCCATTCCGCGGCGATGGATCCGGTGCTGGACGAGCTGCGCGAAGTGGCTGAAGGGCTCACGTACGAGCGTCCGGAGCTGCTGTGGGCGGGTGCGTTGACCGGTGAGCTGGTCGCTGACTGCGAGGCCGAGTACTGGCCCGCGCAGACGCGTCGCCCGGTCCGGTTCGGGGACGCGGTGGAGTCCCTTGTCGCGCAGGGGATTTCGGTGTTCCTGGAGGTCGGGCCGGACGGTTCGCTGTCCGCGCTCGGCACCGCGGACGCCGCGTTCGTCCCCTTGCAGCGCAAGGACGGCACCGGCCTGATGGCCGGGCTGGCGCAGGCTTTCGTGCGCGGCGTGCACGTGGACTGGCGCGCCGTGCTGCCCGCCGGCCAGCGGCTGGACCTGCCGACCTACGCCTTCCGCACGGAACGGTTCTGGCCGGAAGGCATCCTGAAGCTGCCGAAGGCCGGCGCGACGGAGGTCCAGGACAGCGCGGCCGACGCCGAGTTCTGGGCGGCGGTCGAAGGGGGCGACCTGAGCGGTCTCGCCGACTCGCTGTCGGTGGACAGCAAGCGGCCGTTCCACGAGGTGCTGCCCGCGCTGGCCTCCTGGCGGCGACGCGAACAGGACCGGTCGACCACCGCGAACTGGCGTTACCGCATCACCTGGGCTCCGGTCTCGGAGCCGGACGCCCGCGTGCTGTCCGGGACCTGGCTCGTCGTCGCGCCGGACGCCGACACTGCCCGGGATTGCTCGGCAGCGCTGGAAACCCGGGGCGCGGACGTGGCCGTGGTCGAATGCCCGGCCGGGACGGTGGACCGTGCCGAGTTCACCGCGCTGCTGTCTGACATAGACCGCGATGCGGTGTCCGGGGTGGTTTCGCTGCTGGCCCTGGACGAGACGCCGGTCGCCGGGCACGCTTCGGTGCCGGTGGGCTTGGCGGCGACGCTCGGCCTGGTGCAGGCGCTCGGCGACGCCGGGGTGACCGCCCCGCTGTGGCTGGCGACTCGGGGCGCGGTGGCGGCCGGGCCGGGGGAGGCCCTGGTCAGCCCGGTGCAGGCGCAGGTGTGGGGTCTGGGCCGGGTGGTCGGCTTGGAACACCCGGAGCGTTGGGGCGGGCTGCTCGACCTGCCGGAGACGCTCGACGAGCGTGCGGGTGCGCGGCTGGTTTCGGTGCTCGCCGGGTGCGGCGAGTCCGAGGTCGCGCTCCGTTCGGCCGGGCTGCTCGGCCGCCGGCTCGTGCACGCCGGACGACCGGCGTCGCAGCCGTGGACGCCGCGAGGCACGGCGCTGCTCACCGGCGGCACCGGCGCGATCGCCGGGCATGTCGCGAGGTGGCTCGCCGAACAGGGCGCGCCTCGGATCGTGCTGACCAGCCGTTCCGGTCCCTCGGCACGCGGGGTCGCCGCGACCGTCGCGGAACTGGCCGCGCTGGGCACCTCGGTCGAGGTGGTGGCGTGCGACGTCACCGATCGGTCGGCGTTGGCGGGCTTGGTCGAGTGGTGCGGTGCGGAGCTGTCCTCCGTGCTGCACACCGCGGGCGTGCTGGACGACGGAGTGCTGGACCGGCTTTCGGTGCCGCGTTTGGAGTCGGTGCTGGCCGCGAAGGCCGCGTCGGCGAAGGACTTGGACGAGCTGACCGCGGATCTTGACCTGGATGCGTTCGTCCTGTTCTCCTCGGCGGCTTCGACGTTGGGCGGTCCGGGGCAGGGCAACTACGCGGCGGCGAACGCGTACCTGGACGCGCTGGCGGAGCATCGCCGGTCGCGTGGGCTGGCCGGGCTGACGGTGGCCTGGGGTGTCTGGGCCGGTGGCGGGCTCGCCGAGTCCACCGAGGCGGCGCGCAAACGGCTCGAACGCGGCGCGATGCCCGCGATGGACCCGAGGCTGGCCGCGCGGGCGCTGGGCGAGGCCCTGCGCGGACCGGACCCGGTGCTCACCGTGATGGACGTCGACTGGACCGAACTCGCCTCGGGGCCGGGCACGGCGGGGCTGCGCGCCGCGCCGCTGATGCGGGACCTGCCGGAGATCCGCCGGATGGCGAGCACCGCGGCCGAGCCGTCGGCCCGCCCCGAAGGGGACCTGGCCGCCCGGCTGGCCGGACTGGGCCGCGCGGAGCAGGAGCGGGTGCTCACCGAACTGGTGCGCACCGAGGTGGCGATCGTGCTCGGGCACGCCTCGGCGGACGCGATCGAGGACCGGAAGGCGTTCAAGGACCTCGGGTTCGACTCGCTGACGTCGGTGGAACTGCGCAACCGGCTCGGTGCCGCGACCGGGCGGCAACTGCCCGCGACGCTCGTGTTCGACTACCCGACCCCGAGCGAACTCGCCGCGTGGCTGCGGACCGAACTGCTGCCGGACGGCCCGGACGACGCCGCGGAGCCGGTGCTGGCCGAGATCGGCCGGCTCGAAGCCGCGCTGCGGGACGGGGCGGGCGACGAACCGGTGTGGGCCGAAGCAGGCGAACGGCTGCGCAGGCTGCTGGAGGTCATCGGCGACCAAACCGCCGGAAAGACCAAGAAACGGCGCGAGGAAGACCTCGAGACCGCCTCCGACGACGAGCTGTTCGCACTCGTCGACGGACTCGAGTGAATCCGCGCCGCCGATCGTGAACCATCGAACATCCTGGCTAGGGGCTGACCGTGTCTGACGACAAACTTCGGAGTTACCTGAAGCGGGCCATCGCGGACGCGCAAGACGCACGGGCGCGGCTGCGCGAGGTCCGGGAACGAGCCGACGAACCGCTCGCCGTCGTCGGCATGGCCTGCCGCTTCCCCGGCGGGGTGACCACGCCGGAGGAGTTCTGGGAGCTGCTGTCGGCCGGGACCGACGCGGTCGGCGGCTTCCCGACCGACCGCGGCTGGGACCTCGACAGCGTCTACGACCCGGACCCGGCGCACGAGGGCACCTCCTACGTCGCGCAGGGCGCGTTCCTGAGCGACGCCACGGAGTTCGACCCGGCGTTCTTCGGGATCAGCCCGCGCGAGGCGCTGGCGATGGACCCGCAGCAGCGGCTGCTGCTGGAGACCTCGTGGGAGGCCCTGGAGCGGGCCGGGATCGACCCGGCGAAGCTCAAGGGCACCGCCACGGGTGTCTTCGCGGGCGCCTTCGCCTCCGGGTACGGCATCGGTGTTTCCCTGTCGGGCCAGGCGGATTCGGGTGTCGAAAGCCACCTGATGACCGGCAACTCGACCAGCGTGCTGTCCGGGCGGGTGTCCTATGTGCTCGGTCTGGAAGGGCCCGCGGTCACCATCGACACCGCGTGTTCGTCGTCGCTGGTCGCGCTGCACTTGGCCGCGTATGCGGTCCGGTCGGGAGAGTGCTCGCTGGCGTTGGCCGGTGGTGTCACGGTGATGCCGTCTCCGGGGACGTTCGTCGAGTTCTCCCGGCAGCAAGGACTGTCCGCGGACGGGCGGTGCCGGGCGTTCTCCGAGGACGCGGACGGCACCGGCTGGGCCGAGGGCGCCGGGGTGCTGGTGGTGGAGCGGCTGTCGGAGGCGCAGCGGCTCGGCCATCGTGTGCTGGCTGTGGTGCGGGGTTCGGCGGTGAACCAGGATGGTGCGTCGAATGGTTTGACGGCGCCGAATGGTCCTTCGCAGCAGCGGGTTATCCGGGCGGCGTTGGCGAATGCCGGGCTGACGGCGTCCGATGTGGACGTGGTGGAAGCGCACGGCACGGGGACGAAGCTGGGTGACCCGATCGAGGCGCAGGCGCTGCTGGCCACGTACGGGCGGGACCGGGACCGTCCCTTGTGGCTGGGTTCGGTGAAGTCCAACATCGGGCACACGCAGGCCGCAGCCGGGATGGCGGGGCTGATCAAGGCGGTGCTCGCCCTTCAGCACGGCGAGCTTCCGCGGACGTTGCACGCTGAGACGCCTTCGTCCCATGTGGACTGGGCGTCGGGCGAGGTTCGGTTGTTGACGGAGAACGTGGCGTGGGAGCGGGGCGAGCGGGTCCGGCGGGCGGGGGTGTCGGCGTTCGGTATCAGTGGGACCAACGCGCACATCATCGTCGAGGAGGCTCCGGCGGAGGAGCCCGTCGAAGTGGTCGTGACAGATGAGCCGACCGTGTGGGTGTTGTCGGGTCGCAGCGCGGACGGGCTGGCCGCGCAGGCTCGGCGGTTGCGCGGGTGGGTGGCCGGGCGCGAGCTGCCGCCGGTGGATGTCGGGTGGGCACTGGCGACTACGCGGTCGGTGTTCGAGCACCGGGCCGTGGTGCTGGGCGAGGATTTGGCGGGCGGTTTATCGGATTTGGCGGCTGGAGTGTCGTCGGGTTCGGTGGTGTCCGGGGTTGCCGATCCGGGTGCTCGGGTTGGTCTGGTGTTCGCGGGCCAGGGTTCGCAGTGGGCCGGCATGGGTTGGGACCTCTACGAGGCGAACCCGGTGTTCGCCCAGGCCTTCGACCGGGTTTCGGGCTTGTTGGAGCTGGAGCTGGGTGTTTCGGTTCGGGACGTCGTGCTGGATCCGGAGACACCGGGCAGTGACCAGACTTTGTATGCGCAGGCTGGGTTGTTCGCTTTTGAGGTGGCGTTGTTCGAGGTGCTGCGCGCCGCGGGTGTTCGTGTGGATGCGGTGGTGGGGCATTCGGTGGGTGAGGTGGCCGCGGCACACGCGGCTGGCGTGTTGTCTCTGTCGGATGCGTGTCGTCTGGTCGCTACTCGCGCTCGGTTGATGCAGGCGTTGCCGGTGGGTGGTGCGATGGCGGCGATCAACGCATCGGAGAGCGAGGTCGTTGAGACTCTGACAGATGGGGTGTCGATCGCGGCGGTCAATGGGCCGGAGTCGGTGGTGGTCTCTGGTGAGGTCGAGGCGGTCGACCAGCTTGTCGCGCTCTGGAACGAGCGCGGGCGTCGGGTTCGGCGGTTGCGGGTGAGCCATGCGTTCCATTCCGCGGCGATGGATCCGGTGCTGGACGAGCTGCGCGAAGTGGCCGAAGGACTCACGTATGCGCGTCCGGAACTGCTGTGGGCGGGTGCGTTGACGGGTGAAGTGTTGACTGTGTGCGAGGCGGGCTATTGGCCTGCGCAGACGCGTCGCCCGGTCCGGTTCGGCGATGCGGTGGAGTCCCTTGTTGCGCAGGGGATTTCGGTGTTCCTGGAGGTCGGTCCGGACGGTTCGCTGTCCGCGCTCGGCACCGCGGACGCCGCGTTCGTCCCCTTGCAGCGCAAGGACGGCACAGGCCTGATGGCCGGGCTGGCGCAGGCGTTCGTGCACGGCGCACGCGTGGACTGGAGTGCGCTGATTCCCCAGGGGAACCGCGCGCAGCTGCCCACGTATGCCTTCCAGCACCAGCGTTACTGGCCCGACGGCATTATCTCGCTTACGCCGTCGGCCGCCGCTGACACCGAGTTCTGGACCGCGGTGGACGAGGGCGATCTGGACTGGCTCGCCGGGGAACTCGACCTTGACGACCAGCAGCACCTCGACGTGCTCCTGCCCGCGCTGGCGTCCTGGCGGCGCCGGAAACAGGACCGCTCGACCATCGCCGACTGGCGTTACCGCACCGAGTGGACCGCGCTGCCCGAGCCCGCTCCGGCGGCTCTTTCCGGACGCTGGCTGCTTGTCGCGCCGGAGAGCGTCGGCACGCGGCCGTATGCCGACGCGCTGTCGGCCGCGGGAGCTGAGGTCAAGGTGATCGAGGTCCCCGCCGGTGTCGTGGCGCGGGACGCGCTCGGCGCGCTGCTGGACTCCGCGCCGGCGGGCGTGCTGTCGTTGCTCGCGCTGGACGAGAACCCGCTGCCCGGACTGCCCTCCGTCCCCGGCGGACTGGCCGCGACCCTCGGGCTCGTCCAGGCTTTGGCTGAGGTCAGCGCGCCGCTGTGGGTGGCCACGCGCGGCGCGGTGGCGAACGGTGCCGCGAATCCGGTGCAGGCGCAGGCTTGGGGCCTGGGCCGGGTAGTCGGCTTGGAGCACCCGGAACGCTGGGGCGGGCTGCTCGACCTGCCGGAGACGCTGGACGAGCGCGCGGCCGCGCGACTGGTCTCGGTGCTCGCCGGGGGCGTTGAGCGCGAAGTCGCGCTCCGCGACGGCGGGGTGCTGGGCCGCCGTCTCGTGCAGGCCGGACGGGTTTCGCGCGAGCCGTGGACGCCGCGTGGCGACGTGTGGCTCACCGGCGGCACCGGCGCGCTCGCCGGGCACGTGTCCCGCTGGCTGGCCGAAAACGGCGCGCGTCGGCTGGTGCTCACCAGCCGTTCCGGCCCGGCCGCCGGAGTCGCGGCGCTGGTCGCCGAGCTGGCCGAGCAGGGCACCCGGGTGGACGTGCTGGCCTGCGACGTGACCGACCGCGCGGCGCTGACCGCGCAGGCCGCCTGGATCGGCCCCGAGCTGAGCACCGTGCTGCACACCGCCGGGGCGCTCGACGACGGCGTGCTCGAACACCTGTCACCCGCGCGACTGGCCGCCGTGCTGGACGTGAAAGCCCGCGGCGCGGCGTTGCTGGACGAGGTCACCGCCGGTCTGGAACTGGACGAGTTCGTGCTGTTCTCCTCGGCCGCCTCGACCCTCGGCGCGGCGGGACAGGGCAACTACGCGGCCGCGAACGCGTACCTGGACGCGCTGGCGGAGCACCGTCGGGCGCGGGGACTGCCCGCGCTGGCCGTGGCGTGGGGCGCGTGGGCGGGCGGCGGCTTCGCCGACTCCAGCGCGGCCGCGCGCACCCGGACCAGCCGCGGCGGCATGCGGCCGATGGAGCCGCAGCTCGCGGTCCGCGCCCTCGGCGAGGCGCTGCGCGGGGTCGAACCGGTGCAGACCGTGCTGGACATCGACGTGGCCGAGCTCCCGGCGGAGCTGCGGACCGCGCCGTTGCTGCGGGATCTGCCGGCGATCCGACGTCTTCCCGCCGTCGCCGCGCAGCCGCCAGCCACCGGCGAACTCGTGCGGCGGCTGACCGGGCTGAGCCCCGCTGACCAGGATGAACTGCTCACCGACCTGGTCCGCACCGAAGCGGCGATCGTGCTCGGCCACGCCTCGGCGGACGCGATCGAGCAGCGGCGGGCGTTCAAGGACCTCGGTTTCGACTCGCTGACTTCCGTCGAGCTGAGAAACCGGCTGGGGGCGGCGACCGGCGAGCGGCTGCCCGCGACGGTGGTGTTCGACTACCCGACCCCGGAAGCGCTGGCCGCGTTCCTGCGGACCGAACTGCTCGGCGAGCACCCGGAAATCGGTGCCGCCGCGCCCGCCGCCGTGTCGTCTGCCGACGAGCCGATGGCGATCGTCGGCATGGCGTGCCGGTTCCCCGGCGGTTCCAGCACTCCGGAGCAGTTCTGGGAGATGCTGGCCTCCGGCACCGACACGGTGGGGGACTTCCCCGCCGACCGCGGCTGGGACCTCGACAACGTGTACGACGCCGACCGGGACAATGCGGGCACTTCCTATGTGGCGCAAGGGGCGTTCGTCGCCGACGCCGCCGGGTTCGACGCCGACTTCTTCGGGATCAGCCCGCGCGAGGCGCTGGCGATGGACCCGCAGCAGCGGCTGCTGCTGGAGACCTCGTGGGAGGCGCTGGAGCGCGCGGGGATCGACCCGGCGAAGCTCAAGGGCAGCGCCACCGGCGTCTTCGCGGGCGGCTACATCTCCGGCTACGGCCTCAACCTGGCCACCGAAAGCGGGGTCGAAGCGCACAGCCTGACCGGCAACGCCACCAGCGTGCTGTCCGGCCGGATCTCCTACGCCCTCGGCTTGGAAGGCCCCGCGGTCACCATCGACACCGCGTGCTCGTCGTCGCTGGTCGCCCTGCACCTGGCCGCGCAAGCGGTGCGCTCCGGCGAATGCTCACTGGCGCTGGCCGGTGGCGTCACGGTGATGGCGACCCCGGGCATGTTCATCGACTTCTCGCGCCAGCAGGGCCTTTCCGCCGACGGGCGGTGCCGGGCGTTCTCCGACGACGCGGACGGCACCGGCTGGGCCGAAGGCGCGGGCATGCTGGTGGTGGAGCGGCTTTCCGACGCACAGCGCAACGGGCACCCGATTCTGGCGGTGGTGGCCGGCAGCGCGGTGAACCAGGACGGTGCGTCGAACGGGTTGACAGCGCCGAACGGTCCTTCGCAGCAGCGAGTGATTCGGGCGGCGTTGGCCGATGCCGGGTTGTCGGTGTCCGATGTGGACGTCGTGGAGGCGCACGGCACGGGCACGACGCTGGGCGACCCGATCGAGGCGCAGGCCGTGCTCGCGACTTACGGCCAGGACCGGGACCGTCCACTGTGGCTGGGTTCGGTCAAGTCCAACATCGGCCACACACAAGCGGCGGCCGGTGTGGCCGGGGTGATCAAGATGGTGCTGGCGTTGCGGAACAACGAGATTCCGCGCACGCTGCACGCCGAGACGCCTTCGTCGCATGTGGACTGGACGGCGGGCGACGTTCGCCTGCTGACCGAGAACGCGCCGTGGCCGGTCAACGGTCATCCGCGCCGCGCGGGCGTGTCGTCGTTCGGGATGAGCGGCACCAACGCGCACATCATCCTGGAGGACGCGCCGGCCGCGGTGCCGGCCGAACCGGAGGACGCGACGGCTCCGGTGGTGTCCGGCGCGGGTGCGCTGGTGCTGTCCGGCCGGACCGAGCCGGGACTCGCCGCACAGGCGCGTCGCCTGGACGACTGGCTGACCGGGCGGGAGACGCGTCCGGAGGACGTGGCCTGGTCGTTGGCGACGACGCGGTCGGTGTTCGAACGCCGGGCCGTGGTGATCGGCGACGGCACCGGTTTGACGGATCTGGCGGCGGGTTCGCCCTCGGGTGCGGTGGTGACCGGGTCGGCGCGGACCGGGGTCCGGGCGGTGTTCGTGTTCGCCGGTCAGGGTTCGCAGTGGGTCGGCATGGGGCGTGAGCTGGCGCAGGCGAGTGCGGTGTTCGCGGCGCGGCTGGCGGAGTGCGAGGCGGCTTTGGAGTCCTTTGTGGACTGGAAGCTGTCCGATGTGCTCGGCGGCGAGTTGGAGTCGGCGGATGTGGTGCAGCCTGCGTTGTGGGCGGTGATGGTGTCGTTGGCCGCGGTGTGGGAAGCGGCTGGGGTGCGCCCGGAGGCGGTGGTCGGTCATTCGCAGGGTGAGATCGCGGCGGCGACGGTTGCGGGGATGTTGTCCCTTGAGGATGGTGCGAAGGTTGTTGCGCTGCGGTCGAAGTCTCTGAAAGCTCTGGCAGGTCTGGGCGGCATGTTGTCGGTGAGCGCGGCTGCCTCTGAGGTGGTGGAGCGGCTCGGCGGGTGGGGTGATCGGTTGTCGCTTGCGGCTGTGAATGGTCCGGCCGCGGTGGTCGTGTCGGGTGAGCCGCAGGCGTTGGCTGAGCTGAAGTCCGAACTGGATGCCGAGGGCGTGCGGGCGCGGATGGTGGCGGTGGATTACGCGTCGCATGGTGCGCAGGTCGAGAGCCTGGAAGAGGAGATCCGCGCGGTGCTGGCGGAGGTGTCGCCGCAGCGAGGCCGGGTGCCGATGGTGTCGGCGATGACGGGGGAGACCCTGACCGGCGAGGAACTGGACGCCGGGTACTGGTACGAGAGCCTGCGTGCGCCGGTGATGTTCGACCGCGCGATCCGGACGGTGGCGGGCAGCGGGAACCGGATGTTCATCGAGGTCACTCCGCATCCGGTGCTGCTCGGCGCGATGAACGACACCTTGGACGAACTGGCCGCCGACGCCGAGTCGGGAACCGCCCCGGTCTGCGGCACGTTGCAGCGCGACGACGGCGGCGCGGTCCGGCTGCTCACCTCGTTCGCCGAGGCCTTCGTGCACGGCGTGACCGTCGACTGGACGAAGGTGCTGCCCGTCGGGAACCGGGTCGAGTTGCCTACCTACGCCTTCCAGCACGAGCGGTTTTGGCCGCAGGGCATGCTTTCGCTCTCGCCTCACGGCGGCACGGACCCGGCCGCGCTGGGGTTGTCCGCGGTCGGGCACCCGCTGCTCGGCGCGGCGATGGAACTCGCCGACGGCGCGACGGTGTGCTCCGGCCGGCTCTCCACACGTACTCAGCCGTGGCTGGCCGACCACGCCGTCGGCGGCGTGATCCTGTTCCCCGGCACCGGATTCGTGGAGCTGGCGGTGCGCGCGGGCGACCAGGTGGGCCGCGGCAAGGTGGAAGAACTGACCTTGCAGGCCCCGCTGGTGCTGCCCGCCGACGGCGGTGCGGTGCGGATCCAGGTCGTCGTCGCTGCGGACTGCGAGAACCTCGAGATCTTCTCCCGCCCGGACGGTTCCGCGGCGGAGTGGACCCGCCATGCCACCGGCGTGCTGGCCGCCGCGTCCGCCCCGCCCGCGGTGTCGGAGGACTTCGGCGTCTGGCCGCCTTCGGACGCGACCGCGTTGGCCGTCGACGGTTTTTACGCCGCGAAACTGTCCGATGTGTACGGTCCGGCGTTCCACGGCCTGCGCGCGGCATGGCGGCGCGGCGAGGACGTGTTCGCCGAGATCGAGCTGCCGGAGTCGGTGGCGGGCCAAGCGGATCAGTTCGGCCTGCACCCGGCGTTGCTCGACGCAGCCCTGCACGCCGCGCTGCTGGAGGACTCCGGCGACGAGATCCGGATGCCGTTCGCGTGGACCGGCGTCGAACTCCACGCCGAGGGCGCTTCGGTGCTGCGCGCCAAAGTCGGGCGCGGGCGGCGCGGCGATCTTTCGCTGGTCGCCGTCGACCCCGCCGGTGCTCCGGTGGTCACGGTGGATTCGTTGACCAGCCGTCCGGTGTCCGCGCCCGCGGTCGCCGAACCGGCTTCGTCCGGACTGTTGTTCGCCGAACAGTGGACCCCGGCCGCCGAAGCCGCGATCCCGGCCGGTGCCTGGGCGGTGCTCGGCGAAGACCCCTTCGGCCTGGCCGAAGAGCTGGCCGTTGCGGGCCTCTCGACGCAGACCTACCCGGACCTCGCCGGACTGGCGGCCGCGGACCCCGTTCCCTCGATCGTGCTCACCAGCGTCGCCGGGGCAGGCTCGATGCCCGAAGCCGCGCACACCGCCGCCGCGGCGGCGCTCGAACTGGTCAAGGACTGGCTGGAGGTACCGCGCCTGGACGCGGCGCGGCTGGTGGTGGTCACCCGGTCCGGCGCCGCGGTCGCCCCGGGCGAGGCCGTGGCCGATCTCGCCGCGGCTGCCGTCCGTGGGCTGCTGCGTTCGGCACAGGCGGAGAACCCCGGCCGGTTCGTCCTCGTGGATCTGCCCACCGAGAACGCCGGAATCGCCGCGCTCCCCGCCGTGCTCGGCGGGGAGGAACCGGAGCTGGCGTTGCGGGAGAACGGCGTCTTCGGACGCCGCGTGGTCCGTTCGTCTGGCAACGCGATGGCGGTTGAACGACCCGACGCGGGCCCCGATGGCCCCCGTTCGCTGCTGGTCACCGGCGGCACCGGCACCCTCGGCGGCCTGGTCGCCCAGCATCTGGTGCGCACCGGCCGCGCCCAGGAAGTGCTGCTGACCAGCCGGTCCGGCCCGGCCGCCGCCGGAGCGGCCGCGCGCGCCGCGCAGCTGGCGGAACTGGGCGCCGCGGTCCGGATCGTCGCGTGCGACGCGGCCGACCGCGACGCGCTGGCCGCGCTGCTGGACACCGTCGGAGAGGACTGCCCGCTCGGCGAGGTCTTCCACGCCGCCGGGATCATCGACGACGGTCTGGTCGCCGGGCTCACCGCCGACCGCCTGTCCACGGTCCTGCGCCCGAAGGCCGACGCCGCCTGGCACCTGCACGAACTCACCCGGCACCTGGACCTGCGGCAGTTCGTGCTGTTCTCCTCGGCCGCGGCGACCTTCGGAGCGCCGGGGCAGGGCAACTACGTCGCCGCCAACACCTTCCTCGACGCGCTCGCCGGACACCGCCGGGCAGCGGGCCTGACCGGCACTTCGCTGGCCTGGGGCCCGTGGGTGCACGAGGCGGGCATCGGCCGCGACCTCGGCGAACAGTCGTTGTCGCGGATCAGCCGCTCCGGCGTCACCGCGCTCGGCGCCGACGAGGGGCTCGCGGTGATGGACGCGGCGCTGGCCACCGAAGACGCCGTGCTCATCCCGGTCCGCCTGGACGTGGCGGCCCTGCGCGGCGCCGACGTCCCGCCGCTGTGGCGGGCGCTGGCCGGTGCTCCCGCGCGGCGCACCGCTGCTTCGGCCCCGGCTGCTGACAGCGACTCCCTTCGCGAGCGGCTGGCCGCGGCCACTCGCCAGGAACGCGACCGGATGCTGCGGCAGCTGGTGCTGGCGCACGTCGCCGCGGTGCTCGGGCACGCCTCGGCGGCTTCGATCGGCGCCGACCGCGCGTTCACCGATCTGGGCTTCGACTCGCTGACCGCGGTGGAACTGCGGAACCGGCTGCGGGCCGAAACCGGGCTGCGGCTGCCCGCCACGCTGATCTTCGACCACCCCACGCCTGCCGCGCTGGCCGTTTCGCTGCGCGGCGAGCTGATCGGCGACCTGTCCGCGCCGCACTCGGCCCCGACCGTGCGGCGGGCCGGAACGGACGAGCCGATCGCGATCGTCGGCATGGCCTGCCGGTTCCCCGGCGGCGCTGCCAGCCCGGAGGAGCTGTGGGAGCTGCTGTCCTCCGGCGGCGACGCGATCGAATCCTTTCCGGCCGACCGAGGCTGGCCGGTGGACGAGCTCTACGACCCGGAGTCCGAGCAGGCCGGGACCACCTACACCAAGGAAGGCGGTTTCGTCCGCGACGTCATCGGTTTCGACGCCGGGTTCTTCGGGATCAGCCCGCGCGAGGCACTGGCGATGGACCCGCAGCAGCGGCTGCTGCTGGAGGTGTCCTGGGAGGCGTTCGAACGCTCCGGCATCGACCCGGCGAGCCTGTCGGGCAGCCAGACCGGCGCCTTCGTCGGCGGCTACGGCTCGGGTTACGCGGCGGCGGGTCTGGACGGCAGCGCGGAGTTCGAGGGTGCCGAAGGCCACCTGATGACCGGCAACGCGACCAGCGTCCTTTCGGGCCGCCTGTCGTACTTCTTCGGGCTGGAAGGCCCGGCGGTCACGATGGACACCGCGTGTTCCTCGTCGCTGGTCGCGCTGCATCTGGCGGCGAAGGCGCTGAGCGCGGGGGAGTGCTCCCTCGCGCTGGCCGGCGGAGCCACGATCATGGCCAGCCCGGACGGGTTCGTCGCCTTCTCTCAGGCGCGCGGTCTGGCGGCAGACGGCCGGTCGAAGGCGTTCGCCGAGTCGGCCGACGGCATGGGCATGGCCGAGGGCGTCGGCATGCTGGTGGTGGAGCGGCTCTCCGACGCGCGGCGCAACGGGCATCCGGTGCTGGGGCTGGTCCGGGGTTCCGCGGTGAACCAAGACGGGGCCTCGAACGGCTTGACGGCGCCGAACGGTCCGTCGCAGCAGCGGGTCATCCGCGCGGCGCTGGCGAGCGCCGGCCTTTCGCCGTCCGAAGTGGACGCGGTGGAGGCACACGGCACCGGCACGAAACTCGGCGACCCGATCGAAGCGCAGGCGTTGCTGGCCACCTACGGCCAAGACCGCGACCGCCCGTTGTGGCTGGGTTCGGTGAAGTCGAACATGGGCCACACCCAGGCCGCGGCCGGCGTGGCGGGCGTGATGAAGATGCTGCTGGCGCTGGGACACGAGCAGCTGCCGAAAACCCTGCACGCGGCCGAGCCGTCCTCGCAGATCGACTGGACAGCCGGGAAGGTCGAGCTGCTCGCCGAACCGGTGGCCTGGCCTTCCGGCGGACAGCCGCGCCGGGCCGGGATCTCCTCGTTCGGCATCAGCGGCACCAACGCGCACATCATCCTCGAGGAGGCCCCGCCGGAGGACGCCGAACCGCGTCCGGACGCCGAGCCCGTGCTGCGCGGACCCGGTGCCTGGCTGGTGTCCGGCCGCTCCGCGGAGGGCCTCGTCGGACAGGCGGGCCGGCTGCGCGAATGGGCGGCCGCGCGTCCGGAGACCGACCCCGCCGACGTGGCGTGGTCGCTGGCGACGACCCGCTCGGCGTTCGCGCACCGTGCCGTCGTCCTCGGCGAGGACCGGACGAACTTGCTGGCCGGACTGCACGAGCTGGCGACCGGAGGCACCACCGGCACGGTGGTGGCCGGAACGGCCCGCCCCGGCGGCGCGGTGACGTTCGTCTTCCCCGGCCAGGGCTCCCAGTGGGCGGGCATGGGCCGGGAACTGGCGGAGGCCAGCCCGGTCTTCGCGGCCCGGCTCGCCGAATGCGAGCGTGCACTGGCGCCGTTCGCCGACTGGAACTTGACGGAGGTGCTCTCCGGCGAACTGCGCACCGCGGACCTGGTGCAGCCCGCGCTGTGGGCGGTGATGGTCTCGCTGGCCGCGGTGTGGGAAGCGGCCGGAGTGGCGCCGGATGCGGTGGTGGGGCACTCGCAGGGCGAGATCGCCGCCGCCACCGTCGCCGGGATGCTGTCCCTGCGGGACGGCGCACGGGTTGTCGCGCTGCGCTCGAAGTCACTGAAAGTGCTCGCGGGCGCGGGCGGGATGCTGTCGGTGACGCTGCCCGCCGCGGCGGTCGAACAGCGGATCTCCCGCTGGGGAGAGCAGCTCGCGCTGGCCGCGGTCAACGGTCCGGCCGCCGTGGTCGTCTCCGGCACTCCCGAAGCGCTCGCGGAGCTCAAGGACGAACTCGACGCGGAGGGCGTGCGCGCCAAGATGGTCGACGTCGATTACGCCTCGCACTCCGCGCAGGTGGCGCGGCTGGAAGACGAGATCCGTGCGGTGCTGGCCGGGATCGAGCCGCGTCGTGGCCGGGTCCCGATGGTGTCGGCGATGACCGGCGAAACCCTGACCGGCGAAGAACTCGACGCCGGGTATTGGTACGCGAGCCTCCGCGCCACCGTGCGTTTCGACCGTGCGGTGCGGACGCTGGCCGAGGAGGGACACCAGCTGTTCGTCGAGGTCAGCCCGCACCCGGTGCTGCTCGGCGCGACGACCGACACGCTGGAGGAAGCCGCCGCGGACGCCGCCCCCGGCACGGAACCGGCCGCGGTGTGCGCGACGCTGCGCCGCGACGACGGCGGCGCGACCAGGATGCTCACCTCGTTGGCGCAGGCGTATGTCACGGGAGCCGGGGTGGACTGGACCGCGGTGCTCCCGGTCGCCGAGCGGATCGCCTTGCCCACCTACGCCTTCCGGCACGACCGCTACTGGCCGACCGGGGCGGCTGCCGCCGGCGCGGTGCGCGGCGGCGACGGTTCGCAGGCCGAAGCCGAATTCTGGGCGGCGGTGGAGAGCGGCGACCTGGCCCAGATCGCCGACACCCTGGCGCTGGAGGACCAGGAGCAGTTCAGCGCGGTGCTGCCCGCGCTGGCGTCCTGGCGGCGTCGGGACCAGGAGCAGTCGGTGACCGCGAGCTGGCGCTACCGCATGTCGTGGGTGCCCCTGCCGGAACCCGATCCCGTGCTGCTGAACGGAACTTGGCTGCTCGTCGTCCCCGAGGGCGGCTTCGCCGAGACGCTGCGGAGGGACTGCGCCACAGCGCTGACCGTACGGGGCGCCGAGGTCTTGGTCGCGGAGATCCCCGCCGGGCACGCCGCCCGGCACGAGCTTTCGCCGGTGCTCGACCAGGTCGTCGACGGCGCGCCGATCGCCGGGGTGCTCTCGCTGCTGGCGCTCGACGAAGCTCCGCTGCCGGACCATCCGGTGGTGGCCGCCGGACTCGCCGCCACGCTGGGCCTGGTGCAGGCGTTGGGCGACGCCGGGGTGCTCGCGCCGCTGTGGCTGGCGACCAGCCAGGCGGTCGCGGCCGCGCCCGGCGAGGTGCCCTCGAGCGTCGCGCAGGCGCAGGTGTGGGGGCTGGGCCGGGTCGTCGGACTCGAACACCCGGACCGCTGGGGCGGGCTGCTCGACCTGCCCGCCGAGATCGACGAGCGGGCGGGCGCGCGGCTGGCCGCGGTGCTGGCCGACGGCGACGAGGACCAGGTCGCCCTCCGCCGGTCCGGGGTGCTGGGCCGCCGGATGGCGCGGGCAGGACGCCCGCGGCGAGGCGGGTCCTCGTGGCGGCCGCGCGGCAGCGTGCTGATCACCGGCGGCACCGGCGCGATCGCGGGGCACGTCTCGCAGTGGCTGGC
This sequence comes from Amycolatopsis sp. NPDC031561, assembly GCF_055580625.1. Lineage (NCBI taxonomy): Bacteria > Bacillati > Actinomycetota > Actinomycetes > Pseudonocardiales > Pseudonocardiaceae > Amycolatopsis > Amycolatopsis sp. NPDC031561. The sequence goes on along the minus strand of NZ_JBVILA010000006.1, from coordinate 143,593 downwards.
CGAACGCGACACCGAGCGGCTCGTGCTCACCAGCCGGTCCGGCTCCTCGGCCGCGGGCATCGCGGCGCAGGCGGCGGGGCTGGCCGAACAGGGCAGCCGGGTGGACGTGCTGACCTGCGACGTCGGCGAGCGGGCCGAGGTCGCCGGGGTGCTCGACTGGATCGGGCGCACCGGACCGGAGCTGTCCTCGGTGATGCACACCGCCGGCGTGCTCGACGACGGCGTGATCGACCGGCTCTCCACCTCTCGCTTCGAGAAGGTCCTCTCGGCCAAGGCCACCAGCGCGGGCCACCTGGACGAGCTGACCGCCGAGCTGAACCTGGATGCGTTCGTGCTGTTCTCCTCAGCGGCTTCGACGCTGGGCTCGGCCGGGCAGGGCAACTACGCGGCGGCGAACGCCTACCTGGACGCGGTGGCGGAGAACCGGCGCGCGCGGGGCCTCAGCGGTCTGTCGGTGGCGTGGGGCCTGTGGGGCGGCGGCGGTCTCGCCGAGTCCAAGGACGCGATCAAGAGCCGGATGAAGCGGCTGCCGATGCCCGCGATGGATCCGCGCCTGGCGGTGCGGGCGCTGGGCGAATCGCTCGACGGGTCCGATGCCGTGGTGACGGTGATGGACGTGGACTGGAGCCGGCTGGCCAACCTGGCGCGGCGCCCGCTGGTGCGGGATCTGCCCGAGATGCGGCAGCTGGCCGCGGCTCCGGCCGCGACCGCGCCGGAAGCGGGCGACCTCGCCCAGCGGCTGGCGGGGCTCGAACGGGCCGAGCAGGAACGGCTGCTCACCGATCTGGTGCGCGCGGAGGCCGCGGTGGTGCTCGGCCACCCGTCGGCGGACGCGGTGCAGGCGAGCCAGGCGTTCAAGGAACTCGGCTTCGATTCGCTGACCGCGGTGGAGATCCGGAACAGGTTGAACACCGCCACCGGGCTGCGGGTCCCGACTACGTTGATTTTCGACTACCCCACCCCGGTGGCGGTGGCCGCCTGGCTGCGGTCCGGGCTCGTCGGCGACGACGCGGCCGGGGTCCCGGTGCTGGACGAGCTGGACCGGCTGGAGGCGGCGCTGACGAAACCGGCGGCCGGGCGGGAGATGGAGGACCGGATCACGCGTCGGCTGCAGACGATCCTGTCGGCGTGGATCACGAAGCAGGGCGGAGCGGAAGCCGAGGGCAGCGAGGTCGAACTCGGCTCGGCGACGCCCGACGAGGTGTTCGAGTTTCTCGACAAGGAACTGGGCCTGTCCGACTAGGTGCTGCGGGCTTGTTTGACGTCACGGTGTTGCTAAGGGGCCAGAGTGGTTAACCAAGAGAAGCTCTTCGACTACCTCAAGAAGACGGCGGCCGAACTCCAGGAGACCCGCAAGCGGCTGCACAGGCTGGAGGCGGGCGAGGACGAGCCGATCGCCATCGTCGGCATGGCGTGCCGGTATCCGGGTGGGGTGGAAACCCCGGAGGACTTCTGGGAGCTGCTCTCCGACGGACGCGACGCGGTCGGCCCGTTCCCCGAAGACCGCGGCTGGGACCTCGGCGACTTCTACGACCCGGACCCGGAAAAGGCGGGCAAGTCCTACACCCGGTCCGGTGCCTTCATCAAGGACGCGAGCGGCTTCGACGCGGGCTTCTTCGGGATCAGTCCGCGCGAGGCGCTGGCGATGGACCCGCAGCAGCGGCTGCTGCTGGAGGTGTCCTGGGAAGCGCTGGAGCGCGCCCGGATCGACGTCACCACGTTGAAGGGCAGCAAAACCGGCGTGTTCGTCGGCGGGTTCACCTCGAACTACGCGATGAGCCTGGAACTGCTGCAGGGCGGCTCGGGCGAGCTCGAAGGCCATATGATGACCGGCAACCTGACTGCCGTGCTCTCCGGCCGCATCGCCTACCTGATGGGGCTCGAAGGCCCCGCGGTGACCGTCGACACCGCGTGCTCCTCGTCGCTGGTGGCCCTGCACCTGGCCTGTCAGGCGATCCGCGCCGGCGAATGCACCATGGCGCTGGCCGGCGGCGTGACCGTGCTCGTGACGCCCGGCATGTTCGTGGAATTCTCGAAGCAGCAAGGGCTTTCGGTGGACGGGCGGTGCCGCGCGTTCTCCTCCGACGCCAACGGCACCGGCTGGGCCGAGGGCACCGGCATGATCGTGCTGGAGCGGCTGTCCGACGCGCGCCGCCACGGACACCACGTGCTCGCGGTGATCCGCGGCTCCGCGATCAACCAGGACGGCGCGTCCAACGGGCTGACCGCGCCGAACGGCCCGTCGCAGCAACGGGTCGTGCGCGCCGCGCTGGACAGCGCCCGGCTGACCCCCGCCGACGTGGACGCGGTCGAGGCGCACGGCACCGCCACCACCCTCGGCGACCCGATCGAAGCGCAGGCGCTGCTGGCCACCTACGGCCAGGAACGCGACGGCGGCAAACCGTTGTGGCTGGGTTCGGTGAAGTCGAACATCGGGCACACACAGGCCGCTGCCGGCGTGGCCGGGATCATCAAGATGGTCCTGGCGCTGCGCAACGAAAAGCTGCCGAAAACGCTGCACGTCACCGAACCGACGCCGCACGTGGACTGGTCCGCCGGCGAAGTGGAACTGCTGACCGAATCGGTCGCCTGGCCCGCCGGCGAGCGCATCCGCCGCGCCGGGGTTTCCTCTTTCGGCGGCAGCGGCACCAACGCGCACTTCATCCTCGAAGAAGCCCCGGCGGAGGAAACGTCGGACGAAGCCGCCGAGCCCGAAGCTCCGGTCGTCGCCGGCGCCAACGCCTGGCTGGTCACCGCCCGGTCCGCCGAAGGGCTCGCCGCGCAGGCGGCCCGGATCCGGGACTGGGCGGCCGACCGTCCGGAGCTGGACGCCGACCGGATCGCCTGGTCGCTGGCCACCACCCGGTCGGTGTTCGAGCACCGCGCCGTGGTGCTGGGCGAGGATCCGCGGGCCGGGCTGGACAGCCTGGTCGCGGAGGCCCCCAGCGGCGCGGTGGTCTCCGGGGTGCGGCGCGACGACGTGCGCCCGGTGTTCGTCTTCCCCGGGCAGGGTTCGCAGTGGCTCGGCATGGGCCGGGAACTCGCGCAGGTGAGCCCGGTGTTCGCGGCGCGGTTGGCGGAGTGCGAGGCGGCGTTGGAGTCCTTTGTGGACTGGAAGCTGTCCGAGGTGCTGACCGGAGAGCTGACGACGGCGGATGTGGTGCAGCCCGCGTTGTGGGCGGTGATGGTTTCCCTTGCCGCGGTGTGGGAACCGGCTGGGGTGCGCCCGGAGGCGGTCGTCGGCCATTCGCAGGGCGAGATCGCGGCGGCGACGGTTGCCGGAATGCTGTCCGTTGAGGACGGTGCGCGGGTGGTGGCGTTGCGGTCCAAGTCGTTGAAGGTGTTGGCGGGTCTGGGCGGGATGTTGTCGGTCAGTGCGGCGGCCGGTGTGGTGGGGGAGCGGATCGCCAAGTGGGGCGAGAAGCTGGCTCTCGCCGCGGTGAATGGTCCGGCTGCGGTGGTGGTGTCCGGTGAGCCGGAGGCGTTGGCGGAGCTGAAGTCCGAGTTGGATGCTGAGGGCATCCGGGCACGGATGGTGGCGGTGGATTACGCGTCGCATTGTGCGCAGGTTGAGAGCCTGGAAGACGAAATCCGCGCGGTGCTGGCGGGTGTTTCGCCGCGGCGTGGCCGGGTGCCGATGGTGTCGGCGATGTCCGGGGAGACCCTCACTGGCGAGGAACTGGACGCCGGTTACTGGTACGAGAGCCTGCGCTCGACTGTCCACTTCGAACGCGCGATCGCCACGCTTTCCGGCCAGGGCCACCAGATGTTCGTCGAGGTGTCCCCGCACCCGGTCCTGCTCGGTGCGATGAACGACACCCTGGAGGAGGTCGCGCGCGAGGCGGGCGCCGGTGCGGTGGCCGGGGTGGTCTGCGCGACTCTTCGCCGGGACGAGGGCGGCGCGGATCGGCTGGTCGCTTCGTTCGCCGAGGCCTTCGTGCACGGCGCGTCCGTGGACTGGACCAAACTGCTGCCCGTCGCGGCGCACGTCGAACTGCCGACGTATGCCTTCCAGCGCCGGCGTTACTGGCCGCAGGGCGTGCTGTCCGGCTTCCACGGGAAGTCCGGCAACGGGGACCTGTCGACGCTGGGGCTCGGGGTGCTCGGGCACCCCCTGCTCGGCGCGGCCGTGGACCTGGCGGGCGGCGCGGGCCTGGTGTGCACCGGGCACCTCTCGCCGAAGGCCCAGCCGTGGCTGGCCGACCACGCGGTGGACGGCACGATGCTGTTGCCCGGCACCGGATTCGTCGAACTGGCCGTCTGCGCCGGGGACCAGCTCGGCTGCGGCGCGCTGGACGAGCTGACGCTGCAGGAGCCGCTGATCGTGCCCGCCGAGGGCGAGGGCTTGCAGCTCCAGGTCGTGGTGGCCGAGGCCGGCCGGGACGGCCGTCGGCCGGTGGAGATCTTCTCCCGCCCCGAACAGGCCGGTCCCGGCCAGGAATGGGTCCGGCACGCGGTCGGGACGGTCGCGCCCGCGGGCCCGGTCGGTTCCGCCGACGAGGACCTGCTGATGTGGCCGCCGCGCGACGCCACGCCGGTCGATGTCTCAGAGCTGTACCCGACTTACCTCGCCGACGTTTACGGCCCTTCGTTCCACGCGCTGCGCGCCGCCTGGCGCCGCGACGGGGACGTCTTCGCCGAGATCGTGCTTCCCGACGACGTCGCCGAGAAGGCCGGTTCCTACGGCCTGCACCCGGTCCTGCTGGACGCGGCGCTGCACGCCTCGGTCATCGCCGAGGCCGAGGCGGGCGTGCCGGAGGAGCCCGGCACGGTGCCGATGCCGTTCGCCTGGAACTCCGTCGAACTGCACGCCGCGGGCGCGTCCACGCTGCGGGTGCGGTTGCGGCTGGACGGGCAGGGCTCGGTTTCGCTGACCGCCGCCGACGCCACCGGAGCCCCGGTCGTTTCGGTGGGCTCGCTGGTGAAACGCCGCGTGCCGACCGGCCGGCTGCGGCCCGCCGACGGCGCGCTGGCCGACTCGCTGTTCGTCCAGGACTGGGCCGCGCTGCCGGACGCCGCCGCTCCGGCGGGGGAGTGGGCGCTGCTCGGCACCGACCGGTTCGGCCTGCTCGACGGGCTGGGGCTGCCGGTGCGGGCGTACGCGGATCTCGCCGAACTGGCCGCGGCCGTCGAAGCCGGCGAGATCGACCCGAGCGTGGTGCTGCGGTGCGCCGGTGCGGAAGACACTGGCGCGGACATGCCGGAGACAGTGCGCCGCGTCAGTGCCGCGCACCTGGAATCGCTGCACGAATGGCTGGCAGAGACCCGGTTGGCCGGTGCGCGGCTGGTGGTCGTCACCCAAGGCGCGGTCGGCGCCGAGGTGACCGACCTCGCCGGCGCCGCGGTATGGGGACTGACCCGCTCGGCGCAGTCCGAAGAACCCGATCGCCTGGTGCTCGCGGACCTGGGCGCCGAGCAGCTCGCGCTGCTTCCGGCGGCGCTGGGCGGCGACGAACCCGAACTGCTGCTGCGCGACGGCCGCGCCCACGGCAGGCGGCTGATCCGGCCGGAGGGCCGGTTGTCCGCGGTCGAATGGCCGGACGGCCCCCGCGCCGATCCCGCCGCCCGCACGCTGCTGGTCACCGGCGGCACCGGCACTCTGGGCGGCCTGACCGCCCGGCATCTGGCGGCCACCGGCCGCGCCGGGGGAGTCGTGCTGCTCAGCCGTTCCGGCGCGTCCGCGGGCGTGGCCGCACTGGTGGCCGAGCTGGCCGAAATGGGCGTGTGGGTGCGAGTTGTCGCCTGCGACGCCGCCGATCGCGCCGCGCTGGCGACCGTGCTGGCACAGCTGCCCGAAGAGCATCCGCTCGGCTCTGTCGTGCATTCCGCCGGTGTCGTGGACGACGGCGTGATCAGCGCACTGACGCCGGAGCGGCTGGCCGCCGTGCTGCGGCCGAAGGTGGACGCCGCCTGGCATCTGCACGAGCTGACCGCCGGGATGGATCTCGACCTGTTCGTGCTGTACTCCTCGGCGGCGGCCATGTTCGGCGCGGCCGGGCAGGGCAGCTATGTCGCCGCGAACTCCTTCCTGGACGCGCTCGCCGCCTGGCGGCGCGGCACCGGGCTCGCCGGGATGTCCCTGCAACTCGGACCGTGGGCGCACGAGGAGGGCATCGGACGACACCTGGACCAGCAGTTGTTGTCCCGGATCGACCGCAGCTTCATCCCGTTGAGCGGCGAGGAAGGCCTCGTCGTCCTCGACGTGGCGCTGGGCCGCGACGAGCCGGTCCTGATGCCCGCGCACCTGGACATGCCCGCGCTGCGGGCGCTGGCCGCGGGCAGCACCGAGGTCCCGCCGATCTGGCGTTCGCTCGTCGGTGCCACCGGGCGGCGGACCGCGGTCTCGCGCGTCGCGGACGGCGCGGGCGAAGGCGAGTCGCTGCGGCGGCGGCTGGCGTCGGTCTCCGGCGCGGAACGCGGCCGGGTCCTGCTGGACCTGGTGTGCGCGCACGTCGCCGCGGTGCTCGGGCACGCCTCCGTGGAAGCGATCGACGCGAACCGGGCGTTCACCGACGTCGGCTTCGACTCGCTGACCGCGGTGGAACTGCGGAACCGGATGAACGCGGCCACCGGCCTGCGCCTGCCCGCCACGCTGATCTTCGACTACCCCACGCCGATCGCGCTGGCCGGACTGCTGCGCACCGAGCTGTCCGGCGACCTGCCCGCCGTCGCGCCGCCCCCGGCCCCGACCGTGCGGCGGGCCGGAACGGACGAGCCGATCGCGATCGTCGGCATGGCCTGCCGGTTCCCCGGCGGCGCGGCCAGCCCCGAGGAGCTGTGGCAGCTGCTGGCGGCGGGCGCGGACGCCATCGGCCCGTTCCCGCAGGACCGCGGCTGGGACCTCGACCTGCTGAACGACCCGCTGCTGGGCTCCTTCGACCAGGCAGGCGGTTTCGTCCGCGACGCCAGCGCGTTCGACGCCGGGTTCTTCGGCATCAGCCCGCGCGAGGCGCTGGCGATGGACCCGCAGCAGCGGCTGCTGCTGGAGGTGTCCTGGGAGGCTGTCGAGCGGGCCGGAATCGACCCCGCTTCGCTGCGTGGCACGCAGACCGGCGCGTTCGTCGGCGGCTACAGCTCCCGGTACGCGACGGATATCGACCTGGAAACCTCCGGCGTCGCCGAAGCGCAGTTGGTGACCGGCAACGCCACCAGTGTGCTTTCCGGCCGGTTGTCCTACACACTCGGGCTGGAAGGCCCGGCTGTCACGATGGACACCGCGTGTTCGTCCTCGCTGGTCGCTCTGCACCTGGCCGGCCAGGCGTTGCGCGGCGGCGAGTGCGGGCTCGCGCTCGCTGGTGGCGTCACCGTCACCGCGACGCCCGGCGTGTTCAGCGCCTTCGCGAAGGCAGGCGGCATCTCGGTGGACGGGCGATGCAAGTCTTTCGCCGCCGCCGCGGAGGGTTCCGGTTTCGCCGAGGGCGCGGGCATGCTCGTGCTGGAGCGGCTTTCCGACGCCCGGCGCAACGGGCATCCGGTGCTGGCGCTGATCCGGGGTTCCGCGGTGAACCAGGACGGCGCGTCGAACGGGTTGACGGCGCCGAACGGTCCGTCGCAGCAACGGGTGATCCGCGCGGCGCTGGCCAGTGCCCAGCTCTCCGAGTCCGATGTGGACGTCGTCGAGGCGCACGGATCGGCCACCACACTGGGCGATCCGATCGAGGCGCAGGCGTTGCTGGCGACCTACGGACAGGGCCGGGAACGACCGTTGTGGCTGGGCTCGGTGAAGTCGAACATCGGGCACACGCAAGCCGCGGCGGGCGTGGCCGGCGTGATGAAGATGGTGCTCGCGCTGGGACACGAGCAGCTGCCGAAGACCCTGCACGTGGACGACCCGACCCCGCACGTGGACTGGACGGCGGGCGAGGTGCGGCTGCTGACCGAGCCGGTGTCGTGGACGCCGGGGGAGCGGGTGCGCCGGGCCGGGGTGTCGGCGTTCGGCATGAGCGGCACCAACGTGCACGTCATCGTCGAAGAAGCGCCCCAGACCGACGCGGCCGAGCCGGAGCCGGACGAAACCGGGGTGCCGGTGCTGACCGGTGGTCCGTCGGCGCTGCTGGTGGGCGGGCGGAGCGCGGAAGGCCTGGTGGCGCAGGCGGATCGGCTGGCCGACTGGCTGGCCGAGCGCCCGGAGCTGCCGCCGTCGGACGTGGCGTGGTCGCTGGCCACCACCCGGTCGGCGTTCGAGCATCGGGCCGTGGTGCTCGGCGACACCCACGAAGAGCTGGTTTCCGGTCTGCGCGCGGTGCCCGGCCCGCTGTCCGGGGTGGCACGGGCCGGTGGCCGGACTGCCTTCGTGTTCGCCGGACAGGGCACCCAATGGGCGGGCATGGGCCGGCAGATGCTGGCCGACAGCCCGGTCTTCGCGGCCCGGTTCGCCGAATGCGAGCGCGCCCTTTCGTCCTGTGTGGACTGGAACCTGACCGAGGCGCTCGCCGGTGAGCTGGAATCGGCGGAGATCGTGCAGCCGTTGCTGTGGGCGGTGATGGTGTCGCTGGCCGCGGTCTGGGAGGCGGCCGGCGTCGCTCCGGACGCGGTGGCCGGCCACTCGCAGGGCGAGATCGCGGCGGCGACGGTCGCGGGCATGCTGACCGTCGAGGACGCCGCGAAGGTCGTCGCCGTGCGGTCGCGGGAGCTGACCGGACTGTCCGCGCAAGGCTCGATGGTCTCGGTGGTCATGCCCGCCGAACCGGTGCGCGAACTGGTGGCGCGCTGGGGCGACCGGCTTTCCCTCGCCGCGGTCAACGGGCCCGCCGCCGTGGTGGTGTCCGGCGAACCCGAGGCGCTGACCGAATTCGAACGGGAACTGGCCTCGCGGCACGTGCTGCGCTGGCGGATCCCGGCGACCGACTTCGTCGCGCACTCCCCGGCGGTGGATTCGCTGGCCGAGGTGCTCGCGGCCGGGCTGGCGGGCATCGTGCCCCGCACCGGCCGGGTGCCGATGATGTCCACGGTCACCGGCGAATGGGTGTCCGGAGCCGAACTCGACGCGGACTACTGGTTCGCGAACCTGCGCCGGACCGTCCGCTTCGAGGACGCCACCCGTGCGCTGCTCGCCGCCGGTTATCTGTCCTTTGTGGAGGTTTCGCCGCATCCGGTGCTGACCGCGTCGGTGACCGAGACCGCGGAGGACGCCGGGACCGGCCCGGTGCTGACTGTCGGCACCCTGGAACGCGAAAACGCGGGCGCGCGCCGGATGCTCGCTTCGCTGGCCGAAGCGCACGCGGGCGGCCTCCCAGTGGACTGGACCGCGGTGCTGCCCGCGGGCGGCCGCGTCGATCTGCCCACCTATGCCTTCCAACACGAGCGTTACTGGCTGAGCGGCTCCGCCGCCGCAACGCCGCCCGCCGGGGCGGAAACCGCCGAGGAAGCCCGTTTCTGGGCCGCGGTCGAGGGCGGCGACCTGGCGGGGGTCGCGGACACGCTGTCGCTGCCCGACGAAGGCCACCTGGACGCGGTGCTGCCCGCACTGGCCTCGTGGCGCAAGCGGGAACGGGATCGCTCGGCCACCGAGTCCTGGCGCTACCGCATCACCTGGGCGCCGGTGGCCGAACCGTCCGCCGCCCGGCTCGACGGGAGCTGGCTGGTCGTCGTGCCCGCCGCGCAGGCCGAGGACGAGCGGGTGCGGGCGTGCGTGGCCGCGCTTTCCCGCCGCGGCGCCGAGCCGGTGCTGATCGCGCTGGACGCCGCGGTGACCGGCCGGGTCGCGATGTCGGCGGTGCTCGGACCGGTGCTGCGAGACACCGGCGAAGCGAGCGGCGTGCTGTCGCTGCTCGCGCTGGACGAGACTCCGCTGGCCGGGCACCCGGTGGTTTCGACCGGTCTCGCCACCACCACCGCATTGGTGCAGGGGCTGGACGACGCGTGCGTGGACGCCCCGCTGTGGCTGGCCACCTGCGGCGCGATCGCCGCCGGGGCGGGCGAGTCCCCGGCCAGTCCGGCACAGGCCCAGATCTGGGGCTTCGGCCGGGTGGTCGGACTCGAGTACCCGGACCGCTGGGGCGGGCTGGTCGACCTGCCCGCCGAGGTGGACAAGCGGACCGGCGCGCAGCTGGTCGCGGTCCTGTCCGGCTGCGATGAGAACCAGGTCGTGCTGCGACCCGCTGGGATACTGGGCCGCCGCCTGACCCACGCTCCCCGCCCGAAGAGCACGGGGACGTGGCAGACCCGCGGCGCCGCGCTGGTCACCGGCGGCACCGGCGCGCTCGGCGGCTACGTGGCCCGGTGGCTGGGCGAACACGGCGGCGACCGGCTCGTGCTCACCAGCCGGTCCGGTCCGGCCGTGGCGGGCATCGCCGCGCGGGCCGCCGAACTGGCCGAACAAGGCAGCCAGGTGGACGTGCTGGCCTGCGACGTGAGCGTGCGCGCCGAGGTCGCCGGGGTCCTCGACTGGATCGGCGACGACCTCTCCGCCGTGGTGCACACCGCGGCGGTGCTGGACGACGGCGTGATCGACGGTCTGAGCCCGGCCCGCCTGGAAACCGCGCTGTCGGCCAAGGGCGGTGGCGCCGCGCATCTGGACGAACTCACCGCCGGCCGCGAGTTGGACGCGTTCGTGCTGTTCTCGTCGGTGGTGGCCACCACGGGCGGGCCCGGACAGGCCAACTACGCCGCGGCCAACGCCTACCTCGACGCGCTCGCGGAGCACCGGCGAGGACGTGGCCTGCCCGCGTTGTCAGTGGCCTGGGGCCCCTGGGAAGCCGGGGTGGCGCAGGGCTCCGAAGCGGCGCGGCAACGGCTGGCCCGCAACCAGTGGGAAGGCATGATGGCACCGAAGCTCGCGGTGCGAGCGCTCGGCGAGGCGCTCGAGGGCGGCGACACCGTCCTCACGGTGACCAACATCGACTGGTCCATCATCCTGGACACCCCGCACTCGGCGGCGAGTCTGCTCGAAGTCCCGCTGATGCGGGATCTGCCGGAGATCCACCGGCTGGCCGCGCTCGTCGCGGACGCGCCCGCGGAAACGGCCGAGGGTGATCTGGCCGCTTCGCTGACCGGGCTCTCCGGCGCCGAGCGGACCCGTGTGGTGGCCGACCTGGTCCGAAGCATGGCCGCGCAGGTGCTCGGCTTCGGCTCGGGCGAGTCCGTCGACCCCGACCGCGCGTTCAGCGAGATGGGCTTCGACTCGCTGACCTCGGTGGAACTGCGCAACGACCTCGGCTCGGCCACCGACCTGCGGCTGCCCGCGACGCTCCTGTTCGACTACCCGACCCCCGGCGCGGTCACCGACTACCTGCTGGCCGAACTGCTCGGCGCGCTGCCCGAGCAGACCCGCGCCCCGGTCGCCGCATCGGCGGCGGCCGACGAGCCGATCGCCATCGTGGGCATGAGCTGCCGCTATCCCGGCGGAGTGGTCGATCCGGACGGGCTGTGGGCGCTGCTGGCCTCCGGCGGCGACGCGATCTCCGGCTTCCCGCTCGACCGGGACTGGGACCTCAGCGCGCTGGACGAGTCCTCCTATGTCAGCTCCGGCGGTTTCGTCGAGGACATCTCCGGCTTCGACGCCGGGTTCTTCGGGATCAGCCCGCGCGAGGCGCTGGCGATGGACCCGCAGCAGCGGATGCTGCTCGAACTGTCCTGGGAAGCGCTGGAACGGGCCGGGATCGCCCCGGAATCCCTGCGCGGCACCAGCACTGGCGTGTTCGCGGGCGGCTACTCGTCCGGCTACGGCTACGACGCGGACTTCGACGGCGCGGCGCACCTGATCACCGGTAACGCGACCAGCGTGCTGTCCGGCCGGGTGTCGTACTCGCTGGGCTTGGAAGGCCCGGCCGTCACCGTGGACACGGCGTGCTCTTCGTCGCTGATGGCCATGCACTTGGCTGCGCAGGCGTTGCGGTCCGGCGAATGCTCGATGGCGCTCGCCGGCGGCGTGACCGTGCTGGTCAGCCCGGCCGGGTTCGTTGGGTTCAGCGAGCAGAGCGGACTGGCGAAAGACGGCCGCTGCAAGGCTTTCTCCGACGACGCGGACGGCATGGGCTTCGCCGAGGGCGCGGGCCTGGTCGTGCTGGAGAAGCTCTCCGACGCGCGACGGCAGGGCCACCAGGTGCTCGCCGTGCTGCGGGGTTCCGCGGTGAACCAGGACGGCGCGTCGAACGGTCTGACCGCGCCGAACGGTCCTTCACAGCAGCGCGTTATTCGCGCGGCACTGGCGAATGCCGGGTTGTCGCAGTCCGATGTGGACGTAGTGGAGGCGCACGGTACGGGCACCAAGCTCGGTGACCCGATCGAGGCACAGGCGTTGTTGGCGACGTATGGCCGGGACCGGGACCGTCCACTGTGGCTGGGTTCGGTGAAGTCGAACATCGGGCACACGCAGGCGGCGGCCGGCGTGGCGGGCGTGATCAAGATGGTGCTGGCGTTGCGGGAGCGGCAGTTGCCGCGCACCCTGCACGCCGGGGTGCCGTCTTCCCAGGTGGACTGGACGGCCGGTCAGGTTGAATTGCTGACCGAGAGCACGCCGTGGCCGGCCAACGGGCGTCCGCGGCGCGCCGGGGTGTCGTCGTTCGGGCTGAGCGGCACCAACGCGCACGTCATCCTGGAGGAAGCGCCCGCCGAGGCACCCGCGGAGGTCGAGGAGCGCGAGCCGGTGCTCAGTGTTGGTGAGGCTGGGGCGTGGGTGCTGTCCGGCCGGACCGTCGAGGGGCTCGCGGGCCAGGCGGAGCGGCTGCACGACTGGGTGCTCGACCGGCCGGAGCTGTCTCCGGCGGACGTGGCCTGGTCGTTGGCGACGACCCGGTCGGTGTTCGAGCACCGAGCCGTGGTCACCGGCGATTTTCCCGCTGGGTTGCGAGATCTGGTCGCAGGGACGCCGTCGGGCTCGGTAGTTGCCGGGTCGGCGCGGGCGGGAGTGCGTCCGGTGTTCGTGTTCGCGGGTCAGGGTTCGCAGTGGCTCGGGATGGGGCGTGAGCTGGCGCGGTCGAGTGCGGTGTTCGCGGCGCGGTTGGCGGAGTGCGAGGCGGCTTTGGAGTCCTTTGTGGACTGGAAGCTGTCCGATGTGCTCGGCGGCGAGTTGGAGTCGGCGGATGTGGTGCAGCCTGCGTTGTGGGCGGTGATGGTGTCGCTGGCCGCGGTCTGGGAGGCGGCTGGCGTCGCTCCGGACGCGGTGGTCGGGCACTCGCAGGGTGAGATCGCGGCGGCGACTGTGGCGGGCATGTTGTCCCTTGAGGACGGCGCGAAGGTTGTTGCGCTTCGCTCGAAGTCTCTTAAGGCGTTGGCGGGCTTGGGCGGGATGTTGTCGGTCAGTGCGGCGGCCGGTGTGGTGGGGGAGCGGATCGCCAAGTGGGGCGAGAAGCTGGCTCTCGCCGCGGTGAATGGTCCGGCGGCGGTGGTGGTGTCGGGTGAGCCGGAGGCGTTGGCCGAGCTGAAGTCCGAGTTGGATGCCGAGGGTGTCCGGGCGCGGATGGTGGCGGTGGATTACGCGTCGCATGGTGTGCAGGTGGAAGGCCTGGAGGACGAGATCCGTGCGGTGTTGGCGGGTGTTTCGCCGCGCAAGGGCCGGGTGCCGATGGTGTCGGCGATGTCCGGGGAAACTTTGACGGGCGAGGAACTGGACGCCGGGTACTGGTACGAGAGCCTGCGCTCGACTGTCCACTTCGAACGCGCGATCGCCACGCTTTCCGGCCAGGGCCACCAGATGTTCATCGAGGTGACTCCGCATCCGGTCCTGTTCGGCGCGATCACCGACACTGTCGAGGACGCCGCTGCCGTGTGCGGCACGCTCCGCCGGGACGACGGCGGTGCGGCGCGGTTGCTGACCTCGTTCGCGGAAGCTTTCGTGCAGGGTGCGCCGGTGGACTGGGCGGCGGTGCTGCCGTCGGGGAACCGGGTCGAGCTTCCGACCTATGCGTTCGAACGTGAGCGTTACTGGCCGAAGGCCGCGACCGGCCGTGGCGGGGACGCGGTGTCCCTTGGCCTGGGCGCGGTGGACCACCCGTTGCTCGGCGCGGCGGTCGAACTGGCCGGCGGCACGGGTGTCCTCTGCACCGGTCGGTTGTCGGTGCGTACGCATCCGTGGCTGGCCGACCATGTGGTGGGTGGCGTGATCCTGTTGCCCGGCACCGGGTTTGTCGAGCTTGCGGTGCTGGCGGGCGACCAGGTGGGCTGCGGTCTGCTGGAAGAACTGACCTTGCAGGCGCCGCTGGTGATCCCGGCCGAGGGCGGCGTACAGGTCCAGGTGGTTCTCACCGGCGCCACCGACGACGGCCGCCGCACGGTGGAGGTGTTCTCCCGCCGGGACGGCACCGGTGAAGAGTGGACCCAGCACGCCACCGGGGTGCTGGCCCCGGTCGCGGCCTCGCCGGTCGCGGACGAACTCTCGGTGTGGCCCCCGCAAGGCGCGGAAGCGATCGTCATCGACGGGATGTACACCGCCGAAGGCGCGTACGGCTACGGCCCGGCGTTCCAGACTCTCCGCGCGGCTTGGCGGCTCGACGACGAGATCTACGCCGAGGTCCGGCTTTCCGGGGACACCGCGGAGGAAGCGGACGCGTTCGGCCTGCACCCGGCGCTGCTCGACGGGGTGCTGCACGCCAGCGCACTGCTCGGCACGGCTGAGCCGGGCGAGGCGCGGCTGCCGTTCGCGTGGAACGGCGTCCGGCTGCGGGCCGGCGGTGCGTCCGTGCTGCGCGCCCGGCTGCGTCGGGACGACGCCGGTGCTCTCGCCGTGCTGGCCGCCGACACCGCCGGGGCCACCGTGATCTCGGTGGACTCGCTGGTCACTCGTGCGGTTTCGCTGGAGCAGGTCCGCGCGGCCGGTGCGACGCAGCCTGACTCGCTGTTCACCGTGCAATGGCAGCCGATCGCGGAAACCGCCGCGAAGACCGGCGACTGGGCTCTCCTTGGCACTGATCGCTTCGGTGTCGCGGACGCGCTGCCGGTGACATCCTTCGCGGACCTCACGGCGCTGGCCGAGTCCGGCACGGTGCCGAGCGTGGTGGCGGTCTGCGCCGGTGGCGCCGACGAGACCGACACGGCCGAGGCCGCGCGGCGCGCCACCACCGAGACGCTGGAACTGATTCAGCGCTGGCTGGCCGACGACCGCTTCGAGACGGCGCGGCTGGTGGTCCTGACCCGGCGCGGTCTGGCGACCGCCCCCGGCGAACCGGTGGCGGACCTGGCGTCCGCGGCGGTCTGGGGTCTGGTGCGCTCCGCGCAGTCGGAGAACCCGGACCAGGTCATCCTGGCCGACTTCGCCGAGGGCAGGGACCTCGCCGCGTTGCCGTCCGCAGTGGACAGTGGTGAGCCGGAGGTGGCTGTTCGTGGTGGTGTCGCGTTGGGACGGCGGCTGACCCGTCCGTCCGGCGATCTCGCACTGCCGGCGGGCTTGTGGCGGCTGGAACCGGACACGGGCGGCTCGCTGGAGGGCCTCGCGCCGGTCTCGCTCGCCGACGCACCGCTGGAGCCGGGCCAGGTCCGGGTAGGGGTGCGGGTCGCGGGCCTGAACTTCCGGGACGTGCTGATCGCGTTGGGGATGTACCCCGACGGTGGGGTGATGGGCGGCGAGGTCGCGGGCCGGGTTCTGGAGGTCGGGCCCGGGGTGAGCGGTTTCGCGGTGGGTGACCGGGTGCTGGGCATCGTGTCCGGCGGGTTCGGCCCGGAGGTGATCGCCGACGCGCGGCAGCTCGTGCCCATCCCCGAAGGCTGGACGGACGTCGAGGCCGGTGCTGTCCCGTCGGCCTTCCTGACCGCCTGGTACGCGCTGGTGGAGTTGGCGGGTGCGCGGTCCGGTCAGCGGGTGCTGGTGCACGCGGCCGCGGGTGGCGTGGGGATGGCGGCGGTGCGTATCGCGCGCTATCTGGGGCTGGAAGTCTTCGCGACCGCCAGTCCGGCGAAGCACGGTGTGCTGGCTGGTTTGGGTCTGGACGCGGACCATGTTTCGACCTCGCGCGGTGTTGAGTTCGAGCGTGATTTCCTTATCACGACGGATGGTCGTGGTGTGGACATCGTGGTGAACTCGTTGGCGGGCGAGTTGGTGGACGCGTCGCTGCGGCTGCTGCCGCAGGGCGGTTCGTTCGTGGAGATGGGCCGCACCGACCTGCGGGACCCGGAGAGCATCCCGGCGGGGATCGCCTACCGGCCGTTCACCCTGGCGGAGGCCGGGCCGGACGGACTGCACGACATGCTGGTCCAGATCGTCGAACTGATGGCGTCCGGGGTGCTGGCGAAGTCGCCGGTGCGGGTGTGGGATGTGCGGCGGGCGCGGGACGCGTTCCGGTTCATGTCGCAGGCCAAGCACACCGGCAAGATGGTTTTCACCATTCCGGCGGCTGCGGCGGCGGGTTCGGCGTTGATCACCGGCGGTACCGGGACGTTGGGTGGTCTGGTCGCCCGGCATCTGGCGTCGACCGGGCGCGCGGACGAGTTGGTGCTGACCGGCCGTTCCGGCCCGGGTGCGCCGGACGTCGCCGCGCTGGCCGCGGAGCTGGCCACCTCGGGTGCGTCAGTGCGCGTTGTCGCCTGCGATGCGGCGGAACGCGACGACCTCGCCACCGTGGTGCGCCGGGTGCCGTCGCTGAAGACCGTGGTGCACACGGCCGGTGTGCTGGACGACGCGACAATCGCGTCGCTGACGTCCGAGCGTGTGTCGGCCGTCATGCGGCCCAAGGTCGACGGTGCGTGGAACCTGCACGAGCTGACCAAGGACCGCGAGCTGGACGAGTTCGTCCTGTTCTCCTCGGCGGCTTCCACCTTCGGTGCCGCCGGGCAGGGAAACTACGTCGCGGCGAACTCCTTTTTGGACGGTCTCGCGGCGGACCGGCGCGCGGCGGGGCTGCCGGGCACGTCGCTCGCGTGGGGTTTGTGGGCCGAAGCGAGCGCGTTGACCGGACAGCTCAGCGACAGCGAACGCTCCCGCATCAACCGCGGCGGGATCGGGGCGCTGAGCGCCCAGGACGGCCTCGAGCTGTTCGACCGTGCGCTGGCGCGGGACGAATCCGTGCTCGTGCCCGCCCGGCTCGACGTCGCGGGCATGCGCGCGAAGGTCCGGACCGCCGAGGACGTGCCGCCGCTGTGGCGCGCGCTGGTCACCGGCGGCCCGGCTCGGCGGGCGGCGGTGACCGCCGGCGCCGGTGGCGCCGATTCGTTGCGGCAGCGGCTGGCCGGACTGTCCGAACAGGACCGGGACCGCGCACTGGTCGACCTGGTGCGCACCCACGTGGCGGCCGTGCTCGGGCACGGGTCTTCGGAGGCGATCGACGCGAACCGGGCGTTCACCGACCTGGGCTTCGACTCGTTGACCGCGGTCGAACTGCGGAACCGGCTGAACACAGCGACCGGACTGCGGCTGCCCGCCACGCTGGTCTTCGACTACCCGAACGCGGTCGAGCTGGCCGGTCTGCTCCGGGACAAGCTGGTGCCGGACCTCGAAACGCCCGACGGCGCGCAGGCGGCCGAGGACCAGCTCCGCGCCGCGCTCGCCGCCGTTCCGCTGGCGAGGTTCCGCGAAGCGGGGCTCATGGAGGGGCTGCTGCGGCTGGCCGGCGTCGAGGATTCGGCGGCCGAAGAGGACGCGGGCGACATCGACGAGCTGGACGCGGACAGCTTGATCCGCCTGGTGCTCGAAACCGACAGCGAATGACCGTGACGATGCGGGACGAGTGGGATGGGTGGAAGCAGCGATGAGCGAGAAGGCTGACAAGCTCCTGGAAGCGCTGCGGGCCTCGGTCAAGGAGACCGAGCGGCTGAAGTCGCGCAACCGGGAACTCGTCTTGGCGGCTTCCGAGCCGCTGGCCATCGTCGGCATGGGCTGCCGCTATCCCGGCGGGGTGCGCACCCCCGCACAGTTCTGGGAGCTGCTGTCCAAGGGCGGCGACGCGATCTCGGGTTTCCCGACCGACCGCGGCTGGGACGCCGAGGGCGTCTACGACCCGGACCCGGACAACCCGGGAACGTCCTATGTGGTCGAAGGCGGGTTCCTGCGAGACGCGGCGAGCTTCGACGCCGAGTTCTTCGGGATCAGCCCGCGCGAGGCGCTGGCGATGGACCCGCAGCAGCGGCTGCTGCTGGAGATCTCGTGGGAAGCGCTGGAGGCCGCCGGGGTCGATCCGGCCGCGCTGCGCGGTTCGCGGACCGGCGTGTTCATCGGCGTCGCGCCGGGGGACTACGTCACGCATCCCTCGCTGCAGACCACCGAGGGACTGGCCTGGCACCTGATGACCGGCGGCGCGGCCAGCGTCATGTCCGGCCGGATCTCCTACCTGCTCGGCTTGCAGGGGCCGGCGGTCTCCATCGACACGGCTTGCTCTTCTTCGCTGGTCGCGCTGCATCTGGCGGCGCAGGCGGTGCGGTCGGGGGAATGCTCGATGGCGTTGGCGGGCGGGGTCACCGTAATGGCCTCGCCGAGCGGGTTCGTCGGCTTCTCGCGGCAGCGCGGTCTCGCCGAGGACGGCCGCTGCAAGGCGTTCTCCGCGGACGCGGACGGCATGGGCATGGCCGAGGGCGCCGGGATGGTGCTCGTGGAACGGCTGTCCGACGCCCAGCACAACGGGCACCAGGTGCTGGCCGTCCTTCGCAGCAGTGCGATGAACCAGGACGGCGCGTCCAACGGCATGACCGCGCCGAACGGGCCTTCGCAGCAGCGGGTGATCAAGGCCGCGCTGGCCGGGGCGCATCTCTCGTCCGCCGACGTGGACGTGGTCGAGGCGCACGGCACCGGCACCACGCTCGGCGACCCGATCGAGGCGCAGGCCCTCCTGGCCACCTACGGCCAGGACCGGCCGGAAGACCGGCCGCTGCTGCTGGGCTCGGTGAAGTCCAACATCGGGCACACCCAGCAGGCCGCCGGGGTCGCCGGGGTGATCAAGCTGGTGCTCGCGCTGCAGCACGGCGAGCTGCCGAAGACCCTGCACGTGGACGAGCCCTCGCCGCATGTGGACTGGACCGAAGGCCACGTCCGGTTGCTGACCGAGACCACGCCGTGGCCCGCAGGCGAACGTCCTCGCCGAGGCGGGGTGTCGTCGTTCGGGCTGAGCGGCACCAACGCGCACGTCATCCTGGAAGAAGCGCCCGCCGCGGCTCCCACGCCGGTCGAGCGGCCGGAGCCGGTACTCGGCACCGGAGTGGGCGGCGCGTGGGTGCTGTCCGGGCGGACGCCTGAAGGCCTTGCCGGGCAAACGGAACAGCTGCGCGAGTGGGTGCTCGCGCGGCCGGAGCTGTCACCGGCGGACGTGGCCTGGTCGTTGGCGACGACGCGGTCGGTGTTCGAGCACCGCGCGGTGGTGACGGGCGAGTTCGCTTCGGGGTTGAGCGACCTGGCAGCCGGGGTGCCGTCGGGTGCGGTGGTGACCGGGTCGGCGCGGGCGGGAGTGCGTCCGGTGTTCGTGTTCGCGGGCCAGGGTTCGCAGTGGGTCGGCATGGGCCGGGAACTCGCGCGGTCGAGTGCGGTGTTCGCGGCGCGGTTGGCGGAGTGCGGGGCGGCTTTGGAGTCCTTTGTGGACTGGAAGCTGTCCGAGGTGTTGGCCGAAGAGCTGACGACGGCGGATGTGGTGCAGCCTGCCTTGTGGGCGGTGATGGTGTCTCTGGCCGCGGTGTGGGAGGCGGCGGGGGTTTCGCCGCAGGCGGTGGTCGGGCATTCGCAGGGTGAGATCGCGGCGGCGACGGTTGCGGGGATGTTGTCCGTTGAGGACGGTGCGCGGGTGGTGGCGTTGCGCTCGAAGTCGTTGAAGGTGTTGGCGGGTCTGGGCGGGATGTTGTCGGTCAGTGCGGCGGCCGGTGTGGTGGAGGAGCGGATCGCCAAGTGGGGCGAGCGGTTGGCGTTGGCTGCGGTGAATGGTCCGGCTGCGGTGGTGGTGTCGGGTGAGCCGGAGGCGTTGGCGGAGCTGAAGGCCGAACTGGACGCCGAAGGCGTGCGGGCGCGGATGGTCGCGGTGGATTACGCGTCGCATTGTGCGCAGGTGGAAGGTCTGGAGGACGAGATCCGCGCGGTGCTGGCGGGGATCGAGCCGCGGCGGGGTCGGGTGCCGATGGTGTCGGCGATGTCCGGTGAGACTCTCACTGGTGAGGAACTGGACGCCGGGTACTGGTATGAGAGCCTGCGCTCGACTGTCCACTTCGAACGCGCGGTGCGCCTCCTCGTCGAGCAGGAACACAATGTTTTCCTCGAGGTGACCCCGCATCCGGTGCTGCTGGGCGCGATGAACGACACTCTGGGCGACACCGCCGTGGTGTGCGGCACGCTGCGCCGCGACGACGGCGGCAGCGCGCGGATGCTCACTTCCTTCGCCGAGGCTTTCGTGCACGGGGTCGCGGTGGACTGGACGCGGGTGCTGCCGTCCGGGAGCCGGGTGGAACTGCCGACGTATGCGTTCCAGCGGGTGCGGTTCTGGCCTTCGGAGACCGCGCCGGTGCTGGGTGGCGACGCCGTGTCGCTGGGCCTGGGCGCGGTCGATCACCCCTTGCTCGGCGCGGCGGTGGAACTCGCCGATGGCGCCGGCTTGGTCTGCACCGGTCGGCTGTCGGTCCGGACTCATCCGTGGCTGGCCGATCACCGCGTCGGCGGGGTGATCCTGTTGCCTGGCACCGGTTTCGTGGAGATGCTCCTGCGGGCCGGGGACCAGGCGGGCTGCGGCGTGCTGGAAGAATTGACCTTGCAGGCGCCGCTGGTGGTGCCCGCCGAGCAGGGCGTGCAGGTGCAGGTCATCGTGTCCGAGGCGGGCCAGGACGGCCGGCGCGCGGTCGAGGTGTTCGCCCGCCGCGACGACGCGGGCGAAGGCTGGACCCAGCACGCCGGCGGCACCGTGGCCCCAGCCGGACCGGGCGAAACCCACGACGAGGAACTGGCCGTCTGGCCGCCGCGGAACGCCACCCGCGTCGAGGTCGACGGCCTCTACGAGGCTTTGGCTGACGCTTCCTACCGGTACGGTCCGGCTTTCCGGGGCGTGCGCGGAGTCTGGCGGCGCGGCGAAGACGTCTTCGCCGAAGTGTCGTTGCCCGAGGGCATGGCCGAGCAGGCGGGCACGTTCGGCCTGCATCCCGCGTTGCTCGACGCGGTCCTCCAGGCCGGCGTGTTCGCCGGTGGCCCCGACGCGGAGGTCTCCGGCGAAGTACGGCTGCCGTTCGCCTGGACCGGAGTGGAGCTGTTCGCGGGCGGCGCGTCCGTGCTGCGCGCGCGGCTGCGCCGGGACGCGACCGGCTCACTGTCCTTTGTGGCGGCGGACGTCACCGGCGCGACCGTCGTCTCGGTGGGGTCGTTGAATACCCGTCCGGTGGCGGCGGACCAGTTGAGCGTCGCCGACCCGGTGGTGCAGGATGCGCTGTTCGCGGTGGAGTGGGCGGAGATCGGCGAGTCGACTCCCACCGATGAGGCCTGGGCAGTCGTGGGGGAGGACCGGTTCGGCGTCGCCGATGCCCTTCCGGCCGAGTCCGTTTCGGACCTTTCCGCGCCGGCTGAGACGGCACCGGGTGTGCTGGTGGTCTGCGCCGGCGGCACCGGGAACGCCGACACGTCCGCATCCGCGAGGCGGGCGACCGCCGAAGTGCTCGACGTGGTCCAGCGGTGGCTGGCCGACGAACGTCTCGAAGCGGCGCGCCTGGTCGTGCTGACCCGCGGCGCGGTGGCTTCGGTGCCCGGCGAGAGGGTGCACGATCTGGCCGGGGCCGCGGTCTGGGGGCTCGTGCGGTCGGCCCAGTCGGAGAACCCCGGACGGCTGGTGCTGGCCGACGTCCTCGACGACGCGGACCTCGCCGCGTTGCCGTCCGCAGTGGGCAGTGGTGAGCCGGAGGTGGCTGTTCGTGGTGGTGTCGCGTTGGGGCGGCGGCTGACTCGTCCGTCCGGTGATCTCGCGTTGCCGGGGGGCTTGTGGCGGCTGGAGGCGGATGAGAACGGGTCCCTCGACGGACTCGTGCCGGCTCCGGTGGCCGACGTGGCGCTGGAGCCGGGCCAGGTCCGGGTGGGGGTGCGGGTCGCGGGCTTGAACTTCCGGGACGTGCTGATCGCGTTGGGGATGTATCCCGGCGGTGGGGTGATGGGTGGCGAGGTCGCGGGCCGGGTTGTGGAGGTCGGGTCCGGGGTGACAGGTTTCGCGGTGGGTGACCGGGTGCTGGGCATCGTGTCCGGCGGGTTCGGTCCGGAGGTGGTCGCCGACGCGCGGCATCTCGTCGGCATTCCGGACAGCTGGTCCGAAGTGGACGCTGCTTCGGTGCCGGTGGCGTTCCTGACGGCTTGGTACGCGCTGGTGGAGTTGGCGGGTGCGCGGTCCGGGCAGCGGGTGCTGGTGCACGCCGCCGCGGGCGGCGTGGGGATGGCGGCGGTCCGTATCGCGCGGCATCTGGGGTTGGAGGTTTTCGCTACTGCCAGCCCGGCGAAGCACGGTGTGCTGGCTGGTTTGGGCCTGGATGCGGACCATGTTTCGACGTCGCGCGGTGTTGAGTTCGAGCGTGATTTCCTTGCTGCGACGGGTGGTCGTGGTGTGGACATCGTGGTGAATTCGTTGGCGGGGGAGTTGGTGGACGCGTCGCTGCGGCTGTTGCCTGAGGGTGGTTCGTTCGTGGAGATGGGCCGCACCGACCTGCGGGACCCTGAGACGATTCCCGCCGGAGTGGTTTACCGGCCGTTCGATCTGGCGGAGGCCGGTTCGGCGGGCCTGCACGAGATGTTGGTGCGGGTGGTCGAGCTGATGGCCTCGGGCGTGCTGGCGAAGCTGCCGGTGCGGGTGTGGGATGTGCGGCGGGCGCGGGAGGCGTTCCGGTTCATGTCGCAGGCCAAGCACACCGGGAAGATGGTTTTCACCATTCCGGCCGGGGCGGTGTCGGCTTCCCGTTCGGCGTTGATCACCGGTGGCACCGGGACGTTGGGTGGTCTGGTCGCCCGGCATCTGGCGTCGACCGGGCGTGCGGACGAGTTGGTGCTGACCGGCCGTTCGGGCCCGGGTGCGCCGGACGTCGCGACGCTGGCGGCGGAGTTGGCGTCGTTGGGCGCGTCGGTCCGCGTGGTCGCCTGTGACGCGGCGGAGCGCGAGGATCTCGCCACCGTGCTGCGCGGCGTGCCGTTGCTGAAGTCGGTCGTGCACACGGCGGGCGTCCTGGACGACGCTACGATCGCGTCGCTGACGTCCGAGCGTGTGTCGGCGGTGATGCGGCCCAAGGTGGACGGTGCGTGGAATCTGCACGAGCTGACCAAGGACCGCGAGCTGGACGAGTTCGTGCTGTTCTCCTCGGCGGCGTCGACGTTCGGCGCGCCGGGGCAGGGCAATTACGTCGCGGCGAACTCCTTTTTGGACGGTCTCGCGGCGGATCGGCGCGCGGCGGGGCTGCCGGGAACCTCGCTGGCGTGGGGGATGTGGGCCGAGACCAGCGCACTGACCGGGCAGCTCAGCGACGCGGAACGGTCCCGGATCAACCGGGGCGGCGTGGCGGCGCTGAGCGCGCAGGACGGTCTCGCGCTGTTCGACCGCGCGGTGTCGCGCGACGAAGCGGTCCTCGTGCCCGCGCTGCTGAACGTCGCCGGACTGCGGGCGCAGGCGGCCAAGGGCGGCGAAGTCCCGCCGGTCTGGCGGGCACTGATCACCGCCAGGCCCGGCCGCCGGACGGCGGCGTCGGAGGTCGGCGCGGACTCGTTGCGGCAGCGGCTGGCCGGACTGTCCGAACAGGACCGGGAACGCGCCCTCGTCGATCTGGTGCGCACCCATGTGGCGGCGGTGCTCGGCCACCGTTCCCCCGAGGCGATCGGCGCGAACCGGGTCTTCACCGAGCTGGGCTTCGACTCGCTGACCGCGGTCGAACTGCGGAACCGGCTGAACGCCGCCACCGGTCTGCGGCTGCCCGCCACCCTCGTCTTCGATTACCCGACCCTGCTCGTGCTGGCCGGGCACCTCACCTCGCTGCTGGTGGACGGCTCCGCGGCGCCGGTGCGCTCGGTGGCGACACACGCCGCGGCGGCCACCGGCGAGCCGATCGCGATCGTCGGCATGGCCTGCCGGTATCCCGGCGACGTCACCGACCCCGAATCGTTCTGGCGGCTGCTGCGCACCGGGACCGACGCGGTCGCCGGGTTCCCGGACGACCGCGGCTGGGAGACGGTCTACGACCCCGACCCGGACAGCGTGGGCACCCTCTACACCCGGTCCGGCGGCTTCATGTCCGACGCCAGTGGCTTCGACGCGGGCTTCTTCGGCATCAGCCCGCACGAGGCGCTCGCCATGGACCCGCAGCAGCGGCAGCTGCTCGAAGTCTCCTGGGAGGCGATCGAGCGGGCCGGGATCGACCCCGGTTCGCTGCGCGGCAGCCAGACCGGCGTGTTCGTCGGCGGGTTCGCTTCCGGCTACGGGATGAGCCTCGGCGCGGGCGCGGAGGGCAGCGAAGGGCACGCGACCACCGGTTTCGCCACCAGCGTGCTGTCCGGCCGGATCTCCTACACTCTCGGCCTCGAAGGCCCGGCGATCACCGTGGACACCGCGTGCTCGTCCTCGCTGGTCGCGCTGCACCTCGCGGTCCAGGCGATCCGGGCGGGGGAGTGCTCGATGGCGCTCGCCGGCGGCTCGACGGTCATCGCCACCCCGGACGGCATCGTCGGGTTCAGCAGGCAGCGTGGTTTGGCAGCAGACGGCCGGTGCAAGGCGTTCTCCGACGACGCGGACGGCATGGGCTTCGCCGAGGGCGCGGGCGTCGTGGTGGTGGAGCGGCTTTCGGACGCACAGCGCAACGGGCACCCGATTCTGGCTGTAGTGGCCGGTTCCGCGGTGAACCAGGACGGTGCGTCGAACGGGTTGACGGCGCCGAACGGTCCGTCGCAGCAGCGCGTCATTCGCGCGGCACTGGCGAATGCCGGGTTGTCGGAGTCCGATGTGGACGTGGTGGAGGCGCACGGCACCGGCACGGTGCTGGGCGACCCGATCGAGGCACAGGCGTTGCTGGCCACCTACGGCCAAGACCGGGACCGTCCACTGTGGCTGGGTTCGGTCAAGTCCAACATCGGCCACACCCAAGCGGCGGCCGGCGTGGCCGGGGTGATCAAGATGGTGTTGGCGTTGCAGCATCAGGAGATTCCACGCACGCTGCACGTCGAAGAGCCTTCGTCGCATGTCGACTGGGAGTCCGGCGCGGTCCGGCTGCTCGACGCCCCGGCTCCGTGGACCTCCGGCGACCGGGTGCGCCGAGCCGGTATTTCCTCGTTCGGTATCAGCGGCACCAACGCGCACATCCTGGTCGAGGAGGCCCCCGCCGCGGACGACGCCGAGACCGAGGCGGTCCCGCCGTCCACGGCGGTCGAATCCGGCGGGATCGGCGCTTGGCTGGTTTCCGGGCGGACGGCGGACGGCCTGGCGCGCCAGGCCGAGCGGCTGCACGGCTGGGCCACGGCCCGGGAGGCGCCGGCGCCTGCCGACGTGGCCTGGTCGCTGGCTACCACCCGGTCCGCGTTCGAACACCGCGCTGTGGTCGTCGGCGACCAGGACGCCCTGCTCGCGGGTCTGCGCGACCTCGCCGACGGCGTCCCGTCCGGCTCGACGTCCGCCGGAGTGGTCCGCGACGACGTGCGCCCGGTGTTCGTCTTCGCCGGTCAGGGTTCGCAGTGGCTCGGCATGGGCGAGGAACTCGCGCGGTCGAGCGCGGTGTTCGCGGCCCGGCTCGCCGAATGCGAGCGGGCGCTGGGGTCCTTTGTGGACTGGAAGCTGTCCGAGGTGCTCGGCGGCGAGCTGGAGTCGGCGGATGTCGTCCAGCCCGCGCTGTGGGCGGTCATGGTTTCCCTTGCCGCCGTCTGGGAAGCGGCCGGGGTCCGGCCGGACGTGGTGGTCGGTCACTCGCAGGGCGAGATCGCGGCGGCGACCGTCGCCGGAATGCTGTCCGTTGAGGATGGTGCGCGGGTGGTGGCGCTGCGCTCGAAGACGTTGAAGGCGTTGGCGGGCCGGGGCGGCATGCTGTCGGTGAGCGCCGCTGCCTCTGAAGTGGAGGAACGGCTCGGCCGGTGGGATGATCGACTGTCGCTCGCGGCCGTGAACGGTCCGGCCGCGGTGGTCGTCTCGGGTGAGCCGCAGGCGTTGGCGGAGCTGAAGTCCGAACTGGACGCCGAGGGCGTGCGGGCACGGATGGTCGCGGTGGATTACGCGTCGCACTGTGCGCAGGTCGAGAACCTGGAAGACGAGATCCGTGCGGTGCTGGCGGAGGTGTCGCCGCGGCGGGGCCGGGTGCCGATGGTGTCGGCGATGTCCGGGGTAACTCTGACCGGCGAGGAACTGGACGCCGGGTATTGGTACGAGAGCCTGCGTGCGCCGGTCAGGTTCGATCGCGCGATCCGGACCGTCGCAGGCGACGGGCACCGGATGTTCATCGAGGTGACTCCGCACCCGGTCCTGCTCGGCGCGATGACGGACACCCTGGACGAGGTGGTCGCCGCCGCCGGTCCGGGCGTGGCGCCCGGCGTCGTGTGCGGCACCCTCCGCCGGGACGACGGCGGCGCGGCGCGGTTGCTGGCCTCGTTCGCGGAAGCTTTCGTGCACGGTGCGCCGGTGGACTGGGCGGCGGTGCTGCCGTCCGGCGCCCACGTGGACCTGCCGACCTATGCGTTCGGCCATGTGCGGTACTGGCCGAAGCCCGGTGGCGGTCGTGCCGGTGACGCGGTCTCGTTGGGTTTGGGCGCTGTGGACCATCCCTTGCTGGGCGCGGCGGTGGAACTGGCCGGCGGCGCAGGCATGGTGTGCACTGGCCGGTTGTCGGTGCGCACGCATCCGTGGCTGGCCGACCACGTCGTGAACGGGGTGCTCCTGTTGCCGGGCACGGCGTTCGTGGAACTGGCGGTGCTGGCCGGGGACCAGGTGGGCTGCGGTCTGCTGGAAGAGCTGACTTTGCAGTCTCCGCTGGTGATCCCGGCCGACGGCGGCGTGCAGGTCCAGGTGGTGCTGGGCGACGCAGAGGACGGGCGTCGGACGGTCGAGGTGTTCGCGCGCCGCGACGACGAGGACTGGACTCAACACGCCGGCGGCACCGTCACTACGGCGACGACCGCGGAGACCCGGGACCCCGAGCTGGCCGTCTGGCCGCCCCGCGAGGCCACTGCTGTGGACATCGACGGGATGTACGCGGACGAAGGCCCGTACGGCTACGGCCCGGCCTTCCGCGGCCTGCAAGCGGTCTGGCGTCGCGGTGAGGATGTCTTCGCCGAGGTCGCCCTCCCGGATGGGCTCGACGCGGGAGCGTTCGGCCTGCACCCCGCGCTGCTCGACGCGGTGCTGCACGCCAGCGCGCTGACCGGCACCGCCGAATCCGGCGAGGTGCGCCTGCCGTTCGCGTGGACGGGAGCGCGGCTGCACTTGAGCGGGGCGTCGGCGCTCCGGGCGCGGTTGCGCCGGGACCACACCGGCGCGCTGACCGTGACGGCCGCCGACCCGACCGGGGCTACGGTGATCACGGTGGACTCGCTGATCACCCGTCCGCTCGCGACGGATCAGCTGACCGTCGCCGGACCCAGCGTGGCGGACGCGTTGTTCGCGGTGGAGTGGTCCGCGATCGGCGAGGCACCCGCGCTCGCCGGGGACTGGGCTCTTCTCGGAGCTGACCGCTTCGGCCTCACCGACACGCTCACGCTGCGGTCCTTTGTGGACCTGCCTGCGCTGATCGCGGCGGAGAACACCCCCGACGTGGTGCTGGTTTGGGTCGGCGACGGAGACGCGGCCGACGCGGCGAAGGCGGCGCGCCAGGCCACTGTGGACACGCTGAACCTGCTTCAGTCGTGGCTGGCGGAGGAACGGCTGGAGCAGACGCGGCTGGTGCTCCTGACCCGGCGGAGCCAGGCTGTCGAGCCTGGCGAGCGGATCGGCGATCTGGCCGGTTCCGCGGCGTGGGGACTGGTGCGGTCCGCACAGGCGGAAAACCCCGGCCGGGTAGTGCTGGCCGACCTGCCCGACGGCGCCGCCGCCGCGCTCCTGCCGACCATTGTGGACAGTGGGGAACCGGAACTGGCGGTCCGAGGGCGGCTCGCCTACGCCCGGCGGCTCGCCCGCCCGAGCGGCGCCCGGCAAGGGGCAGCGCACCCGCCGGTCGCGGGCACCGCCTTGGTGACCGGCGGCACCGGCACCCTCGGCTCACTCGTCGCCCGGCATCTGGCGACCACCGGACAGGCCGACGCGGTGGTGCTGACCAGCCGATCCGGTCCCGCGGCCGCCGGGGCGGCGGCGCTGGCCGCCGAACTGGCCGAACGCGGCACCGGAGTGGCCGTCCTCGCCTGCGACGCGGCGAACCGGGCCGAACTGGCCACCGTGGTCGACGCGATCCCGGAGCTCACCTCCGTGGTGCACACCGCCGGGGTGCTCGACGACGCGACGATCACTTCGCTCACCGAGTCGCGTGTGGACACCGTGCTGCGGCCTAAGGCGTTCGCCGCCTGGCACCTGCACGAACTCACCCGAGACCGGAACCTGGCGCGCTTCGTGCTGTTCTCCTCGGCCGCGGCCACCTTCGGCGTGGCCGGGCAGGGCAACTACGTCGCCGCCAACGCTTTCCTCGACGCCCTCGCCGCCGACCGGCGCGCGGCCGGCCTGCCCGGCACGTCCCTCGCCTGGGGCATGTGGGCCGAGGTCAGCGGCCTGACCAGCACGCTCACCGACGCCGAACGCGCCAAGATGGCCCGCGACGGCGGCGCGCTCAGCGCAGACGAGGGCCTCGAACTGTTCGACGACGCGCTCGACCGGGCCGAGGCCGTCCTGGTGCCCGTGCGTCTCGATCTCGGCCGGCTGCGGACCCAGGCGGCCCGAGGCGGCGACGTCGCGCCGTTGTGGCGGGCGCTGCTCGGCGGCCCGGCTCGCCGGAGCGCTTCGTCCGGCTCGGCGGGCGCGGATTCGCTGCGCGAGCAGCTCGCCGCGCTGTCCGCGCAGGACGGGCACGAGGTGCTGCTCGGCCTGGTGCGGACCCATGTCGCCGCGACACTGGGGCACGCGACCGGCGAAGCGGTCGATCCGGAACGGGCGTTCACCGACCTGGGCTTCACCTCGCTGACCGCGGTGCAGCTGCGCAACCGGCTCAGCACCGCGACCGACCTGCGGCTGCCCGCGACCCTGGTCTTCGACTACCCGAACCCGACCGCGCTCGCGGTGCGGCTCGCCGAACGGTTCGGCGGGGTCACCGCGGGCCCGGCCGCGCCGGTCGTCACCGGTGGGGCCACCGACCACGAGCCCATCGCCATCGTCGGGATGAGCTGCCGGTTCCCCGGCGGGGTCGACAGCCCGGAGGAGTTCTGGCGGCTGCTGGACGGCGGTGAGGACGTCATCTCGGCGTTCCCCGCCGACCGCGGCTGGGACCTCGACGGCCTGTACGACGCGGACGCCGCGCACACCGGCACCTCCTACACCCAGGCGGGCGGCTTCCTCTCCGACGCCAGCGCGTTCGACGCCGCGTTCTTCGGGATCAGCCCGCGCGAGGCACTGGCAATGGACCCGCAGCAACGCCTGCTGCTGGAACTGTCCTGGGAGGCGTTCGAACGGGCCGGGATCGACCCGACCTCGTTGCGCGGCAGCCAGACCGGGGCGTTCGTGGGCGGCTACACCTCCGGCTACGAGCAGAGCGTGCTCGCCGAAGAGGGCAGCGCCGACCTCGAAGGCCACCTGATGACCGGCATCGCCACGAGCATCCTTTCCGGACGGCTGGCCTACACGCTGGGCCTCGAGGGCTCCACGATGACCGTGGACACCGCGTGCTCCTCCGCGCTGGTGGCCCTGCACCTGGCCGCGCAGGCGCTGCGCAGCGGCGAATGCTCGATGGCGCTGGCCGGCGGGGTCACGATCATGGCCACGCCGGGCACGTTCGTCGAGTTCTCCCGTCAGCGCGGGCTGGCGCCGGACGGCCGGTGCAAGGCCTTCGCGGCGGGCGCGGACGGCACCGGATTCGCCGAGGGCGCGGGGCTGCTCGTCTTGGAACGGCTGTCGGACGCGCGCCGCGCGGGGCACCCCGTGCTCGCGGTCGTCCGGGGCAGCGCGACCAACCAGGACGGCGCCTCCAACGGCCTCACCGCGCCGAACGGCCCGTCGCAGCAACGGGTCATCCGGGCGGCGCTGGCGAACGCGCGCCTCACCGCGTCCGAAGTGGACGCCGTGGAGGCGCACGGCACCGGCACCTCGCTGGGCGATCCCATCGAGGCGCAAGCGCTGATCGAGACCTACGGGCAGCATCGCGCGGCGGAGCGGCCGCTGTGGCTGGGCTCGGTGAAGTCCAACATCGGGCACACCCAGGCGGCCGCGGGCGTGGCCGGGGTGATCAAGATGGTGCTCGCCCTCCGGAACCAGCGCCTCCCGCGGACCCTGCACGTGGACGAGCCCTCGCCACACATCGACTGGTCGGCGAGGGAGGTGCGGCTGCTCACCGAACCGGTGTCCTGGCCCTCGGACGGACGGCCCCGACGAGCCGGGGTGTCCTCGTTCGGGATCAGCGGCACCAACGCACACGTCATCGTGGAGGAAGCCCCGGCCGCGGCTGAACAACCGGAGCGGTCCGGCGGCCCGGCGGTGGTGCCGTGGGCGCTGTCCGCGCGGACCGGGGAAGCGGTGCGGGCACAGGCCGCGCGGCTGCGGGCGCACCTGCTCGACCGGCCGGACGCGGACCTGGTCGACGTCGGTTTCTCCTTGGCCCGCACCAGAACGGTCTTCGGCCACCGTGCCGTCGTCGTCGGCCGTGACCGCGACAGCCTGCTCGCCGGGCTGTCCGCGCTCGCCGACGGCACACCGTCGCCGGAAGTGCCGACGGGCGTCGCGACCGACCGCAAGGCCGTGTTCGTCTTCCCCGACAAGGGGTTCGGTCCGCTGGCTGAGCTGATGGACGAGTCTCCCGCCTTCGCGGCGAGCATCGCCGAGTGCGCGCGGGCGCTGTCCGTCGAGTTGGACGAGGCGGTGCGAACCGGCTCGGACCGGCCGGAAGTCCGCTGGGCCGTGCAGGTTTCGCTGGCCGAGCTGTGGCGTTCGGCGGGCGTGCGCCCGGCAGCTGTCGCCGGGCAAGGGATCGGCGAGCTTGCGGCCGCGACGGTGGCAGGGGAGTTGACCCTGGCCGAAGCGGCTGCGTCGCTCGCCGCGGACACCCCGGCGGAACGGCACGCGGGACGTGTCCCGGTGCTGCCGGTGGAAGAACTCGGCGGGTTCGGCGAATACGTGGAGTTCGGCGCCGAGCGGCTGAGCCCGGCGGAACCGGAGGCCACGGTCACCGCCGCACTGTCCGGTGCGGTGCCCGGCCTGAGCGCGGTGCTGACCGCGCTTTCCGCGGTGCACGTCCAGGGCACCGCGGTGGACTGGACCGCGCTGCTCGGCCGCGGACGAAGGGTGGACCTGCCGACGTATGCGTTCCAGCGCAACCGGTTCTGGCCCGCCCCGCCCGCTGTGCACAAGCAGGTGCCAGGGGAGCGGGAGTTCTGGGCCGCACTCGACGGCGGTGACCTGACGGCACTGTCCGAAGTGCTCGGTACGACCGAGCAGTTGAGTGCCGAAATGCCGCTTTCCGCGGTGCTGGAACGGATCGTCGCCTGGCGCGGTGCCGACGCCGAGCCCGGCGGGGAAGCCGCGGCGGAGTCGCGGTGGCTGCCGCTGCTGGCGGGGAAGACCGAGGCGGAGCGCCGGGAAGTGCTGCTCGGACTGGTCCGCGAGGAGATCGCCGGCGTGCTCGGCTACGCGTCGGTCGACGAGGTCGGGCCGAGCACGGACATCTTCGATCTGGGCGCGACGTCGATGTCGGCCGTTCAACTGCGCGAGAGGTTCGACGCGCGGACTGGTCTTAAGCTGCCCGAGGGTTTCGTCTACGACAACTACCTGCCGGAAGCCATCGCGGACTTCCTGGCGAAGGAACTGCACGACCCCGCCGGTTCGGCGGGGTAGGCGAAAGCGCGCGGGGCCGCCTTTTCCCGGGCGGTCCAAGGGAATCGTCGCGCGCGTTCGCCGTCCGCGAGCGCGGGGAACCTGGCCGTCCGACTTCGATGATGGGATCTACCAGTGCCGAACGAAGAATCGTGGAGCGTGCTCTCCGCCCCCACGTCGAACTCCGTCGTCCTCGCCGTCGATTTTCCCGCGCCCGGCCGTCCCGAAGCGGGATTCGCGGATCTGACCGCGGTGATGGGCTCCGCGTGGTCCGCCCACGGCGTGCTCCAGACGAAGCTGCCCGCGGTGACCCTCGCCGATCGGCCCGGCCCGGAGACCTACCTCGACTACTGGACCGGCGACGAGCAGTTGAGCGGCCGCGAGGTGGTCGCGGTGCTCGGCTACTGCCTCGGCGGCGTCTACGCGGCGGAGATCGCCGAGCGGATCGCGCGGCGGCAGAGCACCGAACCGGCCGTGGTGCTGTTCGACGGGCAGGTCACCGACAAGCAGCTGCTCGCGGTGGAGATCGACAAGCTGATCGCGCTCGGCGGCTCGGTGCTCTCCGCGGAGGAAGCGAGCCAGGCCCGGCTGCGGGCCGTCGAGATCGTGACCACGCCGGGGATCGCGCTGGCCGACGCCACCGAGGAGATCGTCGCGCTCTACCGCGAGGTGGCCACCGGCGCGTTCCGCAAGGTCGGCCTCGCGCCGGAACGCGGCGAAGAGGTCGTCCGGTTCTTCGAGATCTACATGGCGTGGCTCACCGCCGCCGAGGGCATCGACCCCGCCTCCGCCTGGGGCCGTTCGCTCGCGCTCACCTCCACCGATTACGCGGCGCTGGAAGAGGACGGCGCCCCCACCGCGGTCAACGCGACCAAGCTGATCGACAAGCGGTTCCGCCTCGAAGTCAGCCACGCCGACCTGCTGCGCGCCGACGAAACCGCGCGGGTGCTCCGAGACCACTCCGGGTTCTGAGCGCGATGGCCGCCACGACGACCGCGACGACCAACAAAGAAAAAGCACTGTGGCTGATGGAGGAACTGGTCCCCGGCGCGGGGATCAACAACCTCGGCTTCGCCCTGCACGTGGCG
The DNA here is from genome assembly GCF_055580625.1 of Amycolatopsis sp. NPDC031561. NCBI lineage: Bacteria > Bacillati > Actinomycetota > Actinomycetes > Pseudonocardiales > Pseudonocardiaceae > Amycolatopsis > Amycolatopsis sp. NPDC031561. Next base: position 110,754 of record NZ_JBVILA010000006.1, on the reverse strand, counting down.
GGGCGGCTGCGCCCGGACGCGCTGCGCGAGGCGCTGGCCGTGGTGGTGGCGCGCACCGAGGCGCTCCGCACGGTCTTCCGCGCCGGTGGCGCTGACCTGGTCAAGGAGATCCTGCCCGCCGACTCGGCGGAGGTGTCCGAGGTGACGGTCGAACCGCTCGAACTTTCCGGCGCGGAGCTGGAAAAGGACCTCACCGCGTTCGTGGACCGCCCGTTCCCGCTGGAGGGCGATCTGCTGATCCGCGCGGGACACGCCCGCGGCCCGGACGGCGACCTGTTCTGCCTCGGCGTGCACCACCTGGCGTTCGACATGACCTCCGCCGCGCTGTTCCTGCAGGAGTTCCTCCCGGTCTACGAGGCGATCGTCGCCGGGCGTCCGGTGCCGCCCGCCCCGGCGCGGCCCTCGGCGGGCGTGGAAAGCCGGCCGCGGCCCGCCGATCTCGAGTACTGGCGCGAAAACCTGAGCGGCTTCACCCCCGGCACGCTCGACCTGTGGTGCGGACGGCCCCGCGTCCACCGGCCGATGATGCGCGGCGACCACGCGCGCCACCCGCTCTCCGGCGAAGCGCTGGCGGCGATCGGACAGTTGCAGCGAAAGCTGCGCGCCCCGGTCGCGGCGGTGCTGCTGGCCGCCTACTCCGCGCTGCTCGTCGCGCACGGCGCGGGCGCCGATCTGGTGGTCGGGACCCCGGTCGACGTCCGCGGCGAGAACAGCGGCGCCATCGGCTACCACGTGAACGTGGTGCCGATCCGGATGCAGGTGGATCTGGCGGCCGGGTTCGGCCCGCTCGTCCGGCACGCCCGGGACGCCTTCCTCGGCGCGATGGCGCACGCGCACACCTCGGTGGAGGAGCTGACCGGCGAACTGCCCGGCATCGGCTCCACCTGGCAGACCGCGCTTTACCGGCACCTGTTCAACTTCGTGCCCGACTCGCCGGTCACCGAACTGGCCGTGGCCGGCCATTCCGCCCGGCTGCTGCGGGTGGACAACCCCTACAGCAAGTTCGACCTCGAACTGGTCGCCTCGCAGACCACCCCGGAGATCCAGTTCCGGTACTCCACCGAGAACTTGGACCGCGCCGACGTGGCGGCGCTGCTGCGGCGGCTGGACGCCCTGCTGGTCGCCGCCGCCCGGTCACCGGACCGGCCGCTGGCCGAAACCGCCGGGTGGAGCGAGACCGACCGCGAGATCGTCGAACGTGCCCATCGCGCACCTATCGCCGTGACAGTCCCCGCAGCCACTCCGGCCCGCGCGGCGGCCGCGTTGGAGGAACGGCTCTCCCTGACTCCCGGCGAACGAGCACTGTCCGGCGGCCGAGTCTCCATCGTCGCTCCGGACGGACGGGAACTGCCCGTCGGCGTCCGCGGCGAACTGTGCCTGGACACCGGCGATGGCCCTGCGCGCACCGGAGAACTGGCCCGCTGGTCGCCCGACGGCGCGATCGAATGGCTCGGTCAGCTCGGCCGCCGGTTCGACACCGCGCACGGTCCGGTCAACCTCGGCGACCTCGAAGCGGCGCTGCTGGACGAGCCCGGCGTGTCCGCCGCGGCGGCGGTCGCCGTCCCGACGGACGACGGGGAACACACCGTCGTCGTCTTCGCGGTGGCAGCGAAACCGTTGGCAGCGAAGGAAGTTCCCTGGCCGGTGGTGTCGCTGGAGGCCTTGCCGGAGACCGCCGACGGCAGCCTCGACACCGAGGCGCTGCGGCTGCTCGCCGAACGGGAGACCCAGCCGGAAACCGGCGACCGCGACCACGAGGACGCAGTGGTCGAAGACCTGGTGCGGATCTGGGCGAAACTGCTCGGCGGTGAGGCCACCGCACGGACCCACTTCTTCGAAGCGGGCGGCCATTCGCTGCTCGGCGCCGTGCTGGCGCAGCAGGCCGAAGAGCTCACCGGAACCCCCCTCGGGCTGACCGAGGTGTTCGAGCACCCGACTCCCGCGGCGCTGGCCGCGTGGGTGCGCGCGTCACAAGCAAGGCAGGAATCGGCTCACGAGACCGCAGGGAAGAACGTATGACCACGGCTTACGAAGATCACCGTCTCGCCGTCATCGGCGCCGGGGTGATGGGCACGAACATCTCGACACTCGCGCTCGGCCACGGCGTCCCGGTCGTGCTGGTGGACATCGACGAGTCCGTTCTGGACACGGCGAAGGCCACCATCGCGCAGAAGACCCGGCACGCCCAGCTGATGGGCGTCCTGCCGGACCGCCCGGCGGCCGAACTGACCACCAGCACCTCGCTGTCCTCGATCGCGGACGCGACCACCGTCGTCGAGGCCGTCACCGAGGTAGCCGAGGTGAAGGAGAAGGTGCTCACAGAAGCCTCGCGGATCGTGGCCCCGGGCACCACGCTGATCTCCAACACCTCGTGCATCCCGATCGACGAGATGGCCGCCTGGACCGCGCGTCCGGAAGAACTGGTCGGCGTGCACTTCATGAACCCCTCGTACCTGATCAAGATGGTCGAGGTGATCCGCGGCCCGCGCACCGCGCCTGCGGTGCTGGACAACGCCGTCGGGCTGCTTTCGGTGCTCGGCCGGGAATCGCTGGTGATCGAGGACTCGGCCGGGTTCGTGATCAACCGGCTGCTGCACCCGCTGATCAACACCGCGGCGATGCTGGTGGAGGAGGGCGTCGCCTCCGTCGAGGTGGTCGACGGCCTGCTCGAAGGCTGCCTCGGCCACTCGACCGGACCGCTGCGCACCGGCGACCTGATCGGCCTGGAGAACCTGGTCGATTCCCTCAACGTGCTCTACGAGCGCCGCGGCGACGAAAGCTGCCGCCCCTGCGACCTGCTGCTGCAGAAGGTGGCGGACGGCCACCTCGGCCGGAAAACCGGCCGGGGCTTCTACGACTACGGAAAGGTCGCGTCATGACTACCGGGGAGACCACCGCCACGTCGCACACCGCGGAAAGCCTCCAGCAGGAGCTGCTCGGCTTCCTCAGCGAGCGCATCAAGACCGACGTCGAGGCCGACCAGGACCTGTTCACCTCCGGCGTCGTCTCCTCGATGTTCGCGATGCAGCTCGTCGTGCACCTCGAATCGACCTACGACATCGCCATCGTCGGCCCGGACCTCAAACTGGACAACTTCCGCACCGTGGTGGCGATGACCGAGCTGGTGCTCCGGCTCCAGGACGGCGATGTTTGAGAAGATCGCCGACGAGGTCGCCCTGCTCGGCGAGCTCGTCGGCGACCGGGCCGCGGGCTGGGACGTCGAGGGCGAGCTGCCGACCGGGCTGCTGCGGGACCTCGGCTCCCGCGGCCTGCTCTGCGCGCAGGTGCCGGAGTCGTTCGGCGGACGGGGCCTGAGCAGCGCCGAAAACGGGGAGTTCACCGCCGAGGCCGGCGGACTGTGCAGTTCGCTGCGCAGCATCATGACCTCGCAGGGCATCGTGGCGTGGACCGTCCAGCGCTTCGGCGACAAGGTGCAGCGCCGCGAGCTGCTCGGCAGGCTCACCGGCGGTGAGCTGACCGCGGTCGGGTTCAGCGAACCGGGCGCGGGCAGCGATCTCGCCGCCATGCGCACCCGTCTCAAGCCGGAAGGGGACGGATTCGTCCTCGACGGCGAGAAGAAGTGGGTCACCGGCACCCGCTACGCCGATTTCGTGCTCATCGTGGCCCGCCACGGCGACGGGGACGGCGCCGCCGCGGTCGTGGTGCCCACCGACGCCCAGGGCGTGCGGGTCGAACCAGTGCCGCATCCGATGGGGTGCCGGGCCGCCGGGCACGCGAACATTTTCCTGGACAACGTGGCGATCCCCGCCTCCGCGGTACTCGGCGGGGGTGAGCAGCCGCTGTCGCTGCTGTTCACCACGGCGCTGTCCTACGGCCGGATGTCGATTGCCTGGGGGTGTGTCGGCATCATCCGGGCTTGCCTCGACTCCGCCGCGCGGCACGTCGCGCACCGCCGCCAGGGCGGGGTGGTGCTCGCTGAACACCAGCTGGTGCAGGAACACCTGGCCGAGATGTACGTGGCCGAGCAGCTGAGCCTGCGCGCCTGCGAACACGCCAGCCAGGGCTGGGACAGCCTCTCGCCCGACCTTGGCGCGCTGACGGTGCTCGCCAAGCACGTGAGCGCCGGTTACGCGGCTCGTGCCGCCGCGGCCGCCGTTCAACTGCACGGTTCGACGGGCGCGGGGGACGGGCACGTCGCCGCCCGCGCGTTCCGCGACGCGAAGCTGATGGAACTGATCGAGGGCAGCAATGAGATCTGCAAGCTGATCCTGGCCGATCACGTCTTGCGCAACCGGGGAGGAGAACTTCCGTGACCGACAAGCCGACCTTGGTCAAATGCCTGGTCTGGGACCTGGACAACACCGTATGGGACGGGACCCTGCTGGAGAACCCGGACGTGGAGCTGTTCCCGGGGATCCGGGAGACCATCGTCGAACTCGACTCCCGCGGCGTCCTGAACTCCATCGCCAGCAAGAACGACTACGACCTCGCCTGGAAGCACCTGGAGAAGCTCGGCCTCGCCGAGTACTTCGTGCATCCGCAGATCGGCTGGGGCCGCAAGTCCGACTCGGTGACGCAGATCGCGGAGCGGCTGAACTTCGCGCTGACCACCATCGCCTTCATCGACGACCTGCCGACGGAGCGGGCGGAGGTGAACTACCACAGCGACGCCGTGCGGTGCTACGACGCCACGCAGGCGGGCGAGCTGACCGGGCTGCCGGAGTTCAGCCCCGAGGTCGTCACCGTCGACGCGCTCCGCCGTCGCGAGATGTACCAGGCCAGTTTCCGCCGGGACGCGGAGAAGGAGACCTTCAACGGCCCGGACGAGGACTTCCTGCGCAGCCTCGATTTGGTGATGGCGATCAAGCGCGCCGACGAGGTCGACCTGTCGCGGGTCGAGGAGCTGACCCTGCGCACCAGTCAGATGAACGCGACCGGCGTGCACTACTCCGACGCGGACCTGCGGAAACTGCTCGCCGACCCCGACCACGAAGTGCTCACCGTCACCCTCACCGACCGGTTCGGCCCGCACGGCGCGGTCGGCGTGCTGCTGCTGGAACGGCATCCGCGGCTGTGGCACCTGAAGCTGCTCGCGACCTCCTGCCGGGTGGTCACTTTCGGCGCGGGCGCGGTGCTGCTCAACTGGCTGATCGACGAGGCCGCGCGGGCGGGCGTGCATCTGGTCGCGGACTTCCGGGCCACCGATCGCAACCGGATGATGGAGATCGCCTACCGGTTCGCCGGGTTCACCACCGACGCCTGCGACTGCCTCGCCGTGCTCGGCGAAGCCGCCGCGGACGGCCTGCAGCACCTGCACTTGGTGGCCGACCGGCGCGACGCCTCGACGACGATGAGCCTCACCGCACCGGAGCTGGCCGTCGCCGCCGAAACCGCGGTGCGTCCCGGCTGACACCGGACTCGCCCCGACCCCCACCGGGCGGGGAAGGCCCGCGTCCGCGCGTCCTTCCCCGCCCGCCGCCCGTGCCAGGTAGCGGCGGGATTCGCGCAGCTATCGCAGAAGATCTCCGGAATGCCGAGGGTGTTGTGAACGAGACTGACCGAACGAACGGCACGGGATGCGCGGCCGACGGCGCGGAGCCGGTGGCCGTCGTCGGCATGAGCTGCCGGTACCCCGGCGGCGTCCACTCGCCCGAAGACCTCTGGGAGCTGCTGGCCGAAGGCGGGAACGTGCTGTCGGCGTTCCCTGAAGACCGGGCGTGGCGGCCGGACCTGCACGACCAAGATCCGGAAGCCGCCGGGAAGACTTACCTCGCCCGCGGCGGTTTCCTCGACGACGCGACCGGTTTCGACGCGCGGTTCTTCGGCATTCCGCCGCGCGAGGCGCTGGCGATGGAACCGCAGCAGCGGTTGCTGCTGGAAGCTTCGTGGGAGGCCCTCGAACGGGCTGCCATCGTCCCGGAGTCGCTCCGGGGCACCAGCGCCGGGGTTTTCGTCGGCGCGGAGCCCCGGGAGTACGGCCCGCGGCTGGAGGACGCGCCCTCGCCGGTGAAGGGCTACCTGCTGACCGGCACCACGACCAGCGTGCTGTCCGGCCGGGTCTCGTATCTGCTCGGGCTGCACGGGCCGTCCCTCACCGTGGACACCTCCGCGTCCAGTTCGCTGGTCGCGATTCACCTTGCCGCACAAGCATTGCGCGCCGGCGACTGCTCGCTGGCGCTGGCAGGCGGCGTCTCCGTGATGTCGACGCCCGGCAACTTCGTCGCGTTCAGCGGCCTGCGGGCGCTGTCGCCGGAGGGGGACTGCCTGCCGTTCTCCGCCGCCGCTGACGGCACCGTGTGGTCGGAGGGGGTCGGCCTGCTCGTGTTGCGGCGGTTGTCCGACGCCATCCGCGACGGACAGCCGGTGCTGGCCGTGCTGAGCGGTTCCGCGGTCAACTCCGACGGCGCGAGCGACGGCCTGACCGCCCCGAACGGCGAGGCGCAGCAGGCGGTGATCCGCCAGGCTCTGGCCAATGCCCGGCTCGACGCGTCCGAAGTGGACGCAGTGGAGGCGCACGGCACCGGGACCACTCTCGGTGACCCGATCGAGGCGGAAGCCCTCTTCGCCACCTACGGCCGGGAGCGGGACGAGCCGTTGTGGCTGGGCTCGGTCAAGTCGAACCTCGGGCACACCCAGGCCGCGGCCGGGGTGGCCGGGGTGATCAAGATGGTGCTCGCGCTGCGCAACGGCGTGCTGCCCGCGACCCGGCACGGCGAGGAGCCGACCCCGCGCGTCGACTGGTCGCGCGGCACGGTCCGGCTGCTGAGCGAACCGGTGCGGTGGCCGGCGGGCGACCGTCCACGCCGGGCCGGGGTGTCCGGATTCGGGCTCAGCGGCACCAACGCGCACGTCATCGTGGAAGAACCCCCCGGCACTACGGGGCAGGTGCCGGTGCCGGAAGCGGTCCCGGCCTGGGTGCTGTCCGCTCGCTCGGCCGAGGGGCTGCGGGCGCAGGCGGCCCGGCTGCGAGACTGGGTGTCGGCGCGGCCCGGGCTCGAACCGGCTGAGCTGGCCTGGTCGCTGGCCACCACCCGGACCCCGTTCGAGCATCGCGCGGTGGTGACCGGGGACCTGCGGACCGGGTTGGCCGGTCTCGCCGACGGGGTGCCCGGGGCCGAGGTCGTCTCCGGGGTCGCGCGCGGTTCCGGGCGGCCGGTGTTCGTCTTTCCCGGCCAGGGTTCGCAGTGGCGGGGCATGGGGCTTGCGCTGGCGCGGACGAATCCGGTGTTCGCGGCCCGGCTGGCGGAGTGCGCGGCAGCATTGGAGTCCTTTGTGGACTGGAAGCTGCCCGAGGTGCTCGAAGGCGAGCTGGAGTCGGCGGACGTCGTGCAGCCCGCGTTGTGGGCGGTGATGGTTTCCCTTGCCGCGGCGTGGGAAGCCGCGGGTGTCGTGCCCGCTGCGGTGGTGGGCCACTCCCAGGGCGAGATCGCGGCGGCCACGGTCGCGGGGATGGTGTCCCTCGAGGACGGTGCGCGGATCGTTTCTCTGCGGTCGAAATCGCTGACCGCGCTCGCGGGTCTGGGCGGCATGTTGTCGGTCAACGCGACCGTGGCCGAAGTGGAAGAGCGGCTCGCCCGGTGGGGTGAGCGGTTGTCGCTGGCCACGGTCAACGGGCCGTCCGCGGTGGTGGTCTCGGGTGAACCGGCGGCGCTGGCGGAGTTGAAGGCGGAGCTGGACGCCGAGGACATCCGGGCGCGGATGGTTTCGGTGGACTACGCGTCGCACTCCGCGCAGGTGGAGCGGCTGGAAGAGGAGATCCGTGCGGTGCTGGCGGGGATCGAGCCGCGTCGTGGCCGGGTGCCGATGGTGTCGGCGATGACCGGCGAAACTCTGACCGGCGAGGAACTGGACGCCGGGTACTGGTACGAAAGCCTGCGGGCGCCGGTGCGTTTCCACCGTGCCGTGCGGGTTCTCGGCGACCGGGTGTTCATCGAGGTGTCCCCGCATCCGGTGCTGACCGCCGCGATCGCCGACACCTTGGAGGACGCCGGTGCGGTGTGCGGCACGCTGCGCCGCGACGAGGGCGACAGCGCCCGGCTGCTCGCCTCTCTCGCCGAGGCGTACACGCACGGCGTGCCGGTGGACTGGACGGCCGTGCTGCCCGCGGCGAACCGCGTCGACCTGCCCACCTACGCCTTCCAGCACGAACGTTTCTGGCTCGACGCCGGAGCTCCCCGCCGGCTCGACGGCGTCGCCGCGAGCCTGCCGGAACCCGTGGCCGCCCCGGTCTCCGGGTGGGCGCGGACGCTGGCCGGGAAGTCGGCCGCGGAGCAGGTCACGCGGGTGCTCGACCTGGTCCGGGCGCAGGCCGCCGCCGTCCTCGGGCACGCGTCGCCGGAGTCGGTGGATTCCGCGCTGACCTTCAAGGAGATCGGCTTCGACTCGGTCACCGGGGTCGACCTGCGCGGTCGGCTGTGCACGGCGCTGGGGCGCAAGCTGCCCAGCACGCTCACCTTCGACCATCCGACCCCGCTCGCACTGGCCGAGTTCCTGCGAACCGAACTTCTCGGGCTCGCCGACGCCGCGCGGACACCGGAGCGCACCGGCGCGGCCGCGGACGAGCCGATCGCGATCGTCGCGATGAGCTGCCGCCTGCCCGGCGACATCAGCGACCCCGAGCAACTGTGGCGGCTCCTGGCCGCGGGCGGCGACGCCGTCGGGCCGCTGCCCTCCGATCGGGGCTGGGACGGCCTCGGCGACATCGCCACGCTCGGCGGCGGATTCCTTGCCGCGGCGGGAGAATTCGATGCCGCGTTCTTCGGCGTCAGCCCGCGCGAGGCGCTGGCGATGGACCCGCAACAGCGGATGCTGCTGGAACTGTCCTGGGAGGCGTTCGAACGCGCGGGCCTCGATCCGAAACGGCTGCGCGGTTCGACGACCGGTGTGTTCGTCGGCGGCGCGGCCTCCGGGTACGGCGGCAACGCGCCCGAAGAGCTTCAGGGGCATCTTCAATCCGGGATCGCGCCCAGCATTCTCTCCGGCCGGGTCTCCTACACCCTCGGCCTGGAAGGCCCCGCGCTCACCGTCGACACGGCGTGCTCCTCGTCGTTGGTCGCCCTGCATCTGGCGGCGCAGTCGTTGCGTGCCGGGGAGTGCTCGCTGGCGCTGACCGGCGGCGTGACGGTGCACGCGACGCCATCGTGGCTGGAGTGGTTCACCCGTCAGCAGGGCCTGGCGCCGGACGGCCGCTGCAAGGCCTACGCGGAGCAGGCCGACGGCATGGGCATGGCCGAGGGCGGCGGTCTGCTGCTCTTGGAGCGGCTTTCGGACGCGCGGCGCAACGGGCATCGGGTGTTGGCGGTGGTGGCCGGCAGCGCGGTGAATCAGGACGGTGCGTCGAACGGGTTGACGGCGCCGAACGGTCCTTCGCAGCAGCGGGTGATCCGCGCCGCGCTCGCCGACGCGGGCATCGAGGCCGCTGACGTCGACGCCGTGGAGGGTCACGGCACGGGGACCCGGCTGGGCGATCCGATCGAGGCGCAGGCGTTGCTGGCGACCTACGGTCAGGACCGGGACCGTCCACTGTGGCTGGGGTCGGTGAAGTCGAACATCGGGCACGCGCAGTGGGCCGCCGGGGTGGCGGGCGTGATCAAGACCGTGCTCGCGCTGTGTCACGAGGAACTGCCCGCGACCCTGCACGCGGGCGAGCCATCGTCCCAAGTGGACTGGGAATCGGGCGCCGTGCGGTTGGCGACCGAGGCGGTGTCGTGGCCGGAGGTCGGTGACCGTCCTCGTCGGGCGGGGGTGTCGTCGTTCGGTATCTCGGGGACTAACGCGCATGTGATCGTGGAGCAGGCTCCGGAGGTCGCGGAGGCTCCGGTCGAGGCTGATGTCGTGTTGCCGGTGGTGCCGTGGGTGGTGTCGGCTCGTTCGCCGGAAGGGTTGGCTGCGCAGGCCGGGCGGTTGGCGGGGTTGGTTGATGAGCCGCTGGACGTGGGGTGGTCGTTGGCGGCCAAGGCGGCGTTGGAGCACCGTGCGGTCGTGTTGGGTGATCATGGCGAGGGGTTGGCTGCGTTGGCCGGGGGCCGCGAGTCCGCCCAGGTGGTGTCGGGGTTGGTGGGGTCGCTCGGCAGGGTCGGGTTTGTTTTCACTGGTCAGGGTGCGCAGCGCTTGAAGATGGGGTTGGGCCTGTACTCGGTGTTTCCGGTGTTCGCGGAAGCCTTTGACGCGGTGTGTGCCGGGTTGGAAGAGCATTTGGACGGTTCGCCCGCTGGGGTGATCCGGGGTGAGTACGGGGATATCAAGGACACGGTGTGGGCGCAGTCGGGGTTGTTCGCGGTCGAGGTCGCGTGGTTCCGGTTGTTGGAGTCGTGGGGTGTGCGGCCGAGTGTGGTCGCGGGCCATTCGATCGGCGAGTTGGCGGCCGCGTATGTGGCCGGCGTGTGGTCGCTTTCGGACGCGTGTGCGGTGGTGGCGGCGCGCGGCCGGTTGATGCAGGAGTTGCCGACCGGTGGGGCGATGGTCGCGGTGGAGGCGACTGAAGACGAGGTTCGGAAGGTGATCGCGGGCCGTCCGGGCGTGGGCGTGGCTGCGGTGAACGGGCCGACGGCGGTGGTGATTTCCGGGGTGGAGGACGAGGTTCTCGCGGCCGCGGCGGAACTGGAGGGGTGTCGGACGAAGCGGTTGTCGGTGTCGCATGCGTTCCATTCGCCGTTGATGGAGCCGATGCTGGCGCGGTTCGCCGAGGTGGTCGCAGGGGTGGAGTGCCGCAGTCCGGAGCTGCCGCTGGTGTCGGGGTTGACCGGGCGCGTCGTGGCCGATGAGGTGACCGACCCGGGCTACTGGGTGCGGCATGTGCGCGAGGCGGTGCGCTTCGCCGACGTGGCGGGAACCCTGCGGGACCAGGGAGTCCGGACCTTCGTCGAGGTGGGTCCCGACGGCGTCTTGTCGGGGATGGGGCCGTTGAGCCGCCCCGACGACGCGGACGAGGCGTGGATTCCGGTGGCGCGGCGCGGACGTGATGAGGTCCGTGCGCTGCTGACGGCGGTGTCCAAAGTGTACGCGCGCGGCCTGGATGTGGAGTGGCACAACGTTTTCGACGGCACGGGTGCTCGGCGGGTCGAGCTGCCGACCTATGCGTTCCAGCGTCAGCGGTACTGGCTGAAGGCGGTCGCGAGCGGTCGCGTCGACGATTTCGGCCTGCACAGTCCCCGGCATCCGTTGCTGGGCGCGGCGGTGGAGCTGCCCGCGACCGGCGGGGTGATGCTGACTGGTCGGCTTTCGCTCGGCGAACAGCCGTGGCTGGCCGACCATGTGGTGGCGGGTCGGGTGCTCGTGCCAGGCACCGCGCTGCTGGACATGGTCGTCCGCGCCGCCGACGAGGTGGGCTGCGACCACCTGGACGAGCTCCTGATGGAAACGCCGCTGGTACTCGAGGATTCGGTGCGGGTCCAGGTCACGGTGAGCGGACCGGGCCCGGACGGCAGCCGCGAAGCTGCCCTATACGCCCGTACCGGCGACGACTGGGTGCGCCATGCGGCGGGCACCGTGCGGCCGGGTGCCGCCGTCGAGGCCGTGCGGTTCGCGCAGTGGCCCCCGGCCGGGGCGGTGCCGGTCGATCTGGAGAACTTCTACCCGGCGCTGGCCGAAGCCGGACTCGGCTACGGGCCGGTGTTCCGGGGCGTCCGCGCGGTCTGGCGGCTCGGCGCGGACCTGTTCGCCGAGGTCGTGCTGCCCGAGGACACCGAGGTCGCCGGTTTCGCCGTGCACCCCGCGCTGTTCGACGCCGCCCTGCACGCGGTGGTCGGCGCCGACGGCGGGCGGCTGGAGGTCCCGTTCGCCTGGCGGGACGTCCGGGTCCACGCGACCGGTGCGACGACCGCCCGGGTCCGGATCAGCCCCCAGGCCACCGACGGAGTGTCGCTGGTCCTCGCCGATCCGGCGGGCGAACCGATCGCCACCGTGGGCGCGCTGGCCCTGCGTCCGCTGCCGTCCGGCCGGGAAACTCCTCGAGACGACCTGTTCCGCCTGGAATGGGCGCCGGTGCCGTCCGGCTCCCCGGACGCCGGTCGCTGGGCGGGGTGGGGGAGCAGCGAAGACGCCGATTTCCTGGTCCTGCGGGTGAATCCGGCCGCGGGCCCAGTGCCCGAACAAGCGCACGCCGCGGCGGCCGAGGTGCTGGCCGTGCTGCGGGAATGGCTCGCGGCGGGCACCGAAACCCGGCTGGTCGTGGTCACTGAACGCGCGGTGGACGCCGGTGACGGCCTGCCCCTCGACGTGGCCGCCGCGACGGTGTGGGGCCTGGTCTCGGCCGCGCAGGCCGAGCATCCCGGCAGCATCGTCCTGTGCGATGTGGACGACAGCGCTGACGAGCGGACGCTGAGGGCCGGAGTGGCCGCCGGGGAATCGCGGTTCGTGGTGCGTTCCGGCGAGGTGCGGGTCCCGCGGCTGGCCAAAACGACCGCGCCGCGTCCGGCTCCCCGGACCCGTCCGGGCACCGTGCTGGTGACCGGCGCGTCCGGTGCGCTGGGCGGACTGGTCGCCCGGCACTTGGCCGGGACCGGCGCTGCCGCGCGGCTGATTTTGTTGTCCCGCAGGGGAGCCGAGGCACCGGGAATGCCGGGGCTGGCGGCGGAACTGGAACGGTCCGGTGTCGAGGTGACCGTCGTCGCGTGCGACGTCGCCGACCGGACGCAGCTGGCCGCGGTGCTGGACGGCGTGCCGATCACCGGTGTGGTGCACACCGCCGGAGTGCTCGACGACGGGGTCGTCGAGTCGCTGACGGCCGAGCGGACGGCCGCCGTGCTGCGGCCGAAGGTCGACGGTGCGTGGCAGTTGCACGAGCTGACCGAGGGTGCTGAGCTGGACTTCTTCGTCCTGTTCTCGTCTGTCGCCGGGGTATGGGGCACCGCCGGACAGGCGAACTACGCGGCGGGCAACACCTTCCTCGACGCGCTCGCCGCCCATCGCCGCCGGCAGGGCCGCGCCGCGGTGTCGCTGGCCTGGGGCCCGTGGGACACCGGCATGGCCGGAGAACTGACCGGGACCGATCGCACCCGGCTGTCCCGCCAGGGCCTGCGGACCCTGTCCGCGGCGCAGGGCCTCGCCGTGTTGGACCTGGTGACCGGTCCGGTCGCCGCTCCCGCGCCGCTGCTGGTCGCGGCCCGGCTGGACCTGGCCGCGCTGCGGCGGGCAGGGGAGGTGCCGCCGGTGCTGTCCGGGCTGGTCGGCGCCTCGGCACCCGCCCGGCGCACCATCGAGCAGTCGTCCGCCGACGGGAACGCGCTGGCCGAGCGGCTCGCGTCGCTGGGCGAGGCCGAGCGCGCGGACCTCGTGCGGGATCTGGTGCTGGCGCAGGCCGGACAGGTGCTCGGCCTGACCGGAGACGCGACTGTCGACATCGGACGGTCCTTTCGCGACTCCGGGTTCGACTCGCTGACCGCCGTGGAACTCCGGACGCGCCTGGGCACGGCCACCGGCGTCCGGCTGCCCGCCACCGTGGTGTTCGACTATCCCACCCCGGCCGCACTGACCGCGTTCCTGCTGGGCGAACTGACCGGCCGGAGCGAGACCGCCCCCGCGCGCGTCGCACCGCGCGCGGCCACCGGAGAGGACCGCATCGCCATCGTGGGCATGGCCTGCCGGTTCCCCGGCGGCGTGTCCTCCCCGGCGGAGCTGTGGGAGCTGCTCGCCTCGCGCACCGACGCGGTCGGGGCCTTCCCGACCGACCGGGGCTGGCCCGCCGACCTGGTCGACTCCGATCCGGACGCGGTGCGGAAGAGCGTCGCCGCGGAGGGCGGCTTCCTTTACGGGGCCACCGGTTTCGACGCGGAGTTCTTCGGCATCAGCCCTCGCGAGGCGCTCGCGATGGATCCGCAGCAGCGGGTGTATCTGGAGACTTCGTGGGAGGCGTTGGAGGACGCCGGGATCGACCCGAACTCGTTGCGGGGCAGTGACACCGGTGTGTTCGCCGGGCTGTTTTACCACGACTATCTGTCGTGGCATCAGGTCCACGAAGACTCGGAAGGCTACCTGGGCACCGGCAGCATGGGTTCGGTCGCTTCCGGCCGCGTTTCCTACGCGCTGGGCTTGGAGGGTCCGGCGGTGACGGTGGATACCGCGTGTTCGTCTTCGCTGGTCGCGTTGCATTTGGCAGCGCAGTCGCTCAACACGGGGGAGTGCTCGCTGGCGCTGGCCGGTGGCGTGACGGTGATGTCCACGCCGGGCGCGTTCTTCGACTTCTCGCGGCAGCGTGGCCTGTCGCCGGATGGCCGGTGCAAGTCCTATGGGGACGGTGCCGATGGTGTGGGTTGGGGTGAGGGTTCTGGGGTTTTGGTGCTGGAGCGGCTTTCGGACGCGCGGCGCAACGGGCATCAAGTGCTGGCCGTGGTGGCCGGCAGCGCGGTGAACCAGGACGGTGCGTCGAACGGCTTGACCGCGCCGAACGGTCCGTCGCAGCAACGGGTGATCCGTGCGGCACTGGCCAGCGCGGGACTGGAGCCGGACGGCGTGGACGTCGTCGACGGGCACGGCACGGGAACCCGGCTGGGCGACCCGATCGAGGCGGAAGCCCTGCTGGCCACGTACGGACAGGACCGACCGGCCGACCGGCCGTTGCTGCTGGGGTCGGTGAAGTCGAACATCGGGCACACACAGGCCGCCGCGGGGGTGGCCGGGGTGATCAAGATGGTGTCGGCGATGCACCGCGGCGTGGTGCCCGCGACCCTGCACGCGGAACAGCCCTCCACCCGGGTGGAGTGGGAATCGGGTGCGGTGCGGTTGGTGACCGAGGCGACGTCGTGGCCGGAGGTCGGCGATCGGCCGCGTCGGGCGGGGGTGTCGTCGTTCGGGTTCTCCGGGACGAACGCGCACGTCATCGTGGAGCAGGTGCCGGAGGTTGCGGAGCTTCCCGTCGAGATCGACGTCGAGCTGCCGGTGGTGCCGTGGGTGGTGTCGGCTCGTTCGCCGGAAGGTCTGGCCGCGCAGGCGGCGCGGTTGGTCGGGCTGGTTGATGAGCCGCTGGACGTGGGGTGGTCGCTGGCTTCCCGGGCGGCGTTGGAGCACCGTGCGGTCGTGCTGGGCGATCACAGCCAGGGATTGGCCGCACTGGCCGAGGGCCGCGAGTCCGCCCAGGTGGTGTCGGGCGTGGTGGGGTCGCTCGGCAAGGTCGGGTTTGTTTTCACCGGTCAGGGTGCGCAGCGGCTGGGCATGGGTGCCGGGCTGCACGCGGTGTTCCCGGTGTTCGCGGAAGCCTTTGACGCGGTGTGTGCCGGGTTGGAAGAGCATTTGGACGGTTCACCCGCAGCGGTGATCCGGGGCGAGTACGGGGATATCAACGACACGGTGTGGGCGCAGTCCGCGCTGTTCGCGACCGAGGTCGCGTGGTTCCGGCTGCTGGAGTCGTGGGGGATGCGGCCGAACGTGGTCGCGGGCCATTCGATCGGCGAGCTGGCGGCCGCGTATGTGGCCGGCGTGTGGTCGCTTTCGGACGCCTGCGCGGTGGTAGCCGCGCGCGGCCGGTTGATGCAGGAGTTGCCGACCGGTGGGGCGATGGTCGCCGTCGAGACGGCCGAAGACGAGGTTCGGAAGGCGATCGGGGGCCGCGCCGGGGTGGGTATAGCCGCGGTGAACGGCCCGAAGGCGGTGGTGATTTCCGGCGTCGAGGACGAGGTGCTGGCGGCCGTGGAGGAACTGGCGGGCGCGGGGTGCCGGACGAAGCGGTTGTCGGTGTCGCACGCGTTCCACTCACCGTTGATGGAGCCGATGCTGGCGCGGTTCGCCGAAGTCGTGAACCGGGTCGAGTGCCATCGTCCCACGATCCCGTTGGTGTCGGGGTTGACCGGGCGCGTGGTCGGCGACGAGGTGACGGACCCGGGCTACTGGGTGCGGCATGTGCGCGAGGCCGTGGACTTCGTCGCCGTCGCGGGCACCCTGCGGGACCAGGGAGTCCGGACCTTCGTCGAGGTGGGCCCCGACGGCGTCCTGTCGGGAATGGGCCCGCTGAGCCGTCCCGACGGTCGTGACGAGGCGTGGATTCCGGTGGCACGACGCGGACGCGACGAGGTCCGTGCACTGCTCACCGCAGTGTCCAAAGTGTACGTTCGCGGCCTGGAATTCGACTGGCACAACGTTTTCGACGGCACGGGTGCCCGGAGGGTCGAGCTGCCCACCTACGCTTTCCAGCACCAGCGGTACTGGCTCAACGCGATCACCGGCGGCCACGCCGACGACCTCGGCATGGACAGCCCCGAGCACCCGCTCCTGGGCGCTGTTGCGGAACTGCCCGCCACCGGCGGGGTCATGCTCGCCGGTCGGCTCTCGCTCAGCGAACAGCCGTGGCTGGCCGACCACGCGGTTGCCGGGCAGGTCCTCGTGCCGGGCACCGCGCTGCTGGACATGGTCGTCCGCGCCGCCGACGAGGTGGGCTGCGACCACATCGACGAGCTGCTGATCGAGGCCCCGCTCAAGCTCGAAACCGGGGTCTCGGCCCGGATTCAGCTCACCGTCGACGGTCCGGACGACACCGGCCGCCGCGCGCTCAATGTCTACGCGAAGAGCGGCGACGGCGAATGGGTCCGGCACGCGGCGGGCGCGGTGTCCGCCGGAGCCGCCCCCGCTGACGGCTCAGACCTGGCGCAGTGGCCACCGGCCGACGCGGAGCCGATCGACCTGGACGGTTTCTATCCGGAGCTGGCCAAGACCGGGCTTGAATACGGGCCGGTGTTCCAGGGCGTCCGCGCGGTCTGGCGGCGCGGCGACGAGCTGTTCTCCGAAGTCGAACTGCCCGAAGGCGTTCCCGTCGCCGGGTTCGGCGTGCACCCCGCCCTGTTCGACGCGGCGTTGCACGCGGCCGGAGTGGACACCGAGGGACTGCGGCTGCCGTTCGCCTGGAACGACGTGGTGGTGCACGCGTCCGGCGCTTCGGCGGCCCGGGTGCGGATCTCGCCGGTGCCGGGCGGGATCGCGCTCGCGCTGGCCGACGCCTCCGGCGAGCCGGTGGCGTCGGTCGGGACCCTGGCGCTGCGCACGGCAAGCGTTGAAGAGCTGACCGCGAGTTCCGACGGCTCGACCTACGCGGTCGAGTGGACGTCGGTCCCGCCCGCCGACTCCTCGAACGCCGACCTCGAACTGCTGACGGTGCCGACGCTCGACGGCGAACTGCCGGAACAGGCCAACGCCGTCGCGCTCGACGTGCTGGCCCGGCTGCGGGCATGGCTCGCCACGGACACCGAAACCCGGCTCGCCGTGGTCACCGAACGCGCGGTCGACGTCGGCGACGGGCTCGCCCTGGACCTGGCGACCGCGCCGGTGTGGGGCCTCGTCCGCGTCGCGCAGTCGGAGAACCCCGGCCGGATCGTGCTGTCCGATGTGGACGATCTGGCCAGTCCCGCCGTCCTCGACTGGGTGCGTGCCGGGATCGCGGCGGGGGAGTCCGAGTTCACGGTGCGCGCCGGCGAGGTGCGGGTGCCGAGGCTGACCCGGGTTTCGCCGCCTGCCCCGGACGACACCCGAGCCGCGGGCACGGTGCTGATCACGGGCGCTTCCGGGGCCTTGGGCCGGCTGGTGGCCCTGCGGCTGGCCGAAACCGGTATCGCCAAGCGGTTGCTGCTGCTGTCCCGGCGCGGCGCCGACGCCCCCGGCCTCGCCGAGCTGGCCGCGGACCTGGAACAACGCGGCGTCGAAACCACGATGCTGGCGTGCGACGCCGCTGACCGCGAGCAGCTCGCCGGAGTGCTGGACGGCGTGTCGCTGACCGGCGTGGTGCATGCGGCCGGGGTCCTCGACGACGGGGTCATCGGCTCGCTGACCGACGAGCGGATGACCGCGGTGCTGCGCCCGAAGGTGGACGCGGCCTGGCATCTGCACGAGCTGACGCAGCCGATGAACCCGGACTTCTTCGTGGTGTTCTCCTCCGTCGCCGGGATCTGGGGCAACGCCGGACAGGCCGCCTACGCGGCGGGCAACACCTTCCTCGACGCGCTCGCCGCGCACCGCCGCCAGCGGGGCCTGCCCGCGGTGTCGATCGCGTGGGGTCCATGGGAATCCGGGATGGCCGGCGAGTTCACCGAAGCCGACTGGCGGCGGATGGCGCGCCAAGGGCTGGCTCCGCTGCCGGAACCGGAAGGGCTGCGCGTGCTCGACGCCGCGCTGGGCCAGTGCGGTCCGCTGCTGGTGGCGGCCCGGCTCGACCTGGCCGGGGTGCGCCGGTCCGGGGAGGTGCCGCCGCTGCTGTCGGCCCTGGTGCCCAGCGCCCGGCCCTCGGCGCCGACCCGCCGCGCGGTCGGCGAACGCGTCGTGGACGCCCGCAGCACGCTTCACGACCTGAGCGAACCGGAACGCCGGGACGCGCTGCGCGAGCTGGTCAGCACGCAGGCCGCGCTGGTGCTGGGCCTGGCCGGGACCGGCGGGCTCGACGCGGACCGCCCGTTCCGCGAAGTCGGCTTCGACTCACTGACCGCGATCGAGCTGCGCAACCGGTTGAACGAGGCCACCGGGGAACGCCTTTCGCCCACCGCGGTCTTCGACTACCCGACCTCGAGCGCACTGGCGGACTTCCTGCTGGAAGGGATGTTCGGCGCCGAGACCGGGGAGGCCGCGGAGCAGCCCGCGCTGTCGGCCTACTCGGGCCTCGACCGGCTCGAAGCCTCGCTCGCCGAACTGCGGGCCGACGACACCGCGCGGGCGAGGGTCGCCGCCCGGCTCACCGACCTGCTCGCCGCGCTGACCGAATCGGAGGGCGGCGCCGACGATTCGGTCGCCGACCAGCTCCAGTCCGCCAGCGACGACGACATGTTCGACTTCATCGACAAACAGCTCGGGATCTGAACTCCGCGCACGAAAGAGGAAGGACTCCCGGATGTCGAACGAGGACAAGCTCCGCGACTATCTGAAGCGGGTCACCACCGAACTGCACCAGACCCGCGAGCGCCTCCGCGAAGCCGAGGAGCGCAAGCAGGAACCTGTCGCGATCGTCGGCATGGCATGCCGGTTCCCCGGCGGGGTCTCGTCCCCGGACCAGCTGTGGGAACTGCTCGAAGCGCGCACCGACGCGATCGGCCCGCTGCCCGCCGACCGGGGCTGGCCCGCCGACCTGCTCGACCCCGACCCGGACGCGCTCGGCAAGAGCATCTGCGCGGAGGGCGGCTTCCTCTACGGGGCAAGCGGATTCGACGCGGAGTTCTTCGGCATCAGCCCCCGCGAAGCTCTCGCGATGGATCCGCAGCAGCGGGTGTATCTGGAGACTTCGTGGGAGGCGTTGGAGGACGCCGGGATCGACCCGAACTCGTTGCGCGGCGGCGACACCGGGGTATTTGCCGGGCTGTTCTACCACGACTACCTGATCTGGAACCAGGCGCGCGAGCAGTCCGAGGGCTACCTCGCCACCGGCAACATGGGCTCGATCGCCTCCGGCCGGATCTCCTACGCGCTGGGCTTGGAAGGTCCGGCGGTGACGGTGGATACCGCGTGTTCGTCTTCGCTGGTCGCGCTGCATTTGGCTGTGCAGTCTTTGAACGCGGGGGAGTGCTCGCTGGCGCTGGCGGGTGGGGTGACGGTGATGTCCACCCCGGCCACGTTCATCGACTTTTCGCGGCAGCGGGGTCTGTCGCCGGATGGTCGGTGCAAGTCCTATGGGGACGGTGCCGATGGTGTCGGTTGGGGTGAGGGTTCTGGGGTTTTGGTGCTGGAGCGGCTTTCGGATGCTCGGCGCAACGGGCATCGGGTGTTGGCGGTGGTGGCGGGTTCGGCGGTGAATCAGGACGGTGCGTCGAACGGGTTGACGGCGCCGAACGGTCCGTCGCAGCAGCGGGTGATCCGTGCGGCGTTGGCGCGTGCGGGAGTGGGGCCGGACGGCGTGGACGTCGTCGACGGGCACGGCACCGGGACCCGGCTGGGCGACCCGATCGAGGCGGAGGCCCTGCTGGCCACGTACGGACAGGACCGGCCCGCGGACCGGCCGTTGCTGCTGGGGTCGGTGAAATCGAACATCGGCCATGCGCAGGCGGCTGCCGGGGTGGCCGGGGTGATCAAGATGGTGTCGGCGATCCGTCGGGGCGTGGTGCCCGCGACGTTGCACGCCGAGGAGCCGTCCACGCGGGTGGAGTGGGATTCGGGTGCGGTGCGGTTGGCGACAGAGGCGGTGTCGTGGCCGGAGGTCGGTGACCGGCCGCGTCGGGCGGGGGTGTCGTCGTTCGGGTTCTCCGGGACTAATGCGCATGTGATCGTGGAGCAGGCTCCGGCGGTCGCGGAGGCTCCGGTCGAGGCTGATGTCGTGTTGCCGGTGGTGCCGTGGGTGGTGTCGGCGCGTTCGGCGGAGGGTCTGGCTGCGCAGGCCGGGCGGTTGGCCGGGCTGGTTGATGAGCCGCTGGACGTGGGGTGGTCGTTGGCGGCCAAGGCGGCGTTGGAGCACCGTGCGGTCGTGTTGGGCGACCACGGCCAAGGGCTGGCGGCGTTGGCCGAGGGTCGTGAATCCGCCGGCGTGGTGTCGGGTGCGGCGGGTTCGCTGGGGAAGGTCGGGTTTGTTTTCACCGGGCAGGGTGCGCAGCGCTTGAGCATGGGGTTGGGCCTGCACTCGGTGTTCCCGGTGTTCGCGGAAGCCTTTGACGCGGTGTGTGCCGGGTTGGAGAAGCATCTGGACGGTTCGCTGACGGCGGTGATCCGGGGCGAGTGCGGGGATATCAACGACACGGTGTGGGCGCAGTCGGGGTTGTTCGCGGTCGAGGTCGCGTGGTTCCGGCTGCTGGAGTCGTGGGGTGTGCGGCCGAGTGCGGTGGCGGGCCATTCCATCGGAGAACTGGCGGCTGCCCATGTTGCCGGAGTGTGGTCGCTGCCCGACGCGTGTGCGGTGGTCGCGGCTCGCGGCCGGTTGATGCAGGAGTTGCCGACCGGCGGGGCGATGGTGGCGGTGGAGGCGACCGCGGAGCAGGTGTCGGAGGTGATCGCGGACCGTCCGGGCGTGGGGGTGGCTGCGGTGAACGGCCCGACAGCAGTCGTTATTTCCGGCGTCGAGGAAGAAGTTCTCGCGGCCGTGGCGGAACTGGAGGGGTGCCGGACGAAGCGGTTGTCGGTGTCGCATGCGTTCCATTCGCCGTTGATGGAGCCGATGCTCGCGCGGTTCGCCGAGGTGGTCGCCGGGGTGGAGTGCCGCAGTCCGGAGCTGCCGCTGGTGTCGGGGCTGACCGGGCGCGTCGTGGCCGACGAGGTGACGGACCCGGGCTACTGGGTGCGGCATGTACGCGAGGCGGTGCGCTTCTCGGACGTGGCGGGAACCCTGCGAGAACTGGGGGTGCGGACGTTTGTCGAGGTCGGCCCGGACGGCGTCTTGTCGGGGATGGGGCCGTTGAGCCGCCCCGACGAGGTGGACGAGGCGTGGATTCCGGTGGCGCGGCGCGGACGTGATGAGGTCCGTGCACTGCTGACGGCGGTGTCCAAAGTGTACGTGCGCGGCCTGGACTTCACCTGGCACAACGTTTTCGACGGCACGCGTGCCCGTCGGGTCGACCTGCCCACCTACGCTTTCCAGCACCGGCGGTACTGGCTGAACGCGGTCGCGGGCGGCCGTGCCGACGACTTCGGCCTGCGCAGCCCCGAACATCCGCTCCTGGGCGCTGTTGCGGAACTGCCCGCCACCGGCGGGGTCATGCTCACCGGTCGCCTCGCGCCGGGAACCCCGTCCTGGCTCGCGGACTCGACACTGGCAGGCCGGACGATCCTGCCCGCCGCGGCGCTGGCGGACCTGGCGATCCGCGCCGGGGACGAGGCCGGATGCGGTCAGCTCGAAGAACTTCTCGTCGAGACGCCGGTGGTGCTGCCGAGCCGAGACAGCCTGTCGATGCAGGTCACCGTCGGCGAAGCGGACGCCGAGGAGCGGCGGCCGGTGGCGGTGTACACCCGGATCGGCGACGCCCCGTGGGTGCGGCACGCGTCCGGCACGCTCGCCCCTGGCGGCCACGACGCCGGACTGGCCTCGTGGAGTTCGCAGTGGCCACCGGCCGGCGCGGAAACCATCGATGTCACTGCGCTGTACGAAGAATTGGCCGCCTCGGGAGCCATCCACGGGCCCGCCGTGCGCTGCGTCCGCGCGGCGTGGCGGCGCGGCGACGAGGTCTTCGCGGACGTAGCCCTGCCCGAGGGTACCGACGTCGCCGGATACGGCGTCCACCCCGCGTTGCTCGACGCCGCCCTGCATCTGACCCAGCTGGCCGAGTCCACCGGCGGTGCGCCGTCGCTGCCCACGATGTGGAGCGGTGTGGACGTGCACGCCTCCGGCGCGATCGCGACGCGGGTCCGTCTGGCCCCGGCCGCCGAGGGCGTCGAGGTGACCTTGGCCGACCCGGCCGGACAGCTCGTCGCCTCCGCGCAGTCGGTGGTGCTGACCCCGTTGACCGCCGCTTCGCTGGACCGCACCCACGACGGGCTGTTCCGGATCGAATGGGCGCCGGTAGAGCTGCCCGACGCGGCTCCCGTCCTTTCGTCGGCCGTCCTCGGCGCCGACGGCGGACTGGCCGTGCCGGGTGCCATGGGCTACGCGGACGTCGCGGGGCTGATCGCCGCGGTCGAGGCCGGGGCCGCGGTGCCCGAGGTGGTCGTCGTCTGCTGCCCTCGCGGCGAGGACCTGGCGGCAGGCATCGCCGGGCAGGCCCGCGAGGCCGTGCTGCACGTGCTGGACGTGGTACGCGATTGGCTCGCGGCGGACGCGATGGAGAGTTCGCAGCTGGTGGTGGTGACCGAACGAGCCGTGGCCGCGACGCCCGGCGTCGGCGTCCGTCTGGACGGGGCCGGGGTCGTCGGCCTGATTCGCGGCGCCGCGGGCGAACACCCGGAGCGGATCGCGCTGGCCGACGTGGACCGAGTCGACGGCACCGGCGCACTGGTGCTGGCCGCGACCGTGCTGCGCGAGCCCGAATTCGCGATCCGCGGCGCGGAAGTGCTGGTGCCGCGCCTGCACCGGGCCGAAGCGGACGGCCTCGCCGTGCCCGCCGGACCGGACTGGCAGCTCGGCTTCACCGCGCCCTCGCTGGAAGACCTGGAACTGCGCGAGAAAGACCGCGTCCCGCTCGCGGACGGCGAGGTCCGGGTGGGCATCCGCGCCGCCGGGGTGAACGTCGAAGACGTGCGCACCGTGCTGGACGGCGGTTCCGCGCCCCTGGGCCGAGAAGGCGCCGGAGTGGTGCTGGAAACCGGCCCCGGCGTGACCCGGTTCGCCGTCGGGGACGCGGTCCTGGGCGTGTTCGACGGCGCGTTCGGCCCCACCGCGGTGACCGGTGCCCGGTTGCTGCTGCCGACCCCGGCGGGCTGGTCGCACCCGCAGGCGGCCGCCGCTCCGCTGGCGTTGCTCGCCGCGTGGCACGCGGTGGCCGACATCCGACCAGGACAACGAGTGCTCATCCGCGACGCCGCGTCGGCGGCCGGGCTGGCCGCGGTGCGGCTGGCGCGGCATCAGGGCGCGGACGTCGTCGCGGTCGCGGAACGGTCCGCGTGGCGCGTGCTGTCCGAAGCGGGGCTCGACGAGGAGCACCGCACCGAGAACGCCGCTTCGGCTCCCGGACGGGAAACCGTGCGTGTCGACCAACTTCCGACTCCCGAAGCGTTCGGCCCGCTGCTGGCGTCGCTGTCGACCCCGCTCGCCGAAGGCGTGCTGCGCCCGCTGCCGGTGGAGTGCTGGGACATCCGACACGCGGCGGCGGCGTTCGCCCGGGTGAACCGCGGCGGGCCCGAGAAGATCGTGCTGACCGTGCCCGCGCCGTCCGGTCGGGCGGGGACCGTGCTGGTGACCGGGGCGTCCGGCGCGCTCGGCGGACTGGTCGCCCGGCACCTGGCGCGGCCGGGCGGGGCCAAGAACCTGCTGCTCGCCTCGCGGCGGGGCATGGGCGCGGCGGGCATGCCCGAACTGGCGGGCGAACTGGCCCGGTCCGGGGCGAGAGTGCGGGTGATCGCCTGCGACGTCGCCGACCGCGACCAGCTGGCCGAAGTGCTCGCCGGATTGCCCGAGACCGAGCCGCTGACCGGCGTGGTCCACGCCGCGGGCGTGCTCGACGACGGCGTCGTCGGTTCGCTCACCCCGGAGCAGATCCACCAGGTCATGCGCCCCAAGGCCGACGCCGCCTGGAACCTCCACGAGCTGACCAGGCATCTCGACCTCGACACCTTCACCCTGTTCTCCTCGGTGGCCGGGGTCTGGGGCAGTCCCGGACAGGCCAACTACGCGGCGGGCAACACCTTCCTCGACGCGCTCGCCGCGCACCGCCGCCAGCAAGGACTGCCCGCCGCCTCGCTGGCCTGGGGCCCCTGGGAGAACGGCATGGCCGGGGAACTCACCGAAGCCGGACGGCAGCGGATGACCCGCCACGGCCTGCGCCCGCTCGCCGTGGCCGACGGGCTCTCGCTGCTGGACGTCGCCACCGGGCGGACGGACCCGCTGCTGGTCACCGCCCAGCTGGACCTGGGCGCGCTGCGCCGCTCCGGCAGCCCGGTCCCCGCGCTGATGACCGGGCTGGTCCGGCCAGGACGGCGGACCGCCGGAGCCGCCGACCCCGGCCGGACCAGCGCACTGGCCAGGGAACTCGCCGCGCTGCCGCCCGAACAGCTCGAAGGCGCGATCCTGAACGCGGTGCTCGCGCAGGCGGCGCTGGTGCTCGGGAAATCCGGCCCGGAATCGGTCGAGGCGGCCCGGTACTTCCGCCAGCTCGGCTTCGATTCGCTGACCGCGCTGGAATTCCGCAACCGGCTCAGCGGCGCGCTCGGCCTCCGGCTGCCCGCCGCGGTGGTCTTCGACCATCCGACCCCGGCGGATCTCGCCCGCTACCTGCATGGGCAGCTCGCCGACCGGGAAGCAGACCACCGTCCGGTGCTGGCCGAACTGGACCGGCTGCGGTCGCTGCTGGCCGGGATCGGCGCGCGGGGCGAGGGCAGGGCCCGCCTGGCGGACCGGCTGGAGCTGCTGGTGGAGGAATTCCGGGGCAGCGCACCGGATCCCGGGTCCGTCGACGATTCCGACGACGACATCACCGAGGCGACCGACGACGAGATCTTCGATCTCATCGACAAGGAACTGGGTATCTGACATGGACACGACGCGTGCCTGGCAGGGCGAAGAACTGGCTTGCGTGGCACCGGCTTCCGGCGAACCGGCCGCGGCCGCGCGAATCGGGCACCGGCTGTCCGCGGACACGGTCCGCGCAGTCCGCGCACAGGCCGAATCCCTTGGCCTCCCGGAGTTCGAGGTGCTGCTCGGCGCCTTCGCCGTGCTGCTCGAAACGCATGGCGCCGGACGGGACCTGTTCGTCGGGAACGTGCACCGGCGACTGCTCGTCGATCCACTGTGGACCGTTCGAGAACTTCTTTTCCAGCAGGGGGAAAATCCTGCGGAGTCGTCCAGGCACGCGCGGTACGCGTTCTCCCGGGACCTCGGTGCCGACGACGGCGTCGAACTCGAGATCGCTGTCGATGGCGACCTGGTTTCGGCCCGGTACCAGCCCGAACTCCTGCCCGAAGAGCAGGTCCGCCTGCTGCTGGCCCGGTACGAGACAGTGCTTTCCGCCGTGGCCGAGGACCCCGAGCGCCGCGTCGGCGACCTGCCGTGGTGGAGTGCGAAGGACCACGAAATCATCTCAGCGGCCAACGACACCGCGCGACCCGTCGAACCGGCCTCGGTGCTCGAAGCCGTCCACACCCGCGCCGTGCGCGCACCTGAGACCAGCGCCGTCGGCGAAGGGGATCGCTTCGTCGACTACGGCCAGCTGTGGCACGCGGCCGTCGCCCAATGCGCCGTGCTCCGGGAAGCCGGGATCGGCCCGGGGGACAGGGTGGCCATCTCGCTCCCGCGCGGCCCCGAACTCGTCACCGCGGTCCTCGGCACCTGGCTCGTCGGCGCGGCCTACGTGCCCCTGGACGCGGCACACCCCGAGGACCGAATCCGTTACCAGCTCGCCGACTCGGGCGCGAAAATCCTGATAGCGGCTGGAAACATGGGCCAGTTCGCCACCTCCGACCTCGCCGTGCTGTCCGCCTCTCCCGCCGAGGACGCGCTCCCGGCGGACCACAGCGCGCCCCCGGCACCGGATCCGGCCTCCTGCGCGTACCTGATCTACACCTCCGGCTCCACCGGACGTCCTAAAGGGACACTCATCACGCACGGCGCGCTGGCCAACGTCGCGAGCCACTTCGCCCGGCAACTGGACGCCGGCCCGGCGGACACGATGCTGTGGACGACCACCTTCGCCTTCGACATGTCCGGCGTGGAACTGTTCGTGTCCCTGGTCTCCGGATGCCGCCTCGCCGCCGCGCCGGACCCGGCCCGCAGCGACGGCCGGGTGCTGCGCGAACTGGTCGAACGGTACGACGCGCGGTTCGTGCAGGCCACCCCGACCACTTGGCGGCTGGTCCTCGACCGCATGGCGGATTGCTTGCGCGGCCGCAGCGTCATCACCGGCGGCGAACCGGTTCCGGTATCGCTGGCCCGTCGCCTGCTGACCGCCGGCTGCGTGCTGCACCACGCGTACGGCCCGACCGAAACCGCGATCTGGTCGACCTCCCGCGTCATCGCCGACGACCCCGGACCGCGGCTCGACGTCGGCGGCCCGATCGCCAACACCCAGGTGCACGTCGTGGACCGGCACGACCGGGAACTGCCGGTCGGAGTCCGCGGCGAACTGTGCATTTCGGGGGCCGGAGTGGCCATCGGCTACCACGACCGCCCAGAACTGAACGCGGCCCGCTTCGGCGTGCACCCGGTGCACGGCCGCTTCTACCGCACCGGAGACCTGGCAGGCTGGCGCGCCGACGGCACCCTGGACCTCTTCGGTCGCGGCGACCGCCAGGTCAAACTGCGCGGCAACCGGATCGAACTCGGCGAGATCGAAACGACCCTGCTGGCCCACCCCGAAGTCGCCGCCGCCGCGGTCCTGGTCGTCGGCGACCCGACGGCCGATGCCGTACTCGTCGGCTGCCTGGAGCCGTCCGGGAGTGGTGTCGACCTGGACAGCGTCCGCGAGCACCTGCGCAAACGCCTCCCCGCCTCGATGACCGTCGGCGAGCTTCTGGTCTTCGAGTCGATCCCGATCAACGCCAATGGGAAGGTCGACTATCCGGCGCTGGACCGCTCGCTGGCGGAACGGCCTCGCACCGCCGGCCCGGCTTCGGCACCGGGGTCGGGTTCGGGTTCGGTGCAGATCACCGACGGGTTGATCGAGGTCTGGCGCACTGTGCTGCGTCGTGACGACGTGGACGAGGACACTGATTTCTTCGCCCACGGCGGGAATTCGATGCTGGCGGCGGTGGCGATGCAGGAGCTGCACAAGGTGAGCGGTGTGTCGGTCGGTCTCACGGAGTTCTTCGAATGCCGCACGCCGCGGGCTCTCGCGGAGCGGGTTCCGTTCATCGGGACCGCACTGAGTCGGTGACCGCGGCCCGCACCGTCGACCGCCATCCCCGTCAATCCGATGACAGACAGCGAACAGCCCCCTCGGGAAACCCGAGGGGGCTGTTCGACGATCGACGAGGGCGCTCGGCCGGAGCGTTACTTCACTTCTTTTGCTTGCGGAACGCCGCGCGGACCTGGCTGTTGCGGGTCAGCACCGCGACCCCGATCAGCGGCAGCGCGCCGATGCCCTGCATGACGGCGTACCAGGCCGGGCAGATGCCCGGGATCAGGTCCACCGCGATGATCGCGATCGGCAGGATGACGGAGACGGTGGCGAGCCGGTCGTACGGACCCCCCGCGCCGTTGGCGGCCTTGTTGACCCAGCTCAGCATCAGCGGGGCGACCAGGAGCAGGATCGCGCCCCGCACCCACATGAACGTCGTGACCTCCTGGTGCATGAAGGCGACCACCACGCAGGTGGCGAGCACGATGGCGCTGACGATGCCGAAGAAGCCGACGCACTTCTTGATCGTGTCGAACGCCTGCTTGGTGCGGGGGTCGTTGAGCGCCGCGGTGTCGATCGTGAAGTTGGCCATGTCCGGTTCCTTAAGTCTGGTGGTGCGTTCGAGGTCTTGCGATGCATTCGAAGTTACTGACCGGCCGGGCTGTCCGGTATGGGTCTGGACGTCCGGCCGAGTAGGGACAGCCACACTTCGTTTCCCGGCGGCTCCGGCTCACCGGCGCGTACGCCGTCGAGCCTGGGAAGCCTTGCTGCAGAAGTGAATAGCAGCACCCGTCGGCCGATGTCAACGACGCGGCGGCCATCCGGTGGAAAAGCATTAAAGCCCGGCCGGGACCGGCCGGCGAATGCGCTCGCCGACCCGGGAAAGGACCGGTGAACGGCGGCCTAATTCCCCGGGAAGCCCGCGCGGCGGTCCGGCCGCTCGGCCCCGGTCCGGCCCCCGCCGGGTTCTGGACGGCCCTGGGAGCCGCTCGCGCCGCGCACGGAGTCGATCACGCTTCGATCAAGAAAACTGCCAGGTCATCGGCCAGATTGGGCCATCAGGGGAGTGAGCGGCGGGAGACGAAGCGGGGAAAAACTACTGTCGGCGCGCCCTACCCTGTCAGTCGTTGACGGGCCTGCCGGGCCGTTGATATGTTCAACTGGCAGTTGAACAGGACTGGGACCTATCGACCACTCGATAATGGGGGACATTATCAAGCACGTTCAGCCATGAAGTAGCTAGACAAAACAAGCTTTGCCGGAAAAAGCGGCAAAGTTCCGATTTTCCGCGACGGCGCGGCAGACCGTCGGGGGAGTTCGCGGACCCGCAATCATGAGTCGTCGGCGTCGTCTGCGGGCACGGTCGAGCCGGGCGGTCTGGGGAAACACGATCCCGCCCGGGTGGGCGTTCCCGTATGTCCTCTCCCGCGCGGGAAGCACCGCCGCGGGGGAGGTATTGAGGAGTAAGTCGAATGTGCCGTGACCGAGCCTCTGCGATGAAGGACGCCCTCGCGGGTGCGGTTCTGGACCGGTCAGCGGGCGCCAAATCGGTCCTCGAGTGTCCATGGGGGAACGCTCTGGCGGCTGAATGTCTGGTTGATGGCTAGATGTGCGGTTTGAGGGGGGTCGTGAGTGATAAAGAGGGTTAGAACGCGCATTGCCACTCACGACCCTGCTTGCAAAGCGTTCAAATAGGCATCAATCAGACATTTGCTCGCTCGCAAGTGTCCTCTGTGGACTGTCGGGATGCGGCCGGCTCTCGTCGGACGGCCAGATCCGCGACGCTGTTGCCCTCCTCCTCGATAACCGCTGGGGAGCAGGCAGGCGAGAAAAGAGGCGAGACGATCCGGAGCCGAGTGCGGCGCCGGGTCTCTCGGGACCGCGAGAACCGGGGCCGGACGGCCGCGGGGAATCCGGGCGATCGGCGCCTGTTCCCCCGGCGCGCCATGCCCTTGTCTCGCGCTCACACCCTCCACTCAGGACATTCCGCGACACTGGCGAACCGACGAGGAAAGACAAGAGGCGGCTGGTCCGATGAAGCGGATTCGCTGTGGACAAGGGGGAGCCGGGTCTGGGAGCTGGGGAAGTCGAGGGAGATCCACCGGTGGGTCGTCGTGGTGCTCCGCGCCTCGGCGGCACGGACGGAGCAGCGCGTCGGTTTCGGTGTGGTGGAACAACTCCTGCTCGGCCTGCCAACCGGGAGATCAGCGCGAAACTGTTCACCACCGTCAGCACAGTTGAACAGCACCTCACCCGCATCCACCGGAAACTCCAGGTGCGCAGCGGGGCGGAGCTCCCAGGACGGCTCCGGATGGCCGATTGTGTCGGCGATGCGAGCTGATCCGGCCGCGACAGTGTGTAATATCCGCCCGGACATCGCGGGCGGGCCGGCGAACGCCCGAAATGTGACGGTATTGCCGGGAAGTGCGAATGTCCAGTTCGGCCGTGGGGGTTCTGAGCCGGAGCGGGGGTTCGCCCAAGAATTCTGGGGTCGTTGATGAATGCATTAGGCAGGTTTTTGCACGGCCGCGCCAAGCGGGTGGTGACGGTGGCCTGCGCCGCCGTGCTGCTGCCCGGCGCGGCCGCCTACGCGGTGACCGAAAGCGGATCCCCCGGTGGGCCCCGGTCTTCCTTCGGCCCGGAGCGCGTGCGGGCGCTGGTGGCGGAGATGACCGTGGACGAGAAGCTGTCGTTCGTCTCCGGGACGGCGGACCCGAATTCGGTCGGGGAGGCCGGGTTCATGCCCGGCGTGCCGCGGCTGCAGATCCCGCCGCTGCGGATCACCGACGGGCCGGCGGGCGTCCGGATCGGCAAACCCGCCACCGCGCTGCCCGTTCCGGTGGCGCTGGCGTCCTCGTTCAACGACGGACTGGCCAAACAGTACGGTTCGGTGCTGGGCGCCGACGCCCGCGCGCTCGGCGCCGACGTGGTGCTCGGCCCGATGATGAACGCGATCCGGGTGCCGCTCGGCGGGCGCAATTTCGAGACCTTCAGCGAGGACCCACTGGTCACATCGCACATCGCGGCGGCGGAGGTCTCCGGGATCCAGTCGCGCGGCGCGATGGCCTCGGTCAAGCACTTCGCCGGCAACAACCAGGAGCAGGACCGCTACAGCGTCGACGCCAGGATCGACGACCAGGCCCTGCACGAGATCGAGCTGAAACCGTTCAAGGCGGCCGTCGACGCGGGCGCGGCCTCGGTGCTGTGCTCCTACAACAAGGTCAACGGCGAACAGGCCTGCGGGAGTTCGTCGCTGCTGACCGACATCCTGCGCCAGCAGCTGGGCTTTCAGGGTTGGGTGATGTCGGACTGGTACGCCACGCAGTCCACCGATTCCCTCGTCAAGGGACTCGACCAGGAGATGCCGGACAGCAAGTTCCTCGGCCGGGCGCTGAAGTCGGCACTGGACAGCGGCACGATCCCGATGTCCGCTTTGGACACCGCGGTGACCCGGATCGTGACCCAGATGGGCCGCTTCGGGCTGCTCGACTCCCCGCCGCCGGCCCGGCCGGTCCAGGACCCGGCCGCCGGGGCGAAGGTGGCTCGGCAGGTCGCCGAACAGGGCGCGGTGCTGCTGCGCAACGAGGGCGGCACGTTGCCGCTTTCCGGTGCGACGGGCCAGAACCTGGCGTTGATCGGCCCCACCGCGAAGGTGCCGAAGGTCGGCGGCAAGGGCAGCTCTCTGGTGACCCCGGCGCACGCGTCGTCCCCGCTGGACACGATCACGGCACGGGCGGGCAAGGGCGCGCAGGTGTCCTACTCGCAAGGCATCAGCGAGGACTACGCGGCTCTCCCCGCAGCCCAGGTCTCGCCCCAGTTCCCCGCGGCCGCCGACGGCGCGATCACCGTGGCGCCGAAGCAGGTGCACCAGGGGACCTTGGACGTGCCCGAGACCGGCGACTACCGGTTCACCGCCGACGTGACCGGTCCCGGCGTCGCGCTGCTGACCGTCAACGGACGGGCGAAGGCGTTCATCCCCGGCACCCCGGCGACGCTGCGGGTGCACCTGGAGGCGGGCAAGGTCCCGGTCACGCTGGGGCAGCTGGACGGTTTCGCCAACGGCGACATCACCACCAAGCTGAAGTGGCTCACACCGACCCAGGCCCACCAGAAGTTCGGCGAAGCCGTCGCCGCGGCGAAGAAGGCCAAGACCGCCGTCGTGTTCGCCTACGACGACGAGAGCGAGGGCATCGACCGCGAGTCGCTGTCGCTGCCCGATTACCAGGGCGAGCTGATCTCCGCGGTCGCCGACGCCAACCCGAACACCGTGGTGGTGCTGAACACCGGTTCGTCGGTCGCGATGCCGTGGCTCGGCAAGACCAAGGCGGTGCTGGACATGTGGTACCCCGGCGAGCAAGGCGCCGAGGCGACCACGCGGCTGCTGTACGGCGATGTCGCGCCCAGCGGCCGGCTGACCCAGACCTTCCCGATGTCGGTAGACCAGACTCCGGTCGGCGGCAAGCCAGAGGCGTACCCGGGCAAGGACGGCACGGTGCAGTACTCCGAGGGCATCCAGGCCGGCTACCGGTGGTACGACAAGAACGGCGTGCGGCCGCTGTTCCCGTTCGGCTACGGGCTGACCTACACCAAGTTCGGCTACCAGGACCTGTCGGCGGCCTGGCGCAACGGCGGGCTCGACGTCGAATTCACCTTGTGCAACACGGGTTCGGCGGCGGGGGAGGAAGTGCCGCAGGTGTATCTGGGCGCCAGCCCGGAGGTCAAGGCGCCGCAGGCGACCAAGGCGCTGGCGGGATATCAGCGGGTCAAGCTGGCCGCGGGGGCGTCTACTCGGGTGAAGATGCATATCGACGGGGCCGAGCTGACTTACTGGGACACGTCGACGAAGAGCTGGCGGGTCGGGACGGGGGACCGGAGCGTTCTGGTGGGTCCGTCGGCCGCGGTGACGCCGTTGAGTCATTCGGTGCGGATCAGGTGACTGGAGGGGCCGGGTGAGCGGGAGTTCCCGTTCACCCGGCCCTGGTTTCGGTTCCGCGGTCGGGAAACCCCTACGCAGACCGCAGCGCAGAACTGGCGACCCGAGAGATCTCCTCGTTCACCGCCGCACCGTGTACGTTCAGGAAGAAGTGCCCGCCGGGGAAAGTCTTCATCTCGAAGTGCCCGGAAGTGTGCTCGCCCCAAGCCCGCACGTCCTCCACCGGGGCCTTCGGGTCCGCGGTTCCGCTCATCGCGTGGATCGGGCAGGGCAGCGGCTCTCCCGGCTCGTAGCGGTAGGTCTCGGCCGCCTTGAAGTCGTTGCGGATCGAGGGCAGCGACATGCGGAGGATCTCCTCGTTGCCCGAGACCGGGTCCTCGTCGCCGGACAGCTCGCGCACGATCTCGATCAGCCGGTCGTCGCTGCTGAGGTAGTTCTCCTCAGGGAAGTGCCGGGACGGGGCCCGCCGCCCGGTGACGACCAGCGCCAGCGGGGGACGGCCCTGTCCGGTGAGCACCCTGGCCACCTCGAAGGCCACCGTGGCGCCGAGGCTGTGTCCGAAAAGGACGACCGGTTTGTCCAGCCAGGGCAAGAGATTCTCCACGCACGCCGACACCAGGCCGGGCACGTTGTCGATGCCCGGCTCGGCGCGCCGATCCTGGCGGCCGGGGTACTGCACGGCCAGCACGTCCAGCTTCGGCGCGAGCGTCCGGGCGACCGGGAAGAAGTAGCTGGCCGAACCCCCGGCGTGCGGAAAACAGACGAGCCGGGTCGCCGCGTCTTCGGCGGGCTGGAACCGGCGGATCCACGGTTCTGTATCACTGATGCTTTTGGGCACGCGAAATCCGTCCTTCAGGGGTCACAGCAAGCGGCCGTAGTCACCCCTCACTGTTCTCGAACCCGGCCCGTGTGGACACCCCTACTGTCCACGCCGAACCCCAGAACCGGCGCTCAGGCGCGGACGGGCAGTTCGGTGAGACCGCGGATGAGCAGGCTGGACTGCCAGTTCAGCGAGCCGGGCTCGACGGCGAGGGCGAGCGTGGGCATCCGGTCGGCGAGCACCCGGAAGGCGATCTCGCCCTCCATCCGGGCCAGCGCGGCACCGAGGCAGTAGTGGATGCCGTGCCCGAACGCGAGGCTCTTCCCCCGCGGGCGCTGCAGATCGATCTCGTCGGGCCGCTCGAACACCTCGGGGTCCCGGTTCGCCGACCCGATCGCCAGCAGCACGGTCGAGCCGGGCAGGACGGTGGTCGCGCCGATGGTCACCGGCTCGGTCGCGAACCGCACGGTCGCGGTGTTCACCGGACTGTCGATGCGCAGGAACTCTTCGACCGCGCCGGTCAGCAGCGCGGGTTCCCGCCGCAGCCGGTCCCACTGGGCGCGGTCCTTCAGCAGGGCGAGCACACCGTTGCCGATCAAGTTCATCGTCGTCTCGTGCCCGGCCACGAGCAGCAGCGAGGCCATCCCGGTCGCTTCGGAGTCCGACAGCCGGTCGCCGTGCTCGTCCGCCGCGACGATCGCGGAGAGGATGTCTTCGCCGGGGCGTTCCCGTTTCTCCGCTACCAGCAAGGAAAGGTACTCCGTCATCTCCGCCGACGCGGTCACGAACTCCGCGGGCGAAGCGGGCGACAGCACCGCGTGCGACCACTTCCGGAAGGCGGTCCGGCGGTCTTCCGGCACGCCGAGGATCTCGCAGATCACCTTCATCGGCAGCGGGAACGCGAGCGCGTCGATGAGGTCGACCGACCGTTCGCCGTCGGCGAGGCGCTTGGCCAGCGCGTCGACCAGTTCCTCTGCCAGCTCTTGGATCCGCGGGCGCAGCCCGGCGACGGCGCGGGTGGTGAACGCCTTGGTGACCAGCTTCCGCAGCCGGGTGTGCTTGGGCGGATCCGAGTTGAGCATGTGGTCGTGCGCGTCGAAGTCGTCAAGCGTCACCGCCGCGACCCCGGCCCCCGCCGCGCGCAGATCGTCCAGCGCGGCCGTGATGTCCTTGGACAGCCGCCGGTCGGCGAGCCCGGCGCGCACGTCCTCGTACCGGGTGACCAGCCAGGCGGGCGGCCCGCCGGGCACCTGCACCTTGGTGACCGGACGCTGCGTGCGCAGCAGCGCGTACAGCGCATACGGGTCCTCCGCGAAGCGCGGGGTGAGCAGGACAGCGTCGCCGTCGGTGTCGAATTGCGCGTTCATCTCAGTCCGCCTCGCGGGTAAGCGTGATTTTCGCGCCATTCGGCGGGCGCTCGGGCTTTGCCGGAGCGTATCGCTTCGTGATCACCGGACAACCCCCTATGTCCGTTGCCCTGCCCCGTATCCGGTGCGGCCGAACGCGCGCCGACCGCCCCTGAACTCGGCAGCGCACGAGAGCGGAACGGGCAGTGCGGGGCGGAAGTCGTTTCCCCGCACTGCCGCTCAGTTTCCTCACTCGGCGATCTTGGTGCGTCCCGTCCAGTGGTAGACCGCGACGCGGGCCTCGTCGACCTGCTCGAACTCCCCGCGGTGCGAGAAGTGCTCGTATCCGCCGTCGACGCAGATCTTGACGTTCTCAGTGAGGTCGTCCACGTAATGCCCGTCGCCCAACGGGCTGAGCCGGGACGGGGAACCGACGAGGTTGATCCTGATTCGTGCCATGGTCATTCTCCCATTCGCTCGACAATCGTCAGTACAAGTCGTCACAGGGTCCGGGCGGCGGTGGCTCCGGTCGGCGTCAGCACGTCGACGATCGTCCGGACGACTTTCGGGGCCTGCGCGGCGAGATAGAAATGCCCGCCGGGATAGGTGGTCAGCGTGCAGGACGCGGTGGTGTGGTCGCGCCAGCTCTCGGCCTCTTCGACGGACACCTTGGGGTCGTCCTCGCCGAGCAGGACGTGGATGGGGATCTCCAGCACCGTCCCGGGCGGACAGCGGTAGGTTTCGGCGGCCCGGTAGTCGGCGCGCAGCACGGGAAGGACCATCCGCAGCAAGTCGTCGTCGCCGAAGACCTGCGCATTGGTCCCGCCGAGGGATTTGACCGCTTCGAGGAACCGGTTGTCGTCCGGTTCCTGGTGCACCCGCTCGTCCCGCGCCCGCGACGGCGCGACGCGGCCGGAGGCGAACAGCGCCCGTAATTCGGTGGCTCCGTTGGCTTCCAGCCGTCGGGCGACCTCGAAACCAAGGGTGGCCCCCATGCTGTGGCCGAACAGCACCGTCGGCCGGTCCAGCCAGGGCCGCAAGGCCTCGGCCGCCTCGTCGGCCAGTTCCGCGATGCTCTCCAGGCACCGTTCCGACCGCCGGTCCTGGCGTCCCGGGTACTGGACCGCCAGCACGTCGGCCGCCGAGGACAACGCCTTCGCCATCGGGAAGAAATAGCTCGCGGACCCGCCCGCGTGCGGAAAGCAGACGATCCGGAACGGCGCCCCGTCCCAGGGATGGTACCGCCGGATCCACCGGCTGCTGTCTTGTCCGCTGTCTTGTCCGGACACGGGCATCCCTTTCGTTGTCCGCGCTCTCGGCGAATGCGAGAAACCGCAGGTTCGAGGGTGCCGGAGGA
Organism: Amycolatopsis sp. NPDC031561; assembly: GCF_055580625.1. Lineage (NCBI taxonomy): Bacteria > Bacillati > Actinomycetota > Actinomycetes > Pseudonocardiales > Pseudonocardiaceae > Amycolatopsis > Amycolatopsis sp. NPDC031561. The sequence goes on along the minus strand of NZ_JBVILA010000006.1, from coordinate 75,035 downwards.
TCCGCGACGGCATCAACCCCTATTAAGTCCGCGCCGCCCCCAGCGGATCCGGCGGAAAAGCCCGCGCTTGTTTCACCTCATTGGCGGCTCCGTTCACCGAGCGCAGGCGGCCCGGTGAACGGAGGAGGAACGCGGGCGCACGCGGACAGGAATTCTAGCCGGGGCGAGGTGAAATGCGCGACGAAACGGCGTTCGGTCCCGTTGTCTGGGATGTCGGTATTCGGGGCAAGTCACCGGCGGTGTGCGGCGGTCGCGACGGCGCACTCGCCGACGCGGCGGGATTGCGAGCGCTGTGGGTGCTCGCTAAGATCAGCGATGACGGGAATAAACGTACAGAGACCCAATATTGTCGCTTATGTCCGAATAGGGTATCTGCTGCAATGGTTTCCGGATAGGTGAAGAAAAGACGGGCACGCATCTAGGGGGAATCATGGAGGCAGGCCGGACGGATCCTTCGCCGGCGCGGGACCGGCGGTGGCCGGGGCTGCCGAGGGCTCGGCCGGTAGCTGCGGCGATGGCCAGGGCACCGCGAGCGAGCGGGAGCCGCAGCGCGGTGGCCGGTCGGGTCGCGGGGCCGGTGTTCAGCGGCTGACTTCGTGGTTTGCCAGTTGTGACGTCTTTGGTCGGGTCGGGGTTCGGCGGGAGCGAGGAGTTGGCCCCTTGGGACCGCGCGTCGGTCGACAGGGCCGTCCTCGGGCGGGGCGGCCTGGCAAGACGGTGAAAAAAGTGCGGAACGAACTGGGGTGGGCAACGGTGCGCCCGGGGGCTGCGCGGCTTCTCGGGAGCGAGGCGAGTCACCTGGGGTGATATCGGCGGTTCTGCGGCGCGCTCGCGTGCTGCCCGGCGTTCCGCTGTCGAATGCTTGGGGGCAGGACGACAGTGTTGATCGAGCGCGGAAACGAAATGAAGTTCCTGGAGGAGCTGTTTTCCGAAACGGATTCCGGGAACGGGAGAATAGCTCTGGTCAATGGCGCAGTTGCCAGTGGGAAGACCGAACTGCTCCGTACGTTCGCCGAACAACGGGCGAGTGAGGGCGCGGTCGTGCTGACGATGACGGGAGACCGTGACCGGGAGACCCGCGCGTACGGCAGCCTGCAGCGGCTCGTTCGGGATTTGCCGGTGCCGCGGGCGAAAACCCTCGAGCTGACGCGGTTGATCGCGCGGTCCTCGAACGGTGTTCCGCCTTCTTCGTTCGACGTCGCGAACATCGTGCTCGAACTGATGTTGGAACTGGCGGAGAGAACGCCCCTGCTGATCACCGTCGACGACGCGCAGCACGTGGACGCGTCTTCGATGGACTGCCTGCTCCGCCTCGCCGAGCGCACGCGCTCGGCCCGGATCATGCTGGTGCTGGCGGAGTTGGCGCACGGCCGGTCGGCGCACCCGTCCTACCGCATCGAGCTGGTCCGCCAGTTGCACTTCCGGCGGCTGGGCCTCGCGCCGCTCTCGGCGGCGGGGGTGGCGAAGCTGCTGGCCCGGCATCTCGATCCAGACGCGGTGGAGCGGCTGGCCGCGGGGTGCTACAAGATCACACGCGGAAACCCTCTTCTGGTGCGTGCGCTGATCGAAGACCAGCTCGACTGGCCGGAACCCGGCCAGGACGCGCGCCCGGTGGTCGGCGACGCGTTCCGGCACGCGGTGCTGACGTGCTTGCGGCGCAGCGGATCCGACGTCCTGGCGCTCGCCCGCGTGGTGTCGGTGCTCGGCCCGGACAGCACGGTGGAACGGCTCGGCGGGCTCGTGCACCGCAGGCCCGCGGACGTCGCGCGCGCGTTGCGGGCCTTGCGCACGGGCGGTTTTCTGAACGGTAACGATTTCCGCGACCGGTCCTTCCGCGAGGCTGTGATCGACTGCATGGAGCCAGAGGACCTGGCGAAGCTGCACGTGACGGCGGCGCGGGCGCTGCACGCGGACAAGGCGGGCGCGGGCCGGGTCGCCCACCATCTCCTCGCGGCGGGCGGCGAACCGGACGCGTGGGCGGTGGAGCAGCTGCACAGCGCGGCCAAGGAAGCGCTGCGCGCGGACGACGCCGGACGGGCCGCCGAATACCTGGAGCACGCGCTGACCGGGCAGCCGGACGGACCGCACGCCGCCGCTCTGCGCGTCCTGCTGCTCCGCGCCGAGCTGCGCGGCGGTTCCGTCGCCGACCGGCACCTGACCCGCCTGTGCGAGCACGAGCGCGCCGGCGACCTCGAGCCGGAACAGAAAGTCTTCCTGGTGCAGCGCCTGCTGTGGGCGGGCCGACAGCCGGACGCTGAGCCCGTCCTCGACCGGCTCGGCCGCGAGTACGCCCGCCGCCGGTCGCTGAACAGCACGGTGGCCGACGTCGGCCATTGGCTGCGGCACGCGCATCCCGCGCTGGCGCCGCGCTGGGCGGAAGCGACCGGCGCGGCGGCTCGCGAGGAAGCGGAGTCGGCGCGGTGGGCGGCGTCCGCGTCGGAAGCGCTGATCACGGTGCTGGGCGGCACGGACGAGCACGGCGCGGTCTCGACGGCGGAAAGCCTCCTCGAGGCGACGCCGCTCGACGACCTGACGGTCGGCGCGATGTCGTCGGCGTTGCACACGCTGATCTACGCCGACCGCCTGGAGAACGCGACGAACTGGTGCGACGCGCTGCTCGAAGAGGCGAAGGCCAGAGGAGTGGCGTGGTGGCAGGCGGTGTTTTCGGCCTGCCGCGCGGACATCGCGCTGCGGTACGGGGAACTGTCGAAGGCGTCCGGCTACGCGCGCGACGCGATCGAGGCCGTCGGAGCCGAACGGTGGGGCGTCGCGATCGGGATGCCGTTGGCGGTGCTGATCCGCGTCGCCACGGTGATCGGCGACCACGAGGCGGTCCGCGAACACCTGCGGCAGCCGGTGCCGGAGGAGATGTACCGCTCCGGCTACTGCCTGCCGTACCTGCGGGCCCGCGGCCGGTACTGCCTGGCGACCGGCCGCGTCGAGGCCGCGCTCGCCGATTTCGAGCGGTGCCGGGAGCTGATGACGGCGTGGGGGTTCGAAGCTCCCACGCTCGCGCCGTGGCGGACCGACAGCGCGAAGGCGCACCTGCGGCTCGGCGACGCCGACCGGGCACGGGAACTGGCGAACCGGCAGCTGGCGCATCCCCGGTTCCGTACGCCGCGGGTGCGCGGCGCCGCGCTGCGGATGCTCGCCGCGACCGAGGACGTGAACTCGCGGCTGGCCATGCTGAAGGAAACCGTCGAGGTCCTGAACGCCAGCGGTGATCGGCTGGAGCTGGCGCAGGCGCTGTTCGACCTGAGCCGGACGCACCAGGCGATGAAGCAGTTCGCCAAGGCGCGGATGGTGCTGCTGCGCGCGCGGCGGTTAGGCCAGGCGTGCCGGCTGGAGATGACGCCGCCGCGGGGGAGCGAGGAGCCCAGGCCGGAGTCGGGTGCCGAATGGACAGCGCCGGCCCAAGCGGCCGCGGTGGCTCCGGCGGCTGATGCCTCCGATTCCTCCGGTGCTGCGGCCGCGGCTGAGCAGAATGACCAGATCCTGCGGAACCTGACGTCGTCGGAGTACCGGGTGGCGACGCTGGCTTCGTTCGGGTACACCAACCAGGAGATTTCGACAAAGCTGCACGTCACGCCGAGCACGGTGGAGCAGCATCTGACCAGAGTGTTCCGGAAGCTGAAGGTGAGCAAGCGGACGGACTTGCCGGTGGACCTCCAACTGGAGGCGGCACAGGCCGGCGGGATGCGGACGGCGGGGAAGTCGAGGGTGTCCGGGCGGGGGCCGCAATCGGACACGCCCTGAACGGACCGCCGAGTGGATTTCGGGGTCGATGGCCACTCTGGCACCGCTTCGTCGGCGAGTTCCGCCAGATCGCGGACGGGGCCGTTGCCCGGGTCGCCGCCCCGGCGACGGGAAAACCCCCCAATGCCACGTAGCTTAAGTTGATCTTGGGCAGATCTTGATCATCGCTGGTGATGATTGTCGCAGGTCATATGCTTGGTTGCCCTGACTGATGGGAGCCGACCAGTGCTAGGCGTCCACTGTGGACATTTGTCGCTGACCGGATACCCGATTTGCGACTGAATGGGGCAATTCCATCAAGGGGTCGTGAGTGGTAAAGAGCGTTAGAACGGACCGGTATTTGCCTTCCTGCGCGTGACCAGGGTGAAGGTGGGGTGCGGGAGTCGAGGAGCCCGCTCCGTTCTGGGAGCTTGATGACACCGGGATCTCACCGCGACAGGGTTCGTGTGTGGAGGATTTGGGACGTTCACCGTCCTGAATCCTCCACGCTCGGTTCACGCGGCCACCTGACCAGTACGGGGTGGTGGCTCAGCGGGTGCCGAAGTTGACGATGAAGGAATTGGGACGTTGAGTGTCCCGATTCCTTCATCGTCGAGGGGGGTGTTCGGGTCTCGGTGCTTGATCGACAGAGGATCGGGGGCATTCAACGTCCCCGATCCTCTGTCGATCAAGACCGTCCCATCCCCGCGACCCCGCGGACGGCAGCCGAGCGGGGAAGATTTGAGACGCTGAACGTCCCGAATCCTCCCCGCTCATCCATCACAACCCTCTCGTACGACTACGCAAAGCGCCCAAATCAGGCGCTTCGATCCCGGAAGCGTCCTCTGTAGACGGTCGTGCCCTGGTTCGGTGCTGGCGACTCATTCAGCTTGATCGATCAGAGCGACAGTCACCGAAGGGCGCATTCCAGGATCAACTCAAGCTACGTGGCATTGGGAAAACCCCGGCATAAATACCGTCCCCAAGACGAATCGTCCCGTCGGCATCCTGAATTCCGGGCTACCCCCTAAGCGCGGGAGCAGGGCACGATCGCGGCATAGGGGGTTGTCCGGCGTCGCGGGCGATCGCTAGTTTCGCTGGACCATTTCCGAGTCAGGAAAACGGAACTCGACGAAATCCCGATTGACGGGACGCCGTCGGCGCGGACCGTTTTCCGGCACGAGTCCGCGCGGGTATCGCCGAAACGGAATTCGTTCCGGCAGGACGGAAAGTGAGTGTTTGGCAATGGGAACAGCGAGCCGCTCCGGGCAGTTTTCGCCGTCGGACGCCACCAGCCCGCAATCCGCGTCGGTCGAAGGGGCTGACCGTATCGTGTCCGCCCCGGCGGCCGCCTGAGTCACCGACACTCGAAACGGAGACGGCTGGTTCCATGGCCTTCGACAGCGGCACTGCTTCCGCGTCCCTGGCGGTCGTCGGGCTCGCGTCCGGACCGGAGCCGGCGGCGGAGATCGCGCGCCGGGCACTGGAGAACTCGGCGATCGTCCCCGGGCTGGCGGACGTGGTCGGGGTCTTCGCCGCCGGGCACCCGCCGGTCGGCGCCGAACTCGGCCTGACCGGTCCGGCGGAGACAGCGGAAGACTCGGCGATCCGCCTGGCCGCGGACAGCCTCCGCTCCGGAGCGTCCACTCTCGCGCTCGCCGGATGGACCTCGCCGGACCGCACCGTCTACACAGTACTGAAAGGCGCCGACCGCGCCGTCGCCGACGACGATCCGGTCCACTGCCTGCTCACCCCCGACGCTGTCGACGAGGATTTGTCCGAACTCGTGCAAGGCCTCAGCCCGGCCTCGGCGCTGCCGCCGCCAGACCGTCCCGCGACCCCTGAGAACAAGACGGCGGTGCCGATCCTCCTGTCGGCCGAAAGCCCGGAGGAACTGCGCGGCAAAGCCGGCACTTTGCTGGCACACCTGGAAAAAGCCGAGCCCCCACCACTGCGGGACGTCGCGCACACTCTGGCGGTCGCCCGGCCGCACCTGGCCTGCCGCGCGGCCGTGGTCGCCGCCGACCGCGAGGAGGCGACCGCCGGGCTGGCGGAACTGGCGGACGGAACGGCAGCTCCGGTCCGAGCGGGGAACGGGCGCAAGGTCGCGCTGATGTTCCCCGGCGAGGGCGGCCAACGCCCAGGCATGGGACGAGAGCTGTACTCACGGCTTCCGGTGTTCGCGGAAGCACTGGACGAAGTCTGCGCGCACCTGGACGCCGTCTCGACCTGGTCGGTCCGCGAACTCCTCCTCGGCGAAGGCGGAACCGGTGTCGACCCCGCCGACGAAGCCCTCTCCAGCCAAGACGCCCTGTTCGCCCTGCAAGTCGCGCTGTTCCGTCAGTTCGAGCACTGGGGCGTACGCCCGGACTTCGTGGCCGGCCATTCCGTGGGCGAGTTGGCCGCGGCCACCGCCGCCGGGGTGTTCACCCTCCCGGACGTGTGCGCGGTGCTCGCCGAGCGGATCCGGTTGTTCCGCACGAAAACGACGGTCGGCGGCGCGATGGTGGCGATGCGCGTCACCGAGGCCGAAGCCCGCGAATCACTGGCCGGCCTGACCGGCAAGGCCGAGATCTCGGCGGTCAACGCGCCGCGGTCGGTGGTGCTCTCCGGCGACCGCGACGTCGTGCTGCGGATCGCCGAGGACTGGGCACGCCGCGGCCGCAAGGTCAAGCAGCTCGCGGTCGACCGCGCCTTCCACTCCCCGCACATGGCGCCGATGGCGGCCGACTTCGAAGAGTTCATCCGCGGCTTGCCCGCCCGGCCGCCGCGCATCCCGATCATCCCGGTGCATCCCGGGCTCGGCACCGGCTCCGACGTGGTGTGCCGTCCCGAGTACTGGGGCGCGCAAGTCCGCGGCACCGGCCATTTCCTCGACTGCGTAAGGGGCTTGGCCGCCGCCGGGGTCGACACCTATCTCGACATGAGCGCCAACGGCGTCCTCGCCGCGCTCGTCGAGGAAACGCTCCCCGAGGCCGCGCGCGGCGACGTCTTCGTGACGTCGGCGTTGCGCAGCGCCCGATCCGAACTCCACGCGGTGCTCGGCGCGGCGGCCGGACTGCACGGGCACGGCGTGCCGCTCGCGTGGCCGAGCATCGTCGCGGGCCACCGGGTGCACCTGCCCGCCGAGACCGCCGAACCGGTCGAAACCCGCTCCCCGGCAAGGGATCTGGCCCGGGTCATCCGGGCCGAGACCGAGGCGTTGACCGGCGCGGACTACCGGGCGGACCGGACCTTCCTGGAACTGGGCCTCGACTCCGTGGCGGCGGTGGAACTCGTCCGGGTGCTGCGCCGCCGGACCGGCCTCCCGATCGCCACGACCGCGCTGTTCGACCACCCGACCCCGGAGCGGCTCGCCGCGCACCTGGACGGCGCCGGACCCCAGACCGTGGTGGCCCCGCGCCCGGCGTCGGACGAGCCGATCGCCATCGTGGGCATGAGCTGCCGGTTCGCGGGCGGCGTGCAGAATCCCGACGACCTGTGGCGGGTCGTCGCGGACGGCCGCTCGGTGATCGGGCCGATGCCCGAGGACCGCGGATGGGACGTCGAGACCCTCTACGACCCGGACCGGGTCCGTCCGGGCACCAGTTACGTGCGCGAGGGCGCGTTCCTGCACGACGCCGCCGAGTTCGACAACGCCTTCTTCGGCATCGGCGGACACGAGGCGCTGGAGATGGATCCGCAGCAGCGGTTGCTGCTGGAACTGGCCTGGGAAGCGTTCGAGCAGGCCGGGATCGACGCGACCACGTTGCGGGGCTCCGACACCGGCGTCTACGCCGGTTTGGCGCACGACGACTACGGCGCCGGTGGCCTCGGCACCCACGAGAACCTCGCGATCGGGACGGTCTGCAGCGTCGCGTCCGGGCGGATCTCGTTCGCCCTCGGCTTGCAGGGACCCAACCTCGCCATCGACACCGCATGTTCGTCGTCGCTCGTCGCCGTGCACCTGGCGGCGTCCGCGTTGCGCCGCGGCGAGTGTTCGCTCGCGCTGGCGGGCGGCGTGGCGGTGATGTCCTCACCGACGGTGTTCGTCGAGTTCAGCCGGCAAGGCGGGCTGGCGCCGGACGCGCGGGTGAAGCCGTTCGCCGAGGGCGCCGACGGCACCGCGTGGGGCGAGGGCGGCGGAATGTTCGTGCTGGAGCGGCTCTCCGACGCCCGCCGCCACGGCCACCCCGTCCTCGCGCTGGTCGCCGGGTCCGCGGTCAACTCCGACGGCGCCAGCAACGGCCTCACCGCCCCCAACGGCGCCGCCCAGCAACAACTTCTCGCCACCGCGCTCGCCGACGCCGGGCTCACGCCCGGCGGGGTCGACGTCGTGGAGACACACGGCACCGGCACCAAGCTCGGCGACCCGATCGAGGCCGGGGCGCTCGCCGCGGTCTACGGCGCGGACCGTCCGGCGGACCGGCCGCTGCTCCTCGGCTCGCTTAAGTCGAACCTCGGCCACACCCAGGCCGCCGCCGGGGCCGCCGGAGTGCTCAAGATGGTGCTGGCGATGCGGCACGGCACCATCCCCGCCACGCTCAACGTCGACCGGCCCAGCTCCCATGTGGACTGGACCGGGGGCCTCCGCCTGGTCACCGAGGAGACCGAATGGCCGGACGGCGACCGCGTCCGGCGGGCGGGCGTCTCGTCGTTCGGCATCGGCGGCACCAACGCCCACGTGGTACTGGAACAACCTCCGGCAGAAGACGAACCCCCAGCGCCCGACGAGGCTTCCCCCGCTCCACTGTGGACTTTGTCGGCCGGCTCGCGGGACGCCCTGCGCGCACAGGCCGCCCGCCTGCTCGCGCACTCCGCCGCACAGGCCGACGCCCGCGACCTCGGGTTCTCGCTCGCCACGACGAGGGCCGCACTCGCGCACCGCGCCGTCCTCACCGGCGACCGTCCACAGTTGACCCGCGCGCTGGCTGCGCTTTCGGCCGGCAGGGCCGACCCCGCGCTCACCACCGGCGAAACCGTGGACGGCGGATTGGCTTGCCTGTTCACCGGACAGGGCAGCCAGCGCCTCGGAATGGGCCGCGTGCTGGCCGAGCGGTACCCGGTGTTCGCTCGCGCCTTCGACGAGGTGTGCGCCGAGTTTCCCTTGCCGCTGCGCGAAGTCATGTTCGGTGAGGACCAGGACCGCCTGGACCGCACCGAATTCACGCAGCCCGCGGTGTTCGCGTTCGAGGTCGCGGCGTTCCGGCTGCTGGAGCACTGGGGCATTCGCCCGGATCTGCTGCTCGGGCATTCGATCGGCGAGCTGGCCGCGGTGCACGTCGCCGGGATGCTGTCGCTGCCGGACGCGTGCCGGATGGTCGCCGCGCGCGGCTCGCTCATGCAGGCGTTGCCCGAAGGGGGCGCCATGTGGGCGGTGGCCGCCGCCCCGGACGAACTCGGCGAGCTGCCGCCGGGAGTTTCGGTGGCCGCGGTCAACGGTCCGCGTTCGGTGCTGCTCTCCGGCGTCGCCGAGGCCGTCGTGACGGTGGCGGAACGGTTCCGCGAGCAGGGCCGCCGGATCAAACGCCTGCGTGCCTCGCACGCCTTCCACTCCGAGCTGATGACGCCGATGCTGGCCGAGTTCCGCGCGGTGGTGGCAGAACTGGACTTCCAGCCGTCACGTGTGCCCGTGGTCTCGGGCTTGACCGGTCGGATCGCCACCGACGCGGAACTGTCCACACCGGACTACTGGGTGGCGCACGCCCGCGAGGCCGTCCGGTTCCTCGACGGCGTGCGGACGCTCGCCGAAGAGGGCGCCACCACGTTCCTGGAGATCGGCCCCGGCGCGACCCTGACCGAGCTGGCCGCGGACTGCCTGGACGACGTCGAGGACACGGCCGTGCTCCCTGTGGTCCGGGACGACGACGTGCGCGCCGCGATCGCCGCCCTGCACGTGCGAGGGCACGGACCGGACTGGGCCGCCTGGTACGCCGGAAGCGGAGCGCGCCCGGTGCCCCTCCCGGCCTACGCCTTCCAACGCAGCCGGTTCTGGCTGCCCCCCGAAACCGCACCCGCCGCGAAAAGCAGCGAGGACACGGAGTTCTGGGACGCCGTCGCCGGCGGTGACCCGGAGCGGTTCGGCAAGCTCCTCGGCACCGACCTCGACGTCACCGAGCTGCTGCCCGTGCTGGCGCGCTGGCGAAGCGGCCGCGACCAGGACGCGGAGGCGGACCGGCTGCGGTACCGGATCAGCTGGCAGCCGGTCGCCGACCGCGACGCCACTAAACGAAATTGGGCACTGCTGCACCCCGCCGGGCACGCTGTCCCCGAGCCGCTGGCCGCCGCACTCGGCGGCACCGTGCGTGCCGTCGAGCCCGGTGCCTCCCGCACCGAGATCGCCGCGCTCCTGCGCGAATGCGGGCCGATCGACGGCTTCGTGTCCTTGCTGGCGCTGGACGAACGGCCGCACCCGGACGCTCCCGGCGTCCCTGTCGGGCTCGCCCTGACCACCGCCCTCGTCCAGGCCGCGGCGGACCTCGATCTCGAAGTCCCGCTGTGGTGCGCGACCCAGTCCGCTGTCTCGACCGGCCCCGGCGACCGCCTCGACGCGCCCGGTCAGGCGATGACCTGGGGGCTCGGCCGGGTCGCGGCACTGGAACATCCGCGCTGGTGGGGCGGGCTGGCCGACCTGCCGCAGACGGTGGACCGGGCGGCGGCCGAACGGCTGGCCGGGGTGCTGGCCGGGGACGAGAACCAGATCGCGGTCCGCGCGTCCGGGGTGTTCGCGCGGCGTCTGCTGCGCGCCCCGGCGGCGAACGGGGCCGGCGGCTGGCCGCGCCGCGGCACCACCCTGGTCACCGGCGCGTTCGGCGCGCTGGGCCGCCGGCTCGCCCGGTGGCTGGCCGCCGAAGGCGTCGAGCGGCTGCTGCTGACCGGACGCCACGCCGACGACCCCGGGTTCGTCGCCGAACTGACCGCGCTCGGCGCGGAGGTCGAGGCGGTCGCCTGCGACGTCGCCGATCGGCAGGCGGTGGCGAACCTGCTGGCCGCGATCCCCGCCGACCGGCCGCTGACCGCCGTCGCGCACGCGGCCGGGGTGCTGGACGACGGCGTCATCGGCGCGCTGGACCCGCAGCGCCTCTCGCGGGTGCTGCGCGGCAAGGCCGACGGCGCCCGCCACCTCCACGAACTCACCAGCGGACTGGAAGCGTTCGTGCTGTTCTCCTCCGCGACCGGAGCCGTCGGCAACGCCGGACAGGCCAACTACGCGGCGGCCAACACCTACCTCGACGCGCTCGCGGACCAGCGGCGTGCGGACGGGCTGCCCGCGACCTCGCTGGCCTGGGGGCCATGGGGCGACGGCGGCATGGCGGTGGACGGCGCGGACGCGACGGTGGTCGGGGATCGGTTGCGCCGCAACGGCATGACCGTGCTCGATCCCGACGTCGCCCTCGCCGCGATGGCGAAAGCGGTCGCCCGCGACGAGTCCGGTCTCGTGCTCGTCGACGTCGACTGGGACCGGTTCCTCCAGGCGTTCGCCGGCACCCGGCCCAGCCCGCTGTTCCGAGAGCTGCCGGAAGCCCGCCAGAGCCAGGCCGCCGCACCGGCGGCCGAACCGGCCACGCTGCGGCTGACGGGCCTGTCGACGGCGCAGCGCCGCCGCGAACTGCGCGACCTGGTCTGCGAGCGCGCCGCGTCGATCCTCGGGCACGCCTCGGCCGCGCAGGTCCAGCCGAACCGGCCCTTCCACGAGCAGGGGCTCAGCTCGCTCGGCGTGGTCGAACTGCGCAATCAACTCGGCGCGCGGACCGGGCTGCGCGTGCCCGCCGGCGCCCTGTTCGACCATCCGACCCCGGTCGCGCTGGCCGGGTACCTGGAAGCCGAACTCGCGGACGCCCCGGCCGAAACGCCGACAGCGTCCGAAGAACCGACCGCGGCGGTCGAAGAAGGTTCCGAAGTGTCCGAGGCGGACGTGCTCGGCCGGGCCGAACGGGAAGTCTTGCTGGCGCTGGAGGATCTCATCGATGACTGACAACGGCGAGTTGCTGGCCACGCTGGACCGGGTGACCACCGCGCTGCGGGACACCAGGGAGCGGCTGCGCGCGACGCGGGCGCGGGCGCGGGAGCCGATCGCGATCGTCGGGGCCGGCTGCCGGTTCCCCGGCGGGGTGACCGACCCCGACGCGCTGTGGCGGCTGCTCGAAGACGGCAAGGACGCGGTGACGGCGTTCCCCGCCGACCGCAGCTGGCCCGCCGACCTCTCCGGCGCGGGCGGCTTCCTCTCCGACCCCGCATGGTTCGACGCCGCGTTCTTCGGCATCGGCCCGCGCGAAGCCGAGTCGATGGACCCGCAGCAGCGGTTGCTGCTGGAGGTCTCCTGGGAGGCGCTGGAACGGGCCGGCATCGACCCGGCCGGCCTGCGCGGCTCCCGCACCGGCGTGTTCACCGGCACCAGCGAGCAGGACTACCGGCAGCTGTTGCTGCCTCGCCTGGACGAGCACGCCGACCATCTGGCGACGGGCACCTCGGCCGCCGTGGTGTCCGGGCGGGTCGCCTACCTGCTCGGGCTGGAAGGGCCGTCGGTCTCGGTCGACACCGCGTGCTCGTCCTCGCTGGTCGCCCTGCACCTGGCGGTGCGCGCGCTGCGCGGGGGAGAATGCGACCTCGCGCTGGTCGGCGGCGCGCTGGTGATGTCCACCCCCGGCATCTACCGCGCGTTCGAACGGCAGGGCGCGCTCGCCGCTGACGGGCGCTGCAAGGCCTTCGGCGACGGCGCGGACGGCGTCGGCTGGGGCGAAGGCGCCGGCGTCGTCGTGCTGGAACGCCTGTCCGACGCCCTCGAACAGGACCGTCCCGTGCTGGCCGTGGTCCGCGGCACCGCGATCAACTCCGACGGTGCCTCCAACGGCCTGACCGCGCCCAACGGACTGGCCCAGCAACGCGTCATCCACGCTGCCCTCGCCGACGCCGGGCTGCGCCCCGAGGACATCGACGCGGTCGAGGCGCACGGCACCGGCACCCGGCTCGGCGACCCCATCGAGGTCGCCGCCCTGCAAGCGGTCTTCGACGGGGACCGGGCCGCGCCGCTCGCCCTCGGCTCGGTCAAGTCCAACCTCGGGCACAGCCAGGCCGCCGCCGGGGTCGCCGGACTGCTGAAAATGGTGCTCGCCCTGCAGCACCGCACCCTGCCCCGCACCCTGCACGCGGACACCCGTTCGTCCCAAGTGAGCTGGACCGGCGCGGTCGAGGTGCTCACCGAGAACCGCCCGTGGCCTGCCGAGGAAGGGCGGCCGCGCCGGGCCGGCGTGTCCGCGTTCGGCATCAGCGGCACCAACGCGCACGCGGTCGTCGAAGAGGCACCGGAGCGCCCCGCCGCGGCACCGGCCGGGAAGGACCAGCTGCCCTGGGTGCTGTCCGCGCGCACCGAATCCGCCTTGCTGGCCAAAGCCGGACAGCTGCTGTCCCATGTGGACGGACGCGATCCGGTGGCGCTGGCACACGCGTTGATCGCTTCGCGCAGCACCTTCGAACACCGCGCTGTCGTGCTGGACGAAGACCCGCGGATGGCGCTGGACGTGCTGGCCTACGACTCGGTCACCCCCGGCCTGGTGCGCGGGACCGCCGATCTGACCGGCAAGGTCGTGTTCGTCTTCCCCGGACAGGGCGGCCAGTGGGCGGGCATGGCCGCGGACCTGCTCGACAGCTCCCCGCTGTTCCGCGAGCACCTCGAACGGTGCGCCCGCGCGCTGGCCCCGCACACCGACTGGGACCTCCTCGCCGTCCTGCGGCAGGACCCGGACGCGCCGTCGTTGGAGCGCGTCGATGTCGTGCAGCCCGCGTTGTTCGCGGTGATGGTGTCGCTCGCCGCCGTCTGGCGGGCTTCGAATATCGAACCGGACGCGGTGATCGGCCACAGCCAGGGAGAGGTCGCCGCCGCGCACGTCGCGGGAGTGCTGAGCCTGGAAGACGCCGCGCTCGTGGTCTGCCGCCGCGCGAAGGCGTTGACCGCGCTGTCCGGCCTCGGCGGCATGGTCTCGGTCGAACTGTCCGCCGAGCTGCTGCGGCCCCGCCTGGACGAGCGGCTGGTGCTCGCCGCGATCAACGGACCGGACGCGGTGGTCGTCGCCGGGGCTCCCGAAGCGCTCGACGCGTTGGTGACCGAGATGGCCGAGTCCGGGATCAAGGCCCGCCGCCTGGAGGTCGACTACGCCTCGCACTCTCCGGCGGTGGAGCTGGTCCGCGAACGGCTGCTCGCCCAACTGGCCCCGGTCACGCCCCGGGCCGCGAAGATCCCGTTCCACTCCACGGTGACCGCTTCCGTGCTGACCGGCACCGAACTCGACGCCGGGTACTGGTACCGGAACCTGCGCCGGCCGGTGCGGTTCGCCGAGACGCTGGCGGGCCTGCCGGCGCCGGAGTTCGCCTTCTTCGTCGAGGTCGGCCCGCATCCGGTGCTCGTGCCCGCAATGGCCGCGACGGTCGGGGAAGACGCCGTCGTCACCGGCACCCTGCGCCGCGAGGAAAGCGGCCGGGGAGCGTTCTTCGGCGCGCTGGCCGAGGTCTACGTCCGCGGGTTGAGTCCGAAGTGGACGGAACTGGGCGAGCCGGGCGGTCCCGGGTTCGCCGCGCTGCCGACCTACCCGTTCGAACGCAAGCGGTTCTGGTTGGCGCAGAAGGAAGTCCGCCGCAGCACGCATCCGGTGCTCGACCCGCCGGTCGAGCTGGCGGGCACCGGCGAACTCGTGCTCGCGGGCCGGCTGTCGACGGCGGAGACGCCGTGGCTGGCCGATCACCGCGTGCTGGACGCGGTGGTGCTGCCCGGCACCGCATGGCTCGAACTCGCCTTGCAGGCCGCTGCCGCCGCCCGATGCGCGACGGTCAAGGAACTCACCCTGGAACGTCCGCTGATCCTGCCGAACGACGCGACGGTGGCGGTCCAGCTGCGGGTCGGAGCCCCGGATGCGGACGGGCAACGTGGCCTGGAGCTGCACGCGAGGGTTGACGGCTCGGCGTGGGTCCGGCACGGCGAAGGGATTCTCAGCCCGCAGCAGGCGGAACCCGAGCCGCTCGGCGCGTGGCCGCCGGAAGGTGCGGAATCGGTCGCGCACGACGGGCACTACGCCGGCCTGATCGAGCGAGGACTGCGTTACGGTCCGGCCTTCCAGGGCTTGCGCGAGGTGTGGCGACGCGGTGACGAGGTCTTCGCCGAGATCAGCTGCCCGGTCGACACCAAGGGTTTCACCGTGCACCCGGCGCTGCTCGACTCCGCCTTGCACGCCCTCGGCTTCGCGGCCGGCGTCCCCGCCGTCGACGGCCCGATGTTGCCGTTCAGCTGGACAGACGTGACCGCGCATTCCGCGCGCCCGGCGGCGTTGCGAGTTCGCCTGCGCGGCGAGCTGGGCGGCTCGGTGCGGCTGGACGTCGCCGACGACCACGGCACTCCGGTGCTGTCGGTGGCCTCCCTGGCACTGCGGCCTGCCGCGACCCGCGACGGCGTGCCCAGGGACGCGCTGTTCCGGGAGAAATGGGTCGAGGTTCCCGCCACCGGCAGCGCCGCGGGCACTGTCGTGGCTGTCGGCACGGACACCGCACAGTTCCCCGCGTACGCGGACCTGAACGCGCTGGCCGCCGCTGTCGTGGCGGGAGAACCGGTGCCGAACGCGGTGCTCGTCAACGCTTCCGAGGGCTCGGTGCGGGATTCCGCGCACCGAGCGCTGGCGCTGGTGCAGTGGTGGCTCGCCCATCCGGCGTTCGCCGCGTCGAAGCTGGTGTTCCGCACGACGGGCGCGGTCGCGGCCAGGGGCGGCGACGAGCTGCGCGACCTGGCAGGCGCGGGGGTGAGCGGCCTGGTGCGCTCCGCCCAGACCGAGGAACCCGGCCGGTTCGTCCTGCTCGACGCCGACGAGGTCACGCCCCTGACCGTGGCTGCCGCGCTCGGCACCGGCGAACCCGAACTCGCCCTGCGCGGGGGAGTGCTGCTGGCACGCCGCCTGGTGCGGGCGTTCGCCCCGACGCCCACGCGGTTCGCCGGCGCGGACGACGTCGTGCTGATCACCGGCGGCACCGGCACCCTCGGCGGACTCCTCGCCCGCCACCTGGCGACCGCCCACGGCGTGCGGCGGCTGGTGTTGCTCAGCCGCCGCGGCTCCGCCCCGGAACTGGTCGCCGAACTCGCCGGGCTCGGCGCGACGGCCGTCGTGGAGTCCTGCGACGTCACCGACCCGGCCCAGCTGTCCCGCGTGCTCGCCGAACACCGGCCGACCATCGTCGTGCACGCGGCGGGCGCGCTCGCCGACGGCGTCGTGGCGGCCCAGACCCCGGAGCAGCTGGACGCAGTGCTGCGGCCGAAGGCGGAGGCCGCGCTGCACCTGCACGAACTCACGAAAGACAAGCCGCTCAAGGCGTTCGTGCTGTTCTCCTCGGCCGCGGCCGTCGCGGGCAGTGGCGGCCAGTCGAACTACGCCGCCGCGAACGCGGTCCTCGACGGGCTCGCCCGTCGGCGGCACGTACTCGGCCTGCCCGCGCTTTCGCTGGCGTGGGGGCGATGGGCCGAGCGCAGCGATCTGACCCGGCACCTCGCCGTCGGCCCCGACGAACTGGCCACCGAGGAAGCGCTCGCGCTGTTCGACGTCGCGGTGTCGCTGCGCGATCCCGTGCTGGTGCCTGCCCGGTTCGACCCGGAGGGCGCCGGGGATCGGCCCCTGCTGCGGGAACTGGCCGAACGGCCGGACACCGAGGACGGCGACCTGCGGCAATGGCTGGACGGCCTCGCCGGCCAGGAACGGGAACAAGCGCTGCTCGACTTCGTCCTCACCACCGTCGCGGGCGCGCTCGGGCACGAGGACGCCGCGGAACTGCGCCCCACCGCCGGGTTCCTGGAGATCGGCGTCGACTCGCTGGCCGCGGTCCGGATCCGCAACCAGCTCGCCGGGGCGCTGCGGCTGCGGCTGCGCGCGACGGTGACCTTCGACCACCCCAGCCCCGTGGTGCTGGCCCGGCACCTGGCCGAACTGCTGGCCACCGGCGCGGAGGAGGCGATCGACGAGGAAGGCGCGCGGATGCGTGAATCGGTGCTGATCGCCCGCGACTCGGAATGGCAGGCGACCCGCACCTTCGCCGACTCCGTCGCCGATTGGGCCGAGCGGTCCGTCCCGGTCCGGCTCGCCGGCGGCGACGCGCGCACCGCGCTGGTCTGCGTCCCCGGCATCGTCGGCATGTCCGACCCGGTGCAGTTCGCGCGGCTGGCCAGGTCCTTCAAGGGCGAGCGGGACGTCTGGGCGGTGCGGCACCCGGGGTACCGTCGCGCCGAGGCACTGCCCCGGACCCGGGAAGTGCTGGTAGACCTCCACGCGGAGGCCCTGGGCGCCGAACTCGGCGACCGGCCGTTCGTGCTGACCGGACTGTCCGCGGGCGGACTGGTCGCGCACCAGATCGCGCGCCGCCTGCACGAACTGGGCACCCCGCCCGCCGGGGTGGTGGTGCTCGACAGCTACGTGCCCAGCGAGCATCAGCGGCTGGTCCGGCTGCTGCCGGGGCTCGGCGAGGAAGCACAGGCCCGGATGGACAACCCGGACCTCGCGGTCCCCGGCGACGACGGCTGGATCACCGCGATGCTGCACTACCAGGACTTCGACTGGGCCCCGGCCGAACTGCCGATCCCGGTGCTGTTCGTCCGCGCCGCCAAGCCGCTGGAGGGCTGGCCGTCGGACTGGGCGCCGGTCTGGCCGTTCCCGCACACGCTCGCCACCGCCCCCGGCAACCACTTCACCATCCTCGAGGAGCACGCGGCGGACACCGCGGCGCTGATCGGGGCATGGCTGCGCGACACCCTCTCGCCCGCGGGCGACGAGCAATCCGACCGGACGACCACCTGAGGGGATCCACCGTGCCACCCATGCGAACCGCCCGGCTGGCCGGGCACACCCTTGGCGAAAGCCTTGCCCTGCTGGCGAAATCGACCCCCGAGGCGCACGCCAGGTTCCCCACCGCGGGCGACGGGATCACCGCCGCCGAACTGGACCTCGCCGCCACCGCCGCCGCGCACGAGTTCCTCCGCGCCGGGGTGCGCCCCGGCGACGTGGTCGGCGTGCTGGTGCCGACCGCGGCCCGCTTCTTCACCACGATCTTCGGCCTCTGGCGCGCCGGGGCCGCGGTGAGCGTGCTGCCGGTGCAGGCCGGATTCGCGGACGTGCCCAACACCGCGCGGCGGCTGGCCCGCATCGTGACCGCCGCGGGCATGCGCAACCTCGTGCTCGACCCCGCCTACGCCGAACTCGGCGAGGCGCTGCGGGAACTCGGCACCGGCGTGGCGCTGGTGCCGCCGCCGGACCCGCACGGCACCGGCGACGCGCGCTCGCTGCCGACCGTCGAACCGGACTCGCTGGCCGTCGTGCAGTTCACCTCGGGCAGCACGAGCCTGCCCAAGGGCGTGATGCTGCCGCATGCCACCACCATGGCCGGACTCCGGGCCTGCGTGGTCTCCGGCGCGTTCAGCCCCGACGACGTGTTCCTCCAGTGGGTGCCGACCTTCCACGACATGGGACTGATCGGGCTCCAGTCGCACTGGCTGAACGGCGCGGACGTGCACGTCTTCGCGCCGACCACCTTCCTGCGGCGCCCGGAAGCGGTGCTGGCGCACTTCGCCGAGCACCGCGGCACCGTGATGACCGGCCCCAACTTCTCCTATGACTACCTCGTCGACCGCGTCCCCGCCGAGCGGCTGGCAGCCATGGACCTCTCCAGCTGGCGGCTGGCCTTCAACGGCGCGGAACCGGTCAGCGCGGCGACCGTCCGCCGGTTCGCCGAAGCCTTCGCGCCCGGCGGCGTGGACCCGTCGGTGATGTACCCGGTGTACGGGATGGCCGAAGCCACCCTGTCGATCAGCTACCCCAGCCCGGGTTCCCTCCCGCAGATCCGCGCGGTGGACCGCCAGGAGCTCAGCGGCACCGGCCTCGCGCGTCCGGTGCCCGAATCCGCGGGCGCGGCCAAGCCGGTGGTTTCGGTCGGCCGCGCGGTGCACGGCATCGAGCTGCGGGTGATGCGCGACGACGGCGCCGTCGCCGCCGACGGCGAACTGGGCGAAATCCAGATCACCGGCGAAGCGGTGACCACCGGCTACTTCCGGGACCCCGAAGCGACCGCCGCGGCGTTCGACTCCGGCTGGTTCCGCACCGGCGACCTCGGCTTCGAATGGGACGGCGAGCTGTACGTCACCGGGCGGCGCAAGGAGATGGTCGTGGTGCACGGCCAGAACTTCTTCCCCGACGACGTCGAGACCGTCGCCCGGACCGTGCCCGGGATCTACCGCGGCCGGTGCGTCGCCTTCGCTGACACCGACGACGAAGGCGGCGAACGGATCGGCGTGATCGTCGAGACCGCCGAAGACGCCGCCACGGTCAGCGAGGCGGTCCGTCGGCTGATCGCCGCCGAGGTGGACCTGCCGCGGGTGGCGGTCTACCCCGTCAAACCGCGCTGGATCCCGCGCACCACCAGCGGGAAATGGCAGCGGGTCCTGGCCGCGCGGCTCCTCGCCGAGGGCGCTGGGGGCACTGCGGGCGCCGAGGACCGGGCCGACGTTTCCGAGACCGCACCCGACGCGCAAGGAGAACGAGTGTGAACACCAGGACGACTTCGCGGGCCGGCGTGCCCCTGCTCGCCGACGAGCAGATGCACAGTGCCCGCATCTTCGCCGAATACCAGCACGCCACCTGGGAAATGCACCACATCCCGTGGCAGGAGTTCACCCCGCAGGCGGTGCGACCCGAGCACGTGGTCTTCGCCAAGGGCGCGATCATCGGCGAGTCCAATGTGGTCGCCGCGACGCACGGGCTGCTCAACGAGTTCGGCATGGACTACGACTTCTCGCAGTTCACCTGCATCTGGGGCTACCAGGAGATCCAGCACCACCTCGCGTTCCAGACCTGGTTGCAGCTGGCGGGCCACAGCATCGAGCACCGCACCATCGCGTCGATGCGCGAGGCGTACCCGCCGGGCGTCACCCGAGCGGCGACCTTGGCCACCAACGTGATCTGCGAGGTGCTCGCCACCCACGCCTACAAGTGCGTGGCGCGCAGCATGGAAGAGCCGGTGCTGGCGGAGATCCTGCGCAAAGCGAGCGGCGACGAAGCCCGGCACGCGCGCGAATTCGTGTACTACACGGCGCAGCAGCTGGCCGAGCGGCCCGAAGAACTCGCTTCGGTGGTCGAGACCCTCTACATCTACATGGGCACCACCCGCGACCTGTACCGCCACCCGGTGAGCCGCTTCAAGGGCAACCTGCCCGAGCTGGAGGGCCACGAGACCATCGACGAGATGTTCGCCTACTTCGCCGAGGTCGACGAGGACGGCGCAGAGTGGGCGAAGTGCTGCGAGCAGCTGTTCAAGTACTTCTCCACGATCACCGGGTACAAGCTGACGAAAATGGCCGACGTCCGGCGCGCGATCGCCGAGGAGTCGATCAAGGCCGAGGCGGCCGAGGTATGACCGTCGCGTCGTCTCTGCCGGGGGACGAGATCGAATTCCCCTGGCACGCCGAACCGTCGTTCAACTGCTTCGGCTGCGGGCCGCGCAACCCGGTCGGCCTCAAACTGCGGATGCGGAAGCTGCCGAACGGCGAATTTGGTGCGGTGACAGTGTTTTCGCCGGACTACGCGTCCTACCCGGGGATCGTGCACGGCGGCATCGTGCACGTGCTGCTGGACGAGGTCATGGGCGACACTCTCGCGCTGGTGCACGGCATGCTCGCGTTCTCGGTGAGCCTGAGCAGCCGGATGCTGCTGCCGCTGCGCGTCGACGTGCCGTACACGACGGCCGCGCGGATCGCCGGACGGGGCAACGGCGTGCTGCACACCGAAGCCGAGATCACCGGACCGGACGGCGAGGTGCACGTGATGGCGCGCGGCACCTTCCAGCCGATTCGCTCCGAACAGGCGAAGGACCTGATGGATCTGGACGAGGCCGCGTTCGGCCGCGTCAGCCACTATTTCGACCACGGAACAGGAGAATCATGAGCACCGACACGATCACCCGCGAGGAGATCGCGGCCGCGACCGCCGAGACCCTCGCCGGGGAGCTGAAGATCCCGGCCGCCGACATCGCCGCCGACGACGTCCTGCGGGACCTGCCCGGCGCGGACTCGATGAAGATGCTGCGCGTGGTGTCCAAACTGGAACGCCGGTGGGACGTCGAGTTCGAGGACGAGCAGATCTTCGCGGTCAAGACCGTCGACGAACTGGTCGAGCTGGTGCGGAAGGGCATCGGAGACGAGTTGGCGGGGTCATGACCGCGACGACCCCGCAGCAGGCGCGCGACGCGACGAACCAGCATTACGAGCTGCCGCCGGAGCTGTTCGCGCTCTATTTGGACCAGCGGTTGAAGTACAGCTCCGGGCTGTACGACGCCGAGCACACCGACCTCGACGACGCGCAGACGAACAAACTGCGCTTCGTCGCGCGCGAACTCGGCCTGCGCGGCGGGGAGCGGCTGCTCGACATCGGCTGCGGCTGGGGAAGCCTGCTGCTGTTCATGGCACAGGAATACGACTGCCGCGTGACCGGCGTGACGCCGTCCGGACCGCAGGCGGACTTCATCCGGGCGCGCGCGGCGGAAATGGGCGTCTCCGAACTGGTCACGCTGGTGCCCGGGACTTTCACCGGCGTCGAGGTCCCCGGGCCGTTCGACGCGGTGACCATGCTGGGCTCGATCGTGCACATGCCCGACCGGACCGACGTGCTGCGCAAGGTTCGCGGGCTGCTGCGGCGGAACGGGTCGCTGTACGTGTCGGAAAGCTGTTTCCGCGACCACGAGACCTACCGCGAGTTCTCCCGGCGGCCCGGCACCGTGCACGTCACCGACAGCATTTTCGGCTTCGCCGACATGGTGCCCGCGTCGGTGCTGGTGGAGGCGATGGAGGCGGCGGGGTTCAGCCTCGCCGGGCTGACCGACCTGACCGCGCACTACCACCGCACGATCGAGCAGTGGGAGGAACGCGTGCACGCCCGGCGCGAACGCGTCGAAGAGGTCGCGCCCGGCATGAGCGAACCGCTGGTCCGATACCTGCAGACGGCGAACGCGGGCTGGGGCTACACCACCAAGCACTACGCGTTCACCGCGGTCAAATCGCGCATGGGCCCGACGGAGGTGCGATGAACCCGGCCGCGGAGCCCGGCATTCGTGCGGGACTGCCGCCGGAGGAGATGCGGCGGCTGGCCGGCTTCGCGGTCAGCCGCGCGGGCGCCCGGCAGTGGTCGGTCGACGATCTGGCGTGGGACGCGCTGCGCCCGGAGGAGCTGACCGAGACCGACAGCTCGGTGGTCCGGTTCATCACCTTCATCGAGGACCACATTCCCGGGTACCTCACGTATTTCCTCGAAGCGTTCCCGGTCTCCGGCGGCGATCAGGCCATCGAGGAGTTCTGCTTCAACCGGGAGTACTTCCGGTTCCTGATCTCCTGGGCCAATGACGAGGAGCGGCACGCCTCGGTGCTGACCAGGTACCAGATCGAGGCGGGCATCAGCGATCCGGACACGCTGATGCGGGAGCTGGCGCAGGAGGGGCGGAAGAAGTTCGCGCTGCCCTATGAAACGCCGGTGCAGGCGTTCACCTACACACTGGTGCAGGAGAAGGCGACGCAGCTGTTCTACCAGCGGTTCAAGGCGGTCGCCGCGGAGCCGGTACTGCGCGATCTGCTGCACCGGCTGGCCCGTGACGAAGCCCGGCACTTCGCGTTCTACAGCGAACTCGTCGGCGCCTACGTCGAGCGACACGGACTCGGCGCGACGGTGGCGGACCTGAAGGACGTGCTGGCCACGTTCCGGATGCCGCTGGCCGACACGCTCAAGGGCTATTGGCGGTGGTCGATGAAGGTCGCCGACGCCACGTCGTACGACCACACCGAGGCCTACGACGCGCTGGTGCGGCTGGTCACCGGCTTCGCCGGCGAGAGCGGCCGGGCCTCCGCCGCGGACCTGACCGAGTTCGTGCGCCGGATCCGCGCCATCTGACCAGGGACGAGACGAGATGAGCACACTGTTCGACCCCCGCGACCCCGCGGTGCGCACCGATCCGTACCCGGTGTACCGGAAGCTGCGGGAGACCGATCCCGTGCACCAGTCGGACTTCGGGTTCTGGGTGCTCTCGCGCTACGCCGACGTGGATGCCGTGCTGTCCGCGTCCGGCGTGTCCAGCGAGTTCTACCGGAGCCAGAGCTGGACCGAACGGCGGGGCGGCCCGGACAGCCCGCTGGTGACCAGCGTGCGAAGCTGGATGCTGATGCTGGACGGCCCCGCGCACCGGCGGATCCGCGCGGTGATCGGGAAAGTCTTCACCCGCGCCGCGGTAGACCGCCTCCGCCCGAGGGTGGCGGCGGAGACCAACCGCCTCCTCGACGCCGTCGGCGAGGGGCCCGCAGACTTGATCGCCGACCTGGCCTTGCCGCTGCCGGTCACGGTCACCTGCGATTTGCTGGGTCTCCCGACGGAGCATCGGGACCAGTTCCGCCTGTGGACCGAACAGATCAGCCGGGTGATCGACCCGGCGATCTCCGTCGAGGACTCGGCGGAGATGAACCGGGCGGAGACGGAGTTCCGGGAATACGTCAAGGAGGAGCTGGACCGGCGCCGGGCCGAACCCCGGGAGGACATTCTGTCGCTGCTGGCCCACGCTGAGGTGGACGGCGTACGCCTGAATGACCACGAGATCATTGCGAACATCCTGTTTCTGTTCGTGGCCGGTCATGAGACTACGGTGAACCTGATCGGGAACGGGTTGCTCGCGCTCTTGCGCCACCCGGACCAGTTGAAGCTGCTGCGGTCGAATCCGGACTTGATCCCCGCTGCGATGGATGAGCTGACGAGGTACGACGCTCCGGTGCAGATCGTGTCGCGGCTGCTGGACGAGCCGGTGGGGCTTGGCGAGGCGGTGTTGCCGGCGGGGTCCAAGGCGATGTTGTTGTTCGGTGCGGCTTGTCGGGACCCGGAGCGGTATCCGGAACCGGATCGGTTGGATGTTACGCGGGGCGCGGTGAAGAATCTGGCGTTCAGTGGTGGGCCGCATTATTGCTTGGGTGCGGCGCTGGGGAAGATGGAAGCGGCGACGGTGTTGCGGGAATTGCTGGGGAGGTATCGGGGGATTGAGATGGTGGATGAGGGGGAGTTGCGCTGGCGGGGGAATGTGAGCTTTCGGGGGTTGGAGAGTTTTCCGTTGATGCTTAAGCGGTAGGGGGAGGGTGTTCTGTGGGGTGGCGGGGCTTCTTTAAAGCGGCGCGCAACCTCTGTCTGCCCCTCGCGTGCTCTTTAACCCGCACACGCAATCTTCCGCCCGCCCCAGCCCTGCTCTTTAACCGGCACGCCTACCTCTCTCGCCCCCAGATCAACTCTCTGTGCAGTAGCGGCTGACCCAAGCCAAGACCCGATTGGCGAGGCTTACACAGGCGATCGAGGCCGGTGCCGACCTGGAAGCCCTGATTGAACCGTTGAACCGCGCGAGGGAGGAACGCGACGCGGCACAGAGGAGCTGGCGAGGACTCCAGCTGGTTCAGAGCTGGGGAGAGCGGACGTCGAGGCGCTGGTCGACTCGCTGGCCGACGCCGGACGGCAGGTCATCAGCGCAAGCCCGGCCCGGCTGCAAGAGCTGTACGACGAGATCGGCCTGGAACTGGTCTATAACGCGAAAGAGCGGATGGTCGATGTGACCATCCGCTCACCCCGAAGGGTTAGTACGCGTGTCCGAGGGGGGACTCGAACACCTGTTCGTTGCATCCCTGCGCAGGATGCGTATTCATGCGACCGACCATAGCTCTGCTTGACGATGAAGCGCCAGCGTGTCGTGTGCGTTCGAGGCTCCGGAGGCGATTCGAACAGTATCCGCACGAAACCGTGTCCCGAGTGAGCTGCAGACTTCGGCGACAATCCGATTGTCCGGAGCCACTGCCAGTAGGTTCGCATCTTGTTGGTTGCACCCAACAATCCAGTATACGAACCTGAACATACTGGTCAGCGGCTTTCCCCTCGCTGTGAAGTCTGCCAAAGCAAAGATCCGACGCGACGGATACCGCCTGTCGTCCGACGGAAACCGAAAGAGTGGCTCTACGTGAACGCCAGGTTTGCTGTGGTCGGGCGGCGGCGCCCGAACGGGTAGGAGCTGCCCTCGCAGCAGTGGGTGGCACTGCGGCGACATTGTGCTGACTGTCTGGTAGCGATGTCCGGGCTTATCGCTGCACGACGCCGACCACCGAACCGCATGTCCGCGGGTGGTTACCGGCGCGAATCTGGAGGACATGCCGAACGGAGTCAAGGTGCCGGACCTGCGAAATCGCCGCAGCGGCGGCTTGGTCATGTGCCCGCTTCGCGGCACGAGCGTCGATAGCCTTGAGTACCTGCCTTGCCTCGATCCTCGCAGCCGGCCCGACCGTCTCGCCTGCATATCAGCGAAGATCTCAGATGTCACGGATCACCTATCAACGACCCCGCTCGCGCACCGCATCCCGTATCGCCATTGTCTCCATCTGCTCGATCACGAGCTTGATTGCTTCGGGCTGCTTGTCCGTCGGGTACTTGTACTTGGCCAGGAGCCGTTTCACCGACGAGCAGAGCTTCGCACGCACGTCGTCACGGACGGTCCAGTTGGTCTTGACGTCGCGCTTCATCACGTCGACGAGTTCGTGGGCGATCTCTAGGGACGTCCTCACCCCTGGAGGTCGCCTGCGAACTTGTTGCTGCTGATGGCGTCGTAGAACGCGAGTTTGCCGGTGCCCAGCGGGGGGTGAGAAGTGTCGGCCCCGGTCGGCTTCCGCAGCGATCTCCTTGGCCATTTCGACGAGCTTGGCGATGGCCTCGGTGGAGGTGAGTTGCTGGTTGGTTTACGTGCACATGAGCTCGATGATGCGTTCGGAGAACGCCCGCCGTCGCACGGGGTTGCGCCGGGTGACGGCGGGCGGATTCCTCGTTGATCAGCGACCGCAGCGCCCTCGATGGCCGAGTGTGGGTTGTCGGCCTGCTGCGTCTTTCGCTGGAACTCGGGCATGAAGTCGGATAGCGACGGCTTCGGCATGCCTGCGGCCTTGTAGATGTCGACGGTATCCGCGGCGCCGGTGGATTCCGCGACGAGTGCGGTGTACACATGCGCTCGATGTCCTTAGAGCACGGGATTTGCGCGGTCTGCCGCTGCCGTGCACCGAAATTCGCCATCCAATACCGCGACCGGCAGCCGCCTCAGACCGGTTTTTCGCGCTTGATAATCTCAAGATTCGGATCATCCTGTGGCTTGGTCGGTTTGGGTGAGGGTGGCGGTGAAGTCGACTTGTCTTTGTCTGGCGCAGTGGGTTCTGGCTTGTCCCATATCATTTGAGCACCTTTCCGTTCATGTGATTATGGATTTAAGAGTGCCTTGATCTGCGCAGTCGTGTCAATGCTCGGCCCCTGAGAGCGGGAAGGCCTTGCTCTATTCGGGTAGGTTACGTCAGGCGGCCGGAGTGGGGGTTCGCAGGTTCGGCCGCAAGGCTTTCTTGGAGTCTAACGTGTCTGAACTGATATGTCGCACCCGTTTGTCGAAGTATGCCACGGCTGTGTGCGTCCTCCAGGAAATCCAGTAAGCGCCAGGGGAGTCTGCCGGTGATTGGCAGCCAGAAGCGGGCAAAGATGGCCCAGCGCCCCCAAGCTTTTCCTGGGAACATGTTCACGAGGCCGAACCAGGCTGCGAAGTAGAGCGAGGTGCTTAACAAGGCGGGTGCCGACATGAAGCGGACGATCAGGCCTGCAATGATCGCAAGGAACAATGATTGCAAGAGTGTGTTGAGCCGGTCTTCTTGTAGGAGTTTGCGTGGAGAGGCCGCGGTTCGGATGTCGACTGTTCGCTCGAAACCTGTAGCGACCTTGAATAAGCTAACCAGTAGACCTGTGGTCACTCCGATGAGCCCTCCCATGACGGGGGCAATTCGGAGGTCTAGCGAATTAAGATCGGCGCTTTTCTTGCTTGAATCTTGCCAGAGTAAGCTGTCGGGTAAATAAACCAAGATGGAAGCGATGATGGCGCCGGAGATGGCGAACTTGAGGTGTCTTCGAAATGTTCCAAGGCGGATTTCCGGCTGCGTTTCGTGCTGTTCCTTTTTGAAGGTTTTCGGCACGGCAATCGTGACAAGTAGCGCGATCACTGAAAATAGAGGAAGGTCTTCCAGGTTGCCTAGTTTGACGCCCTTTGTCCAGAGTGTGCCAAATGTCAAGGATACTATCCAGGCGGCCAGTGCTATTGCCTGACTTTCTGCTACCCTTTTGTAGGAAAATACTACCTTGAATCCAGATAAATGTCCGACGATGAGTGCTATGAGTGCAGCAGTGGAACCGATTAGCAGGTAGGCTTGCGGCTTTGATTCTACGTCTAATTTTCCCATTAAGTCACGGTATGAGAGGGCTGCCGCAGCAAGAGTTGCGCCCGAAATCAGAAATGCCAGTTTTCTTCTTGTGTTTTCTAGCTGTGGTCGTTTCAGTTGAAATCTCGACGGCTTGACGGTGATGCCCTTGGCGAGTTTGTAAGTTATGGCGACTAGTAATGCGGTTCCTGCTACGTAGGTCACCTTGAGGTATCGGAGTGGTTGTTGGTTAGCCACTGCTAGGCCGACCGTGACTGGGAGCAGTATCCCGATAAAAATGGAAACTAGTACTCCGGAGGCTGGCCGTCTTCCGGCGGTCAAGCTTGCCGTGATTGTTATGGCAATAATCAGTACGACCAAGCTTATTGCCAATAGGGAAAACTCTGTCGAAGGAAGAATGAAGATGCTCGCCGCTCCGATCATCGCGCTCGTGCAGACACCGATGACCGCTCCGCTGTAGAACCGCGGAAACAAGTCGGTTAGCCGCCACCATGCCATGTTGGTCGTCTTCGTTCGGTTCAGGTGTTTCGCCAGGAAAACGAGCCAATCGTGAGCCCTGTCGGCTTGCCAGCGAGGTTGTCGTCCCGTGTACAGTCCCTGCCTGTAGAGCGCCGGTACGAAAACTTCGAGAAGATGACTTTCGAGTGCTCCTTCGGTGGGGAACTTTCTCTGGTCGAGCAGCTCGTTGGGATCGTAGTCGGGAGTGTCGCTGTAGATGGCGCGAGCCAGCCCGACCATGAGTGGCGTGGTGAGGACGGCTCGCAGGTTCTGGACTACCGGGTCCTCATGATCATGTGCGAGCCGGTGCAGGACGGGGGTCCAGATCGCAGATCGGGTCGTGCTTGGAAGGTATCCGCATAAGTCGTCGAGTGTCAGGTCGTCGAGCTGGATTACCGCGGCACGGGTAAGGACGTCGGTTGCACTTACGGCTCCGGCGTACTCGCCTTGCCTGCTCGTCAGCACCAGTCGCATCCTGGTGCTGTTGAGTGCCTCCAGCGCCGGGCGATAGAGGCCATCGGCGATCTCGTCGAAGCCGTCCAGAATCGGCAAGATCAGATTGGCGTTGATCAACGTGGTCGCCAAACGTGTGCCGGACGAGTCCTTGGTGGCCATTGCGGGGTGGTCGCGGATGAGCTCCTTGGCCAACCACTCGTGAAATGCCATTGAAGTCGGGTTCCACGAAGCCAGGTTGAAGATGACCGGTACGAGAGGAGAGTGCTCTCGCGTGGCGAGCAGACCGAGCGCGAGCCGGACGGTCAAGGTCGTCTTTCCAGAGCCAGCTTGGCCGAGAATCACAAGACGGCCGGATGGCACTGCCCGGTAGATGTCGGTGATCTCGTCAAGGGCACCTGCGAGCTGCAAAGGTCCTCGGCCTGTCTGCTGATCGGTACCGAGGATGTTGGCTTCGTGGTCGGACAATTCGTCGGGCGCTGCATGCCAGCGAACGGTGAGAGGAGCAGGGTCGTTGATCCTCCGGTGATTCTCTTCTCGCTGCCACTGGACTTGGGTGGCATCGGCCAGTTGTTCGGTTGCCCGTCTGAGTGCTACGTCGCCAGCGGAGGACAAGGTGGGAGCACTTCGGGGAGGTTTGGGTGGCAGGACACTTTGGGTGGACGTGTGTTGCACCTCGAGCGGCTGCTCGGCTGGCTTCGCGAACTGCCCAGTTTTGAGTCGATCCAGATATTGCAGTGTTTCTTCGACTGGCGGTGTCTGCGAGGTGATATTCATGAGATTGATGACTCGTGATGACCAATTTGTGATTTCGGCGTGGTAACCGCCGAAGGCAAGAGATTCGGCTCCGAGACGCAGGACGGCGTCGTTCGGCGTGACATGGTCGAGTAGGCCGGAAAGCGTGTCGTAGACGTGTTGGTAGTCTCCATCCTCATTGCGTAACCGCAGCAGCTCGAGATGTATGTCGCGCCGTTCAGCTTGAAGTTCCGCGCTCTTAGCCGCTGCCCACGGGTAGCGGAGAAGGCTCGCAAGAGCCAACGAGTCCGGGGGCCACAGTGACAGTGCTTCTTCGTAGAGCGCTCGATCGCCCGCTCGCCGAGCCGCGGCGGCCAGTTCGTTGAACCGGTGATAGTCGATTTGCCGTTTGTCGAGGTCAAGCGTGTACATCTCGACATCCGCGTCGTATTTGAGGGGTTGGGGGGCATCCCCGGCCGCCTCCCTGAGGATTCTTCTGAGGCGGTCCAGGTAGTCCTTGGTGGTGTTACGCGAGCCTGCGCTGCCGAATGCCTGAGTCGTCAAAGTGCTGAGCGAAACCGGCCTGCCGGGTTGAAGGGCCAGCGTGACCAGCGCGCAGGCGCCAGCGGACCAATTCACCTTGCAAGAGCCGGCCTTGCCTTCGACCTGCACCTTGCCGAGCAGAACAATGCGCATGTGCAGCCTCCCTGGGGCGCGTGGCCGCGGCCCGTGGCATCGATCTTGCATGATCGTCCGGGGGCGGTCTGCATGCGGCGACGGCATTCAGGCACGAGAGACAGATTCTCGCTCTGAATCACCCGAACGGACCACGTTTGTCGGGGTTTTGTCGGCGACCTTGTCCCCGGAGTTGTCGGTTCGGCGGCGGGAAGGTGGTGCTGGATGCGACCAACAACCAGGAGGCGACATGGTGCCACCGCGATTCCACCGGCCCGAGCCTGACAGCGGGCCATGTCCCCGGAGTTGCTTGACACCTCGGATGTTCTTCCCCCGACTGCGCGGAGGGAGGTGGCGAGCGTGATCGAGTTCGAAGAGATTGACGAACAGTTCACATTCAGCCAAGGGCAAACACAGGGAGGTTAACGATGTTCAGTAGGGGTCCTCGGTTTCGGCCGGTCATCAAACGGGAGCACCTGCCGGTCCGATTCGACACCACGGTCGTTCAGATCGGCGGCATTGTTCCGGCGATCGGCGCGAAGATCCCCGACCCGCGAGGCTGGGCGTGGGAGCTGCTAGGACTCCTCGACGGGACACGGACGGTGGACCGGATCGTCGCCGAGATGGTCCACCGTTTTCCCGCGAGTCCGGTGATCGAGGTGGTGCTGGAAACCGCCAGTGACATCGAGAAGCTCGACCTCGCGGGCTATCTCGAAGACGCGGCAGCGTACCCGCCCCCGGAGCTGACCGCGGATGAACTCGAGCGCTACAGCCGAGGCATGCCGTTGTGGCGGTGGATGGACCCGCATCCGCGGGAGTCGAGCTGGGATATCCAGCTGAAGCTGCGGCAAGCACGTGTCGTCATCGTCGGAGTGGGCGGCGTCGGCGGCACCGCCGCGCTGTCGCTCGCTCTCTCCGGTGTCGGGGAACTGCATTGTGTGGATCATGATGTCGTCGAGCTGAGCAATTTCAACCGGCAGGTTCTGTTCACAGAGCAGGATGAGGGCCGGTCGAAAGTCGAGGTGGCGGTTGAGCGACTGCGGAGCCACAACTCCACCATCAGTATCACGGGAGAAGAGAAGACCGTGACTGGGCCCGCGGACCTGGTCGCCTTGTCAGCCCGGTTCGACCTCGTGGTGCTCACCGCAGACGAACCGGGCACCATCCGCTCGTGGGCGAACAAGGCATGCCGGCTCACCGGGACGGCGTGGGTGCATGGCGGTTACCAAGGCCCGCAGCTCAACATCGGGGTGTACCGGCCAGGAGTGCCGGGACCGTGCCATGACTGCGCCTACGCGGCTGAACGAGAACGGCTTGCAGGCGTCTCGCTGACCGCGTTGGAGCGCGGTGATGACCCCACTTCCCATCCGACGAACGCTGTGACGGCCGGTGGTGCCGGCCAGTATGTGGCGCACTTCGCGATGAGCGTGCTCACCGGGGTACCGGACCTGGCTGTCAACCGGGAGTACCGGGTCAACCTCGTGACCATGGAGCACAAGGTCGCAACAAGCGTCGGCATGCCACATCCACAATGTCTGACCTGCGCCATGCCGCCTGACGTGGCTTTGTGAAGGGAATCTGGTCACCGGCTCTCCAAAACCGCGAGCCGGCCCTGTACCTGCTCGGCTCGCGGGTCCTCCAGTTGGGTGAGGATGGTCAGCGCCTCGCGGAGGCTATCGGCCGCCCCCACTATGTCTCCCACGTGCTCTTGTGAAGTCGCCAGTGCCAGCACGATTCCGCCTAGATCATCGCTGATGTCACCGAGCTCTCGATAGATTCCCGCCGCACGGTCGCACAGCGCGATGGCGGTTCGGTGATTGTCAAGGCCTTGCCAGGCGAGTGCCGCGTCGTACAGCGCGTATGCCTCGCCGAGCCGGTCGTCGCCTCGCCTGCGCAGTACGAGTTCTTGCCCAGCGTGAGCCAGGGCTTCGTCGAAGTTGCTCAGCTGTGTGTGGAGCTGGCTCAAGTTGGCGTGCACCACGGCCTCTGCCCGGCAGTCATCGGCCCGCTGCGCTGGTGCGAGAGCCTGCAGGTAAAGCTGAAGGGCCTCGTCGAGGCGCCCGGAACGCAGTCGCACGCGGCCCATGCCAGCGAGAGCGGAGAACTGGAAGTATGAGTCTTCGAGGCGCTCCGCGATCACGAAGACAGCCTGATAGTCGGCGTCGGCTTCGTCAAATGCGCCCAGATACTCTTTCGTGTCCCCGCGCATCGCGAGCAGCTGGGCCTCTACCAGCAGATCTCCGC
This sequence comes from Amycolatopsis sp. NPDC031561, assembly GCF_055580625.1. Taxonomy (NCBI): domain Bacteria; kingdom Bacillati; phylum Actinomycetota; class Actinomycetes; order Pseudonocardiales; family Pseudonocardiaceae; genus Amycolatopsis; species Amycolatopsis sp. NPDC031561. Next base: position 43,411 of record NZ_JBVILA010000006.1, on the reverse strand, counting down.
AGGCCCGGGCTGATACCAAGCCGAGGGCAGTGATTTCGAGATGCAGCTCGCCCTGAGCGCGGCCTCGTGAATTGAGGAAACGGGCGGAGGCGGCCAAGGTAACAGCGAGTCTCGGCTGGTCGTTTTCGTTCGCGCAGCGGGTCGCGGAGATCAGGTTCGTGGCCTCGGTGCGCAGCCAATCGACGGCACCGACCCGGTCCGTAAATGTGACATGTCTGCCGACTTGACGCAGTTGCTCAGGTAGCCCCGGTAGGTCGGCGAAGGCCGTCTTATCTGCTTGCTGCGCTGTGCACGCGTACCAGCCCAAGAGGTTCGTGAGGGCTACTCGAAGATCTTCGGCGGTCTCGTCCTCCGTGCCACGACGCCTGGCAAAGGTATGCAGCAGGTCATGAGCGCGATAGCGCCTGCGTCCGGCGGGTTCGATCAAGTGAAGATCGACGAGCGACTCGAGAAGATGGTGCACAACTGATGGCTCGAGATCACTGAGCACGGCGGCCGCGTGGACACCGAACTCGGGCCCTGGGTGTAAACCTAGCCTGCGGAACACGAGTGCCTGGCAGTCAGTCAACTGCTGGTAGGACCATTCGAACACGGACCGCACCATCGCCGCGACAACTCCGCTGTCGGTGAAGCGGCTTTCGCGGTCCGGGTGGTTGCTCTCCCTGATGTCCGAGACGACGTCGGCCAGCGGAAGGTTCGGGCGCGCTGCGATCCTGGTGGCGGCGACCCTGATCGCCAGCGGCAAGCCAGCGCACACCTGAACGAGGTCGGCGGTTGCTCCAGGCTCCGTGTCGAGCCTGTCGGAACCTACGATTTCGCGCAGCAGGAGCTCTGACTCCGGCTCGGCGAGTAGTTCGACGTGCACGCGGTGGGCTGCTTCGGTGACAAGCAACTCGGTGAGTGCGTTGCGGCTGGTGACGATCGCGACTGAGCCGCCAGCACCGGGCAGTAAGGGGCGTACCTGCTCAGCGTCGAATGCGTTGTCCAGCACCAAGAGAATATGCCGCTGGGACAGGACCGACCGGTAGAAGGCCTCCATTGCCTCAGGCTCGGCCGGAATCTTGTCGTCCGGCACGCCGAGCGCATCGAGGAACGAGGTGATCACCATGGCCGGCTGCAGAGGAGCGCTGGGCCCGTAACCACGCAGGTTGACGTAGAGGGTTCCGCCAGAAAATCTCTCTTTGACCAGGTGAGCCCAGTGAACCACCAAGGTGGTCTTGCCAACACCGCCCATGCCGACGACCACGACGACACTCGCTGATGCCGTAGGGGTGGCGACAGCTGCGTCCAACATGGCCAAGTGCTTCTCCTGGCCCGTGAAGTCCCTGATCCCCAGTGGAACCTGGCGCGGTACTTCCGGTGCCTCGGTAGCGGATGTGCTGGCTTGGCTGCCACGGTCGCCGGCCGCCCGCGTTGGCATGGAGCTGCTTGTTTCTGATCTTGAGCCGGTTTTGTGGAGTTGCCAGACTAGGCCGAGTACCGCAGGAACAGCGAAGATCAGCGAAACCACTTGAGCCATGTTCGCGGCTGTTTGCAAGCCGTCCGCGCTGCGCAGGGCCCAACCTGTCGCGAAGAGGCCGACGCCAACTACAACCAGCAGAAGCCAGGCCATCCACCGATGCCGTTTCGGGGCTCTTTCGGTCTCCTCCATCCAACCATTGTGCTGGAGCTCTTGTGCTGTCCGCAGTCCGCCGCTGGCGGTAACATCTTGTCGGCATCCTCGCGAAGCATATGACCAGATCCAGAACCAGCCGGGGACCATCGGCGGGGACACCGGGAAAGCAAGGGCCGTCTGCTGTGTAGGTGGCCGTCCAGCTCGTCTTCACGGTCGAGAACCAGCTGATCCGACGCCGCTGTCGGATCAGTACGATCGTCCTTCCCGGACCAGCTGAAAGGTCTCTTCCTCGACACCGCAGAGTAGACGCAGCTGTTTGTCGACTCGATAGCTCAGGCGCGCATGCCGCGGAAGTAGACCACGGCCTCGCCGGTCATCCTGATCGTGCTGTCGAATGCTTTCGCTCAGGCGTCGGCGCACGTGGCCGCTGGTTGTGCGGAAAACGGGTTGGACGTGCTCGATCTGGGAGCATGAACCGGGCTACGCGAACCAGGAGCCCAGTCTCGCACCAGCTTTGACCTGGGTTGGCTCTGCGCGGCGATCGTCGATCCCTTGACTTTCGACGCGTCCATCCTCGAGACCGGCACTGAGCCGTTTCGGCTGCACACCAACAAAACGCCGCTGCGCTAACCTGGCCAGCTCGAGTATCGGTGGCAAGGTAACGGCCGAGCCACCATCGCTCGTCGTGTTGCAAAAGTTCGCACAGTTTGAGCGCTGGCGATTGTGTACCCAACAAGACCCTCCCGTTGGTGGCGGTAGTCCCTGGAGCCGCGCCACTAACGTTGGACTCGGGTGACAGCGCGTCGGTCAGCCACCGCAAGATCGCGAACAAATGGCTGAAAGGCACGGGCATCTGTGGGCGTTCGCTACAGTCACCCGCTCTCCGGAGTGCCGCGTCGACTACGACTGGCGCCGCGAAGCCGGGGACGCGCACAACGCCGCGCTGAGGAACCTGTCGCGGGCGTTGTCGAGCACGATCAGCATCTGCCGCGTGGCGACCAGGCTGCGGTAGAGCCCGACCTGCGCCGACCGCTCGGCGGGGATGTTGTCCGGGGCGACACCGAGGGCGTCGAGGAAGCCGCGGATCGCTTCGTGCGCTGGCATGAGGTCGTCGCTGGGATCGAAGCCGCGCAGGTCGACGAACAGTTGCCCGTCTGGGAAACGCTCCGCGTTCTGATCGGCCCAGCGCAGCGCTAACCAGGTCCTTCCGATCCCGCCGGCGCCGGCCAGCGCCGAGATCACCACCGTGACCCCTGGCCCTCTGAGGTCCCCACCATGATGGTCAGTGTGCCCGATCGCTTCCCGCGGTCCTCCGCCGCTCGCCAGACCACAGGGGGAAGAGCCGCAACGGCAGGGGACAGATGGGCATGCTGACCCGGCCGTGGCCGCGGGGGCCAGACGGTGTTGGTCGCGCAGCAACGGACGCAGTGGTCATTCAGATGTCCCGCCGGGACATCTGGATGAACTCGGAGGTTGTTCGATCATGTCGGTGACCCGCGATACGGTGCGAGGTGAATCTCGGGGAGGATGTTGTGGATCTCGGAACGTTGATCACGCAGGTTGCGAAGAACTATGACCGCAACGCCAGCATGGACAGTGCAGCACAGGTGCTGCTGCGCTCGGCCGGCACCGCGTTGGCGTCGCTGGCGCGTGGCTACACGATCGTGGGCCGGGGCGGTATGGGCCAGGGTGCCTACGTCCCGTGGATCGCGGTGTTCGACCCGGACGAAACCGAGACCGCAACTCGTGGTCTGTACGTTGTGTACCTGTTCGCCGCGGACATGTCGACGGTCTCGCTGAGCCTCAACTAGGGCGTCACCGACGCACGAAAGCAGTGGGGGAGTAAGGCACGTGGTCGTCTTGCGGACCAGTCCGCCGCGATCCGTGAGCGTCTCGAGCGCTCGTTGATCACGGGGCTGGCGGAGACGATCGATCTCCACAGCACCAGCCAGCTTCCGCGCGATTACGAGGCCGGCAGCATCGTGGCTCGGACCTACCCGATCGCCAGCATGCCTTCCGAGCAGGAGTTGCGAGCCGATTTGCAGCGGTTCATCCGGCTCTACCAGGTCGCGATCGATGTGCGGGACGGCCTTGCAGTGAGCAACCCCGCAGTGATCGTCTCACCGGGCCCGCAGCCGAAGCCGGAGTCGCAGGCGGAGTTCAAACCCAAAAACAGCGACGACTACGTCCAGACCATCACCGGGCGTACCATCCGCAAGTCACGCAAACATGAAACTTTGGTCAAAGAGTATGGCGAGCACCTGATCGCGACCGGTTTCGACGCCAATACCCGGGTGCATCCCCGTGACCTCGTGGCGACCCGCGGCGACGACGAATGGCTGATCGAAGCCAAGATCGTGCGGAAAGGCAACGGCGTCAACGCCGTGCGTGAGGCTATCGGTCAGCTGCTGATGTATCGCAAGTTCGTGTGCCCGAAGCCCGATGGTGTGCGCATGCTCGCGTTGTTCAACGAGCCGGTCGGTGAGGCGTGCATCGAGCTGCTCGAGGAGCTGCAGATCGCTAGCGTGTGGCAGGACGACGATCACTGGATCGGCTCGCCGACAGCGCACGCGGCCGGTCTCGCACCTACCGGCGCCGCATAGCGAGGGAGCCACCCCTGTGTCCTTGCAGGACCTGCGTGCCGCCCTTGCCGAGTTCGTGGACCAACGCGAGTGGCGCCAGTTCCACACACCGAAGAACCTAGCGATGGCACTCGCCGGTGAAGCCGGCGAACTCGTCACGCTTTTCCAGTGGCTCACGCCTGAGGAAGCTGAGGCCATCATGGAGGATCCGCAGACCGCGACGCAGGTCCGCCACGAGATCGCCGATGTGCTGTCCTACCTCATCCGCCTCGCCGACGTCCTCGACATCGACCTCACGGCCGCGATGCAGGAAAAGATCCGCCTAAACGAACAACGCTACCCAGTACACCTCGCCCGAGGCACTGCCGACAAATACGACCGTCTGCCGACGGATGGAGACTGCTGACGGTAATCGAGGTTGTATTGTGCTCTGTCACTCGAGTTGGCGGTTCACCGTGAGCCGACGGGATCGAACAGATAGGCTGTTTCGTCGAAGACAGGCGGGAAGGGCGTGAACCGAGACGCTATCGAAACAGTCCTGGTGGAGCTCGCTGCGGTCACCGACGAGGTCCAAGGCTCAGGCTGGCGACGCAGGCCTTCTCCCCATACTTGTCGGAGGGGTTGGCTGCCGGGGTGCGTTTCCGTGTTCTTGCCCGGAGGGCACGTCGCGGCCGCCGCAGGAATACCACCGCCAATGACCATCCCCCGGTACCGATTGGTCCGCACCCTAGCGGCTACGCGAGATCGGAAACCAGGGTCCCCGCGACGAATCAACCACGTCGCCGAGCGCGTTTCGTCGAATCCCCGTTCCGAACCCAACACCGGCGGCTCGTCTTGTGGCGCGGATTGCTGTGGGCTACGCCAGGCGCGAAGAACGTCAGCAAGCGCCGTCAGCAACGCAGGCCGTTGATCCGGCGTTGATCCCTTCAAGATCATCCCCAGGGCCACAAGGCCCGCGGCGACACCGACCGTCGCCGTGATCGCCAACCACATGTCCTTCGCATCCCCGCTCATCCGATGGTCGACAACCGCAGGTCAACCGGCTGCCGTGTGCTTGCCGATAAGCTCAGCAGACCGCGCCGCAGTGTTACGGATAATGTTGCGGGGTTGTAAAGTATGCAGATAAATTCGCGGGGTCGTGAGCTCCAGTAGTGGCAAGGGGAACGGTCAGCAGTGCAGACCAGGCGCTCATCGTAGCAGTGCGGGTGCTTCGGCTTGAGATGTCGCCCTACCAGCTCGAACGCTGGCGACAAGCCGGGTTGATACCGAAGAACATTCGTCGCTCCCTGGGCAGGGGACGAGGCACCACATCCGAGCTCGCCCCGGATGCGGTCGCCTGCGCGATCACCGTCGCCTCCGCAGTAGATCCCAGGCCCACCAGCGTGTTAGCGCACGCCGCGCTCGCTCTTGTCGGACATTACGAGGTCCCACAGGTGATCGCGACTCGGCCACTGCGCATCAGCCTGGCCGCGCTGATCACGGAAACTGATCTCCTCGCCCTCAACGAGGACGCCGCCTACGGGCGTGCTGCTGACGTGTCCAGCCCACTTCGCATGTCGTTCTCTCCGCAGCGCGGGCATCCCTTACTCGATCAGGTTTCCTATGTAGTCGGCCACAAACGCAACGTTCACGAGCATTTTCTTGTCGCCAGCTACCTCGGTGTCCCCGCAGTTGGACGCGGACTGCTTCGCCAGACACTGCTTGAACTTGGATATGCTCACGACGATTCCGTGGACCTGCTGCTGGACTTCCTCGAGGTGAATTTCACGCCCGCAGCAGACAGAATAGCGATCCTCGAGAGCGTCACCACCACCGAACTCGTCTATCTCCTCTACGCAGCGGACACAATTCTGCAGATATCGCCCCCTGCTAACTGGTTCGACACGCCCGTATCCGACGAGCTGCGGGCCCGGTTCGGCCGCACTTTTCCAGGAAGACTCGACATCGCCATCGTCATCTCCCTTATCGCAGACACCGCATTTCACCGCGAGGTCCGCCACATCCTCGGGCAACATTGGGAACACCAGGCCCGACAACGCCTCGAAGCCACCGACTTCGGCGTTCTCGTAACACCGCTCCCGCCCCAGCAGTGCGCCGCGCGAGAAGACCACTGGCGCAGGCGGTGGAATAGCGGCGGCGAACAATCGTCGCTGCTATCGCAGCTTGTCCACCACTTCGGTCCCTGGCCGGAATCCCCTGAGTAGACCTGCGGATTCGCCAGTATGGCTTCGGCGGTTTATGGCGCTGAATCTTTACCGGCTTTCGTCGGATGTCTCAGGACGCAGCGGTAGATCGTTCGACAGCTGACGCCGAAGAGGCTGGCGACCGAGTCGACGGTGCTGTCGGGCTGGTCGAGTAATTCTTGGATGCGCGTGATTTTGCTGGAGCTCAAGGCGTTAGGCGTCCGAATTTGCCCGCGCCGCGTTCCGGTATTCCTGCGACAGGCCATAGCTGCGTCTGGGTGTAAGGCGCCACTGTCTTCTCGACCGTATCTATGATCGCAGGTTGTTGTATTACAAACGCCGGGGTGCCGTCGCGATGCATGCGCGATTCCAGCGCGCTGGTCGATGGCTCGTCGTGAAGTTGCCAAGAACCGAGTTCAAGCGACCCTTTGACGAGGTCGCGGGTGGTTGCCAGCCGCGGACAACGTGTGGGTCGTTCCGCTGTTGGACAGCGATTGCGAGGGTCTGTCCTTTGGTGAACGGTTTTGCTGAGCGGCTTAGCCGCACCGTGAGAACCGAGGTCACCGACTGGCTGCTGATCACAGGTGAGCGACATCTGCGGGTCGTGCGGGCTCGGTGCGAGCCCACCGCAGCAGCAAACGCCTGGTCAGCGCTGGGGCCGAAGTTTGGACCCTGCATGCCAGTAGGCGTAGCACCAAGTGTTCCCGTTCGGTCCCCGCCAAGCTGCCGTCGATGTACCGTACTGAAGTCGGCGGTGAGCGCTGGCATGCTCCCCAGGACGCCCAATCCCACGCTCACGGCGGCGACATCGGCAATTCGGGCCCACCAGTGTCGAGAAGCGCTCGACTTCACGCCTCGCTGGACCATGGGTCATGCCGGGCTAGTGCCGACGAGGCGACGCTACTTTCGACTGGTGGCGTCGCTGCCGGGTTTCCGCGGTCTGCTTGAAGATCTCCTCAAGACGTCGCCGGATATCGGGCGGGGTGGCGGTTCCGAAACGAACCGGGGCCACCCCGCCCGGGCCTAGATGTCGTTGCTCCCGTTGCGGCGGGTCCACCATTTCCTGGCGAGCGTCCAGGACGCTCCACCGGTACCTGCGACGCCGGCGAGGGTCGCGAGGGTGCCCCAGAATCCGGGATTGAGCAGTCCGATGAGCAACAGACTTCCCGAAACCAGGGCTGTGAGGATGGCGGCGGTGACGCATAACGGGATGAGGAGTTCGCGCGCGCGTTTGGTTCGATCGTCGTCGTCGAGGATCCAGCACACCTTGCTCGAAGGCGGCGCTATCCGTTTAGATGGCCGGATTTCTCCGCCTGGGCCGGTCGACGAGGAAGCGGGGGCCCCGGTGCCGGGGACGCCGTTGGGACGGAAATCCACAGGTGTTCTCCAGAACGTGTGAGGGCATGTCCGCGATGCGGAAGCCCGAAGCCGTTTCTGAGTGACGGTGATGCGGTGAGGGTTCGTCCGGCGATTCCTTCCCTTTGGGAGTGCTGGTCAGTGTGCTTTCGAGGGAACGATCTTATGCAGCATGTGTCGTGTTTCCGGGTCCGTCGAATAGATGATCGTGCCCTTGCGGCTTCGACTCAGGAGTACGCCGTACGTCCGTCGGACGTGCTTGTCGAAAGCCTGGTCGTCCATGCGATGGAGGCCGGAGTCTGCATTCCCTGAGCGACGCGCGACCCAACGATCGGTGCGCCACACCAGGTCAGGCCCGAGGATGACGCCGGTCCAATCGAATTCGAAACCCTGGACGTTGTAGACCGAGCCGATCTGGCCGATCCCGGCCGGATCGCTGGCCCAGTGGCTGCTCGATGGTGCACCGTTCACTCCGCGGTCGCCTTTGACGCTCCAGGGCCGCTCCCAGTCACCGATCCGGACGTCGAGCGGGAGGTCCTCGCCAGGTTTGGCCTCGTGCCACGGCCAGCACAGCCCCGCGACGATCCGGGCGGTGCCGTCGATTTCCTGCTGTCTGATCCGGGCTTCCATTTCCTCGGGTGTGCTGGCGATTTCGACGGTGAACTCCCGGCCGCCGGTCCAGATCGGCAGAGCGCGCCGGTGCTCGTCCAGCAGTAGGCGTGTCCACGCGAGGTATTCGCTGCTCCCGTCCGCCCCGAAATGCTCGTCGAGCGTGATGAGGCGGACGGTGCGGCCGTTGTCCGCCGCAGCGGACGCGATCAGCTCTTCCGTGCCGATCTCTCCGGGGCGCAGGGCCTGCTCCGGGTCGAGGAAGAACACCGACACCCTTGCCGCCCGGATTAGTTCGACTACCTGCGGAACTCCAGTTCGCTGGTCTCGCCGGGTGTAGCGGGTCGCGGAGGTGTCTCTGACGCGGTGTGCCTCGTCGCAGATCAGGACGTCGAGGCTGCCCGGCTCCGCCCCCGAATAGCTGTTGAAGTAGGTGAAGAGGCCTCGCACTTTTGTCCCGGGGTTCCCGGTGCCGATCAATTTCCGCCAGGTCGAAGTCGCCGGGCGCGACCCCGTCGCGTGGGCGACCGAGTACCCGCGCCGTGCGAGTTCCGCGAGCAGGGAGATGGCGACCGTGCTCTTGCCAGTGGCTGGCCTCCCAGAGACGATCAGGGTCTCGTTCGCGCCACTTTCGGTCGCCTCGAGCGCAGTCGAGCGCGCGAGCTCTTGGTTGCCGAGGAGGACGAACTCATCGCGGTTCTTGAACTCGCTCGCGGCCGCCACCAGAAGAGGGCGTGGCTCGCGCACCGGCCTGGAGGAGAGCGTTTCAACGACGCGCCGGCTCGGATCTGGCGCGAGCCGGGTGCGGAGGAAGTCGGCCATCTCCGCCCGGCTTTCGGGTGTGAAGACCCGGGTGCCTTCTGAGCTCTCGAACTTGAGCAGAGAACATACGTCTGCGTCGCGGGCTTGCGGAAACCAGACCAGCCCGCTGATCGGGTGGTCGAGTGCGACCGTGCGTTCCCGGAAGTAGGTGATCATCTTGTCGAGCTGGGCCACGGGGTGGATCGTGCGGCGCAGGCCCGCGGGACTCTTCGCGAGAACGCCGCTGGCATGCTCTGGCTGCGCCGCCAGCCAGCCCTTGATCTCGATCGCGACGTAGGCGTTTTCCCCGGTCTGGGGGTGGACGCCCGCTAGCAGGAGGTCGAACTCGGCGCTCGTGTAAGGAAGGCGGAAGCTAGCCAGTGCTTCGATCTCGCCGAGTCCAGCTTTGGTGAGATCCGCTGCGAAAGATCGGACGTATGTGTCCGAATGGGAGTGCGCGCTGGGGTGGGCAGCCAGCTCCGCAAGGGGCTGTGCAAAAGCGCTCTGCTCCGTCCTCACGACGGGGACGGCGCCGGGACATTCGTGCGTCACGGTGTCTCCATACAGGTTGGCGTGTCCGCGAGCGGAAGCCAGATGGTTGTATGTCTGGCTGGACTTTACCACGGAAGCGGGTTGACTCGTGTTTCACAACCTTGCTCACGGCTGCGGTGTCCAGCGGCGTGCCTGGTCCACCACGACATGGGCGACCAGGCGCTGGCCGTACCTCGAGGCCGGCACGCCGAACACCGCAGCTTCGGGCACCTGAGGCATGGTGGGGGACCCTTGAACAGTCACGGGTCCCGGGACCGCAGGTCTCGTCTGGCGCGAGCGGTGGAGTAACCGGCAACAGAACAGGTGCGTGGCTGATGGGCGAGGCTCAAACAGTGTCGTCCGGCGGCGCCGGAAACCCAAGTTCGGTGAGCCGGCGGTCAAGGGCCCGGCCATCCCTGCTGTTCAAGGCGTGTGGGTTCGCGGCCAGGGTTTCGCGGGCTCGGAGGGCGACATGTCCGCGTTCCCGGGGTGTGTCGTTTTCGAGGAGTAACCGAAAGAGTTCAAGCGTGGCTTCGGTTACTTCCGCGGTGGCACATCGATCGGCGACTTCGATGATGAGGTCTACTGCCGGCGGTGATGCGAAGGGACGCCAGGGTCAGCTCGGCCCAGATGCTGTCGGGGATGGCGGTTACAAACGACCATCGTCCGGCTGATCGCAGAGCGGCACCGGGCACGAACCGCCTGTCGGCGGCGATCAACTGGCGCCACGGCGAGAGAGCACTGGCCATTTCGCGGGAGTCTTCCGCTACGTGCTGGCCGTGGAAGGCGATCTGGTTTCCGAGCGCCTGCACGGCGTCAGTATCGCCGCGTAAGGACTGGATGATGGTGTCGAAGGGGTACACCTCCTCGCACTGCTCGTGGCTCGCGACCCTGCCGCCCAGGTGGTCCCTGACGACCCGGACTACCTGGCCATGCTGCTGGAGCAGCTGGTCGGCGTGGCGCTGACGAGCAGGTAGCTGCGGTGCTCGCTCGCGGTCCCGCCAGTCACGTGTCCGTGGAAGTCCCGGAGTACGTGCCACCACTGCTGCGACAGCTGCGCGCGCTGGGTGCCCATGAACAGGCCGAGGCGCTGAGTCAGCGCGTCGCCGACGAGACTCCGCTCATCGAGCCGTACAACGTGACCGAGTTGCTGATGCTGTTGTGCGAGGCGGGCGCTGACGAGCACGTCGCGGCAGTGCTCGCCCGCGACCCTGCATCCCAGGTCTCCCTTAGCTTCCCGCTCGATGTGTCCGAGCTACTGGAGCAGCTGACCACGATCGGCGCCCACGAACAGGCCGAGGCGCTGGGCGAGCGCGCCGCCAGTGAGATCCCCCTGGACAGGCTGGACTGGGTAGCCGCGGTGGTGAAACAGCTGCGCGCGCTGGGCGCCCACGAACAGGTGGCCGTGCTAGCCCGGCGCGCCGCCACTGAGAGCGCCCTCGGCGAGTCATTCACGGTGCGCCCGCTGCTGGAGCAGTTGCGCAACGCGGAAGCCGACGAGCAGATCGCCGCGCTGATCAGGCGCCTGCCCGCAGCGGGCGAGTTCGACGTCTTCCTGGCTCCGGCGACCACAAGAACCGGTTCCGTTTCGGACGCGAACCAGACACGACCCCTGCTGCAGCCTAGACATGGGACGACCTCAAATGATCACTCGACAGAGCTTATCGCCTCGGATTGGCGGGCGAGGACATTCAAGGAGGTGAGAGGGCCCAGTCGCGAAGGGCGGGCGCCGCGGTGCCCAGGACTTCCTCGAGCTCTCGATCCAGGATCTCGTCAGGCTCCATTAGTCCCTCCCGGCGATTAACCCTTGCCACGCGAGCCTGCGTACCATGCGACCCACCCGATGAGTCGGTGTCCCGCAGACGAAGAACAGGCCGGAGGAACTCGTTGCGCAGCAGTGATTCCGCACGTGCGTCGCTCGCGGAGGCCCTGGGGACGGAGGCGGGTGCGATTGTGTCCCGCTGGGTCGAAGCCAACAAGATGCTGATCGAGGTGGATCACCGCCTGTACGGCCACAGTTCGGCACGAGTCGCCACCGCGTTCCTACAAGAGACGGGTGGCGCACCCGAGCGCAGGATCATCCTCAAGGCGTTCGATACGGAGTCGGCCCATGACAACGAGGCCCGCCGACACCTGGCTGCGCAGCAGGACGCGCCGGAGTTCGCCAAACGTCATCTCGTGGCCTTGCCGTTTCACTCGATTCCTCACGGCGCCAACGGTGTGTTGATGTTCCAGGAAGTCGCGGCCGGAGGTCTCCAGGGGCACGCCACACTCGAGTCCCTGATTGGCACGCCGTCGTTATGCTCCGCTGTCGGCCAGATCTGCGGCTCGTTGCTGACCGAGTGGAACAGCACCGGCACCAGGCCGCAACGGCTGCGCCTGGCCGAGCTGCTCCACCGGCACCTCGACGTACGCGTCCAGCCGGGCGGCAAGATCTGGACGTGGGTCGACCGGGTGCCGCAGCTTCTGCGGGAACCGGTCGCCTGGCTGAGGATCGGGGGCGACGTGCTGCCGAACCCGCTCGCCTTTGCGTTGTCATCCCGCCTCAGCAGGTCAGTCCAGCTTCGCGTGCAATCCGGGAGGGTGCATCGTGACCTGCACGCGAACAACATCATGTGCTCCACACCTCGCGACGACCAGCCGTTCGAGTACAGGCTGATCGACCTCGCCTCGTACGGCTCGGAGCTGCCGTTGGCGTGGGATCAGGCCTCGTTGTTCATGTCCGTGGTTCGTCATTCGCTCGACGCGATCACCGACCCGATGCAGCGGAAGCGCCTTCTTCTCCATCTCACCGGGGAAGGGAACACCGATGAGCTCCCTGCCGCGCTGTGCGCAGCTGTCGCCGAGATCAAGGTGGCCGGGGAACGGTGGGGGGAGCGGCACGGACAGCTTGAGGAGTGGCGCAGGCAGTTCCAGGCCGCGTCGGTGAGTAGCGCGCTGATCCTCACCGGGCGATCCACATTGTCCGACGCCGATCGATGGTGGTTCTTCCAACTCGCCGCTCGACTGCTGGCGGTGCTGCTCAAAAGGCTCGAAGTGTACGAGCCGGAGCCGCCGTTCGAGGTCGACGACACCATGATCGCGAAGCTGTCGCCCCGGCACGCCCCGGTCGACGAGCCCCGCCGCCGCGAGGTCCGCTCCGGCCAAACGCCTCCCCCGCTGACCAAGCCAAGGAGAGCGTGGAAGCAGCGGCAGCGGTATGCCGTCAACGTGAGTAACCTGCGGAATGCGGCGTCCGACGACGACTTCGTGCGGATCGCTTGTGCGTACCTGTTCATTGCTTTCGGTGGCCTCGGCGGTGACGTCCAGGTGACCCCGAGCGAGGCCATACGCGGCCTCGTCCTCGTGGACACGACTGATCACCACGGTCAGCCGCTCCGCGTGGCTGTGCAGCTGACCAGGCTGCTCCGGGGCGACAGCTGGCACGAGACGAATGCGAAAGAGTCCGTCGGGAGGATCAGGAAATTCCAGCTCTCGGATTTGACGGCTGACCACTACCTTTTCTTCCACAGCCAGGACCATCGCGACGAACGGTACAACTCGGCCGTGCTGACCGCGCTGGACGCGCTGATGTCGCTCGGCGACGTCAACTGGACGGGGTTGTGGGACTGTAACAATCTCGTGGGCCACGTATGGCAAGCAGTGTACGAGCAGTGCAAGACAGTTATCGCGGACTATACGGAGCAGGCGGCCGCCGTCGTGAGCGGCCTCGTGCGGGACGCCCCGATCGTCGAGGTTCCGTTCCGTAGGTATCAGACGACCTTCTCCTACCGAGGTCTGGAGACAATCAGCGAACTCACCGACGAACTCGGCGACCCGGTGCCCCGGCTTGTCGAACACTTCAAGGGGATCCACCTCGTCGTCGGTGAGTTTGGCTTCGGCAAGACCACCGTCGCGGTCCGCGCGTCGAGGATGTCCAGCAGACAGGTGCTTCTCCTACCTGCCGCCCGCCTGACGGCGGACAAAGCCTACATGCTTGACATCATGTCCACGGTGCTGCGAGAGGGCGACGAGCCCACCGACGAGTCACAGGGCCTCTCGCACGAGCTGTGGCGGGAGATATCGCCAGGCTGTCTCGAGGTGATGCTCGCCGACCCGAGCGAGGACCTGTACCTGATCGTCGACGGACTTGACGAGGCGCCGATGGCCCACCGGCGTTCGGGTGTGCTGGACTTCCTCCAGGCGCTGCGCAAGGTCAAGGTGCCGGTTCTGGTGAGCGTGCGGACCGAGTTCTGGAACAGCCGCCGCGATGAGGTGCGCGCTGCGATGCCTGAACCGAGCGAGAAGTCTGCACTCCAGCACATCACCGCTACCGAGCTGCAGCCGTGGACCACCGAGTGCATGGTGGGCTTGGTCGACAGGTCCCTTCAGTTCGACGGGCCCAATCCCCACCTCAGCGGGTTTCGCCGGCTGGTGGAGGAAGGGCGGTACGGCGAGTTGTACGGCGACATCCCCTGCCGCCCGCTGTTCCTGAGCATGCTCATCGACGATGTCCGGCACGAGGGCGTGCGGCCCCGGTCGAGATTCGAACTGTTCAGCAGCTGGATCGACCAGAAGATTGAACGGGACTGGCGCAACCCAAAGGCGACCGGTGGTGCGATCCGTCCCCCGATCCGCGGCGACCGCGCTGAGTCGCTGGACCGCACGAAGGCTCGCGCCTATCAGGTGATGGTGGCGGCCGCACGAAAGGTGATCTTGTTCGACGACACGGGTGAGCTTTCCCTGCTGCCGACGGTGGCGATCGACGACGTGCTGGTCGACGGCCCCGCGTGGTTTGTCGACGTCGACCCGGAAGCCCTTGCCGTACAAAGTGTTCTGCTCCCGATCGAGGAGAGATCGCTGGACAACGGGTCGCTGTTCCACTTCGCGCACCAGGCGTTTCAGGAGGACTTCCTCGCGCTCAGCCTGCACCGGATGCCTGACGAGACGATCGAATCGGCCGCGCCGGTCGAGGTCCGCGAGTGGCTGAGTGAGATGAGGTCAAGCCTGCCGCGCTAGCCGCGCGACCACCTTGCCCGCCCAGCGCTGATCGCCGAGTTCGCGGAACACGGCGAGAGCCCGTCGCAGCATGTCGCTCCCGTCCTCTTGCTGCCCGACCTCGAGCAGGACCGTGCCCAGCATCGCCAGGGTCTTGGCCTCACGGTAGCGATCACCGAGGTTGCGCCTGAGTTCGAGTGCCAGGGTTAGCCGGTCGGCCGACTCCGCGAACCGGCCGAGTTGCAGGCACACCACCCCATAGTTGTGCAGCACCTTGGCCTTGCGCTGCTCATCGTCCGTCGTGCGCACCAGGTCCAGTGCCCGCCCGAAACATTCGACGGCGGCGGCGTACGAGCCAGCACTCCTGTGGACAAGACCCATGTTGTTCAGCGCTCTCGTCTGCCCGAGCGCGTCCCCGAGCCGTTGCCAGACCGCCAGGGCCGTGTCGAGTTCGGCGAGTGCTTCGTCGAGCCTGCCGCACTTGCGCAGGACGACCGCGAGGTTGTTGAGCGTTTCGGCTTCGCGATGGCTGTCCCCGGCTCCCCGGAAGTAGGCCAGCGACTGCTCACAACAGCGGATCGCGTCGTCGAACCGGCCCAGGTCGCGAAACGCGACTCCCAGGTTGATCCTGATCCTGCTCGCTGCGTGCGCGTCGCCCGCGCGAGATGCTGACAGCAGAGCGAGCTGATCGACGTGAATCCAGGCGTCCCAGCATTTGCGGAGATCGAGGTACGTGAACATAGCCTCGGCGAGCTGGATCGCCACGTCGTCGAGGCCGGTCTCGTGCGCCTGCGTTACCGCCGCGACCACATTGGGCAGTTCGAGATCGATTTCGTGCAGTACCTCGTTCAGCTTGCCCCTTTCGGCCGCGGAGCGGACCGGCGTGCTGAGGCGACGGTGGGCCCGGACGCACAACCCGAGGTAGTGACCGGTGATCTTCCTGATCACGGCGCCCCGGTCGGGATCGTTCATGGCGAGCTGATGTGCGTAGAGCCGCACAAGATCGTGCATGCGCCATCGGCCACGGATACCTCCTGCGTCGATCAGGTTGGCTCGGTGCAACCGCCGCAGTCCTCCGCGGCGCCGCTCACCGAGGACGACATCCGCCATTTCCGTCGGGAACTCTCGACCGGGATGCACAGCCAGGAGCCTGAACAGCTGGGCGTCGGCCTCCTCGAGCTGCCGGTAGGACAGTTCGAACGCGGAGCGCACGGCGAAGCTGCCGTCGTAGCTCAGTTCCTCGAGCCGGACGCGCTCGTCGGCCAGCGTCTCGATCATTTCCACCAACGGCTGCCCTTGATCGGCCGCGAGCAGCGCGCCTGCGATCCGAATCGCGAGAGGCAGCCCCCCGCATATCCGCGCGATCTGCTCGACCTCGGCTGACTGCGTAATCGCACGGTCGTCGTCGGCTTCCGCCGTGGTGAGCTGATGGCCGAGCAACGTAGCCGCCTCACTGGGATTCAGCACACCCAGTCTGATCAGCGCGGCAGCCTCGACGTCGGCCAAGATGTGCCTGCTGGTGACCATGACCTCGTGCGGTGGCATTCCAGGAAGCAGCGGACGCACCTGACTGGAGCTCGAGACGTTGTCGATGATGATCAGCATGCGCTCGCCCACTGTGGCGCGCTCCGCCAACAGGGTGCGCCACAGGCGTTCTCTGCCCGGCCCGTCAGCGGGTATGTGCTCGCCCATGACACCGACGTTGCCGAGCACGCTGCCCAGCGCCACTTCGGGACGAACACGGTGCTCGGGTGAATCGTAGCCGAGCATGTCGATCATCAGCACACCACCGGGGAACCATCCGGCTCGCCAAGCACGGTGGGCGGCGGTAAGAGCGAGAGCGGTCTTCCCGACACCCGCCATTCCGGCGATGACGGCGACTAAGCGTCCGGAGGACTCGTCCAGATCACGAAGCCTCAGCATCCCAGTCAGCCGCGCGAGTTCCGCGTCTCGGCCGACGAATGCCGGTACCGCGGGCGGCAACCCGGTCAGTGCGGTGGGGCGCGGAGTGCCGGTGATTGTCTCCACGGTCGCGGCCTGCAGCACGTTGCCGATCACAGCTCCGCTGATTTCGTTGTGCGTCCGAGGATCATCGGGCATCAGGCGAGTATGAAGCCCATGTCAGGAGCCGAACACCGCCGGACTGGTCGTTTTGCTCCGCGCCGTAACGGTTTCCCAACCCGACCCAGATACCCCTGTACCGCTACCTGTACCAGGACGGGGACGGACATGATCGCGATCATTCGGTGCGGTACTCGGCCAAGATGACGTCAGTGGGCATCTATGGCGCGGTCGCGGACCCATCGCCGCAGGTCGGCTTGATCGTAGGCCTTGTCGGCATGCAGCTTGGCGGGCTTGCGTCGTCGCGGGCCGCGCCGGGACTTGATCGCCGGGATCGTCATGACCAGGGGGTGAGCGCGTGGATGTCGTGGTGTTGGCTGCTGAGACAGCCACGGCGTCGCCGACAACCTGCATATCGGCGGCTCTGTCCAGGTGCTCGTCGCGGCACGGATACGACTATGTTGGCGAAAGTGTACGACGTGTTCATCTGCTACAACTGGGACGATAAGGACTGGGCGGACGCCTTGCACGCCGCGCTCGTCGGTTGTGGCGTGGCGGTGTTCCAGGACGACAAGAACATCCCCTTCGGCGACACACTGGACCCCGCGCTCCGGGAGGCATTGCTCGGGGCACGGATGCTCGTTCCGCTGATGACGCCGACGTTCCACGAAAGTCCGAGCTGCCGAAAAGAACTGCTCATCGCCTTGACCGCGGCCTACCGACTCGAACAGGGCGCTACCGAGCGGGTCATGCCCATCAGTTGGCGCGTGCGTCCGAGCGCCTTGCGGCCGCGTCAGCTCAAGCGGCCGAAGCTGCTCACTCGCGAAGGTCATGACGTCGCGGAGCAAGCCGAGATCATCGCGGCGAAGGTCGCTCGTGTTCGTGCCACCGACCAGCGCAGATTCGGCGATGCCGCGCCGGTGGGCGAGCCGGACTGGTATCCGCGCCCGTTGCCCGCGAACAAGCGATTTCGTGGGCGCGGCGAAATGATGTGGGAATTGCACGAATCGTTGCGCGTCAAGTCGAAGCCGGGAAACCGTGGCCATCCGGTCGTCTCGGTCCGGGGTGACGCGGGCGAGGGCAAGACGGCTCTGTGTGAGGAGTACGCACGTCTGTTCGCCGAAGATCACCCTGGCGGTGTGTTTCAGGTCCGGCTTGGAGGTAGCGGTCAGCGCGGCCGGTTCGACCCTGCCGTCGTGTTGGCGCGCTTTCACCAACAGTTGCACGACATCGCGAGAATGCTCGGTGCGGACACCGAAGTGGACCGTACGGACGAGTTGACAGCGGCCATTGGCAGGAGGCTGCGTGCTGGGCAGCCGTACCTGTGGCTCGTCGATGACGTTCCGTCGGCGGTGGACGAAGCTTTGCTGGGCGTGATGTACGCCCCTACGGACAATGGCAAGACACTTCTGACCACACGTGGTGAGTTTGCGGGTCTCGTATCGGATGAGCTCGTCCTCGTCCCGCTGGACGAGCGGAGCGGCGTCGAGGTCCTAACCGCGGCTCATCCGCTTCCGGCCGGCCCATCGGCGCAGCGGTCGGCAGCGATAGGACTCGTCACCGACCTCGGACGTAACGCGCTGGGCTTGACGATCGCTGCTGGACTGACCAGGACAGTCGGGTTCGCGGGGTATGAGTCACTTCGACGGGAACTGCAGCGGAACACGCCTGATTCGCTGGAGATGGCGACACATCTGACGGACATCCCCGTCGCCTACCGCAAGCAGTTGAGTGCCACCGTGCTGCGTAGTTTCCGCGCGCTTCGCGACGATGGCCGTGACGCGCTGGCGGTGAGTAGTGTCCTTGGTGACGCCCCGCTACCGAGGGATCTCGTCGACGAGATCCTCGGTGCAGCTGTGGACCGCCGAGCCACCACGGCCTCGTTCGGCGCACTGGTCGAGCGCGGCCTGGCCACCCGGCTGGGCGACCACAGCTATCGGGTACATGCGCTGTTGGCCAGGGCGGCGAAATTCTTCTTCCCGCCCACGTACCGCCAACGGCTGCACGAGGCGGCAGTGAATGTGATCGGCGATTCGCTCGAATCCGCCCGCGACCAGTTCGACGTCACCAGAAAATTGTCGTCCTGGCTGGACCACGTGATCACCCTCGCTACTACCGAGGAGTGGCCTTGCGGGCCGAGCGAGTGGCACGTATTGAACGAGGCCGGTCGGTCGCAATACGAACTCGGAGACACCTCGGGCTCCCTGTACTCGTTCGAGGTTCTCCACCGGTTGTGCGAGAAGTCGGCGGAGGCCGACGAGGAGACGCGGCTGGTGGCACTGGTGAGCCTGGCGGCAGCGCATTTCGGGCAAGGGAACTTCACCATCGCGGCGGAATTGCAGGAGGAGAGCGTTGTGCGGTACAGCGCCCTTAAAGGGCCGACGCACAGCGACAGCTTGCAGGCCAAGGAGAACCTGGCGAATACACTCGGAAAGCTCGGTGCCGCTGAGAAGTCGTTGAGCCTGCACCGCGCAATTTACCGCAGTCGCTGCGAAGTCGACGGGTGTACTTCGCGCAGAACATTGATCGCGCTGAACAACCTTGTGCTCGCTGTGGGGCGAAGTGGCTCAAGAAAACTCGCCCTCAGACTGGCCTACGGCGCCTGGGCCCGCTGGCAGCGGACGGTCGGGCCGGACGCGCCCGAGACGCTGGAAGCGGTCGAAGCCATTGGCCACAACCTGCGTCGGCTCGGCCGGGCCGATGAGGCCGCGGACGTCTACGACTACGTGGCTGCCTGCAGGCAAGTGGTTCTCGGCCCCGATCACCCGGACACCATCGACGCCCGCGAGAACAGCGCGGACGCGCACGGAAAGTCCTACTGGGTCGTGTATGCCGAACGGCTCCAGGCACAGGGACCGGCGCACTTCGACACCCTGGTGACGGCACGGAAGTTGCTCAACGCCAACCTCAGCGATCACCGATCCGCCCGGAACGAAGAAGTCGTGACGTGGGAAGACACGGTGGTCGAGGTCATGGAGCTGGCCGTTGCCTTCGCGGAGGAGGAATCGGCGCACGGCCCGGATGACCCGAGGGCGTTGCGGGCGAACGTGGTGCTGGCACATTCGCTCGGGACAGCCTGCGAGGTCGTCGGAGATCAGCTCGAAGCCGCTGTGGCGATCGCAGAGGACGCGCGTGACCGTCTCGGCGAGGCGGCCGCGCGGACGCCTCTCATCTTGGAGCCGTTCGATCTCGCCATCGCTGAGGTGGTCCACCACTGGCTGCTCGGACTCGCAGGGGACCAGCCGAATTACTGATTGACCCCGAGCTGGGCGAGTGCCATCGCCACCACGCTGCCCTCGGCCGGGCCGAGCCTCCGGTACGAGCTCAGTGCGGCGACCCAGAAGTCCCGCGCTTCCTCGAACCGGCCTGCCGACGCGGCGAGCCCGCCGAGTTCCTGAAGGACACAGGCCTCCTCGTGCTGGCTGCCGCTGTTCCGCGCGTGCTGGAGGGCTCGGTGGAACGCGATCTCGGCCAGAAGGTGGTCGCCTGCCCGTTGGTGGATCCTGCCGAGCCTGCCGTAACCCTCCGCCGCGTCGACCTCCAGGCCAAGTCCGAGCGCGATATCGATGGCCTCTCCGGCGTGCTCGACGGCGTTGGTGAAGCGGCCCAATTCCATCTCCACGAGCGCTTTGCTTCGCAGGGTGATCCCCACGTTCCGGTGTGCCCCGCTTTCGCGATACCACTGGAGTGCCTGCTCTTGGTTTCGCAACGCCGCTATGAAGTCACCTCGCCTTCGCAGTACCGCTGCCTCGTTGGCGAGGGCGTTGCTTCTGCCGTGCCCGTTGCCTAGTTTTTCGAACAGTTCGCGTGCCCGCCGGTAGTGCTTCGCCGCTTCGTCCAGCTCGCCGATTTCGACCAGCGCCATGCCGAGGTTGTTGCGCGTGCGCGCCTCGGCGAGCGAATCGCCGGCACGAACGCATGCCGCGAGAGCGTTCTGATGGGTGCTCAGCCACCCGTCGCGGGCTTTGGTCAGGAAGTAGTAGTCCCGCAACGTGTATGCGAGCTGCCAGTGCCGTCTGTCGAGTGCCGGATCATCGATCGCGCACATCGTTTCGAGGTTCCGGCGTTCAAGATCCAGCCACCGCAGCGCGTCGTCGCGGCTCTGCATTCCGGGCAGTGCCACCGCCTGCCCTTCGAGGGGAAAGCGGAGTCGATGCGGCATCACGATTTGCCCCGCCCGATCTGCCGAGTGCAAGTAATGGTCGTACAACCGGGCCATTGCGACTTGCCGGTCTTCCGCTGTTTCGGTGCGGTCGCTCAGCTCCCGCGCGTAGGTGTGGAGGAGGTCGTGCCAGCCGAATCGGCCGCGACCCAGATCGAATAGGAGGTGCTTCCGCGCCAGTGACCTGAGTAAATTCATAGCGGCTTCCGAAGAGACATCAAGAAGCGCAGCAACGGCGTTCGGACCGAATTCGGAACCAGGGTGCGACCCGAGCAATCGGAAGGCGCGGGCCTCGCGGTCCGGCAGTGCCCGGCAGGACCAGGCGAATATCGTTCGCACTGCGGAACGGGGGTCGTCGTGAGTGTCGAGCACATCCAAGCGCGCTTGTTCGTCGGCGAGTTCGGCAACGACCCCATCGAGCTCGGCCGAGGTGGAGCGAGCGATTCGCTCGGACACGATGCGCAACGCCAGCGGCAATCCGGCACACAAACGCACCAGCGTGCCTGCATCGGGGTGGCGAGATCGGTCGCCGATGGCCGAGCGGAGGAGCATCAAGCCGGCCTCGTCCGGCAGCGGGTCAACTCGGATCGCGGTGGCCGCGTGCTGGACGACGAGGCCACTCAGCTGGTGGCGGCTGATGACGATGACGGTGCCTCCGGTGGGACCGGGTAGCAGCGGCCGGACGTGATCCGCGGACTGTGCGTTGTCCAGCACGACGAGCGCCCGACGCCCGCTCATCAACGTCCGAAAGTGCGCGGCGCGCTCGTCGAGCGTGGCCAGCTCTTCGGGGCGCGAGTACCCGAGCGCTCGCAGAAACCCCGCCAATGCGTTATGCGGGCGTAGAGGTTCGTTTATCCCGAAGCCGTGCAGGTCGACGTACAGCTGGCCGTCCGGGAACCTGTGGGCCGCGCTGTGCGCCCAGTGCAGGACGAGCGCCGTCTTGCCGACACCGGCCATCCCGGACAGGACGGCGAGTCCGTCGGGTGGCAACTCGTCCAGCCTGGCCAGCAGGTCCTCGCGACCGATCAGACCAGCGACGCCGGCGGGAAGCTGGCGAGGCTCGGGCCTGTTGCCGTCAGGCATCGTGATGTGCATACCGTCATGGATGACACCGGCTTGCACCGCGAACGTCTGGTCACCGGTGAGGCTGTTCCGCACGTGGTGCTCTGGGGACATGAGTCCGATTGTCGACTCATTCGCCCGCGGATGCGAGCGCCCCGATGGGTTCTGACCTCGTTAGAACGCGGTGTCGACCTCGACCTTGTAATCCTGGTAGCCGTCAACTTTGTCCTGCGTGGCCAAAGTGAAGGTTTTCGTCCGTTCCGGGGCGAGGCCGTTCAGCGCGCCATTGCCCGTGCCGAGGATCCTGCCGTTCGCATCGTAGAACGTGACTTTGATGATCAGATGCTTCGTCGCGGTACCGTTGTTGTGTGCCTCCCCATACACCTTGTGATCGGGCGTGACGGTGAAGTTGTCCAGCAGGATCCCGTCTTCGTCGGTCTGCTCCGGGCGAGCAGCCAGTCGCGCCAGGGTGACTCGCGCGTTCGTCGTCGTGGCAGGCGGGGTGAGGTCGCCCGCTTCCAGCCAGTCGTTCCCGCTGAGGTCGACCGCGCACCCGACGTTCAGCAGTCGCTGGGCGAGGAGCTTGCGTGGTGCCGCGTCGTTGCTCAACTGCACCACAAAGTGTCCATTGAGGTCGGTGAACCGTCGTACCTTGCCGAACTCGACCAGGATCGTGCGCTCCGGGATCAGCGCCATCGCCATGCCGGTCTCGTAGATGACGTTCGGGCGGGCCTGCCCCGCCAACTGGGTCTCTAAGTCGTGTTCGTCGTCGGCGTGCTCGGCTTTGAGTTGGACGAGGTCGTCCGGCGTGGATAGCGCGATGACGGCGCGGCCCTTGCTCAGGACTGCCTGAACCACGTCACCGATCTTCGGGGAGCCTTGCTGTACTTCGGCCAACACCTGTGACCACTCCAATGGCTGAAGGCCAATCGCACGGACGAACTCGAAGAGTGCGCGTCGCGCCTTCTTGTCGCGCCCGTGGATCACGAAGACCGTGCGGTCCCGGTCTAGCTCGGGCATTCAGGCCCGCCTCCTTGATTCGTCTCCGGGCCGGCCGGTCGAGCCGGGGACCCAGTGGATGCGCTCGACCGGTTCGCTGAAGCGGGCTTGCACCTCCACTTGGTGGAGTCTATCGACTCGTCTGCTCACGAGTGGTGCCGGTGTGGACGGTCGCCCACGCGGTGTGAGGTCGGTTGGTGGGATCGCACGCGGAGTCGTAGGGAACACCTCGCCGATCTCCCCTCAGCAGTCGTGCACCCCGCGGTGGCGAGCCGTTCGAACCGCACCGCGTCGATCGTGTCCGGTACAGCATCAGGAGGTAGCCGGGCGGGCGGGTCAGGATTAGCTCCGGCACCCCCGACGGCCGCGGCCGCCGAATCGAGCGCCTTGCGCAGCTGGGACACCGCATTCATCGATGATGCGGGATGGTGGTATGCGCACGAGCAAAGAAGCATGAATGCTACCAACGGTAGAGCCATTCTGCTGATGGCTTGCAGTTGCACGACGTGTGCAGCATGGTCGGTTCCGTTAATGAGGCCGGCTTGAGTGATCGGAGACGGCGTGGGTATCCAAGAGCAAGCCATGTACGCAGGGACTCCACTGTCGCGGTTCCTCGATGACCAGCTACCGAATCGCGGGTCCGTAGTGGAAGCATGGGTCCACGAGCTGACCTCGAATGCAGTCGACGCGAGCGCCCCCGTTGTCGGGCGTGACAGCGTCGGGTGGGCCGTCGAACTGTGTATCGGGCTCGACCTGGCGAACACCCCGCCCCGCATGCAGGAGCTGTCATATCTCCCCGTCGACCGGTGTGCTGCGACGCTGGCCGCGGCCGGCTTTGAACATCGTCCGCTGGCGTCGTTTGCTGGTCAGGGGACTACTGACCCGGTTCTGCTGCACTGGGAGCGCACACATCACCGTGTCGCGGTGGATGATGCCCAGCGCGGGGTCTTTGCCGCGTGTCTGGATCTGGCGTCGTTTCGGCAGCCGATGCATCGCTGGGGTAACTCCCGCACGGTCGATCGGCGCCGTTCATTCTTCCTGAGCTTGGCTATGGACGAGGACAGCATGGGCAGGAGCTGCGAGCTGCTCGACATGGTGTGCCACTGCTGGGACCTCTATCTGGCTCGTGGTCGCCGGGCGTTGGTGGCCTTGGGGGAGAAGGTAGTGGTCGCACCCGAGTGGGCCTCTGGTTTCGGTGTGGCTGATCTGGTGATTGGCAGGACGTTGATCGATGTCAAGTTAGCCGTCGAGCCCACCGCGGACGACGTGGCGACTTGGCTGCGGCAGCTACTCGGCTACGTGCTCCTGGACCGCCACGACAACTTCCGGATCGATGCGGTGGCGGTGTACAGCGCCTGGCACGGGTGCCTGCTTCATCATTCATTGGGAGATCTTCTCGCAACGGCTAGTTCAGGTCCGCGTCGCGACTTGAGGCAGCTGCGAGCTGAGTTTCACCATGCCCTGCGTGACGATGTGGATAGCTATGTGGCGTGGAAGGAACGCCGACGTTACGCGTGAGCACTTGCTGTTCTCTCGCATGCTGATCTGTCGCGGTGCTGGCGGCCTGTTGTTAGCGTCGTTGCAGTGCTGTCGAGGCATTTGCTAGGCGTCAGCGTCAGCCTGACGTGTGACACCAGCTGCAGGGCGGCGCCGCGCAGTAAAAAAAGAAGGTCACTCCGTTGCAGACAAAGGCACACGCCGGGTTCTCGGACATAGACAACGCAGCACATCCTGAAAATATCGTTTAGCTGACTGTGCTGAGCTTCTGACGGACGCGGTCGGCGTCCTTGGTGCGGTATTGCGACTGAAACAGCTCGAGGGCTTGTTCCCATGCCTCGCGCGCCGCCACCTTGTCCCGGGCCTCAACCGCATCCCCGAGGAGATCGAGCGTGGTGGCTTCAGATGCGGCATCGCCGAGTTCCCGGTAGAGGGACAGGGAGTGCTGGTAGGTATTGACCGCGTGATCGGTGTCACCGGTGTGGTGGGCGATGTATCCGAGGCTGAGCAGTGTGGTTGCTTCGCCGCTGCGGTCCTGTCGGCTTCGACATTGTTCGAGGGCATCGGTGCAGTGCTGATGTGCGTGGGCGAGGTTGCCGATTTTGGCGGTGTACCAGCCGATCTCGTTGAGAGCGTGAGCGCTGCTGACCGGGACACCGACGTCCTCATAGAGATGGAAGGCGCGTTCGGAGTGCTCCAGGGCTTTCTGGTACTCGTTGCGTTGGTCCCAGGCCACTGCCAGTGCGCGATGGGTGTGGGCCTCACCCAGCTGGTCGCCGTGCTCTTGTGCCCAGGAGATGCCGTCTTGCAGGTGGTGGAGTGCGTCATCATGTTGGCCGAGCAGCGCGGCGGCGCGGCCGCAATGGCGGTAGGCGCGGGTGCGGAGACGAACATCGGGCAGGTGATGGGACGCGGCCAGTCCTGCTTTCCATGCGGTCTGATAGTCCTGGAGGTGTCCCTGGCGGAGCTGGACGGTGGTCAGAGCCCAGGCGAGCTGCCATACCGCCGAGTCCCAACCCTTCTTCACCGCCAGTTGCAGGGTGGCCATCAGATTGGCCCGCTCGGTGGTGAGATAGGTCCAGGCGTCGTCACGGTCGGCGAGTTGGCGGGGTACACAGCCAGGAACCAGTTCGTCGAGCTCGATGGGGGTGTGGCTGGGTGCGATGAGCAGGTCGGCGGCGTGCGCGGTGTGACAGGCGAAGGTCACCAGGCGGCGCAGGCCCTGAGCTTCGGCGGCGGGCTCGGTGTGGCGTGCGGCGTAGAGCCGGACCAGGTCGTGCATCCGGTAGCGCTGAGGCGGGTGCTGCTGGATGAGCGACACGCGCTCGAGCGACCGCAGGATCGTGCGTGTCTGGGGTTCCGGTGTGCCGGTGAGGCTGGCGGCGGCGGGCACGCTAATGTCGGGTCCGGGCGCTGCGCCGAGCAGCGCGAACACAGTGGCCTGTTCTGGAGTGAGGGCACGGTAGGACCAGGACAGCACCGTTTCCAGGCTGCTGGTCGGGGTTCCCTCATCGAGTGCCTGCAGACGAGTGGCGGTGTCGCGCAGTTCCGCGGCCAGATCCGCCAGGGGAACATGTGGGTCCAGGATCGCGCGGCCAGCGACGATGCTCAACGCCAGCGGCAACCCTGCACAGCTGCTCACCAGCTCAGTCACAGCGGCGGGCTCGGCCGCCAGCCGAGCATCGCCCAGCCGGCGAGCGAGCAACACATGCGACTGCTGCTCGTCGAGTGCCTCGACGGTGACCGGTCGTGCGCTGTGCCGGGCGATGAGGCCAGCCATCTGGTCCCGACTGGTCACCAGCACCGTGCACCGGGAACCACCGGGCAGTAGCGAGGTGATGTGGTCGCTGTCGCGGGCGTTGTCGAGCACGATGAGCATCTGCCGCGTTGCGACCAGGCTGCGGTACAACCCGACCTGTGCCGACGGCTCCGCGGGAATGGTGTCCGAGGCGACTCCGAGGGCGTCGAGAAACCCGCGGACCGCCTCGTGCGGTGGCATCGGGTCGTCGCTGGGGTCGAAGCCGCGCAGGTCAACGAACAGCTGCCCGTCTGGGAAACGGTCCTGGTGAAGGTGTGCCCAGTGCAGCGCTAACCATGTCTTCCCGATCCCGCCAGCGCCAGCAAGCGCTGAGATCACCACCGTGGAACCCTTACCCAGTTCGTGCTCAAGCACCGCAGTTAGCCGTTCCAGCTCGGTTTCGCGGCCGGTGAACAGCGACGATGCCGACGGCAGCTGCTGCGGCACCACCGACGGGCGCCCCGCCTGCTTAAGGACGATCGTGCCGACATCCCTCGCCTGAATCGCGTTGCCCAGGACATCACCGCGGATCACGTTCTGCCCCTCTGAGGTCCCCACCATGCCCCTCAGTGTGCCCGATCACAGCCCGCGCTCCTCCGCAGCTCAGAGATCTGAAAGGAGGAGAGATATTGGCAGGGCAGGCGGGCGTGCCGACCGGATTGCGGCCGCGGGGTGGGCGAGGCAGCGCAGTCACCCAGCCGCCGAGGCGAAGAATCGTCTCGCTGAGGGGTTCCCGCCAAGACCGCTATCGCTCCCATGACGACAGGAGGGATCGACACCGCACGGAAGCCGTGGTGAGCTACCGCGGCCCCTGCTGACCCACACGTCCCGCCGCTCTCCCACCTGACCTCCAGCACGAGGACCAAGCACGTATCTGAGATCTGCTGGAGCAACCTCCATCGTTGAGCACCTGTCGGGCTCCTACGGCCATCCAGCAGTGACCTCGGCGTGGTGCTCAACGAGCACCTCAAGATCGGGTAGCAGAGCGTCGTCGATGGCGAGCCGCTGGCCGGCCAGACGGGCGTAGACGGGGAACCCCATCAGGCCTGGGTGAACGAGAACTGTTCGTTCGCGTGGATCGATAGTCATCTGGGCGGTGTCGAATAGGCCGTGGATGTCCGCCCGTAGCAGCAGCCCTTCGGTAGCGACGTGACGTTTGTACTTGGAGAAGGCGCGCAGGTGAGCAGCCTGCAGCGCTGCTGCGGGACCGTCGCCGGTCACCGCACAGACCAGCCCATACCGATCAATGAGATCCTGCCGGAACCCTGGCTGACCGGTGCGAACCTCGACCAACGTCGTCCGCGTACCAGCCTTACGCGTGGTGCCGCGCCGTTTCGCCTTCGCTGCGGCCACTTTTCGGCCAGCGTGTGTCACGGGAGCGGCAGCCTGCACCAAGTGGAACCGCCAGATGCGGAAGCCGTCGCCGTTCGTCTCTGGCCACATGTTGACGATGTCGAATAGCCCGTCGTACCGGTAGCCGGTCTTCGGGGAGTACGTCGGGTCTCCGGATGCTCCGCGGATGACCCGGACCGGGTGCTTGTCCCGGTAGGCCACGGCGAGACCGGCGTTTCCCAAGGTCAACTCTTGGTCGGCGACCTGCCGACGGGTGGTTTCGTCACGGCCGCCCTGTCCTGTGTAGATGATCTGGTCGCCGAGATCGACGTCATCGGGATACCCGCCGTTGACGACGATGGAATCTGATCCCTCCTTGCCCCCGGCGATGCCCGCCTGCAATGTCCGATGCAGGCCTACGGCATGCATGTCCCGGTACCTGGCGAACTGGTCCCCCACGCTGACGCCGGCCACGGCGCCGTACTGCACTTTGCCCACAGCTAGGCAGCGTAGTCACTCACACCGACAGCTCGAGACCAGGAAGCGATGACGTGGTCTACGGGCCAGGTGCTGGGCTTCGTCAATGGGGACTGTTCGCTGAACGGTACCTCTCTGTCACGACGCCGTGACACAGAGGAGCCGTTCGCCGGACAGACCCACGATCCCCTCATCCGTCTGCCGGGTGCTTCCTGGATTGGGAGCGCAAGGCGTCTGCGTCCCTGTGCTTGCCGAAGGCGGAGAGCATCTGTGCCAGTTGATCGTGGATTTCGTACCGCGCGCTTGGGGCGAGATCCGGGATCAACGCGTCGAAAGCGGCGATGAGTGCATCCACCGGAGGCAGGATGTCATCGCCGGCCACGATCTTCACCGTACGATTTAGGTCTTCGACAACTGAAATCAGCTCGGTGAGGTCGTGGTTGTGGTTTCGTAGCCACCAGAGGGTTGCCGATGCCGTGTTCTTGAAGACGGTGTTCTTCAGGTAGGTGAGTTCGGCGCGTTCGATCTCGTGCCCGGCGGCGGCGACTTCTCGCCGCCGGAGGTGTTGCGCGTGTTGCTGCGCCAGTTCGAGTTGGTCCGGATTGACGGTGAGGACGACATCTTCCGCCCATACACGGACTGGAGGTTTGTCTGACAACAGGCTGGTTTCCGCCAGGTCCGCGGCGAGCCGGGTTCCGGCGAGGTTTGCGTGGATAGGCGAGTAGCTGCTCAGCAGCCTGGCGGCACGGGCGGTGACCTCCTTGCAGGCTTTCTCTTGCCAAGCTGGTGATGCGCTCCAGACCACGGTGCAGCTCACCTCGAAGTCGAAGCCGGGCAGCTCACTGGGAATTGGGCCCGCGAACGGTGCGCGCCGGTCGGGCTCGTCCGGCGCGGGCTCGACCTGTGTCGTGCGATGGCGCCATCGCATGTTTAGGAGTCCTCGTTCCGGATGGGTTGTGGGGTGAACGGATGCCTGTTCAGCAGTTCTTCTCCCAGTGCCTGGTGTACGGCGAGGCGGGGGTCGGTGCGGTCGTGGTCTTCCCAATAGCGGGGGATGAATCCGAGCCAGCGGTCGGCAGCCATGCGCACCGCGCCGATCTGCGTGACCGGCGCGTCGGACGTTGCCGCGGCTTCGCCGAGTACGCCCAGTAGGAAAGCCTGCTGGTCCGAGGCGGTTACCAGGTCAAGCCAGGATCCGATCGCCTCGTGGACGAGCGCGTGGTCTTCCAGAGCCAGTTGGGCCCGCCAGATCCGGATCAGTGGCTGCCGGTGAACCCCGATGAACTCGCCGGCGTCCGCGGAGAGCAGTTCGCGCAGGATCCGCACCGCGACGGCCCGCTGCCGTTCCTTGCCGCTTCGCAGCCACTCGTCGAGTTTCGCCAGCACCTGCGGGAACGCGCCGTTGTCGCGGACAAGGGCGAGCACGGCCGCCACGACCTCGTCGTTGACCCACCGGTCGTTGTGCAGGGCGAGGTTGCCCAGCCGGGTAAGCGCCTTGTCTGTGTGCTTGCGGCCGAACTTGGACCGGCACACCGCCAGCACAAGATTGACGAGTTCGGGGGTGAGGTCGGATTTCCGGGCCCAATCGTTCAGCTGACGGTGCACCACTGGAGCGCTGCGATCGTCGAGCGCCCCAGCGGTGACCAGGTCGACGGCCATACGGGCGGGCACCGCCTTGCCAGAGCCTGTCCACCTTTCAGCCACCTTCGTGATGAACTTGGCGGCGTCTTGCGACGCACAGAGGTCGAGGAAGCGACTCACCAAGCCGGCCCTGGCGTCATCGTCCAACCGGAGCCGCTGCCCAAGTCCGAGCGCGGTCACCCAATCCACCAATTCCTCGCGGCGTTCGTGATACCCGTGCCAGACATGCCGGAGGACCGAACGGTCGTAGTAAAAGCGGTCGAACTGCGCCCGGTCGTCGGCGGAGCTAACGCCCTTGAGCTCGGTCAGCCGGCCGGCGAAGCCACGGCCCTCCAGCAGCTTCCCGGGTGGGGGTGGGTACCCGGCGAGGGTGAGCAGCTCGCGTTCCGCCCAGTATTGGGTTTCGGTCGAACAGCCGCTGAGCAGGGCGACGGTGAGCATCAGGCTGCGTCGGTTCCAGTCTTCTTCCTTGTCGAAGACGGTGATCAGCTCGGTCGTCCAGTTGCCGTAGGCGAGGACCGCCTTCTCAGCCACGGTGTCGATGGCGGCGCCTTCTCCTGCGAGGTGGTGTTCTCGCACGATCAGGTCGGCCAGCCAGGCCGCGTCGGCGGGATGGGCCGATGCGAGCGCGTCAGTAATCTTGGGGTTGGACGAGATCTCCGCGGGGATCGTGGTCTTCTGCAGGTGGGCGAGCAGTACGTTCCCGGCAGGCGGTTCGATGAGCTGCTTGGTCCGGCCCTGGTAGAGCGCCTGCAGTCCGGGCGGTGGTGGTTCGGGCAGGAGCACGACTAGATGGGCTTTCGCGGCCGTGACGGTACCTAGGAAGCTCTTGAGCTGGCCTTCGGCGTTGTCGAGTACGTCGTTGTCGGTCTTGGTCAGGTCAAGCAGGACGTGGGCGTTCTGTGCGACGCGCCGCAAGTTGAGCTGAGTGTCTTCATCGAATTCGATGACGTTGATCGTTAGTGTTTCGGCGCTAGATACGGCTTTGAGCGCTAAGACGCCGGCCGTCCACCGTCCGCTGTGCGGGCGGCCGTAGAGGAAGACGACTTTGTTGTCACGCAACGAGTTCACGATTCCGGTGAAGTCGTGCGGCTCGGCGAAGCGGTCCTTGAGCCAGCGGAGGTGGCCAGGATCGATCTCGTCCCGGACGATCAGGTCCCGGAACCCGCTGCCGGTGCCGAAGACCTGGAGAATGTCTCCCGATTTCTGCACGTCGACGGAAATGCCGCCGGTGACGTCGCCGCCCACGGTCACGTTGCCATCGCCGGTGACCGAGGTGCTGTCGGTGGGGGCCGTGAAGCTGTCCGTGGTGGTCATCAGTCCTTCTTCCCGTTCTTGCGGACGTTCTGTCGGATACCGCCGCTCACGCTGCCGCCGGTGACGATGTTCCCGTCGCCGACGGTGTGTTGATGCGAGTGCCGGGATTTGTCGGTCCAGCGATACTGGTCCCGCATTTGGAACGCGTTCCCGTACACCGTGCCGTTGATCGTGTTGGTCACCGCGGTGTCGGCTTCGAGAACTTGGTTCGGCGAAACCGGATCAGCGGGAACCAGCTCGTCCGGCGTGCCGATCCCTCGGGACAGCAGGTCACCCGAGGGCTTCGGCACGTGCAGGTAGGCGTCGCCCACATAGCTCTTCACCGACACCGGGACACGAACGAACTCACCCGGTGCCTTCGCCGCGTACCCGGAGAGCGCAACGTCCTCGTAAACGCGCGCCGAGAGCACCGCGGCGACGAACGTGACCTCAGGTTCGGAACTGGCGAGCAGCTCGCGCACCGGCTCGCAGTCCAGGAGTCGGTGTGTCTCGACCATGGCCGCACCTGAGCCGTCTCCGAGCCGGGCATTCCCGGAATCGATCAGCGGGCCCACCGCGACGCTCACCCGCATGCGGGTCGGCTCGCCGGATTGGCCGAGGCGCATACGGTGGTGGTAGGCCAGTTCGTCTTGCAGGGCGTCGAGGAACGACCCGATGAGGATCGGCAACGTCTCCGGGCGGAAGCCGACCACGAACCCGTCGCCACGACCGGCCGGGAATCGACGGTCCGCCCAGACCTCGGCGTGGCCCGCTCGCTCGAAGGCGCGCTCAAGGATGGTAGGGATCAACTCGGTGAGCGCGTAATGGTCGGCGGGGGTGACTCCGCTGAAGTTCTTGACGTCCACCGACAGCACCGCGTGGTACGGCGGTAGCTCGTCGGTGGGGGAGTACGTGTCCTCAGTCATGGGAAGCACTGTGGCCTGCTGGGCCGCGGGGTAATGTCCACCAGAAGACGAACAGAAGTGACCTGCGTCACTTTTGATTCGGGTATGCGTGACGCCGGAGCTTGTCGAACCGTTCGACGGTCAGGTTGCGCTCGGAGCTCAGGACGCCTTCCTGGCGCAGCTGGGCGACCAGGCCGGCAACGAGGCTGCGGGACAGCCCCAGCACGTGCCCGAGCCGGGTCTGCGAGAGCGGGATCAGGCGAGGGTCATGTCCCGGTTCGGCCAAGTCGGCTAACTGCACCATCAACCGCGCGATCCGCCGCAACGGGGGAAGGCTCAACATGTCCACCGAGTCTTGACCCGCCCGTTGCAGCTTGGCCGCCACGTACCGGCCGACCTCCCGGTGGACGCCGTCGGCGACAAGCACGCGCTCGAAAGTGCCTGAGGGCACTGCAAACGCTGTGCAGCGTTCCAACGCGTAAACGTCCGCGGTGCGCACCCCGCCGACCTCGAACGCCACCTCGCCGATCACGTCACCGGCGCCGCGCAGGGCGATGAGGCGGTAGTCGCCGTCCTCGGTGTGGCACCCCACTTCGACCCGCCCGGACGTCAGCAGCAGAACCGAGGTCGCCGGGGCGCCACGTACGAAGATGGGCTCGCCCTTGCTGAACGCGCGTCGGAAGCCGAGCTTGCACAATGTCGACCAGGTGCGTTCGGGGACGAGCGCGCGAAACCCCCGGTGTGCATGATCATCTGGCACGACCAATCACAATAGCCGGTCGGAGACTGGGTGCCGGGCGAATCACCCGTTCAGCCGGACCCGTTGTCTCACGCGAATCCGCGCCGGGGTGGGACGGGACTGTCCTCAGTGGACGAATCGTGGTCGGATCCGTCCACGGCATCAGCTGACCATGTCGGCGATCGGGCTGTTCCTGGTCACCGGCTTGTCTGTATCGGTGAACGCCGCGCACGCGAAACTTCGGCGGGATGGCTACCGGACCTCGGGAGCCACGTGACGAAGAGCGACCTTGGGGTCGTGTCCCGTCCTGCCCGAGCATGACTCAAGCGGATCGACGGCGTGCGCGAGGCAGTAAGCCGACAGCCGCTTGCGCGTGGTCGTTGGTGCGTGACGGGGGCCGCCTGCTGCTCGGGAAGCTGTAGCTCGGTGCAGGGTCGTCGAATGGGCGCAGTCGTGGCTGGGTGTCGGGCATGAGCATCAGCGCGACGCGGCTTCGGGACGGCGCCATCGGCGCCGGGTACGAGGGGCAGGAGATCGGGTCGGTCGTGGGGGACCTGGTCCGGCGCGGTGTGACGCGGCTGGTGGACGTGAGGTTGACGCCGATCTCTCGTAGACGGGGCTTCAACAAGACCGCGCTCGGACAGGCCCTGGCCGAGGTCGGGTCGTCTACGACCACCGTCGCGAGCTGGGGAACCTGGAAGGGAACTGTTCCGGATTCGCCGGCAACGAGGCGGAGCTCAGCCAGGCGAAGGCCTGCTACGTCGAGCTGCTCGGCAACGCCGAAGCGCAGACGAGTTTGGACGACCTCGGGTGGCCGAGTGCATCGCGGTGCTGTGTTTCGAGGCGGACCAGCGACGTCGCCACCGAGACATCGTGCTCGGCGAGACCGCCCATCGGCTACCGCGGTCCTGACCTGCGACGCGGTGGGTAGTAGACGCCCAGGACGCCGAACGCCCGGTGTGGGCTGCCACGTTGCCGACGTAGAAGGTGACGTCACGGTCGGGGCTGCAGATTTCGCGGAGGAACCGCTTGCCGAAGCCGTTGCTCCGCCTCTGAGGTGCTTAACCGCCGAAATGCAGTTGGAACGCGACGAAGTCTCAGTCGATGAAGCCTTGCTTGTGGCCGCTGCAGTCGGGGTTCCTCGCACGCGTAGTGATACGCACCGGCGAGCTGGGGTGCCCAGAGCGGACTTCGGTTCTCGTTGCCGAAGAGTTGATCTGCCGTATGTGGGCCTCGATCTTGGCCTGCTGGCTCGGCGACCAGCCCTGATGGCGGCTGGTCCGAAGAGCGGTGATCTTCTTCGGTCTAGTCCGGGCCAGAGACTTGCAGTCCATGGTGGCGCCTCGGCGCAGCCGGCGCATCGTCGTCTCGGCGATAGCGGTACAGCCGTATCCAGCCCGGCCGAGCCGGATCGAGGCTCAGGCCGGCGACGCAGACCGTCTCCCCGGAACTTGTCGGAGGGGTTGGGTGCCGCCTGGCGACGGCTGGCGGGTCGGCCCGCCAACGTCCCCTCACGTCGAAGAGCGGCACATCCGCTCTTACGAACAGCAATATGCCACGGCAGCATGTGTGGCCGTCTTAGCAGCGGTCGCTGAGCGAAAGCCTGGCTCCGCCGAGGTCGGGCCTGACAGACTAGCTCGATCTCGGCAACCCGCTGGTTCAGTGGGGCTATGCCAGGCCAGGAACTTCGTCCGAAGCGTCTCCGCAACATAGGCACGTTCCCCATCGGGGAGGTGCTGGCGACCGTACTACCGTCATGGCGTAGGTGCCTGCGCGCCATGACTTTTGCCCTTTATGCTCGCCTGTGAGCCGATGCGCTATTAGCGCGCCACGGAGAGGATTGCTATGCCTGAGCCTGTACTTGTGTCGATCGCCGCTGCCGCTGCGGGACGTGCGGTAGTCGGGCTGTACCAGTTGATCAAAGCTAAGTTCGCCGACGACCCCGACGCGTCTGCGGTACTTGATGCCGCGGAAGGCGCCGCAGAGGACTCTGCGGAAGTGGACGAACTCGCCGCCACCCTGGAGAAAAAGCAGGCTACCGACCCAGTGTTCGGCGAGCAGTTGCGGCAGGAATGGGAACGAGCAACGGTCGAGCAGTACGCTGAGTCCAACGGCGTGACGAACCACGTCTCCGGTCAGATCGGCGGCAACGTGGTGCAAGCCCGGGATATCCAAGGGGGAATCAGGTTCTGAAGCCGATTGGTAGCCCGCCCGCCGTGGGAGCTTCGTAGCCAGTGGCCCAGTGCCGGTCATGTCGCGGTCGAATTCTGTCGATTCCCGGTGCTCCGTTGGGGCGACGTCGATGCTCTGTTCGCCGTTCAAGACGGTATCCGGATACGGTCTCCCGTGCTTGTGCGGACGTGTGGCTTTCCGCGATCGCCTGTTCAGCGGTCGCGGAATACTCTGGGGCATGTGCCGCGGGACGCCCGAAGACGATCTACCTTCGCGAGCACTAGCTAATCGATGCCATTGCTGCGCATCTCGCCGACACGGGCGATCTCGACCTCCGGAGTCACGCGCGTGCCTGTATCGTCGCCGCGGAACTCCGAGCTAGCGGCGCCTCGTTCGACGAGGCGACTTACCGAAGCTCCGTGCTGTTCGATGACGCAACGGTGCAAGGCAAGCCTCTACGTCCCGAAGAGTTTGTTCCCGGCCCAACGTAACCGGGTCAAGCAGGCTGAGTCGAGCACTCGAAGAGTGCCGGTTACACCGCCCCAGCACCGCGGTCGGGGCCCGTGCTGATGGCGCGTCGAACACGTCAGGCCACAGTTCACCAGCCCGCCGATTGAAGGCGCCGGACCATCCGTGCAGTCGGATCAAGCCGGGATGGTCGAACCAGGAATTCCGAACTGCTGGTCGAGATCATCTGCGAGTTGGCGGGCCGCGCCGCGTAGTGCAGCAACGTCATCGTCGGCAGAGAAGGCGGCTTCAACCGAGACGGGCCGGCGAACTGCCCGCGAGCCCTGCACCTGGTGGTACAGGGAAGACAACGCATATCCGCCGCCCAGCCGGTTGTCGATTGCGACCAGCGGTAACCGGCCGGTGGTTTCGTCTCGCAGCAACGCGGCGCGGGCCAGGATCGTCCCGATACCTCCGAGATGGCGAACGTGAACCGCGGCCACAGCGACCGCGTCGGCGATCACCGCGTCGACGAGCCGGTACGGAACATACGAGACATCCTCGTCACCTCGGGCAATCTCGGTGCCGCGGGTGAACCCGGCCAGCCCGATCGCCACCGCGATCGAGCCGTCATGGTGGAGTTCCACCAGGCCCCAGTCGATGAGTTCCTGGGGGTTCGATGAGAAGTGGTTCGACCGGATTACCCAGCGCCGGAGGCCGGTCCGCGGGTTGTTCACCGCGTTGTCAGGAAGCTGATTCAGCATCGGGAGACGTTCTTGTTCATGGCCGAAGAAGTCGGACGCCAGCTGATCCGCGTCGCGCATCGTCGCGGTCGCCCCGTCGCGGTCCGGTCGTGTGTGCAGGAGCGGTAGGGGTGCGACCGGCCGGGCCGACACCGTTACCCAGATGCCGTTCTCCAGGTCGATCTCCGGGATCATGCCGTCGATCAGCGCGGTCAGCGCCGTCCGGTCGTCGGCGCGCCGGGTGAACCGGTCGCGGTAGGCGCGTTCGAGCTGGCTTTCCGACATCCAGTTCGTGTCGGTCCCGTACCGGTACGGGACACCCAGGGCGTTCTTCTCACCGATCACGTGGGGTGCGTCCGGGCTGGGCGGGACGAACACGGCGATCAGGCCACGAAGCCCGTTTTCGCCGGGGTCGTCCAGCGCCTCGATCAGGAGACCGTCGACCAGCGGTCGAACGCGGCCGTTGGCGTAGGAGCGGAGGGCTTGGCGGTCGCGCTCGCCGTTCGGAACACCAGTCAGCTCGACAGCTCGCTCGTTGTCTTCCCTTACTCCGTAGATGATCAGGCCGCCGCGGGTGTTGGCCATCGCGGCGACGTCCTTGGCGAACTCCCACCGCTTCTTGTCAACCTCCGGCGGCAGGGCCTGTTTCCAGTCGAGATCTTCCGACTCGGCCATCCCAACCTCGATCGCCCGCATCACCAGCTCGTGGGTCAGCGGAGTGGGAGAAACACCCAGTTCAGCGTGGATTCGCGACCACATGATCGGCATCCCCGGATGGTAGTCGCGGCCGGAGGGCGACATCGTCACGCCACACCGGCAGACGGATCCGCTGGCCGGGTCCCATCTCACGTCTGAGGCCCGGTGATGTCGCGCCGTCGCCGGCGGCCGGATCCACTCGTGCGCCGCGTGGTCAGCTGCCTCAGCAAGCCGATTGCTGCTGGAGTGGAACGAACTCGCCTCGTCTCACGACTATCCACACAGCCCGTGTCTCTTTCCGACGGAACGACTGGGCAAGAACGACCGTACCGGCACGCGGCGAAGGAGCATCGGTGGATCTCTCCACGTTGAACAACGACCAGGTTCACGCGGTCGCCGCTCATTTGGCGGTGGCCGAAGCGATCGTCCGGACCCGTTGTCCTGCCGAGGTGAAACCCGAAGCGCGCCGGTACCGGCTGGGTCTCAACGGCAAACTCGCGCAGGTAACCGCACGGCGGACAGGGGAGTGGCAGGTCACCGACGTCACCCGGCCGCTTCTGGCGGACACCGAGGTGTTGGTGCTGGTGGACTTCATCCCAGAACACCCGGAGTTCTACGTGATCCCCGCAGGCTGGTTTCGTGCCGACGTCGAGCAGCGCTACGCGGCCTTCAGGGCACGGGTGGGGACGCGGCCCCGGAATCCAGACAGCAAGCACTACAGCGTGCACACTTCCGATGTCGAGCGGTGGCGTGGTAGCTGGGCCGCTGTCATCGCGGAGGCGGTGTGAGCGAGCCGGATCTCGAGACCACCGAAGCGGACGAGTCCGAGGAGGACTATCGGGACAAGTCCCCGTCGGCGGGCCGGATGGGTAAGGCCGTCGAGTACCTGGTGGCGTCGGCGTGCATTCTCGCGTCTCGTGGCGAGCTGAACGCGGCCACGTCGCTGGTGGACGATGAGGGTGTGGACCTGGTGTTCAACCGTCGCGGTAGCTCGGCCACGCTGGCCGTGCAGGTCAAGTCCCGGATGTCGGACAGCAAACGAGTCCAGGCCGGATCCTTCGTGGCGTTCGTCCGTTCGCAGACATTCCGGCCGCGCCCTGATCTGGATCTCCTGTTCGTCGCTGTGGACATCGTTGAGGCGCGCTTGATGGCGGCGTGGCTGGTGCCGAGTGAGGACTTCGCCGCGCAGGCCGGCGCACCGAACAGCCGGGGGCACCTGCGGTTCTATGCCTCGCTGAAGCCCGGCTCGCAAGATCGTTGGCGCCGGTATCGGCTCACCCCCGCTGAACTCGCGCCCCGGGTGCTGGAGCGCCTTGCCGAGCGCGGCGACTCGTGAACCGCAGACCGTCCCACTGCCCGGATGGTCACGTCAGCTTCGAGCGGCATGTGCCGGTCTGGGGTGACCGTGGCGCTCTCGGGTCAGTGTCGGCCTGTGTTCCGGGGCCGGCCTAAGCGATGTCTCGTTACTGAAGGAGTGGCTGGTGAGGCTGGTGTTGCGTCAGGCTTCGCGGAGGACGTTGTGCAGGCGCGCGATTCCGGACACCGTGCTGGCAGCGCGGCGGTAGTCGCGAAGGATCTTGTATTTCTTCATCCGGGCCAGGACGTGTTCGACGCGAGCGCGGACCTTGCGGTGGGTGGCGTTGAGCTCCTCTTTCCAGTTCGGGAGTTCGCTGTCGTCGCGAGTTTGCGGTAGGGCATGACGATCGCCGGGTTGCCTTGGTAGCTGCCGTCGGCCATCACCGGCCGACCGGCGAGTTGCTCGGCTATGCCCGAGTCACGGTAGACGGTGCAGTCGTTGCGGCTGCCCGGCTGTGGGTCACCGGTCGCGATCACCAGCCAGGTCTCGGCGTCGATCGCGACCTGCACGTTAGCCGAGTACCGGTAGTTCTTCGACGGTGTCGCCAGCCGGTGAACCCGGGTGGGCGCCAGTGTGCCGTCCACGAACGCGACTGCATACATCCACCCGGCGTTTGCGGACCGGAGCCAGGGTCAACAGTAGACCGATCTTGACGATCACCTGATGCGCTGCCGAAGCGACACTCCGAATAACGGCCTGATCTGTCGCATCGTCAGATTCGTCCGTCAATACGTTGCGACCAGCAACACGCGATCGGCCAGTGGTAACGCCTACTGCCGGCCCGGGCGGCCGTCGGCGATCTCATCCAGCCTCGTCTCGCGGCCAGCCGCACGAGCTTGCGGAACTGGCCCGGCTCCAGCCCGGTGAACGGGATAATCCTATCCGGCCGCGACGCTGGATCACCTGCATCACACGAACATTGTGGGGACGATTGCCGGTGACCCTATCCCGTGCACGCAGGGCAAATGTGCCCGACACGGTCGCCACACTTACGGCTATTTCGCTCAGCTTGGGCAAGCTGGTGATCATTCGTTGAAAACGTTAGATCGTCACTACGGCGGACACCCCTTTCGAAGATCAAATGTGCCAGGTATACCCTGCGCTGACTGAGTGACAGGGCCCCTGTCGCGAGGAACGCAGCGAGACACACTTTCGGCCACCAGGGGGAAGCGGTGAGTGAGCAGAACGAGAACTCGGCAGAGTATGCGGAGAAAGTTCGACAGAATCTGAAGGAGGCGGTTGCCGACGGAGATCCTGACGCGATGCTGAAGAAGCTTGATCACTTGCGTGCGGAGGGTGATCCAGCTGCGGCGGAGGAACTTACGCGCAAGATTGTCGAAGTCGCAATTGAGGCCCTTCAGTCGCCGACGTCGCCGTCGGAGGAGACGCTATTCTCCCGTCGGCGTAAACTACTTCTTGTTATTTTCTTTGTGGTCGTCGTTCTGATGGTCACCGTGGTCTTGACTGTAGTGATCACTCGCACGACAACGGCGCGCCCGACGGCGACCCCCCGGTCTAGTCCAAGTATTGCCCTTCCGGCTGGCACGACAATCCCTCCTGCGGCAGGGACTTCCAGTACGGTGGGCGTGCCTGAGAATGGAACTGCGACTTCCTCAACTATCAGCACCTCTTACAAGATCAAGTCTCAGCAGCGCATCACGGTCGGCGCACCGACCACATCCGACTGCAGTGTCACCGGAATTGATCTTGATGTTCCGGCTGTGCATGTTGATGATGTCGGCGACGGGGACGACTTGAAGTACGATGACAACAACTGCGACCTGCACTTCAGGAAGGCGAGCGCCCCATTCGTGGGCACCGCCCCAACGCGACAACCTCAAACCGGCGAAGAGTGCTCGAAAATTGCTCAAACCAACGCGGCGCCCGGAACCATCAAGGTGGGCGACTTAAAGATCGGGCAATCCGCATTCTGTGTGGTCACCGACTCGGGAAATATTGCCTGGATTAATCTTGCCGACGTCGTCAGCCACGGCGGCAGGGAGAATCCGGACCTGAAGTTCGATCTCACGCTATGGGGCCGGGGTTGAGTTCGAAGTGTACAAAGCGCCGAACGGGATACTCTTCGGCCGAGCGACAGTTGTCTGATGTGAGGCCTTACAGAGATTGAAGTGCCGAGGTCTGAATGATCTTGGTCAGGTGCGGCGTGTCGACGTGATCTTCGCTCCTTGTGGGTCTAGACCGAGGTTGTGAGGTACCCGGATGGTGGCGGTTTGACCGCCTCGGGACGGGCCCGCCGAGAACAGGTCGGCTCTGTCATGATTTCCGTGTAAGCCACGGATGATTTCTTCTCTTATTCTAGTGGAGTGGCAGGCGATCTGGGAAGAGTGCGGCGAGGGTGTTTAGTGCCTGTTTCCAGCCTCGGGTTCCTGTTCCTGATGGTCCGCCTCGGTTGCTGGTGATGTTGCGGAGTCCGAGGTAGAGCAGTTTTGTTGCGTCGGTGTCGCTGTCGAAATGGCCGCGATTCTTGGTGATTTTCCGGAGCTGGAAGTTGATGTTCTCGATCAGGTTCGTGGTGTAGACGATCCTGCGGAGTTCGGGTGGATAGTCAAGGAATGGGGTGAATTCGTTCCAGGTGTGCCGCCACACCTGGATCGCGGCCGGGTATTGCGTGCCGAAGTCTTTGTCGAAACGGGTGAGTGCGATCTCGGCTGCCTCGAGTGTCGGCGCGGTGTAGATGTCCCGCATGGCTGCGGCGACTTTCTTCCGGTCGCCATAGGAGATGAAGCGCATGGCGTTGCGGATCACGTGCACAACGCAGGTTTGGACCACGGTGTCGGGAAACGCGCCGCGGATCGCGTCGGGCAGGCCGGTCAGGCCGTCGCAGCAGGCGATCAGGATGTCTTTCACACCACGGTTGCGCAGGTCGGTGACGACTTTGGCCCAGAATTTCGCCGCTTCGGTGTCGGCGATCCAGAGT
Source organism: Amycolatopsis sp. NPDC031561 (assembly GCF_055580625.1). NCBI lineage: Bacteria > Bacillati > Actinomycetota > Actinomycetes > Pseudonocardiales > Pseudonocardiaceae > Amycolatopsis > Amycolatopsis sp. NPDC031561. Next base: position 2,435 of record NZ_JBVILA010000006.1, on the reverse strand, counting down.
CCGAGGGCGTGTTTACGGCCTTCCATGTCCACGCCGATGGCCAGGTAGGCGACCTTGGAGGTGACCACGCCCTTGTCCTTGATCCGCAGCCGCAGGCCGTCGACATAGAGGATCGGGTACATCTCATCCAGGGGCCGGGATTGCCACAACGCGATCTCGTCGGTCACCACTTCGGTCACGTTGGAGATCAGTTCCCGTGACACGTTCACGCCATATACTTCGCGCAAATGGGATTCGATGTCCCGGGTGGTCATGCCTCGCGAATACAGCGACAGGATCGCCTCGTCGATATTGCCCAGCCTGCGTGTGCGTTTCGGCACGATCGCCGGTTCGAACGAACCATTCCGGTCGCGCGGCACCGCCAGCTCGACCGGGCCGTTGGTGGTGGACACGGTTTCGGGGACCTGCCGTTCCGGGAGTTCCCGGACCCGTTCCCGGCGGGGTCTCCTTTCTCATAGCCGAGATGATGGGTCATTTCCGCGTCCAGCGCCCGTTCGAGCACCGCCTTGGTCATCTCGTTCAGCAATTCTTGCGCACCCAGCGCCCCGCCGTTCGCATACGCGTCTTTCACCAACGCATCAAGCGTTTCCTGCGGCAGCACACGAGCGAGTACCTCGCCGGCCGCGGATCCCGCGGCCCGATCAGACGATGTGTTCTCGGTCACAGATGGAGCCTTTCTGGGTCGCGGTCAGCGACCCGATCTTGGTCCATCCGTGGCTTACACGGTTGTCATGACACGGCCCCGTGCCCGCCGTGGCCGCCGACACCGTCCGGTCCGACCGGCGCGGTTTGCTGGCCTGTTTCAGCCACAGCACAAAGTCGCGGACTTCGGCCGGGGTTGCCTTGTCCCAGGCAACCTCGACTGCTCGTAACCACCGCCACCAGCGCAGCAGCGTGTATGCGTAGCTGCGTACCGACGCAAGGCTGGTGTCCCTGGCCATGAAATCGGTCAGGTATCGGCGGATCGGCTCTATCGGCACGCCGTCGTCATCGACCACCAGCCACGGCACCGTACCCTCGGCCAGCATCACCCGACCCCACCGGGGCAGCTCGATCGCCGCAATGTCCCGGCCCATGTCATCGAACAACTCACACCACCTTCGTGTTCAAGGTGTGTGAGATCTACCGATCAAGGTCAACCGAGTCATATCACAACGTCGGCGTGTCGCTCCTTAGTCCGGTCAACAGGCCGGGGTCGAGGTCGAATACCAGCCGGTCCGGCGGACGGCGCGCTGGTGCTGGGCCGAGATCGACAGCGTACTGGGGGACGTGGATTTCCAGTGCGGCCCTGTTCGCTGACCACACCAGCGCCGCCAGCTCCTTGAACAGTGGGTATTCGATCGGTTCGCCGCGTGCGCCTTGGCGGCTCCGGGTGCCGGTGCTCGGCAGTTTGACGGTGGGTAGCCAGTCGGGGGCGCCGCGGGGGATGTTCTTCTCGAAGAACTGCTCGCCGTCGACGCCGTCGGGGAACCGGATGACCGTGATCGGCCGTTCGGCGAGGTAGGGGAGCAGCACGGGCGCGATGCGCGAGAAGTAGTTCACGACTTCGCCTTTGGTGAACCTGTCCAGGTACAGCGGTTTGTCCAGGTTCGACAGTGTGAGTTGCCGGGCTCCGGCCTGCACGGTGATCTTGGTGCCGGAGGCCTTCGGTGGCTGGGTCTCGGCGTGCTCGGTCTCTGTGGCGGGTGGGGCGGCTTGGGCAGATCGCGGTTCGGACGAGAGCCGGTGTCGTGGCTGGGGCAGGTATACGTCGTGGGGCTGTTTGTCCTGGATCCACCGGTGTTGATGTGGTGTTTGGGGTGTGTCCGGGGACGCAAATGCCCTCTGGCTTGGGATGATTGTTCTTGCGACGGAACAAAAACCACCTAGCGAGAGGGCATCTGCTGGATGCGATCTTCTCATACCGCCGGATCGGTGTCGGTGAGGTTCGATGATGCGGGTCTCGTGTCGTGCGCGGGGCTGGTGCCGGTGCTGCGGCTGGTGGCGGTCGGGGCGCACTCGGGTGCGAAAGCACTCTCGGTCGTGGCTGGGATGGTGGCCGGGGCGGACTCGATCGAGGACCTGGACGTGGTCCGGCATGGCGGGATGCGCCGGTTGTTCACCGGTCTGCGGGCGCCCTCGACCTGCGGGTCGTGGCTGCGGGGTTTCACCCACGGCCATGTCCGTCAGCTCGCGTCGGTGGCCTCGGAGGCGGTGGTCCGGCTGGCGGGGCGGGTTCCGTCGCTGCTGGCCGGTGTCGAAAGGCTCGCGTTCATCGATATCGACGCGAAGATCAAGGAAACCTACGGTCACGCCAAGCAGGGCAGCGGGTTCGCCTACAACGGGGTCCGCGGCCTGAACCACCTGATCGCCACCCTGTCGTCCCCGGTCTGCGCGCCGGTGATCCTGGCCGGGCGGCTGCGGGGCGGGAACTGCGATTCCCGCCGCGGAGCGGC
>NZ_JBVILA010000005.1:0-395814 GCF_055580625.1 Amycolatopsis sp. NPDC031561 | reverse complement strand
CGCCACCAGATACGACAAACTCGCCGTCCGCTACGACACCACCGTCACCATCGCCGCGATCAACGAATGGCTCTGACATCTGAAACAGGCCCTAGAGGACTAGTTGCGGGGGGCTGTGACTTGCACGAACGAGCGAATCATCAACTTTTTGGGACGATTGCCTAAGCTGTGCTCATGACTGGCCAGCAGCTGACGTCGATCGAGATCGAGGGCTTCACCTCGATCCGGTCGGCGCGCGTCGAACTGGGCGCGATGAACGTGCTGATCGGCGCGAACGGCGCGGGCAAGAGCAACTTCGTCCAGGCCTTCGAGTTGCTGGGCCGGATCAGCGAGGACCTGCTGAACCTGTTCGTCGGCCGCAACGGCGGTGCTTCGGCACTGATCAACGACGCCGTCGACACCCTGCGGATCAGCCTGAAACTGGACGCGCCACCCAACAGTTACCAAGCTCATCTGGCCGCGGCGCCCGGCGAAGAGCTGATCTTCGACGAAGAAGTGATCTCGTACCACGGCCCCGGCCATGAACAGCCCTGGACGAAATCGATCGGACGCGGGCACCGAGAGAGTCGCCTCAACGACGCGGCAGACGAGCGTGGGGCGAATTCGGTGGCTTCGCACATCATCGAGCTTCTTCAAGGTTGCCGCGTCTACCACTTCCACGACACCAGCGTCGACGCGCCGGTCAAGCGGCTGGCTCCGACCGCGGACGATCTCGCGCTGCGTGCGGATGCCGGGAACATCGCCGCGGTCCTGTTGCGACTACGGGACAGCTCGGACCGGGCGGAGAAGGTCGCGTATCGCCGGATCGTCGGCGCGATCCGGATCGTCGCCCCTTTCTTTCGCGACTTCGTGCTCCAGCCGGACAGCACCGACCGCATCCTGCTTCGCTGGCAGCGACAGAATTCGGAAACCATCTTCTCGGCGAATCAGATGTCCGACGGAACACTGCGTTTCGTCTGCCTGGCCACGTTGTTGCTTCAACCGGAGCTTCCGGCCCTCGTCGTGCTGGACGAACCGGAACTCGGATTGCATCCGGTGGCCATCGTCCAGCTGGCGGACATGTTGCGCTTGGCCTCGACTCGCAGTCAGGTTTTGATAGCGACCCAGTCGGTGACGTTGATGAACCAATTCTCGGCCGAGGACCTGATCGTCGTCGAACAGCGAGATGGGAATTCGGTCTTCACCCGGCCGAACAAAGCGGCCCTGGAGAACTGGCTCGACGAGTACTCGCTCGGCGAACTCTGGGAGAAGAACATCATCGGCGGTCAGCCGGGATCGCTGGGCAGCGTTCTCGATGCCTGATCAAAAGCGTCTGCACCTGTTGGTGGAAGGCCAGACCGAGGCGACCGTCGTCCGTGATGTGCTCTCCGGTCATCTTCAACGCCAAGGCTGGTTCGTCACCTACTCGACGGTTCGCACCCATACCTCGTCCAAGACCTATCGAGGCGGCGTCACATCGTGGCCGAAGCTGCGGCGGGAGATCAAGGAACTGCTCGCCAGCGCACACCTCACCACTCTGACGACACTGTTCGACTACTACGGCTTCCCCGCTGACGCGCCGGGAATGGCCACCCGTCCGACGGGAGCCGCCTCCGCCAAGGTCGAATACGTCGAGGAGGCGTTGAAAGCCGATATCGACGACCGTCGGTTCGTCCCCCATCTCGTGCAACACGAGTTGGAGTCCTGGGTGTTCTCCGCCGGAGACCAGCTCGCCGACCTGCGCGACGACCCCGCGGTGGCCGAGCGGATCAAGCAAGACTGCGCCGAAGCCGGTGGACCGGAACTCGTCAACGACGACCCGAAGAACGCGCCCTCGAAACGCCTCGCCAGGTATTGCCCCGGTTACTTGAAGACCCTCGAAGGACCGCTGGCGATCGCCGACCTGGGCATCGAGGGCTTGGCGGCCCAGTGCCCACACTTCGCCGCCTGGCTGGAGAAGCTCAGCGCTCGCTGAGGCGATCGGCACCTGACCGCATTTCGTCCTCTAGTTGCGGTAGATGCGTGTGCAAGTACCGCAACTAGAGGACGAAATGCGTCAGGGCCAGGGGCGTGGAGTGGGGCGAAGGGTTTCGTAGGCGGCAGCGGCGCGAAGGACGTCTAGGTCGGCGAAGCGGCGGCCGCTGATCTGGAGGCCGACGGGCTGGTCGTCGCTCGTGTGGCCGCAGTTGATCGAGACCGCGGGCTGGCCGGACATGTTGTACGGCACGGTGAACGCGATGTGCTCGAACGGGCGGCGCGGGTCGTTGGTCGGCGAAGGCCACTCGGCGGGCGGGGCCGAGACCGGGCAGGTCGGTGACAGGACGACGTCGAAGCGTTCGGTCTCGCGCAGGGTCGCGACGGCGATCGCGTCGATCTGCGCGAAGCCGCGATAGGCGTCGACACCGCTGACGTCGGCGCCGCCGGCGGCCCAGTCGGCGATGTACGGCAGGACCTTCGCACGGCGTTCTTCGGGCAGCGTCGACATGTCCGACCAGGCGCGGACGCGCCAGAAGGTGTCGAGTCCGTCGAGCATTTCGCGGCGCAGGAACGGCGAAACCGGCTCCACCACCGCGCCCGCGGTTTCGAACAGCCGCGCGGCTTCGGTGACAGCGCTGATCGTCTCGGGCGAGACCGGGAGTCCGACGCCCGGATCGAGGTGCAGTCCGATCCGCAGGCCCTTGACGTCGGCCGACAGCGAAGTCCAATCGAGCGAAGACGGCGGCAGCGAGAGGTGATCGCGACCGTCCACACCGGACAGAACGCTCATCAGCAGCGCGGTGTCGGCCACGGTCCGCGTCATCGGCCCGGCGACGCGGCCGAGGAACGGCGGATCCACCGGCACCCGGCCGAAACTCGGCTTCAGCCCGACCAGGCCACACCATCCGGCGGGCAACCGGATCGAGCCGCCGATGTCGGTACCGACGTGCAGCGGGCCGTAACCCGCGGCGGCCGCCGAGCCGGCACCGGCACTGGAACCGCCAGGAGTGCGTGTGGTGTCCCACGGATTCCGCGACGCGGTGTGGAAACTCGACAGCCCGGACGTCAGCATCCCGTAGTCCGGCATCGTCGTCTTGCCCAGCAGGACACCGCCGGACTCGCGCACGCGAGCGCCCGCCGGGGCGTCTTCGGGCGCGGGAACGAGCGAAGAAGCGGCCGTGCCGAGCGGGACCGGCGTGCCGCGGGTCGCGATGTTCTCCTTGAGGGTCAAGGGAACGCCGTCGATCGGGCCGAGTGGTTCTCCGGCGTGCCAGCGGCTTTCGGACGCCTTCGCGTCTTCACGCGCGCCGCTCGGGTCGTACGCGTACAGCGCGTGCAGTTCGGGTTCACGCGCCTCGACACGGGCGAGGACCGCTTCGGTGACCTCGACCGGCGACAGCGTTTTAGCGCGGTACTCGGCGACCAGTTCGACGGCGGTCAGGTCGGGCAACTCCGGCACGGCAAAGACTCCTTACGTCGCGGGCGGTTCGAAGCGGCCGTCGACCGCGGTCCAGCCGCCGTCCACCGCCAGCACGGAGCCGGTCACGAACGACGACGCGTCCGAGGCGAGGTAGACGACGGCGCCCGCGAGTTCGTCCGGACGCGCCCAGCGGCCGAGGGCGCCCTTGGTCGCGTAGGCGTCGTACCAGGCCGGATTCGCCTTGATCTGCGCGGTGAGCGGGGTTTCGACGACGCCGGGCGCGATCGCGTTGACCCGCACCCCCGCCGGGCCGAATTCCGCCGCGGCCGTGCGGAAAAGCTGGACGAGACCGGCTTTCGTCGCCGCGTACGGCCCCTGACCGGGCTCGACGGTCGTGCCGCGGATCGAGGAGAACCCGATGATGCTGCCCCGCCCTCGCTCGACCATGCCCGCACCGAACGCGCGGACGACCTCGAAGGTCGCGCCGAGGTTCAGCGCGATCACCCGGTCGAATTCCTCGCGCGAGTACTCCAGCAGCCGTTTGCGCACGTTGGTCGCGGCGGTCAGCACGACGACGTCGAGCTCGCCGAGTTCGGCGGCCGCCCGTGCGGCAGCGCCGGATTCGAGCAGGTCGATCTCGTACGCCTCCCCCGCGCCGGTTTCCTTGGCCGAGTCGACGTCGCGGTCCGCGACGATCACTTCGGCACCGTGCGCGGCCAGCGCCTTCGCGGCTTCGCGACCGATCCCGCTTCCTCCGCCGAGCACCACGGCCCGCCGCCCGTCGAGCCGGAACAGGTTGTCGTAACTCAAGGTCGCAGCACCGCCATCCTCGTCACGGTCAGTTCTTCGACCGCGAACCGCGGCCCTTCCCGCCCGATCCCGGAGTCCTTCACGCCGCCGTACGGCATGGTGTCGGACCGGAAACCGGGCACCTCGTTGACCACCACGCCGCCGACGTCGAGCTCGTCGAGCGCACGGAACGCGGTCTTCAACGACGTGCTGAACACAGAAGCGTGCAAGCCGTAGCGCGACGCGTTGACCGCCTCAAACGCTTCATCCACAGAGGACACTCGACGGATGCAGACGACCGGGCCGAAGATCTCCTCGTCCCAGCATTCGAGGCCGTCGGGCACGTCGAGCAGCACCGTCGGCCGCAGCACGGTGCCGTCGACACCGCCACCGAACAACCGCGCCCCCGCCGAAGTCGCCTTGCCGACCCACTCCTGCACGCGCCTGGTCGATCCGGGGTCGATCAGCGCCGAGACCCGCGTCTTCTCGTCGCGGGGATCACCGGCGACGACCTCGCCGAGCCTGGCCAGCACACGTTCGGTGAACTCCTCGGCGACGGCGTCGACGACCAGCACCCGCTGCACCGAGATGCACGCCTGGCCGGACGCGTAGAACCCGCCACGCAGCACGGCGTCCGCGGCCGCGTCGAGATCGGCGTCCTCCGCGACCACCAGCGCGGCGTTGGAACCCAGCTCCAGCAACGTCTTCGTGGGTGCGGCGTCGCGCGCGATCCGGTGCCCGACCAGCGCGGATCCGGTGAACGACACCGCGCCCACCCGCCTGTCCGTGGTCAGCGCCGAGCCGACGGCCGCGTCCCCGGTGACCAGCTGGACCATCGCGGGCAGATCGGTCAGCGAGCGCACGAGGTGCACGAGCCACAACGTCGCGAGCGGCGTCTGCGGCGCGGGTTTCACCACCACCGGGCAGCCCGCGGCGATGGCGGGCGCGATCTTGTGCGACGCCAGGAGCAGCGGATAGTTGAACCCGGCGATCCCGACGACGACACCGATCGGCTTGCGTTTCCAGAATCCGACCAGGCCGTCGCCGGACGGCAGCAGATCGAGGGGCACTGTCTCGCCGTGCAGCCGCGAGACCTCTTCGGCGGCGGCCTGCCAGGTGACGATCGTGCGGGCGACCTCGACGCGGCAATCCACCAGCGGCTTGCCGGTCTCCAGGACCAGAAGCCGCTCGAAGTCCTCGCGGCGGGCTTCCAGAGCCGCGGCGACGTCGTTCAAAAGCGTGCGCCGGGCACGCGAAGGCAAGGCCGCGACCTGCTTGAACACCGCGACGGCCGCGTCGATCGCCCGCGTAGCCAGCTCCGGCGTCCCGACCGGCGCCCGGCCGATCTCGCTCCCGTCGTACGGGAACGTCACCGGCTCGGTGTCCACAGTGGACACCCAGCCGTCGCCGATCGGCAGTCCCTCCGGGTACTCAAGCATCGTCGCCTCCCCGCAACCTCGTCAGTTCGGCGCGCAGATTCGGCGCGGCCGCCAGCAACTCCCTGGTGTATTCGTGCTCCGGCGCGTCGTAGACCTGGTCGACGTCGCCCATCTCGACGATCTCCCCGCGCCGCATCACCGCGACCCGGTCGCATACGTGCCGCACCACGCCGAGATCGTGCGAGACGAAGATCAGCGTCAGCGAATACAGCTCGACCAGCGACGCGAGCAGGTCGAGGATCTGCTTCCGCACCGAGACGTCGAGCGCGCTCACCGGCTCGTCCGCGATGAGAACGCTCGGATTCGGCGCGAGCGCTCGCGCGATCGAGATGCGTTGCCGTTGCCCGCCGGAGAACTGGTGCGGATACCGGCCGGCGGCGTCTTCGGGCAGGCCGACGGCTTTCAGCAGCTCGGAAACCCGTGCTGGATCCCGGCGCCCCAAAGGCTCGGAGATGATGTCGCGTACCCGCATCCGCGGATCGAGCGAGCCCATCGGATCCTGGAAGACGATCTGCAGTTCCGACCGCAGGAAACCGAGTTTCCGTTCGGGCAGGGTGTCGACGCGCTTGCCCTGGAACGAGACGCTGCCCGCGGTCGGCTTGTCCAACGCGGCCAGCAATCTGACCAAGGTGGACTTCCCCGAGCCCGACTCTCCGACGATCCCGAACCGTTGACCAGCCTCGACGTCGAACGAGACGCCGCGCAACGCATGGACATCGCGCCGCGTGTAGCGGCGTTCGAGGTCCCGCACTTCGATCATCATCGGCTCGCCTCCAGATCCGAAGCGGCCAAAAGCTTCCGCGTGTACTCGTGCTTCGGCGCGGTGAGGACGTCGCGGGTGGTGCCGGCCTCGACGATCTCGCCGTCCAGCATCACGAGCACCCGCTCGCACACCGACGCCACCACGGCGAGGTCGTGCGTAATGAACAGCAGCGCGCTCTCCCGCTCGCGGACGCCGTCGAGGATCAGTTCGAGGATCTGCGCCTGCACGGTGACGTCCAGCGCGGTCGTCGGCTCGTCGCAGATCAACAGCTTCGGATCGTTGGCCAGCGCGATCGCGAGGACGACGCGTTGCCGTTGCCCGCCGGACAGCTGATGCGGATACGCGCGGAAAGTCCCTGGCAGGCCGACGGAATCCAGCAACGCCTCCGCCGCAGCGCGGTGATTCCCGCGATCGCGGTGGATCCGCATCGGCTCGGCCACCTGCGCGCCGACCCGCATCGCCGGGTTCAGCGCGGTCATCGGTTCCTGGAACACCATCGACAGTTCGTTGCCGCGCAGCCGCGACAGTTCCTTCTCCGGCGCGGTCAGCAACTCGCGACCGTCGAGCTTCACCGAGCCGGACGCGGCGAGTTCTTCGGGCAGCAGCCCCATGATCGACAACGCCGTCAACGACTTCCCCGAACCGGACTCGCCGATCAACCCGACGCGCTCACCACGCGCGATGTCGAACGAGACGCCGCGGACCAGGTCACCGATGCCGAGGCCGTGGACTTCGAGGGTCATAGCCGCGCCGCCAATCGGGGATCGAGACGATCGCGGAGGCCGTCACCGAGCAGGTTGAACCCGAGGACGGCGATGGCGATCGCGACGCCGGGCACGAGCGCGAGCCGAGGGTGCAGGGTCAGGAACACCTGGGATTCCTGCAGCATCCGGCCCCACGACGGCGTCGGCGGCCGCGTGCCGAACCCGAGGAACGACAACGCCGCTTCCGCGAGCACGGCGATCGCGAACGACACGGACGCCTGCACGATCAGCATTCCGGAGATGTTCGGCAGCACGTGCCGCGCGGCGATGTTCAGCCGCGAGCGACCGGCAGACCGCGCGGCCAGCACGAATTCGCTGCTCATCACCTGCAGCGTCCCGGAACGCGCGATCCGCGCGAAGGACGGGATGGTCGCGATGCCGATCGCCACCATCGCGGTCAGCGTGTCGGCCCCGAACACCGCGCCGAACATGATCGCCAGCAGCAACGCGGGGAACGCGAGCAGGAGATCGTTGACGCGCATGACGAACTCACCGAGCCACCGCGACGACATCCCGGCGAGGATGCCCAGCGGCGTCCCGATCAGCGCGGCGATCCCGACCGCGACCACGCCGACGTACAACGTGGTCCGCGCGCCGACCATGAGCTGGCTGAGCACGTCACGGCCGAAACTGTCGGTGCCCAACAGGTTGGCGCCGCTGAAGTCGTGCAGCCGGTGTGCCGCGTCGACCTTCACCGGATCGAACGGCGTCCAGACGAACGAAAGCAGTGCGGCGAGCACGATCAGCGCGACCAGGACACCGCCGATCACGAGACTGCGGTTGCGCATCAGGAACCCCGCAATCTCGGGTCGAGCACCGTGTAGAGGACATCGACCACGAAGTTCACCAGCAGTACGCCGACCACCAAGACCAGCACGATCCCCTGCACGGACAGCAGATCCCGCGAAGCCACCGAGTCGAGCAGCATGCTGCCCAGCCCCGGCAGGACGAACACGCGCTCGACGACGACGGCGCCGATCAGCAGCGTCGCCAGTTGCAGGCCGAGCACCGTCACCACCGGCACGGCGGCGTTGCGGAGACCGTGCCGGAACAACGCCTGGAAGGGCCTGAGCCCTTTGGACCGAGCGGTGCGCAGATAGTCCTGCCCGAGCGTGTCGAGCACGGCGGACCGCACGTACCGCGTGAGCACCGCGCCCTGCACCAAACCGAGGGACAACGCGGGCAGGACGAGGCCGCGGAGGAATTCGCCGGGATCCTGCACCGGCGGCGTCCAGCCACCGGAAGGCAGCCAGCGCAACTGCACCGCGAAGATCTGCACGAGGATGATGCCCGCGAGGAACGCGGGGATCGCGACGCCGATCTGCGAGAGCCCGGAAACCGCGGCGCCGCCCGCCTTCCGGTGCCGCACGGCGGCGAACGTCCCCGCCGGGACGGCGATCAGCAACGCCACCAGCATCCCGGCCCCGACCAGCCACAACGTGACTCCGAGCCGGTCGGTCAGCGCCGGCCCGATCTCCTCGCGGGTGACGTAGGAACGGCCGAAGTCGCCGTGCAGGACACCGCCGATCCAGTCGAAGTACTGCGTCGTCAACGGCCGGTCGATACCGAATTCCGCGCGCGTCTTCGCGACCAGCTCCGGCGTCGCGTTGACGCCGAGCGCGACCTGCGCCGGATCGCCGGGCAGGACGGCCATGAACAGGAAGACCACGATGGACGCGACCAGCACACTGGCCACGAGGATCGCCAGACGGCGCACGATCTTGATCGTCATCGCGGCGCCAATCCCGTGAGATCGAAGGACTCACTGACCTGGTTGCGCACGAACCCGGTCACCTTCTCCTTCGCCACGATCACGTTGGGGAACAAGAAGAGCCAGTCCGCGGCGGCGTCTTCGGACAGCTGCCGCGCGACCCGCCGCATCGCGTCGACCTGCTCCTGGGGCGTTCCGGCGTCGGCCTTCGCCAAGTCCTGCTGGACCGGCTTGCCGTCGTAACCCCAGTAGTACTTCGGCTTGCCGAAGGTGACGATGTCGCGCGCCTCGACGTGCTGGATGATCGACAGGTCGTAGTCGCGGTCGGTGAAGACCTGCTTGAGCCACACCGCCGGGAAGTCCAGCGGCTCGATCGTCACCGTGACCCCGACGTCCGCCAGTTGCGACGCCACCACCTGCGCGGCCGAGACGGCGTACGGCAGGTTGGGAATCCTCAAGCGCAGCGACGGATTCGGCTGTCCTGCTTCGGCGAGCAGCGCTTTCGCCTTCGCGGGGTCGAACGGATACGCGTTCGACAGGTCCTCGTACCAGGGATCCGTCGGCGGGACCATGCTGCCGATGAGCGTGCCTCGCCCGGCCCAGGCCGTGTCCAGCAACGCCTTCCGGTCGATCGCGTAGGACAGCGCGCGCCGCACGCGGACGTCGTTCAGCGGCGGGCGGGCGTTGTTGAACGCGAGCGTGACCTCGCTGTTCGTCGTGCCCTCGACGACGGTGAAGCGGTCGTCGCCCTGGAACTGCGGGATCGAATCCGGCACGGTGATCGCGGAGATGACGTCGATGCCGTTGCTGAGCAAGGCGTTGTTGAGCGCCGTCGGATCCTTGATGTACTTGAGGACCACCGTGGAGTACGCCGGTTTCCGGCCCCAGTACGCCGGATTCTCCTTGAGCACGATGGAATCACCGCGCCTGCGCGAGGACACCGTGAACGGCCCGGTGCCGACCGGTTTGTTCGCCAGATCCGCGACGCCGGTGGGGCTGAACATCGCGCCGAGCCTGCTGGTGAGGCTGAACAGCCAGCCGTTGCTGGGTTTCGTGAGCACGACCCGCGCGTGGTCCGGCGCGACGACGTCGACCCGCTCGACGACGTCCATTGTGGACTTGATCGACACGGTCCACTCGGTCTTCACACGCATCAAGGAGAACTTGACGTCCTCGGCCGTGAAGGGCGCGCCGTTGCTGAACTTCGCGTCCTCGCGCAGCTTGAAGTCGTAGGTCTTGCGGTCTGCCGAGACGGTCCACGATTCGGCCAGCAGCGGCACGATCTTCCCGTCCGCGTCGAGTTTCACCAGGCCCTCGTAGACGTTGTAGAGCAAGGCCTGCGGGATGGCGGCGCCGTCGGTGCGGGTGAAGTCGAAGTTCGCGGGTTCGGCGGTGTAGCCGACCGCGAGGGTGCCGGGGCCTTGAGCGACCGTGGCACTCGAACCGGCGGAGCAGCCGGACGTCACCAGCAGCAACGCGAGTGCCGCCGCGTGGATCCGGACTTTCATCCTGCCCCCTGACCGGTAGACTGGTCTGACCAGTAAACCAGACGAGACGGCAGGGTCAAGATGGAATTCGAGCCGGTCGCCCCTGTCCGCGCGTACCAGCGCGTCGTCGAACAGATCGAGGAAGCCGTGTTCAGCGGCCGGATCAAACCCGGCGACCGGCTGCCGAGCGAACGCGAACTGATGGTCCAGTTCGACGTCGGCCGCTCGACCGTGCGCGAGGCGCTGCGGGTGCTGCAAGCGGCGGAAATGATCCGCTCGCGGCCCGGCGATCCGCGCGGCCCCGAAGTTCTCGCCGCCTCCCCCGCCGTACTGCACCGGTCCATGCACCGGCTGGCGCGCGCCGACCACCTCGGCCTGTCCGAACTCCTGCAGTTCCGCATGATCCTCGACGGTTCCGCACATCTGCTCGCCGCGCAGCTCAGGACCGAAGACCATCTCGCCGAACTGGACGCGGCGCTGGCGGCGATGCGCGCGGGCGTCGCGAAGGGATTCGCCGAATTCAGTCACGCGGACGTCGCGTTCCACGAAGCCATCGCCCGTGCGACAGGGAATCCGTTGCTGGTGATCAGCGGCGAGGTCGTGCGCGGGGTCGTGCTGGAACTCATCGAGGACAAACTGGAGCACGCCGACGACCGGGCGGCGTTGATGCGCAACTGGCTGGCGCATCACGAAGAAGTACTCGGAGCGATCCGGGATTCGGACGGCGAGCGCGCGTCGCGGCTGGCGAAACAGGCGCTCTACGACAACTACGCCGAGTACGTCCCCGAAGAACAACGTCGTCTCTTACAGCCACTTCTTTCGTAACACTCTGTCGCACCGGGCCGACTCACTCCTACACTCGCTCAAGTGGGGGATGCCATGGAGCCTTCAACAGCCCGTAAGGGAGTCGGTCTCGCACTGTCCGGCGGTGGTTATCGCGCGATGTTGTTCCACACCGGAGCCCTGTGGCGGCTCAACGAACTCGGCTGGCTGTCGAAGATCTCGACGTTCTCCAGCGTCTCCGGCGGCTCGATCGCGGCAGGGGTGCTCGCGCACGCGTGGCCGGACCTGAAGTTCGAGAACGGCGCCGCGAACAACTTCTACGACGAGGTCGTCGTGCCGGTCCGGAACCTCGCGCGGACACGGCTCGACATCCCGGTCACCTTGCGTGCCATGGCCATTCCGTGGCGGAGTGCCGGCGAGGAACTCGCGCGGGTGTACGCGAAACACCTGTTCGGCGACTGCTGCCTCAAGGATCTGGACCCGGCGGGACCGCAGTTCGTCTTCACCGCGACGAACCTCCAGGACGGCGCGCTGTGGTGGTTCTTCCGGCAGCACGGGCCGCACGGGAACATCCCGCTCGCGACCGCGGTGGCCGCGTCGTCGGCGTTCCCTCCGATGCTCTCGCCGGTGGTCATCCACGACCCGCTTTCGGCCGAGGCGGGCAAGAAGATCGTGCTGAGCGACGCCGGCGTCTACGACAACCTCGGTCTGGACCCCGTCGAAGGGCAGTGCGCGACGGTGCTGGTCAGCGACGCGGGCAAGCGGATGAAGGTCAAGCAGAAGGTCCCCCGCGATTGGGGGCGGCAACTGTTGCGCGTCCTCGACGTGATCGACAACCAGGTCCGCGAACTGCGACGGGGCGCGTTGCTGAAGTCCTACGTGGAGAAGGCTTTCGCGGGAACGTACTGGGGAACCTACGTCGATCTGGAGAACTTCGAGCTGGAGGATTCGCTGACCGCGCCTGTCGGGCTCACGCACAAGCTGGCGGAAACCCCGACGCGGCTGACGAAGCTGCCGGAAGTGCTGCAGGAGCGGCTGATCAACTGGGGTTACGCGGCTTGTGACGCCGGGATGCGGAAGTGGGTCGAGCCGGAGGCGGCGGCTCCCGCGGGCTTCCCGTTCCCTGCCGCGGGTGTCGGCTGAGTGGTCCCTCAAGTGTCATGAAAGGGGCTTTCAGGACGAAATTCGTCCTGAAAGCCCCTTTCATGACACGCGCGGTGCTCGTCGGGTACGCCGGTCTCCCCAAGGGCGCCCCGCGCCCGACGGAGACTTCACCCGTCGCGCGCCCTCTTTCGGGCCGGAGGCCCACGAAAGCTCGATGAAGGGGCGCCCTCCGCACCACCTTGAGGTGGAAGCGGAACGACGCCCCTTCGGCGTGTTTTCGTCAGCGCGCGATCAAACGAGATTCGCGTAGACGATGATGTTGTCCTTGTAGCTGTGCTCTTCCTTGTCGAAGACACCGCCACAGGTGATCAGCCGCAGCTGCGGCTTGTCCGTGTTGCCGTAGACCGCGTCCTCGGGGAACTGGTCCTTGGGCACCTGGTCCTTCTTCTCGACCACGAACTTCAGGCTCTTGCCGTCGCTGCGGTCGACGAGGATCTCGTCACCCGGGTTGACGTCCTTGAGCTTGAAGAAGATGCCCGGCTGCTTGTTGCCGTCGACGTGCCCGAGCACGATCGCCGGGCCGACGTCGCCGGGCACCGGCGAAAGCTGGTACCAGGCGGCCTGCATCGGCTTCTTGGCCGAAGGGACGGCCATCTTGCCGTCCTTGTTGACCGCGACCGCGATCAGGTTCGACTCCGCGCCGATCTTGGGGATCTTCACGTTCGTCGGCCTGGTGCCGCTGAACGGCTTCGTGACCGGGACGGTCGATTCCGCCGGCGCCTGCTGTGCGGCGGGCGCGGGCTCGTCGGAACCGCAGCCGGTCAGTGCGAGGGAAAGGATCAGGGTGGCCGCGACCGCGCGGCCACCCCGCCTCAGAAACTTCGTCGACATCGATCAGGCCGCGGTGGCGCCGAAACCGGTCTCGATGCCGCCCTTGGGGGCGTACTTGACCTGCTTCTCCGGCTTGCCCGGGGTGCCCGCGCCGCCGCCGATGGGCGACTCGAACTCGATGTCACCCTTGCCCGCCTTGCCGGCGCAGGTCCAGGTGAAGGTGCTGGAGTTGCCCTTGAAGGACTTCTTCACCTTCACGATGTAGACCCAGTAGCGGCCGTCGTCCTCGGCCTGGTTGCTGTACAGGGTGTCGAAGTCCGGAGCCGAAACGGCGGCGGGCTCGCCCGACGCGCAGGCGATGACCAGGGCGCCGACACCGTTCTCGCCGATGTAGCCCGCGCCGACGTTGTCGACGTAGGGCTCCTCCGGCGGGGTGGTCGGCTTCTCCGAGGTGGAGGTCGGCGACGGCTTGCCGGAAGTCGGCTTGCCGCTGCTGCTCGAGGTCGGCTGCTGCGACGACGACGAGGCCGGAGTGCTCGTCTCGGGCGGAGCCGTCGTCACCTTGCCGCCCGTCCACGAAGGCTCGGGTGCCGAGGTGGGCGTCTCGCTCGAAGGGGCGGGAGGCGTGGTCGTCGTTTCGTCCTGCGCCATCGCGGCCGGCGTCACGGCCAGCGAGATGACGGCGCCGGCCAGCACCGCGCCCGCGAGGCGGCCCAACGTCTTCTTCAAAGTGATCTCCCAGTGGAAAGCATCGCAACGCACGGTGACCCCCACCATGCGGCCACCCGGGGGAAAATCCCACGTTCGGGTGACAGCGCGATACTGCCGGAAAATTGCAGGTCAGCTGTAGCGAATAGACAGTGACAAAAACCACTGTGAAAACCGGTAACAACGAGGTGGCCCCGCTCGATACAAGGGCCCGGAAGTCGCTCCACAGTAGGAAAACCTCGCGGCGACGAAGCAATGTTAACACCCGAACGGCCGGAACGGTTGCCATCCGGAAGCATTTTTTCCTCTTCCGCGGAACGCCGCGAAACCACCGTTCTTCTTGGGGAAAAGCCCACTTTCCGCGATTATGCTGCGCTTTGTTACCGGCCGGTTCACACGTTCGGAGTACTCCGCCGTGAAGTACCGACCATCCAAGGGCGGATATCGGTACCCCTCAACACGAAGGTCACGATTAGAGCACCAGGAACAGCGCCACCGCGAGGGACACCGCGCCGAGAAGGCCCGCGACGAACAGCCAGGGCCCCGGCGACGTCCGGTTCCGCACCGCCCGGCCGCCGCCCACCACCGCGACGAGGAGCCCGACGCCGAACCCGATCCCGGGGATGAAGGTGGCGAGCGTCCGGTTCTCGGCGTCACAGGCCCAGATCTCGTCACTCGGACAGGGCGTGGCCGCGAATTCGGCCAGTACGCCCGCCGCGACGATCGCGAGGAACCCGAGCACCAGGAGCCAGAACAGGCCCCACATCAGTTGACCCAGCCGCCGGGGCGCTTTCGTCTCCTCCACGCGCTTCAGGTTAGGGCGTCAGCCGAGCGCCGAAGCCAGATCCGTCCAGAGATCTTCGGGATCCTCGAGTCCGACGCTGAACCGGACGAGCCCGGCGGGCACGTGCGCGTCGCCTGCCAGCCACGCCCGCCGCTCGACCAGGCTCTCCACCCCGCCGAGGCTGGTGGCGGCGCGGATCAGCCGCAGCGAACCGATGACCTTGTCCGCGGTCTCCGCGTCCGGGAGTTCGAACGCGATCATCGTGCCGGAGCCGGGATACCGCACCCGGGTGATCGCGGGGTGATCCAACAGCCGCGCCGCCAGCAGCGCGGCCGTGCGCGTCTGCTCGGCGAGGCGGACCGGCAGCGTCCGCAAGCCGCGAAGGGCGAGCCAGGCTTCGAGCGCACCCGGCGTCGCACCCATCCGCGTACGCGCGTCTCGCAGGTCCTTCGCAACGCCTTCGTCGGCCGCGATCGTCAGCCCGAGCAGCAGATCGCTGTGGCCGCCGATGAGTTTCGTCGCACTGTGCACGACGATGTCGGCACCGAGCTCGAGCGGTCGCTGCCCGAGCGGGGTGGCGAACGTGTTGTCCACCGCGACCAGCCCGTTCGCGGCGGCGGCGATCGTCTCGATGTCGATGACGTCGAGCGTCGGGTTCGTCGGGGATTCGAGCCAGAGCAGGTCGGCGTCCGCGGCCGCGACCCAGGCGTCCGTGTCTTCCGGCGCGAGCTCGGTGACCACCAAGCGACCGGTCCGGTGCGCGTGCGCGAAGAGCCCGCGGGACCCGGCGTAGGAGAACGTCGGGACGCAGACCTTCGCGCCGACGGCCAGCGTGTCGGTCACCGCGGACAGCGTCGCGATCCCCGAGGCGAACGCGGTGGCGTGCCCGCCTTCGAGCGCGCCGATCGCGGCTTCGAGGGCTTCCCAGGTCGGGGTGCCGTTCTCCCGCGAATACGCGCGGTCGGCGCCGGCGTCGAAGGTGCTCGCCGCGACGATCGGCACGTTCAGCGGTTCGCCGGGGCCCGCCGGACGTCCGGCGGCGACGGCGAGGGTGCGGGGTGACCAGTCGTTCGTGTCCACCCCGCCACCGTAAAGGTCGCGGATGATCACGGAAACCGACCTGTTCGCGATCACACGTGGCAGGCTCCGGGCATGACTTCCAGAACGATCGACGCGGGAACCTGGACACTCGGCGATCTCACGGTCAACCGGGTCGGGTTCGGCGCCATGCGGCTGCCCCAGCGCGGCCAGGCGTTCGCACCCGGCGCCACCCCGGGCGACCGCGACCAGGCGATCAAGGTGCTGCGCCGCGCGGTCGAACTGGGCGTCAATCACGTCGACACCGCCGCGTTCTACTTCTCGTCGCTCCGGTCGGCCAACGAGCTGATCAACTCCGCGTTGTCGCCGTACGCGGACGATCTGGTGATCGCCACCAAGGTCGGGCCGCGCCGCGATCCGTCCGGTGAATGGCTGCCCCAGGCCACCCCGGGCCAGCTGCGTGGCGAGGTCGAAGAGAACCTGCGGCAACTCGGCCGCGACCACCTCGACCTGGTGAACCTGCGCCTGTCCGGGCCGGACTCGATCGCCGACCACTTCGGCGCGCTGGCCGAGCTGCGCGAAGCCGGTCTGATCCGGCATCTCGGCGTGTCCAACGTCAGCCTGGAGCAGCTGGCCCAGGCCAAGGCGATCGCGCCGGTGGTGTGCGTGCAGAACGCCTACGGCCTCGGCCATCGGCCCGAGCAGGATCGGCTCCTGCGCGCCTGTGGCGAGCAAGGGGTCGCGTTCGTCCCGTTCTTCGCCATCGCCGGAGCCGGACGCGAGGCGGGTCCCAGCGGCGCCGAGCAGGACGAGGTGCTCGCGATCGCCCGCGCGCACCAGGCCACGCCCACACAGGTCCGCTTGGCATGGACTCTGGAGCGTGGGCCGCATGTGCTGGTCATTCCGGGTACCGGCGATCTCGGCCACCTCGCCGACAACGTCGCCGCCGGAACGCTGCGGCTCACGTCCGAGGACCTGGCCCGCCTCGAAGCACTGCATCAAGGCGGGCCATCGCCCACGGCCTAGTGGGCGTACACCTCGAACTCGTAGAGGGAGTAGCCGTACTTCGTGCCTCGCTGAACTCCGGCCATCCGGACATAACGGCCATCCGTGGCCTCGAAGGCGACGTTGTCCTGCCCGCCGTCTCCGTCCACTGTGGACGCCACGTCGCGCCAGTTCGTCCCGTCGGACGAGACCTGCACCTTGTACGCCTTCCCGTACGCGGATTCCCAGTGCAGGACCACCCGGGAAACCCGCTGCGCGGAACCGAGGTCGACGGTGATCGACTGGTTGTCGCTCCAGTCGCTCGCCCAGCGCGTCGAGAGGTTGCCGTCGATCGCGTTGGACGGCGGCGAGTTGTACCAACCTGTCTCGTGGCTGCTCGCGCTGACCGACCGGCCGGTGGCGAGGTTGGCGATGTTGTCGCCGCGTTTCGCCGGGAACTCGACGACCTGCTGGAAGGTCGGCCGGTTCTGGGTGCTCATCTTGTCCTGCGTGATGCCGCCGAGCGCGCGGTGGATGATCGTGTCGGCGCACCACTGGTCGCCCGCGGAGCAGTCGCCGTCACCGGGGTACACGGTGTTGGCGGGCTGGGCGGCGGCCTGCGTCAGCGAGTCGAGCAGGATCTGACGGCAGGCGTTGACATCGCCGCCACCGCAGTACTTCACGGGTAGCGGACCGGCGACGTTCTGCCCGAGGACCGAACGGATGTCCTTGTGCACGTAGCCCCACCAGCCTGCCTGGTACGACGAACCCGCGTGCGACTGGCCGACGTGCTTGCCGGGCACCTCGTTCTGCCAGCCGGACGGCGACTCGTTGATCTTCAGCACGCCCACCATCGCGGCGTAGGCGGCGTCGCCCATGCCGGGTTTGAACTGGGCGTTGACCAGGAGCGGCCACCAGGCGTCCATCACGCGGATCGCGTCGGCGTTCGCGTAGGCCTTGCTACCGGGTGAGGTTTCCGAGCGCAGGGCGCCCGCGGCGAGCCAGGTCTTCAGCTTCGCCACCGCGTCCGCGGCCGGACCGGTCACGGGTGCCTTGTCGATCACCTTGAGCAGTTCCGGCAACACCTTCTCCGCGCGGAGGTCGGCCAGCGCCGCCTCCTCCATGGCCTGCGTGAGGTTCACTCGCGTCACCTTGGTGCCGCTCGAGACCATCTTCTTGACCCGCGCGTCGATCAGATCGCCGCGGTGCACGGAACTCTTGTCCGCGCCGCTGGCCGCGTAGCCGTTGGTCTGCGCGTTGTTCCAGCTGATGTAGTAGTCCTGGTTGATCGACTGGGGATGTTGCGAAGACGGCGTGTAGTTCGCGAGGTTGCCGTCGGGATTCCAGCCCTGCCAGTCGAATCCGGCGTCGGCCTTGACCGGCATCGCCGGGTCGACGTTCGGATTGCGGACCGGGTTCGAGCCGGAGTTGAAGTACGCGATGTCCCGGGAGTCGGCGTAGAACCAGTTGTAGGTCTGGTTGACGTCGGCCGCCGCGGCCTGGAAGTCCTGCGCGGACTTGATCGCGTCCGGGTCGTTGAACTTCTGGAAGCCGATGATCGTGTCGATCTCGTGCTGGAAGGTCGACCGCAGCGACGCGTACGCGACCGGCTTGCCGCCCACGAGCGCCCGGCTCGTCACCGGTCCGTATTTCGTGCGGAAACTCCGCAGGGTGTACGAACCCTCGGCCGTCCCATCGGCGATGGTGGGCTTCCAGGCGTTCTTGCGCTCGACGATCTCGAACGGCAGGCACTGACCGCGGAAGCGGTAGAAGTTCGAGTTCTTCGTCGGCGCGGAACCGTTCTGCTCGCACAGCTCGACGGCGTAGGTGTCGGTGATGTCCTGCGACGCCGAAGTCGCGCTCCACGAGTAGTCCTTGCCGCGGCCGAGCAGCACGTACATGCTGATGCCCGCGAAGGAGGCGCCCCGGGCGCTGATGCCCGGACCCTGGAGTTCCTGCAGCATCAGCAGTTGCGGCGCGAAGTACCCCGCCTGCGGGCCGAAGACGGCGACCGGGTGACCGCTCGCGGTCTTGGCACCGGAGACGACCAGCGCGTTGGACATGCCGTGCTTCTCGGACAGCATGTTGCCGGGCAGGACCCCGTCGTCGAAGATGCCGCGGACGGCCTTCTGGTCTTCGGGCGCGGGAACGGACACCTTGGCGGGCGTCGCCGTCCCGGCGGAACCGGTCGGATCGAAGACGAGCTGCTGACCGGAGACCGAACCCTTGTCCGGTATCGCGGCGCCCTGCGGGTTGGCCGGCGCCTTGCTGTAGTCGAAGTTCTGTCCATTGTGGAGGGTCTTGACGGTCTCGGGATCGTCCTCGGACCGGAGGCTCTTCCAGACCTTGTCGCCCTGTTCGAGACCGTACTTCTCCTGCATCGCCATCTTCGCGATGGCGTTCTGCACCTCACCGCCGCCGCCCGCGCCGAACTGCGCGCCGACCACCGCGGCGAGCACGACGAGGTCGGTCAGCTTGAACGGCTCGATGGTCCCGGCGTTGGTGATCGCGTCGACGTGCCCGGTGAGGACGTACTCGCCGGGGAAGTAGCGGCCGCTGTGCGAATCGGAGATGTACTTGTTGACGCCCTGCACGTAGGCCTCGGCGTCGGCTTTGCCCTGCGCGCCGCGCGGACCGCTGGCCGCGGCGTTGTCGATCTGCTTCTGCAGTTCCTGCTCGGTGTAGGGCGCCGAGGCGAAGAAGCTCTGCTCCAGCTCGCGGTTGCCCTGCGCGCCACCGGCGTACGACGTCAGCTGGCCGCGTCCGACGCGGCGCATGATGTCCATCAGCCACAGGCGGTCCTGCCCGGCGGCGTACCCGGCGCCGTACATCGTGCCCGGCCTCGTGGTGCCGACGATGCGGGGAACACCGGTCGCCTTGTCCCGGGTGATCGTCACGTCCGCACGAGGTTTGATCGTGCTCTCGACCTGCCCCGACTGGACGCCGAACGAGGCGTCGTTGAAGAACTGGTTGATCTTGTCCGTGGTCAGCGCCTTGTAGCCGTCGGCGAGCGAGGCGTACCTGCCGAGCTGGTCGGCGGAGTGCGCGGGACGGGTGCCGAGCGCCTTGTGCGCCAGGATTTCGGCGAGGGTGGCGTTCCCCTTGGTGCCGGGCGGCAGGATGTCGGAACACTGGCCTCCGCAGTAGTCGTCCAGCGCGGCCGCCACCACCGAGTTCGACGGTGGTTCAGCCGCGTTCGCCTGCAGGGCCGGAACGGTGCCCGCCACCAGCGTCAGCCCCGCCAGCGTCGTCAAGACCCGTATGCCTCGTCGCATGAAAGACCTCCGTCGTCGGAGAGTGACGAGGCGCACACTACCCACGGGTATCCAAATTTGTGAAGACTATTCGCGTTCTTGCCACCGTTCGGCGGAACACTCGTCCTGCGAACCCCGGACCAGCGGATGTAGCTTATGGACATGTCTTTGGAAAAGCCCCAGATCGACCGCCCCGAGGGGCCCGCGCCCACCGACCTGGAGAAGACCGACATCTCCGTCGGCGACGGCCAGGAGGCGAAGTCCGGCGACACCGTCTCGGTGCACTACGTCGGCGTCTCGCACTCGACCGGCGACCAGTTCGACGCCTCATGGGACCGCGGCGAGCCGCTTCGCTTCGGCCTCGGCAAGGGACAGGTCATCCCCGGCTGGGACCAAGGCGTCGCGGGCATGAAGGTCGGCGGCCGTCGCCAGCTGGTCATCCCGCCGCACCTGGCCTACGGCGAACGCGGCGCCGGCGGCGTCATCAAGCCGAACGAAACCCTGATCTTCGTCGTAGACCTCATCGGCGTGAACTGACCCACAGAACACAAAGACCCGGCCCCCAGCCGGGTCTTTTTCTTTGGCTTTCTTTGTTCTATCGGGAACCGACCGACAACCGCCGCCCTCACGCACCGTGGGGGTCCGGGGGGCTCGGCCCCCCGGGAATCGACGAGCGACGACCTCACGAAAGAGGCCCCCGACGCGGAGCGAAGGGGGCCTCGAACAAGAGTGGGCGAGGAGGGAGTTGAACCCTCACGTCCTTTCGGACACACGGACCTGAACCGTGCGCGTCTGCCATTCCGCCACTCGCCCGAGTGCTTCGTTCTCTGACAGCTCGCAAAGCGTAGCAGGCTGATTTCACGGGTTTCACCGGGGGCCGTGTCCGACTGGCCGTACCCGGATAGGATCGACGGGGAAAGCAGACGTGTGAGGAGGTTGCCCGGTGGGCCGCGTAGAGCGCTTCGATAGGCGGCTCGAGAACCTTGTGGGCAATACCTTCGCGCGCATGTTCGGTGGCAACGTCGTCACGCAGGAAGTGGCGGTGGCGCTTGAGCGCGAGAGCGAGGAGAACGTTCGTGAGCTGGCCGGTGGTCGACAGCTCGCCCCCAATCACTACATCGTGTCGTTGGGGCAGGCTGATCACGAGCGCATGGCCGGAGACGAGCGACGGGTCACGTCGGTGTTGGCGGGGGCGGTCAAGGAACACCTCGCCGAGCACGGTTGGGACACCTATGGTGACGTCGTAGTTTCGCTCGAGCGCAACGAGGCGCTGCATACTGGACAGTTCAAGACCCGTTCGTCCGTCGATCCCGACGTCAAACCACCTGGCGCCGAAGGTTCGTCACGGTCGGCACGACCCAGCAACGCAGGAGACCCAGCAATGAGCCAGCCCCCCGGCTACGGCCAATACGACCAGGGTGACCCGTACGGCCAGCAGCAGGGCCAGTACGGCTACGGACAGCAGGCTGGCCAGCAGCAGCCCGGGTACGACCAGGGTTATGGCGGCCAGCAGCAGGGCGGCTACGACCAGGGTTACAGCGGCGCCCAGCAGCCCGGTTACGACCAGTACGGCGGCCAGCAGCAGCAACAGCCCGGGTACGACCAGGGCTATGGCGGCGCCCAGCAGCCTGGCTACGACCAGTACGGCGGCCAGCAGCAGCAACAGCCCGGGTACGACCAGGGTTACGGCGGCGCCGCCCAGCAGCCCGGTTACGACCAGTACGGCGGCCAGCAGCAACAGCCCGGCTATGACCAGGGTTACGGCGGCGCCGCCCAGCAGCCCGGCTATGACCAGTACGGCGGCCAGCAGCAACAGCCCGGGTACGACCAGTACGGCGGTGGCCAGCAGCAGTACGGCCAGCCCGCCGCGGACCCGTACGCGCAGGGTGGCGGCTACGGCGGCCAGCCGGCGGCGGGCCGTCAGCTGGCCGCGAGCCTCCAGCTGGACGACGGTTCGAACCGCTCGTACTCGCTGAAGCAGGGCGGGAACGTCGTGGGCCGTGGCCAGGACGCCGACTTCCGGCTGCCGGACACGGGTGTCTCGCGTCGTCATCTGGAGATCACCTGGGACGGCCAGAGCGCGACGCTCGCGGACATCGGTTCGACGAACGGGACCACCGTCAACGGCACCCCGGTGCAGACGTGGCAGCTCGCCGACGGCGACGTGATCCGCGTGGGCCACTCGTCTCTCGTGTTCCGTACGCAGGGCTGATCGGCGGCGTCCGAAGGGGGTACCGCAGAATTGCGGTGCGGGACCTGTGGTGGATCGGCACCGCGGGTCGTAGCGGAGAGCAAGGCTGTTCGGAGCCGACCATCCCGGACGGCACGGGCTCTCCGCGGCGTACAGGAGAAACGGGAGCGGACACAACAAGTGCCAGAGCTGGTCGTTCAACTCACCAGAGTGGGCTTTCTCGTGCTGCTCTGGCTCTTCGTGTTCGCCGCGTTGCGTGTCGTCCGTTCGGATCTGTACGCGGCCTCCGGGCTGCGAGTCGCCGTCCCGACGTTCGGACGCAAGAAGAAGGAAAACAAGAAGCCGCGCGGCGGGAAGTCGCCGCAGCAGCTGCTCGTGACCCATGGCGCGCTGGCAGGCACCCGGATCGCCTTGGACGGCAGGCCGATCCTGATCGGCCGCGCCGACGACTCGACCCTGGTGCTGGACGACGACTACGCGTCGACCCGGCATGCCCGGATCGCCCTGCGCGGGGAGGATTGGTACGTGGAAGATCTGGGCTCGACGAACGGGACGTACCTCGACCGGGCTAAGGTCACGGCACCCCTCCGGGTCCCGCTCGGAGTCCCCATCCGGATCGGCAAAACGGTGATCGAGCTTCGCCCATGACTCTCGTCCTCCGCTACGCGGCTCGCAGCGACCGGGGCCTGGTGCGTTCCAGCAACCAGGACTCCGTGTACGCCGGACCCCGCCTGCTCGCCCTCGCCGACGGCATGGGTGGTCACGCCGCCGGTGAAGTGGCCAGCAAGGTCGTCATCGCCTCGCTCGCCCCGCTCGACGACGATGACCCGAGCGACGATCTCCTCGCCCAGCTGCGCGAGGCCGTCCAGAACGGCAACGCCGCCATCGCCGAACTCGTCCAGCAGGACCCGGACCTCGACGGGATGGGCACCACCCTGACCGCCGTGCTGTTCGCCGGTTCGCGGATGGGTGTCGTGCACGTCGGCGACTCGCGGGCGTATCTGATGCGCGGCGGGCAGTTCTCGCAGATCACGCGGGACGACAGCTTCGTCAACGAACTTCTCGAACAGGGCCGGATCACGCCGGAAGAGGCCGCGGTGCACCCGCAGCGGTCGCTGCTGTTGAAGGCGCTCACCGGTCACGAGGTCGAGCCGAGCCTGACGGTGCGCGAAGCCCGCGCCCACGATCGCTACCTGATCTGCTCGGACGGCCTGTCCGGCATGGTCAGCGACGAGACGCTCGCCGAGGCGATCCAGATCCCGGATCCGCAGGCCTGTGCGGACCGGATGATCGAGCTGGCGCTCAAGGGCGGCGGCACGGACAACGTCACGGTGATCATCGCCGACGTCGTCGACGTCGACTTCGGCGAGGACGCGCCCATAGTGGGCGGCGCCGCCGGTGACGGCAGTGACGAGTTCCACCAGGGCGACTCCCCCGCCGCCAGGGCGAGGGCGCTGACCCAGCCCGCGCCGCAGCCGCGTCCCGAGGTCCAGCCACCGGAGGAGGACCCGAAGGTCAAGCGCCGGAGGCGATTTCGCTGGCTGGCGGGAGCAGTGGTCGTCCTGATCGTGCTGGCCGCGGCGGCGATCGCCACGCGGTATTTCGTGCTGAGCCAGTACTACGTCGGCGAAGGTCCCGGCGAGGAGGTCGTGATCTACCGCGGCGTCCCCGGCAGCATCCTCGGCATCGACCTGCACTCCTACGAGCAGGGCTCGTGCCCGCCGGGCGGGCTGTGCACCGACAAGCTGCTGGTGCCCGCGCTCCAGGAGGACGCGCGCATCGCGGTGAAGAACGGCGTCAAGAAGGACAACCTCGACGACGCGCGCAAGTACATCGACGACTTCCTGCGGCCGCACAAGCAGCTGGCCGACTGCAAACCGAACACCAGCTCGACTTCCACGTCGCCTCCCGCGTCGTCGCCGCCTCCGGCGTCGTCCTCGGCGGCACCCCCTTCTACCCCCGCCTCGCCGAACTCGGCGAACCAGCCAGCGGGGAGGGACTGCTCGACGCCGGCCACGGCAGCACCAGGGGGCGGTAACTGATGAGCACGCCGCTCGCCGATCCGGCTTCGGCCCAGTTCGCCACGAACCCTCCGCGCGAGCTGCCCACCCGGCGCGGGACCGAGCTCGTTCTCCTGGCTTTCGCGACGTTCATCGTCACCATCGCGCTCGTGCTGGTGGAAGCGAACCAGGAGCAGGAGCTCACCAGCTCGATCATCTGGCTGGGGCTGTCCTACCTCGCGGTGCTGACTGCGGCGCATCTGGCGGTCCGCCGCTGGGCGCCGTACGCGGACCCGGTGATCCTGCCGTGCGTCGCGCTGCTGAACGGGCTCGGCCTGGTGATGATCCACCGGATCGACCTGGCGCTGGCGGAACGCGCCATCCAGCAGGGCAAGGAATACACCCCGGACGTCTCCAAGCAGGTGTTGTTCACCGCGATCTCGCTGGTGCTGTTCGTGGTGGTGCTGGTGGTGATCAGCGACCACCGCACGCTGACCCGCTACGGCTACATCTGCGGTCTGGTCGGCATCGTGGCGCTCGCGCTGCCCGCGGTGCTGCCGTCGTCCCTTTCCGAGGTCAACGGCGCGAAGGTCTGGATCAAGCTCCCGTTCTTCTCGATCCAGCCCGGCGAGTTCGCGAAGATCCTGTTGATGATCTTCTTCGCCTCGTTCCTGGTGACGAAACGGGACCTGTTCATGGTCGCGGGCAAGAAGATCGTCGGCGTCGAACTGCCGCGCGCCCGTGACCTCGGCCCGATCCTGATCGCGGCGGCCGCCTGCCTCGGCGTGCTGGTGTTCGAGAAGGACCTCGGGACGTCGCTGCTGTTCTTCGGCGTCACGCTGGTGATGTTGTACGTCGCGACCGAACGGGTCATCTGGGTGGTGCTGGGCGTCGGCTTCTTCGCCGTCGGCGCGATCATCGCCTACAACCTGTTCACGCACGTCCAGCAGCGGGTGCGGAACTGGATCGACCCGCTCGCCACCTACGACGACGCGGGTGGCGGCTACCAGGTCGCGCAGGGCCTGTTCGGACTCGGGACCGGCGGTGTCGGCGGGACCGGCCTCGGCGCCGGACGGCCGGACATGGTCCCCGAGGCAAAAACGGACTTCATCACCACCGCGATCGGCGAGGAACTCGGTTTCATCGGCCTCGCCGCGATGCTGATGCTGTACCTGATCCTGGCGATGCGCGGGATGCGCAGCGCCCTCGCGGTCCGCGACACCTTCGGCAAACTCCTCGGCGGCGGCCTGTCGTTCGCCCTGGTCATGCAGATCTTCGTGGTCGTCGGCGGCGTCACGAACCTGATCCCGAACACCGGGATCACCGCCCCGTTCCTCTCCCGCGGTGGTTCTTCACTGCTCGCGAACTACATCCTGGTGGCCCTCCTGCTCCGAATCTCCGACGCCGCCCGCAAACCCGCCGCGCGGCCGAAGCCGCAACAGCCGCAAGCGCCGCTCGCGGAAGCGCACACGGTGATGGTCCAGCGGCCGCCCGCGAACGGTGAGGGGAGCGCTTCGTGAACACCCCGCTCCGCAAGGTCGGCGTCGCCATGCTCGTCATGGTGGTGCTCCTGCTGGCCAACGCCACCTACATCCAGGTGGTCAAGGCCGACGACTACCGCACGGACTCGCGCAACCTGCGCGTGCTCTACGAGGAGTACTCCCGCCAGCGCGGCCTGATCGTCACTCCCGACGGTTCCGCGCTCGCGAAGGTCGACCCGTCGAACGACAAGTACAAGTTCATCCGGGCCTACGCCGACGGCCCGATGTACGCGCCGGTCACCGGCTACTACTCGATCAACTACGGCTCGGGCGGACTGGAGCGGTCCGAAGACGACGTCCTCAACGGTTCCGACCCGCGGCTGTTCGTCCGGCGCCTGTCGGACATGGTCACCGGCCGCGACCCGCGCGGCGGGAACGTGAAGCTGACGATCAACCCCGCCGTGCAGAAGGCCGCGTACGACCTGATGACGCAGAAGGGCTACACCGGCTCGGTGGTCGCGCTGGAGCCCAAGACCGGGCGCATCCTGGCCATGGTCTCGACGCCGTCGTACGACCCGAACAAGCTCGCCTCGCACGTCGGCAAGGAGCAGATCGCGGCGTGGGGCGAGTGGCGCGACGATCCGAAGAAGCCGATGCTCAACCGCGCGATCTCGGAGACCTACCCGCCGGGTTCGACGGCCAAGCTGATGGTGACCGCGGCCGCGCTCGAGAACGGCAAGACGGCGGACACACCGGTCAACACCGCGCCCAACGTCAAGCTCCCCGGCACGCAGACGACGCTGGAGAACTACGGCGGCGCGCCCTGCAAAGGCAGCACGCTGAAGGAAGCGCTGCGGTACTCGTGCAACGTGCCCTTCGCCGAACTCGCGGGCGAACTCGGCAAGGAGAAGCTGAACGCGACGGCGAAGAACTTCGGTGTGGGCGAGGACCTGACCGTGCCGATGCGGGTCGCCGGTTCGACCCTCGGCCCGCTCGACTCGAAGGCCGCCCTGTTCCAGAGCGCCATCGGGCAGCGCGACGTGCGCCTGACGCCGATCCAGGACGCCCTGCTTTCGGCGACCATCGCGAACAACGGGATGGCGATGAAGCCGCAGCTCGTGCAGTCGCTGCTGGCGCCGAACCTGTCGACCATCGAGGACTACACGCCGACCGAACTGACCGGCGACGCCGCGATGTCCAGCGCGAACGCCGCGATCCTGCGCGACATGATGCTGGCGTCGGAGGAGAACACGAAGGGCGCCGGCAAACGCGGCGACATCCAGATCGCCTCCAAGACCGGCACCGCCGAACACGGCAACGACCCGAAGGCCACCCCGCCGCACGCCTGGTACACCGGGTTCGCGCCGGCGATGGACCCGAAGATCGCCGTCTCGGTGATCGTCGAGTCCGGCGGTAACCGCGGGCTCGAAGCGACCGGTGGCACCGTGGCCGCGGAGATCGGCCGCGCCGCCGTCAACGCGATGCTCGGGGGTGGATAGCGCATGCTGTCCTCGGGTCAGCTGCTGGCCGACCGGTACAAGCTGACGAACCGGATCGCCGTCGGCGGGATGGGCGAGGTCTGGCAGGCCAGCGACACGCGGCTGGACCGGACGGTCGCGGTCAAGATCCTCAAGGCGGAGCTGTCCGGCGACGCCGAGTTCCTGCACCGCTTCCGGACCGAGGCCCGGATGACGGCGTCGCTGAACCACCCCGGCATCGCCGCGGTGCACGACTACGGCGAGACGGTCGCGGACGAGCTGTCGATCGCGTACCTGGTGATGGAGCTGGTCGAAGGCGATCCGCTGGCCGCGATCATCACCCGCGAAGGACGGCTGAACGCCGAGCGCACCCTGGACATCCTCGAACAGGCCGGGAACGCGCTGCAGGCCGCGCACGAAACCGGTCTGGTGCACCGCGACGTCAAACCGGGCAACATCATGGTCACCCCGGCCGGGCAGGTGAAGATCACCGACTTCGGTGTCGCGAAGGCCGCCGACGCCGCCCCGGTCACCAGGTCCGGCATGGTCATGGGCACCGCCCACTACATCGCCCCCGAACAGGCACTCGGGCACAATGCCGAACCGGCGAGCGACGTCTACTCGCTGGCCGTCTGCGGTTACGAATGCCTGACCGGGCACCGGCCGTTCCTTTCGGAGAACGCGGTGACGGTCGCGATGATGCACATCCGCGACCTCCCGCCGCCGCTGCCGCCGGACGTGCCACCGGGCACCCGCGCGGTCATCGAAGCGACCCTGATCAAGGATCCGAGACAGCGGTACAACAGCGGTGGCGAGTTCGCGGCCGCGGTGGCCGCGGTCCGCGCCGGCCTGCCGCTGCCCACGCCGTCGGGCCTGGTCAACGTGGCTTACGCCGTGGGCCAGCCGCCCGTGATGCCGCAGCAGGGACCGCCCGGTCCGCACTCGCCGCCGAACCCGATGGTGGCCGTCGGACCGGCGTCGCATCCGGCGATGCACCCGGTCACCGGCCCGCCCCCGATGGCGGTCCGCCGTCTGCCCGGCAAGCGGCCACAATGGGGCTGGTGGGTGCTCCTCGCGGTGATCCTGATCGCAGTACTGGTGGCAGGAGCCTTCCTCATCGCGAGACTGGTCGGTTCGGGCAACGGACAGCAGTCGGGCGGCGTGGACACGAGTGAACAGGCACCGGCTCCGGGTAAGAAGTCTGTAGGTCCTTCACCGAC
Organism: Amycolatopsis sp. NPDC031561; assembly: GCF_055580625.1. Taxonomy (NCBI): domain Bacteria; kingdom Bacillati; phylum Actinomycetota; class Actinomycetes; order Pseudonocardiales; family Pseudonocardiaceae; genus Amycolatopsis; species Amycolatopsis sp. NPDC031561. Next base: position 367,629 of record NZ_JBVILA010000005.1, on the reverse strand, counting down.
CTCCGCGTACCCCGCGGGGCCGACGGAGGGCAGCACCGAGGAGTCGGCCGGGCAGGCGAATCCAGGAATGATGAGCAGCAAACCTTGGACGGAATGGAACGGCACGCAGAGATGAGCACACCAAGACTGCTCAGCAACCGCTACGAGCTGGGAGACACGCTCGGCTACGGAGGCATGTCCGAGGTCCATCACGGCCACGACGTGCGCCTGGGCCGGGAGGTGGCGATCAAGATCCTGCGCGCCGACCTGGCGCGGGATCCCCAGTTCCAAGAACGTTTCCGTCGTGAGGCACAGAACGCGGCGGCACTGAACCACCCGGCGATCGTCGCCGTCTACGACACCGGCGAGACGAACACCGAGTTCGGCACGCTGCCCTACATCGTCATGGAGTTCGTCGAGGGACGGACTCTGCGGGACATCGTGAAGACCGAAGGCCCGATGTCGCAGAAGCGGGCGATGGAGGTCATGGCCGACGTCTGCGCGGCGCTGGACTTCTCGCACCGGCACGGCATCGTGCACCGCGACGTCAAACCGGCGAACGTGATGATCACGAAGAACGGCGCCGTCAAGGTGATGGACTTCGGCATCGCGCGCGCCATGCACGACGGGCAGTCCGCGATGACGCAGACCGCCGCGGTGATCGGCACGGCGCAGTACCTCTCGCCGGAGCAGGCCCGCGGCGAGTCCGTCGACGCGCGTTCCGACGTCTACGCCGCGGGCTGTGTGCTGTACGAACTCATCACCGGCGAGCCGCCCTTCACCGGCGATTCCCCGGTGGCGGTGGCGTACCAGCACGTCCGGGAAGACCCGAACCCGCCGTCGTCGGTGAACCCGGCCGTGGCGCCGGAGCTCGACGCCGTCGTGCTCAAAGCGCTCGCGAAGGGCCCGGCGAACCGGTACCAGTCGTCGGCGGAGATGCGTTCGGACCTGGTCCGCACGCTGTCCGGCCAGCGGCCCGCCGCGCCGATGGTGATGTCGGAGGACGAGCGCACCCAGGTCATGGACTCCGACCGCCGGGCGCCGCAGCGCTACGACCAGTACGAGGAAGAAGACGAAGACCCGGCCGCGAAGAAGAAGCGCCGCGCCTGGTTGATCGCCGGGCTCGTCGTCTCGCTGGCGGCGGTGGTGCTGCTGATCATGTGGCTGTCCAACGCCTTCAACAGCACCGGTACGGAGAGCAAGGCGATCCCGAAGGTCCTCAGTCAGTCCGAGGCCTCGGCGAAGGACACGCTCCGGGGGGCGGGATTCAACTCGTTCGAGCCCACAAAGAAAGTCCCCTGCACCGGTGCGCCCGCGAACGGTCTGCCCGCTTGCGACGAGAACGACATCGACAAGGTCATCGCGATCAGCCCGAGCGAGGGCCAGGTGACGCCGACCACGGAGAAGATCACGCTGACCGTCGGCTCGAAACCGGGCAAGGTCAAGACCCCGGACCTCAAGGGCAAGTCCCAGAGCGAGGCCGAGACGGCGCTGACCAGTGCGGGGCTGCTGCTCGGGGTGACCACCGAGCAGGAGACCGACGAACCGAACAACGCGGGCAAGGTCCTTTCGCAGAATCCGGGCGCGCAGGCCGATGTCGACCAGGGCTCCAAGGTCGACATCACGGTCGGGAAGTCGAAGGAACTGAAGACGGTCCCGAACTACAAGGGCAAGACGAAGTCCGAGGCCGACGCCGGGCTGAGGCAGGCCGGGTTCACGCCGAGCTTCAAGACCACCAGCTCCAGCGAGCCCAAGGACACCGTCGTCGAGCAGACCCCGAACGGCGGAAAGCTCGCCGTCGGTGGTGTGGTCACGGTGACCGTGTCGGACGGCAGCCAGGAGACCTTCGACATGCCGAACCTGAAGGGCATGACGGAGGACCAGGCCATCCGGCAGTTGCAGCAGCTGGGCTGGAGCGGTACTCCGAACACGCAGGCCGACAAGAACGGCGACCGGGACGACGCGGGCAAGGTCAGCAAGACCAACCCGCAGGCCGGTGCGAAGGTCGCGAAGAACGCCCCGATCACGCTGTTCATCGTGGAAGGCGACGAGACGCCGACAACGTCGAGTAAGTCGAACGGCTTCCCCATCCCGGGTAGCGGCGGATAGCAGGACTGATCGAGGAAGGGCCCCGCACGGTTTCGTGCGGGGCCCTTTTCTCGTGAGTGGTAAGGACGGTTAGAACCGCCCTCACCACTCACGAGGTGGTCAGGCGTTGCGGCGAAGCAGGTAGCCGACGGCCGTCGCGCTCAAGAACAACGCGGCGAAAGCCGCCACCACGGCCACCGTGAACGGACCGGCCACAGGTTGTTGCGAGGTCAAGGCGCGCAGGAGCGGATTGGCCAACGGCAGCCACTTCACCAGGAGCACGGCCGCGAGGACGAAGATCGCCGCCAGCACGGACCAGCCGACGCGCGGGATCAGCAGCCGCGAACAGGGCAGGCCGATCGCGATCCCGAACAGCGCGCACACCGCGTGAACCGCGGCGCCGAGAGCGAGGGTGCCGACCGGGAAACCACCGATCCGGAGGCCGGACCACAGCACCGTCACGAGGATCAGCACGACGGCACAACTGAAGACCGCCAGTGCGGCGCCACCGAGGACCGATCGCCAGCGCCGCGCGTGGCTGAAGGTCACCAGCCGCTGGACCGGGTCCTCGACGTCGAGCATCGCGATCGTCAGCCAGCACGAAACCACCAGGAGCGAACCCGCGCTGATCCCGTACTGCGGCAGCAACGGCGACTTCGGATCGGTGTAGAGCACGGTATTGACTGCGAGGTAGGCGAGGATGGCGGGGAGATAGCGCTGGGAATGGCCGAGCAGCGCCAGGTAGTAGCGCGTCATGGCGAGCACGGCGCCACCTCTCGGACCGAGAAGCCGCGGTTGAGCGCGCGCAGCAGGACGGCGTCCGTGTGCCCGGCTTCGACCGTCAGAACGACTCTTTCGTCCTCGGTCACGGCCTGGCTGACGCCGGGTTCCGACGACCAGTCACCGCCGGGTCCGTGGAGGACGATCCTGGTCGCGGTTTCGGCCTTCGCCGCGGATTCGACGCGGGTCAGGAGACCGGCGTCCATCCGGTGGACGTCGTCGGCGTGGGCGTGCACGGCGGCGGCCCGGTGGTCGGTGAAGACCACGCTCGCGCCGCGTTCCCTGGTCTCGGCGACTATCTCGCCGAGCACCGTGTGGGCTTCGACGTCGAGGCCGGACCAGGGCTCGTCGAGGATCAGCAGCTCCGGCCGGACGAGGACGGCTTGAGCGAGGCCGACCTTCTGGGCGTTGCCCTTCGACAGGGTCCGCAAGGGCGCGTCCGGCCCGCCGACCAGCGCGAGCCTGTCCAGCAAAGGATCGATGGCCGACAAGTCGACAAGGCCGTCGATGCGAGCCATGTGCCGCAGGTAGGCCCTGGCGCTCATCCGCTGCCCCGCCGGGAAACGGTCCGGCAGGTAGCCGACACGAGGGCTGCCGACGACGGTTCCCGAGGTTTCGCGGGAAAGCGCCGCGAGGATCCTGAGCAGCGTCGACTTCCCCGAGCCGTTCGAGCCGAGGATGCCGATCACGCGGCCTGCCGGGACGTCGAGGTCGACGTCGACGAGTACGGGTTCGCCGCGGCCGTAACGCTTACCGACTCCTTCGAGCCGGATCAGCGAGGTCACGCAGCAGCGGCCTTCTGCAGCGCGCGGGTCGCCTGTTCGAGTTCTTCGACCTTGGCGTCGGGGACCGGGTGCCCGGCGGAGGCCATCCAGTTCGCCAGCATCCGGTGCCCGCCCTGCGTGAGCACGGACTCGGGGTGGAACTGGACGCCTTCGAGCGGCAGCTCGCGGTGCCGCATGCCCATCACGACACCGGACTCGGTACGGCCTGTGATCTCGAACACGGCGTCGTCGATGGTTTCGGGCAAAACGGTCAGCGAGTGGTACCGCGTGGCGGTGAATTCACCGGGCAGTCCGGCGAGCACTCCGTCGCCCGAATGGTGGACTTGACTCGTCTTTCCGTGCAGCAGTTCGGGGGCGCGATCGACGGTGGCGCCGAAGACGACACCCAAGGCCTGGTGGCCGAGGCAGACGCCGAGCATCGGGATGCGCTCGTCGGCGCATTTGCGGATGACGTCCATGCTCTGACCAGCACGTTCCGGGGTTCCGGGACCGGGAGAGACGAGGACCGCGTCGAACTCGCCGAGCTTGTCGATCTCCACGACGTCGTTACGCCAGACGGTGCAGTCGGCGCCGAGCTGGGCCAGGTACTGGACCAGGTTGTAGACAAAACTGTCGTAGTTGTCGACGACGAGCACGCGCATGCCCTCAGCTTAGCGGCTCCCAGCAGGTGGACCGTACGCCAGATCACAATGATTGTTAGGGCAACCTAACTTACCGTGGTAGGGGTGAGCCGTTCTCTTCGTGTAGCCATCGTGGGTGCCGGTCCGGCCGGCATCTACGCCGCCGACATCCTCGACAAGTCCGACGCCGACGTGACGATCGACCTGTTCGAGCGCATGCCGGCGCCGTTCGGGCTGATCCGGTACGGCGTCGCGCCCGACCACCCCCGGATCAAGGGCATCGTCACCGCCCTGCACAAGGTCCTCGACAAGCCGAACATCCGCTTGCTGGGCAACGTCGACTACGGGACCGACCTCAAGCTCGACGATCTGCGCCAGTTCTACGACGCGGTGATCTTCTCGACCGGCGCCATGGCCGACCGCGCGCTCGACATCCCCGGGATCGACCTCGACGGCAGCTACGGCGCCGCGGACTTCGTTTCCTGGTACGACGGGCACCCGGACGTGCCGCGCACCTGGCCGCTGAACGCGACCTCTGTCGCCGTTCTCGGCGTCGGGAACGTGGCGCTCGACGTGGCCCGGATCCTCGCGAAGACCGCTGACGAGCTGCTCAGCACCGACATCCCGGACAACGTCTACCAGGGCTTGAAGGCCAGCCCGGTCACCGACGTGCACGTGTTCGGGCGTCGTGGCCCGGCTCAGGCGAAGTTCACGCCGCTCGAACTCCGCGAGCTGGACCACTCGCCGAACGTCGAGGTCATCGTGAACCCGGAGGACATCGAGTTCGACGAGGGCAGCATCACCGCGCTGCGGGCGTCGAAGCAGATCGACATGGTCGTGAAGACGCTGCAGGAGTGGGCGATCCGCGACCAGGGTGACCGGCCGAAGCGGCTGCACCTGCACTTCCTGCACTCGCCGTGCGAGATCGTCGGCGAGGACGGCAAGGTGACCGGCCTGCGGACCGAGCGCACCGAGCTGACCGGTGACGGCAATGCGCGTGGCACCGGCGAGTTCCACGACTGGGACGTCCAGGCCGTCTACCGCGCGGTGGGTTACCTGTCGTCTCACCTGCCGGAGATCCCGTTCGACCACACCACCGGGACCGTGCCGAACCAGGCCGGCCGGGTGCTGGACATCGACGAGGACCAGGTGCCGGGCGTCTACGTGACCGGCTGGATCAAGCGTGGCCCCGTCGGCCTCATCGGCCACACCAAGGGCGACGCGGCCGAGACGATCGCGAGCCTGCTGGCCGACGCCGACAATCTGACGGCCCCGGCCATCGACGATCCCGACGCGATCCTCGGCTTCCTCGCCGAGCGCGGCGTTCCCTTCACCACTTGGGAAGGCTGGGGCAAACTCGACGCCCATGAAAAGTCCCTCGGCGTCCCGCACGGCCGCGAACGCGTCAAGGTCGTGGAACGCGACGAAATGACCCACATTTCCCGCTCTTGACTCACCTACCCAGCCCCCCACCCGTCCCAGGGGGCGGCCCCGAACCCAGTCTACCGGCTGGAACCGGGAAAAGGGCTGGTCAGACGGGGTTGTCCACAGCCGGGAAGGGTTGTGGACAACTGTCGGGCAAGTCATGAAGGGCCTCACCGAGTGTGGGGTCCTTCTTGGCTCGCGATGAGCGGACTGTGTGGATTTTCGTGCGTTGGATGACCAGAAATCCACACAGTCCTGCGTGAACGGTCGAATCCGGAGAGGGTGTGTGGAAATAGGGACACTCAACGTCCCTATTTCCACACACCCCCACCCTGAGCGGCTCCCGCGAACCAACAGCCCGCCAGGTCAGGAACCCAGGTACGCCAAGACCGCGAGCACCCGGCGGTTCGTGTCGTCCGAAGCGACGATGCCGAGTTTCGCGAAGATGTTCGCGGTGTGCTTCCCCACCGCCCCTTCGCTGAAGTGCAGCCGCCCGGCAATGGCGGCGTTGGAACAGCCCTCGGCCATCAGTTCGAGCACTTCGCGTTCGCGCGGGGTCAGGGCCGCCAGCGGGTCGGAAGCGTTGCCCGCCACCAGTTTCGCGATCACCTCGGGATCCATCGCGGTCCCGCCGCCCGCCACCCGCCGCACCGCGTCGATGAACTGGTCGGCGTTGAAGACCCGGTCCTTCAGCAGATAGCCGATCGCGCCGGCGCCGTCGGCCAGCAGTTCCCGCGCGTAGAGCTGCTCGACGTGTTGCGACAGCACGAGAATCGGCAATCCGGGGATGTCGCGCCGCACCGCCAACGAGACCTGCAGGCCCTCGTCGGTGAGCGTCGGCGGCATCCGGACGTCCACGACCGAAACTTCCGGCCGGTGCGCCCGCAGCGCCCGCTCCAGTTCCGGTCCGGTCCCGACCGCCTCGACGACGTCGAAACCGTGCGCGGTCAGCAAATGCGTCAATCCGTCTCGGAGGAGGTACTGGTCCTCGGCGACGACGCATCGGGGTCGAGCTGACACGGGATCTCCAGGGTCGCCTTCGTCGGCCCGCCGGGCGGGCTGGTCAGAGCAAAAGTACCGTCGAAGGCGCCCAGCCTGCGTTCGATCCCGCGAATCCCGCTGCCCCGTGCCGCGTTCGCGCCGCCTTTCCCGTCGTCGGCCACCTCGATCCGCAGCACACCGTCGTCGTAACCGAGCTCGATCGACACTTTCCGCGCTTCACCGTGCTTCGCCGCGTTGCCCAGCAACTCGCTGACCGCGAAGTACGCGCACGCCTCCGCGGGCTGTTCGAGCCGAGGCAGCAAACCGCTCACGGAAGCCCGCAGCGGACTGTCCAGCGCCATCGCCCGCACCGCGTCGCCGAGACCGCGCTCGGACAACACCGGCGGGTGAATCCCCCGCACCAGCAGCCGCAATTCCGTCAACGTTTCGGACGACGTCTGCCGCAATTCGGCGGCGAGCCGTTTCGCGGCGGCCGGATCGGTGTCGATCAGCGCTTCGACCGCACCCAGCTTCATCCCCATCGCGACCAGCCGCGACTGGACCCCGTCGTGCAGATCCCGTTCGATACGCCGCATCTCGGCGGCCTGCGCCGCCGACGCGTCCGTCCGCGTCTGCTTCAGCCGCGCGACACGTTGTTCCAGCCGCGAAGCTTCTGTCGGCCCCAGAAGCAGCTTCGCGAAGCGAGCCTCCTGACGCGCCAGCCACGGTGTCGCGATCAGGCCCACCACGAAAGCCGCCACCGCGACCGGAGTCAGCGCGAGCGCCTGCCAGTGCGTGGTCGCTTCGGGCAACCCGATCATCGAGAACCACTGCGTGGTCGACCAGGAGGTTTCCGTCCACTGGGCGATCGGCCGCCACACCCAAAGTGCCAGGAATCCCATGAACCCGAAGAGCACCAGAGCGGCCGTCGGCAGCATCATCAGCAGCAGGACGACGGAGTTGACCACGGCGCCCGCCAGGTCACGCCAGGTCGCCCTGTCCCGCATCACCCAGCGCAAACGGCCCAGCCGTGCGGGCCACCACGGCGTGTCGTACAGCTGCCGCCGGTACTGGTACATCCCGTCCGGCCGCGGGGCGGGGAACGGCGGCTCCGGCAGATACGGGCGGTCGATCCGCACACCGGTCCAGTTCCTGGCCTCACGGCGCAGGGTGTCGGTCACCGTCCGGCCCGCGATCACCAGCGTGGGGAACGCCGGCGCCGGCCCGATCAGCACGAGCATCGTCGGGACGGACATCCCGAGCTGCGCGACCGAAAGCCCGAAGAGGCCCATCTGGTGGCCCAGCGCCTTGAGATGCCGCCTGAGCCAGCCTTCGGCGCTCTGAGACGCGCGAGGTCCGAGCCACCATCGGGTCCAGTGGCCGTACACCCGCAGCGCACGCGGTCCGGTCAGCAGCACGGCAGGCACGAGCAGCAGACCCGCGAACGGATTCCACAGCTGCCAGCCCAGGTCGCGGCCGGTCGCCGTATCGTCGGAGATCCACTCGAACCGTTTGGTCCACTTGATGAACCAGGACCGCTTGAACAGGCTGTTCCCTTCGCGATACCAGCCATCTCGCTCGCGTTCCGGCTCCGGCGGGGCGGGCCGATAGGGCGGCTCGACCTCGATACCGCACCAGCGTCCGGACAGCCGCCGGGTGAGCGCGGCGCGCGGGCGCATTCCCTCCAGGGCCAGCGTGTACGCGAAGACCAGCCCCAGGCAGAGCAGGCAGAAACCCACCAGTTCGACGAGGAGGTCCAGCCAGCTCACCAGGGCGAGCCCCGCGAGCACGAGGCCGCGGCGCACCGAGATGAGGTACTTGCGGATCATGCGAGAAGTCTCGCTCACCGTCAGGTACGGACGCAGTGGCCACAGCGCCCCGACCGGGGTGGGCCCAGCCCCACCCCGGTTGGGGTCTCAGCGCCATTCTGGCCGAACCCCTTGCGCCATAACGTTTTTCGCATGCCACTCATCGAAGTCACCAACCTCCGCAAGACGTACGGGGAGCACGTCGCGGTCGACGACGTTTCGTTCCACGTGGAACAGGGCGAGATCTTCGGGATCCTCGGGACCAACGGCGCGGGCAAGACCACCACCGTCGAATGCCTCCAGGGACTGCGGACGCCGGACTCCGGCGGCATCTCGGTCCTCGGCCTCGACCCCGGCAAGGACCACGCCGCTCTCCGGCAGCGCCTCGGCTCCCAGCTCCAGGAGAGCCGCCTGCCGGAAAAGCTCAAGGTCCAGGAGGCGCTCGACCTCTACGCGTCCTTCTACGCGAACCCCGCCGACACCGGTGACCTGCTCGCGAAACTGGGACTCACCGACCAGCGGAACAAGTACTTCGGCAAGCTTTCCGGCGGGCAGAAGCAGCGCGTCTCGATCGCGCTCGCGCTGGTCGGCCGCCCCGAGGTCGCCGTCCTCGACGAGCTGACCACCGGACTCGACCCCCACGCCCGCCGCGACACCTGGAAGCTCGTCGAGGGCGTGCGCGACACCGGCGTCACCGTCCTGCTCGTCACGCACTTCATGGACGAAGCCGAACGCCTCTGCGACCGCCTCGCCGTCTTCGACGCCGGGCGCGTGGTCGCCACCGGCACCCCCGCCGAACTCCGTGACCGGACCGGCAAGACCTCTTTGGACGACGCCTTCGTGACCCTGACCGGCCGCGACTGAAACGGGAGACGAACCGTGAACACCCTCACCAAGATCACCGTCACCGAAACGAAGCTCTCCCTGCGCTCGCCGGTCTGGGTCCTCTCGGGGCTGCTGTCGCCGACAGTGCTGTTGCTCGGCCTCGGCGCCATCCCGGCGCTTCGGACGGAGAGCGAGAAGACCCCGGGCATGAGGTTCATCGACGCCTGGGTGCCATCGCTGGTGGTCCTCAGCATCGCCCTGATGGGCCTGCAGGCGATCCCGACCGTGATCGCGGCCTACCGCGAACAGGGCATCCTCCGCCGCTTCGCCACCACACCGGTACATCCGGCGAAATTGCTGGTGGCGCAGCTGATCATCAACGTCACCGTCACGATCGCCGGGATCGGCCTGATGATCGCGCTCGGCTCGGCCGTCTTCGACGTCCCCGGACCGCGGCATCCGCTCGGCTTCCTGCTCGCGTTCGTGCTCGGCACGACCGCGATCTTCGGGTTCGGGCTGATCGCCGCGTCGGTCGCCAAGACCGGCCGCGCGGCCGGCGGGATCGCGATGATCGCCTACATCCCGATCATGTTCCTCGGCGGCGTGTACCTGCCGCGGCCGCTGTTGCCGACGGTCATCCAGGACATCGGCGCGTACGTCCCGCCGGGCGTCAAGGCCATGGAGGACGCCTGGACCGGCGCCGGCGCCCAGCCGCTGCAACTCGCCGTCTTGGCGGCTTTCGCGGTGGGCAGTTGTGTCCTGGCGGCGAAGCTTTTTCGCTGGGAGTGACGACGGCTTCCGCCAAAGTGGTGATGATGATCGTTTTCTCTTGTGGGCCGAGCCGCAGGTGAGTAGTCAGGAAGACGGCCCACGTTCACCTGCGTCTCTCTCGGAGGTTCGATGTCTCTGGATGTATCGCCCGCGCTGCTTGAGAAGGCCGAGCGCGGGGAGGTCTCCGACGCCGAATTCGTCGCCTGCGTCCGGGAATCCCTGCCGTACGCCTGGACCGTGATCACCGGTGTCATCGCGGAGGCCGAGGGTGCGGCCGACGGGTTCGCCGACAACGAGACGCCGCCGCCGAGCGAGGCCGAACGCGGTCAGCTGCTGCGGGCGCTGGCCTCGGATTCCATCCGCGGCGGACTGGAACGGCACTTCGGCGTGAAGCTGGCGTTCCAGAACTGCCACCGGGTCGCCGTGTTCAAAAGGTCCCAAGTGGACAGTGACCGGTACCGCGCGTTCGTTTCGGTGCGCGGCCAGCTGCTGAACCAGAGCCCGGAACTCCGCGACTGCTAACCGTTCCGCAACGCGGGTAGTACCTCTTCCCCGATCCGCGCGATGTTCTCGAGTGTTCCCTCCGGCGTACCGGACGCTTCCACCATCATGATCACGTGGGAGACCCCGGTACGCCGGATGCTCGTTCCCAGCCTGTCGACGCAGTACTCCACGCCGCCGATCGGATGCATCTCGCACAGCCGGTCGGTGTAGGAAACCGGATCCTTTTCCAGCCCCCGCCGGCCGTCGAGGTACACGTGGCCGGCGAACCCTTCCTTCAGCGAACCCGGCAACGCGGACCGCACCACGTCCAGCGCGTCGTCCCCCACCTGGCACATCACCGTCGAGACATGTCCGACGGCGGGATCCCCGTACGCGGCAAGGGTTTCGATCTTGCCTTCGTCGTCGGTGTGCAGACCGAGCAGCATCGGCAGGCCGCGGTCGGCGGCGAGCCGGACCGAGCTCGATCCGGCGTCACCGCAGGCCACGACCACGCGCGGAGCGCGCTGTGGCCGCGGCACCATCGGCACTTCACGGAACGCGAAGTGGTCGCCATCGGCTGAGACGGTCTCCGAGGTCATCGCGGCGAGCAGCAGATCGAGGCTCTCCTCGAACCCCGTTTCGTAGCGGGACGCTCCGGTGCCGAACACCTCGAGGTCCTGCCACGGGCCGCCACGACCGACGCCGATCCGCAGCCGTCCGCCGGAAACGGCGTCGAGCAGCGACCACTGCTCCGCGAGCGCCACCGGATGCGCGATCGACAGCACGCTCACCGCGGTGCCGACCGCGATCCGCTCGGTGCGGCCGAGCACGTGCGCGGCGAGGGTGATCGCGGACGGGCAGACGCCGTACGGCATGAAGTGGTGCTCGGCGAACCAGACGTCGTCGAACCCGGCGCGCTCGGCGGCGACGGCGGCGTCGACCGACCTGCGCAGGACGTCGGCGTCCTCCTGCCCGGGGAACCGGCCGGAAACGAGGAAGACGCCGAACCGCACGCCTACTGGACGCTCACTTCGTTGAACCACAGTCGTGGCTCCAGCCACGGGAAGACGACGAACATCAGCAACGCCACGATCCCGAGCGCCAGCACGACCGCCATGGTCAGCTTCGCCGCGAAGGGGCCCGGCAGCTTGCGCCAGATCCAGCCGTACATCAGCGCGCCTCCGAGATCTTGGGCAGCAGTTCGGCGTAGGTGCCCACCTGGTTCTTCGGCACCTGCTGGGCCAGCACCGAGTGGATGATGAGGCGCTCGCGCGCCGAGAACTTCGGGTGACACGTCGTCAGCGTGAGCAGCGAGACCTGATCGGCCTTCGGCAGGATCTCCGGATCCTTGTACGGCACCGGGTTCACCGTGTCGCCCTTGGTCGGGAACACGATGCGGCGGCCGTTGGTCTCGCCGTAGGCGCCGCCGTCGACGGCGTTCGGGTCACGCAGCGTCCCGACGTTCTTGCACTTCGGGTCGGCGCCCTTGCCCGCGGCCCAGCCCTCGACCTCGTCCTTGTAGGGCAGCACCTTGTAGATGTAGAAGTCGGTCTGCGTCTCGATGATGATCTGGTCGCACGAGGTGAGGTTGTCCAGATCGTTGAACGGCGCGCCCTTGCCGACCCGGTGACCGGCGATGGCGAAGTTGCCCGGCTCGCCCGGCAGCGCGGTGCCCTTGTAGTGGCCCGGCCCGACCTCGAGCGCGGCCTCGGTGGTGCCTTCCTGGATGGTGAAGTTGAAGTCGGCGCCGAACACCGGGATGTGGATCCTGGCGAACGCCTTCCCGTCGACCAGATCCGGATGCAGCTGCCGGTCCTTCGACCAGTCGCCGTCCAGCTCCGAACTCGCCTCCGACTGCTTGCCCGCGGAGAAGAGGTCGGTCACGTAGACCTCGTAGACCATGAACAGCAGCACCACCAGCCCGGCGGTGATGAGGAGCTCCCCGACGGTCCGGACGGCGACTCCGCCCTTGCCCAGTTCCCGGGGCGGGCGTTCCTCGGTCGCGACGCCGCCACCGACCGGCTCGAAGATCACGGTCTCCTCGGTCGACCCCGGCGGCGGCACGGGACGACGGCGCGGCGGAGGCCCGTCCATCCGGCGTCGCGGCGGTGGCCCGTCCGGTGACCTGCCCTCTTGCGGCCTCCGGTGCGGCACCGGACGGCCTTCACCGGGTGGTCGTTCGGAGTACCGCCGACGGTCCCCGCCCGGCTCTTCCCGCTCAGCCACGCAAAGCTCCTCAGTCTCGAACCAAGCCGCAGTGTCGAACCAGCACAGTGTCGAACCGTGTGTGACACCATTGTCACAGTGCGGGAAATCGACCGGTCCCGGACGGTGCCCAGCGGCGCTCGTTTACGTTAACGTGTGCACGTGGCGCTGGTTGCGCACCCGAAAGCGGGTCATCGCCACCAGGGAAGCCGAACAGTACGCGAGGAACACGATGCCTAAGTCCAAGGTCCGCAAGAAGACGGCGTACACCCCGCCGACCGACCGCCGCACGCCGGTGAAGGTCAAGGCCGCTGGCCCGTCGAACCTGTTCTACAAGATCGTGATGTTCGGCCTCATGCTGGTCGGCCTGATGTGGCTGGTCGTCAACTACATCGCGGGCGACAAGATCCCCTTCATGGCGGATCTGGGCAACACGAACTTCGCGATCGGCTTTGTGCTGATGATCGCCGGGTTGCTCATGACGATGCGGTGGCGGTGAGCATTACCCCGGTTGGCGGCTTGACGCCGAATTACACCGGTGTGACTCATCCCCAGTGTGGATAACCCCTGTGGATAACTACCCCACCTCGTGGGCGCCGCAGCAGAACGTTGTGGTAGTGGCCTGGGTGATCACCCTGTTGTTGCTGGCAGGCGTGGCGTGGCTGGCCATCGGCGGCGACGTCGGCGGCACCGTGCTGACAGGGGTCGCGATGCTCTCCGTGGGCGCGCTGGCGCTGCACGGGACCCTGCTCCGGCCCCGGCTGGCCGCGGGTCCCGACGGAATCCTGGCCAGGACCGTCGGCGGCGCGCACCGCTACTCCTGGACCGAAGCCCGGCTCCGGCTGCGCACGACGCGCCGTCTCGGCCGGGACAGTCTGACCCTCGAGGTCGAATCCGGCGAACACCTGCTGGTGTTCGGCCGGATCGACCTCGGCGAGGACCCCAGGGACGTCCTGGACGTCCTCACCGCCCTCAAGGGTCAGGCGTTGTCGTAGTAGTGGACGTCGCCGTTCGGGCCGTGTGACCAGCCCGGAACGGCCGGTCCGACCGCGGGCGGCGCGTACTCGCCGAAGATCTCGTACGGCGACGCCGGCGAGCAGATCGGGTTGATCTTCACGACGCAGGTCCGCAAGGACCCGCTGAACTTCGCCTTGACGTGCCGCGGCCGCTGGTCTTCCACCACCGCCTGGCCGGCGGTGACCTCCCAGCCGCTCGCCGCGCCCGGCCCCGTCGTGCCGACGGTCTGCGTCGCCACCGACGAGGTGACACCGGGATCGCCGAAGCAGATTTTCAACGCCGCATCGACGTAGGCGACACGCAGCGTGATCGCACTGCCCGAGCCGAGGAAATAGCGTTTGGTGTAGGTCTGGCAGGTTTCCGCGGCCTCGCCTGCTTGCGCGACCGAGGGCACCAGCGCCGAAGCCAGCGCGGCGACGGCGGTGATCAGGACTGCCTTGCGAATCTTCATCTCAACCCCCACGGTGATGATGTTGCCGATCAACGTGAAAGTACCCAGTTATGTTGCTTCTCCACCGGGTAATCGCATAACCCACTTGGGGGAAGCGGGACTACGCCGGGTAGCACCTGTAGACGAGTCTGCCGGCCTCGGGGACGCCCCCGCAGACGCTGGAAGCCGTCTGTACGTCCCGCCAGACCAGCAGCCCGATCAGCGCGACGACCACGATCGCGATCCCGCCGATCTGCCACATGAGGCGGTTCTTCTCCGGCGCGTAGAGCAGCGCGAAGGTCGTCACCAGACCGGCGATGAAACCGCCCGCGTGCGCGAGGACGGAGATCCCCGGGACCTGGAACGTGATGAAGACGTTGAGCCCGAGCATGACGAGCAGCCACGTCGGATTGAGCCGCAGCCTGATGACGATGACCGCGTACGCGCCGATGAGCCCGAAGATGGCGCCCGAGGCGCCGATCACCGGGGGTGCGTTGAGGTCCGTGAACACCAGGTTCGCGACCGAACCGCCGAGCATCGAGACGAAGTAGAGCGCGACGAACGGGATGCGGCCGAGCGCGGTCTCCAGCGGGCGGCCCACGAACCACAGCGAGAAGGCGTTGCTCGCGATGTGCAGGAGGCCGAACTGCAGGAACCCCGAGGTGAAGATCCGCCACCACTCGCCGTCCACCAGCGCCGCCGAATTCGACAACTGGCCGTACTGGAAGACCTCCGAGTAGAAGTTCTCGGAGATGCTGCCCGCCTGGGCGACGGTGATGAAGAAGATGATGACGTTGAGCGCCAAGAGGACCGGCGTCACGACAGCCGTCCGAGGCTGCTGGGCGCCGGCGAGGGTGCGCGCGCCGTAGCCGGCGTCGCGGTACTGCTTCTGCTGGACGCGGTCCTGCTGTCGGCCTGCCTGCACGCAGTCGGTGCAGTGGAAGCCCACGGCCGCTTCGCGCAGGCAATCCGGGCAGGCCGGACGCTCGCAGCGTGAACAGCTCAGCCCGGTCGGCCGGTTCGGGTGCCACCAGCAGCCGGGCATGGCGGCCTGCTGGTACTGGGGATTCGGTGGTTGGCTCACGATGCCACCAACCTACCGAAATCCCCCGTACCAGGCCGTGTGATCAGCGTTGTCAGCCCTCGCGGCTGATGCTGACCTTCTCGATGACGACGTCCTGCAGCGGACGGTCGGCCGGACCGGTCGCCGTGCGCCCGATGGCGTCGACGACGTCGCGGGAAGCCTGGTCCGCCACCTCGCCGAAGATCGTGTGCTTGAAGTTCAGGTGCGTCGTCGGCGCGACGGTGATGAAGAACTGCGAGCCGTTGGTGCCGGGTCCGGCGTTCGCCATCGCCAGCAGGTACGGCTTGGAGAACTGGAGCTCCGGGTGGAACTCGTCGCCGAACTTGTAGCCGGGGCCACCGCGGCCGGTGCCGGTCGGGTCGCCGCCCTGGAGCATGAAACCGTCGATGACGCGGTGGAAGATCGATCCGTTGTAGAACGGGCCCGAGTTCTCGCCCTGAGCGTTGGGCTGCGTGTACTCCTTGCTGCCCTCGGCGAGCCCGACGAAGTTCGCGACCGTTTTGGGCGCGTGGTCGGGGAACAGGTTCAGGGTGATGTCACCCTGGTTGGTGTGCAGAGTGGCCTTCAACGCGCCACCAATGAGGGATCCCTTGCTTTCAGTCACGAGCTTCATCGTGCCATCTGCGGCAAGATCTGGGGAAAAGGGGCACGATAGGTTACAAGCAACGAAGCAGAATCAAAACGATTGATGAGGTGAAGGCCATGACCCGGGCCGCAGATTCGGTGAGCGAGTCGGCGAAGGCCGGCGCGCTCGGCCTGCGCAAACGTGCGGTTGAGGCGGGTAAGGAAGCCACCGCCCACGCCGTCGAGGTAGCCGAGCAGAAGCTCTCCGAGAGCGCCGGTGAGATCGCTAAGACCAGCCGTCGGGCACGCAAGAAGCTCGCGAAGAAGACGGAACTGACCCGCAAGGAGCTCAAGAAGAGCTCGAAGGCGGCTCGTAAGGAGGCGCTGGCCAGGCTTTCCGAGATGCGGAAGCCGGGCCGCAAGGCGCGCAAGGCCGCGATCCTGGCCGCGAAGTCCGCCGGCGAGTCCAAGCGCCGGGGCAAGAAGGACTTCAAGGCCGCGAAGAAGGACTTCAAGGCCGCGGTCGTCGAGGCGAAGTCCGCTGCCAAGGGGACGCGCAAGCGTCGTCGCTGGCCGTGGGTCGTCGGCATCGCGGTGGTCGGCGCCGGTGCCGCCTACGCGTTGCGTTCCAAGCAGGAGCCGCCGGTCGCGCCCGCGCCGCCGAAGGCTCCGCCCGCTCCCCCCGCGAAGCCCGCCACTCCGGCGGCGGCCGCGCCGAAGCCCCCTGCCGCGAAGCCTGCCGCTTCCGGTCCGGCTCCGGCTCCGGCGAAGCCCGCGGCCCCGAAGCCCGGTACCCCGAAGAACGGGCACCAGGCCTCGACCAGCTCCGCCGACAAGAAGAACTGACGCCCAACCTTCGTCTTTCTGCTTGTCGCCAGGGCCGTCCAGTGACCCACAAGGCCACTGGACGGCCCTTTCACGTCCAAGCCCCGAAGATCATCTTGGTGCCGAAGGCCCCTTCCAGCCCCTCAGGACCGGCGGCCACCTACTCACATGTCATGAAAGGGTCGTTCAGGACATACGAAACGTCCCCACCGACACGCGCCAGACCGACCGAAGATCAACGCGCCCAACGACAGCACCGGCGGACTCGTCTCGCCGAAAGCGCGCCAGCGCGACGGCGAGACTTCACCGGTCGCGCGCCCTCTCTTGGGCCGAAGGCCCACGTAAACGCGATGAAGGGGCGCCTCTCCGCCCCACGTGAGTGGGAAGCGGATCGACGCCCCTTCGGCGCGTTTACGTCAGCGCGCGATTAGATCGCGCTGCGCGATTAGACAGCAGCAGCGTGCTTGTCGATCAGCTGGCCGAGGCGGGGAAGGGCCTCCTCGACGTTCTTCTTGCCGTTCGGGCGCAGCTTGCCGTAGACCTTCTTGATGCTGTCGCGGCTGCTCTTGTCGGCGCGCGCGTCGGTGACCGACAGGAGCGCGTCGGCGGCCTCGTCGCCGCGGCCGACCAGGTAGGCACCGAAGTCGTTGCCACCCTTGGCCTTGTAGTCGCCGTAGAACGGCTCGAGGGCGCCGGTGAAGTCGTCGAGCAGCGCGTCGACGGCGGAGGGGATGATGCCCGGCTTGATCTTCTTGACGGCCGCGAAGCCGGTCTTCACGACGGCACCCGAAACGCCGCCCTTGTCCGAAACCTCGGCGTCGACGAGACCTTCGAAGTCGCTCACGACCGCCGGGCGACGGGTGGAGTCGAGCAAGATTTCCTTGAGGGTGTCAGCCACGAAACCTGTCCTTTTGTCTTATGGGGAGAAATGATCTTTTGTGCCGCCGAGCCACACCGCAAGGCGGCCTCCGCCGGATCTGGCGTTGCGCTGGGTCCCGCGAACCCTCGCGCGTGCGGCACAGGGTAGTACAAGATCAACTTCACTCTGACGTGTGGATACCACTACCTAGAGCTGCAGCTCACCGATAGCCTCCTTCGCCACCGTACGTGCCTTGACGCTCTGCTTCTGGTTGGTGGTCACGACTACCGCGTTCCCGCCCTTCGCGACGGCGTAAACGGCGCCGTCGCCGGACGGCTGGTAGCCGCCTTTCCAGCCCGCCGGTTCGTCGGCCGGGTTGGACGTGTCGATGGGGGCGGCCTGGTCGACCAGTGCCTTGGCGACGGCGGGTTCTCCGACGTACACGCGCACGGTGAGCTGCAGTTTCCCGCTGAGCGCGTAGAAGAAACAGGTCGGATGCGGCTGGTCGGCCGAGGTCTTGACCTTGGAGACCTTCTGCCCGTTGGCGTCCGAAACGCGGTCGGCGCTGAGGTACGGGCAGGGGCCTTTGCCGGTCGGTTCCGGCGAGGGTGGGATCTGCGGCGCCGGAGTACTCGACGGCGCGTGCGAGCTCGCCGCAGGCTGCGGCTGCTCCGTCGGCCCGCAGGCCGCCAAGAGCGGCACGACGAGCGGCAAGATCAGAAGACGTCGCATGATGGTGTCCAGTGAAGCAGAGCGGCGTCCAGTGAAGCAGAGCGGTTCACCGCGTCGCCGCAACCATCCGCCCTGTTCATGCGACGATGGCGGTGCGTAGCGGTCTTCAGGAGGCATCAGTGCTCAGCAAAGAGCAATACCTGGGTGCGGTGGCGGAACGCATCCAGCGCAGCGGCGGCCGGTTGAACACGGTCCAGATCGGCCCCAGCGCGGCCGTCGTGGGCCTGTTCACCGAATCCGTGATGATGTCGACGATGAACTACTGCGTGGTCGCCGCGGCGATCCCGGAGGTGACCGCTCCCGCGTTGTACGACTTCACCGGCCTGGCGACGCAGCACGCGCGCGCGAACGTGATGGGGACCGTCGGCTGGACGGCGGCTTCGGTGGTCATCGCGGGCCTGATCGGTGACCGGGTGTATCCGGACGCCGCGCAGGCCGCGTCGGCGAAGTCCGGCAACCAGTTCGGCGGCGAGACGCGCATGGTGGCCGTGGACGTTTCCGCCGCGCAGATGTACGCGTTCGTCGGCGGGAAGCTGTGGGGCGCGGCGGTGCAGGGTTCGGTCAACGCGAAGCTGACGTTCTGTTTCCCACAGCCCGCCGAGGTCTATCAGCAGGTGCAGTGGGCGCAGTCGCAGGGCCAGCAGCCGCCGATGCCGCCAGGACCGCCGATGCCGCCGCCCGGTCAGCAGCCGCCTCCCGGCTGGCAGCCGCAGTATCCGGTCGGGCCGCCGCCCGCGCAGGGTCCGCCGCCCGGCCAGCATCCGCCGCACTATCCGCCGCCCGCGCCCGGCTATCCGCAGCACGGCCAGCGCCCGCCGGGGTACTGACCGGTGACCGACAAGTTGCGTGGCTGGCCTTCGTTTCCCGAAGAACTGCCGGAGTTCGATCCCGGGAACACTCCGGACACTCCCCGCGAGCTGTTCCTGGAATGGCTGTACGAAGCCGGGGAGCACGTATTGGCGCCGCACGCCGTCACACTGTCCACAGTGGACGCCGACGGGGTGCCGGACGCGCGGGTCGTGATCCTCAAGGCCGTCGACGGAGACACCTGGGCGGTCGCGACGAGTTCCGAAAGCCCGAAAGGCGTTCAGCTGGCGAAGAATCCGCACGCCGCGCTGACCTGCTTCTGGCCGGGACGAGGCCGTCAGGTCCGCCTGCGCGGCCCTGTCTCGCCCGCCGATCCCGAGGTCTCCTCGGCCGATTTCACCGCCCGGCCGCCGGCGTCCCGGATGGAGGCGTTCATCGGCAGGCAGTCCCAGGTGCTCGAAGATCCGGCCGACCTCGACGACGCGGCCGAGGAAGCGCGCCGCTGGGTCGAGGAGAATCCGGGCGTGGCACCGGAAACCTGGACGCGCTATCTGGTGACGCCGTCCGAAGTGGAGTTCTGGCAGGCCAGCCATGACCGGCGGCACCAGCGTCTCCGCTATCGGCGCGAGAACGAACTCTGGGTCAAAGAACGCCTCTGGCCGTAAACGGCAATTGGGAACGACGATCGTCGGGTTGTCGTGGATGATTCACTTCGGCGACGGTGAACGGCACCCAAGTCCCCAGATCGTTCGGAGGCGAAATGTCCACACGCCGTCGCATCGGGGGCGCCTTGGCCGCCACAGGGCTCGCCCTGCTGGCCGTCACGACGCCCGTCGCGAGCGCCCAGACCGGCGACCCGGCGAGAGGGCTGTATTCGGTGGAGGGTGCCTCCACCCCCGACAAACGCACCGCCGTCAACCGCACCGGCGTCGACGTCGCGGGCTCGCGCGGCGACGCGCTGACCGTGGTCGCCACCCCCGGGCAGGCCGCGAGCCTGCGCGCGGAAGGGTTCAGCCTGAAGCCGCTCGGCGACTTCGACAGCATGCTGAAACAACGGAGCGGCCGGGCGGGCACCGCGGCGGTCGCCGGCGACTTCCCGCCGGGCGACGAGGCGTACCACACCTACGCCGAAACGACCGCTGAGCTGCAGAAAGCCGCGAAGGACCACGGCGACATCGCGACGCTGTCCAGTGTCGGCAAGTCCTACGAAGGCCGTGAGCTGAACCTGCTGAAGATCAGCGACAACGCGGGCACGGACGAGAACGAACCCGAAGTCCTGTTCACCTGCAACCAGCACGCGCGCGAGCACCTCACCACGGAGATGTGCCTGCGGATCGTGCAGCGCTTCACCAGCGGGTACGCGACCGACCCCGCCATCAAGAAGATGGTCGACGAGCACGAGATCTACGTGATCCCGAACGTCAACCCGGACGGCTCCGAGTACGACATCACCGGTGGCGAGTACCAAGGCTGGCGCAAGACGCGGAAGCCGGTGCCGGGCAGCAGCGCCGTCGGCACCGACCCGAACCGCAACTGGGACTACAAGTGGAACTGTTGCGGCGGGTCGAGCAACAGCCCGTCCGCCGAGGACTACCACGGCCCGTCGGCGTTCTCGGAGTCCGAGACCAAGGCCGTCGCGGAGTTCATGAACTCCCGGGTGGTCGGTGGCGCGCAGCAGATCAAGACGCACATCGACTTCCACACCTTCTCGGAACTCGTGCTCTGGCCGTACGGCTACACGAAGGCCGAGACCGACACCGGCCTCAACGAGGAAGAAGCGAAGCGCTTCGCCGACGTCGGCAAGAAGATGGCCGCCACCAACGGCTACACGCCCGAGCAGTCCAGCGATCTGTACGTCACCGACGGCGACGTCAACGACTGGGCGTGGGGCAAGCACAAGATCCTCAGCTACACCTTCGAGATGTACCCGAAGGACGGCGGGATCGACGGCTTCTACCCGCCCGCTTCGGTGATCCCGGAGCAGACCGCTCGCAACGACAAGGCCGTCGACATCCTGATCAACGAGGCCGGGGCCTGACGGTCAAGCCCTGAGATCGGCCACTCGCGACGCCCGGCTCTTCGGCGAATCCAAGCTGAAGCTCCGGGCGTCGCCCAGCCGGTCGCGGACGAATTCCTGGGTCTCCGCGACCGTCTCGCGCAGCGCGGCGTCCTCGTCCCCGAACACCTTGTAGACGATTTTGTTCGTCTCGGTGTCGAACTCCCACAAGCCGGCGAAGCGCCCTCGATCGACGATCAGATGGCTCGGCGGATCCGCCTGCCCGCCCAGCGTCTCCCCCGCGCGGCCACCGGGCACCGGCCGCCCGGCGTCGGCGTCGTCGAGCAGCCGTGACATCTCCCGGTGCAAGAGGTGGATGCCGTCGACCCCGGCGAGCAGCGCGTACGACGATTCCGCCGGAACGGTGAACGCGGCGAACTCGTCCGTGAGGTCCTTGGGCATCAGCAGATCGGTACCGTCGAGCGGCACGAGGTCCAGCTGTGCCACGGCCTTCTTGGCGTTCGCCGCGGTGAAACCGGAGAACCAGCGGAAGTGCTTGAGCGACGCGGGGGCCGCCCACGAGAAGTACCGCCTGGCCAGCTCGGTCTGCGCGGTGTCCATATCGGACAGTCCGCCGCGCGGGGACGGCGTCCAGCGGACATAGCCGTAGCGCTGCTGGTCCAGCCGTCCGTTGACCGGGACCCGGCGGATTTCGCCGCGGACCTGGAGCAGGCCGAGCGCGAGCGGCAACGTCGTGGTGGTGCCGCGTTTGCGGCCCGCCTCACCGAGGTTGCGCACCGCGGGCCCGGCGGCGTCCTTGATCGCGGCCGGGTCGAGCGGTTCGGCCGACGCGTCGAGCAGGTCGGCGACGGTGACGCACAACTGCTCGATCTCGGCCTGCGTGACACCGAGGTACTTCTCGGCGGCCGCGAGTTCACCCGCCGGTGCCCCGGCGCCGACGGTCAGGCCGAGTTCGAAATCCGCCGACGGCAGGACGTAGGTGCAGCCGCGGGCCGAGGGCAGTTCGTGGATGGCGAGCCGGGCGACGTCCGCGTCGACCGTCTCGCGATCGAGGCGGGCCCTGGCGAACAACCCGAGGTAGGGCGCCGAACCACCGACCGAACGCATCCAGCCGGTCCGCTCCAGCACGTCGGGCGCCGGCGCCCCGTGCAGCGATCCGTCGAGACCTTGCCGATGTGCCCACCACGCGCGCAGCTTGTCGGTCGCCATGACTCCCACGGTATGGGCATCACACGCCATCTCGCAGCCTGGCACGATCGACAGGTGCGCAAGCGGTTCTCGGACGGGTCCCCGATCGCGTCGACGGTGGTCACCGGCGACGACTTCGACGAGCTCGAGCACACTTTCCAGGCGTTCCTCGCGCCGGACACGGTCAAGCTGCACACCCCCGCGCCCACCGGTTCCTTCGACATTTCCCAGCTCAGCGGCCTGCGTGTCCCCGGGATCGACCCCTGCGGCCTCTCGGTCTACGAGCTGACGCTGGACTCCGACGTCATCCTGCAGGGTGAAGAGACCCCGGACGCGTACACCGTGGTCGTGACCCTCGGCGGCCGGAGCCAGGTCAAGATCGACGGCGAGGTCATCCCGTCCCGACACGTCGTGACTGGTCCGGACACGCCGTTCCAGACCAGGTACGACCATCCCGACATCCTGCTGCTCCGCCTGGGCAAACAGCTGGTGGCGGACACGATGCGCGAACGGCTGGGCGAAGCGCCGACGTCGGCCCTGCACTTCGATCCGGCGATCGTCGAGACCTCGGGCATGAGCCAATGGCTCACCTTGCTCCACACCTTCGGCGAGACCGCCGCGTCCGGGCTGTTCGACCGGTCGCCGCTGGCCGCCTCCCATTTCGAGAAGCTGCTGCTGCACGGGTTGCTCGACACCCAGCCGCATTCGCAGTCCGGCGAGCTCGCCGAAGAACGGTCCCGGCCGAGGTCGACGGCGGTCCGCCGCGCGATGACCTACTGCGAGGAGCACGCCGCCGAACCGGTCTCGATCGGCGAGCTGGCGATGGCCGCGCGGATCAGCGTCCGCGCGCTGCAGCAGGCTTTCCGCACCGAAGCCGGGATGACGCCGATGGAGTACCTGCGCCGCGTCCGGCTCGACAACGTGCACCAGGACCTGCTCGCGATCGCGCAGGGGCGCGCCGAAGGCACCGTCACCGACGTCGCGCTGCGATGGGGCTTCACGCATCTCGGCCGGTTTTCCGGTCTTTACCGCGACACCTACGGCAAA
This sequence comes from Amycolatopsis sp. NPDC031561, assembly GCF_055580625.1. NCBI lineage: Bacteria > Bacillati > Actinomycetota > Actinomycetes > Pseudonocardiales > Pseudonocardiaceae > Amycolatopsis > Amycolatopsis sp. NPDC031561. The sequence goes on along the minus strand of NZ_JBVILA010000005.1, from coordinate 344,309 downwards.
CTTCCCTCGGAAACGGCACGACTCACGGCCTGAGGGAGACGGATGCTGGTCGAACTGGCCATCGGCGACGCGTACGGAGGCTCGTTCGAGCACGCGTACCCGAGCTTCGTCGCCGAGCACAACACGCTGGCAGGCTACGTACGCCATCCCGGCTATCTCGCCGTCCCGGCCGGTCGCTACACCGACGACACGCAGATGACGATCGCGATCGCCGAACTGCTCGTCTCTGGCCGCCGCTGGACGCCCCTGCTGCTCGCCGAGCAGTTCGTCCGCGCGTACCACCGCGATCCGCACGAGGGTTACGCGCCGCGGTTCCACCAGCTGCTGAGCGAAGTCCAGGACGGCGAAGAGCTGCTGCGACGGCTCCAGCCGCAGAGCGACAAGAGCGGGGCGGCGATGCGCGCCGGGCCGATCGGGGTCCTGCCGACCGTCGACGACGTCCTCTACCACGCGAAACTGCAGGCCAGGATCACGCACGACACCCCGGCCGGGATCGCGGCGGCGCAGGCGGCGGCGCTCGCCGTCCACTACTGCCACCACCGGCTCGGACCGACTGCCGAGGTCGCGCGATGGATCGACGGGATCCTTCCCGAGGACGTCGGGCACGGCGGCTGGGCGCTGCCGTGGTCGGGCAAGATCGGGCCGCAGGGCTGGATGAGCGTCCGTGCCGCGCTGACCGTGCTCGCCGGCGGTGGCGGGCTCGCCCGGATGCTCCACACCTGCGTCGCGTTCACCGGCGACGTCGACACCGCGGCGACCATCGCACTGGCCGCCGCGTCCCGTTCGCCCGAGGTGGCGCGGGATCTTCCGCCGGTGCTGTGGCGCGACCTGGAGAACGGCGAGTTCGGCCGCGACTACCTCGCGGGACTCGACGAGCGGCTGCTGCACATCTGACGTAGGCGAACTCCACGGAACGCGGACGTGCCCGCGGGCCGGTTTCGGCAGACTGGGCCGGTGAAGTGGCTGATCAGGACCGGAGTGGTGGCCGGATGGCTCGCTCATCGTCGGCACGGCGAACCTCGAGCCCGATCACGGGGAACGCCCGGTCGACGCGTTCGCGCTCGCCTGTGTCGCGCTCGCCGGTGTCCGGCGCCGGCCAGTGGCGACAGCGGGGACGGAAGCGTTTGCGCTCCTGCTCTACCTGGGGTTCGGCTATCCCGACGGTCCGGTGTTGTTCGCCGCTCTCGTGCCGTTGTTCGCTCTCGGAACCCTTCGCCCGCGAAGGGCGTACGTACTCGGCGAGCACGACACCCTGGTCTGCGGAAACGGCGACTGCGGTGCCGACAAGATCGTGCGCGGCAGCGGCCACTCGATCAACACCAGCCTCGCCGCGCGGAGCTTCTACCGGTGGACCTTCGACTGGCTCGCGTCGAAAGTTAGGGTTGCCTAACCTCGGCTGAACCGGTGAAATGATCACATGAAGTCCTTGACGCCGGTTCGCGAGGCCGCCGACCATTTCGGGCTGGCGATCTCGACCCTGCACTACTGGGAGCGCCGTGGCCTGATCACCGCCTTCCGCCGCTCGGGCCAGCGGTTCTACGACGACGACCAGCTATACCGCATCGCCCTCATCAAGCATTGGCGCCAGATCGGCGGGCTCGGCCTGAGCAGGATCACCGAACTGCTCGCCGAGCAGCACCGCTGGCGGGAGGTCGTGGTGGGCCAGCTCGCCGAGATCGAACGGGAGCGTGCGCGGCTCGACACCGCGCACGACTACCTCGTCGAACTCCTCACCTGTCGTCGAGAGGGGAGCCTGGAGGACTGCCCCTGGTTCCGCGACCGGGTCCCCCTGCCCGCCCACGCGGCCGCGAGCTGAGTCCCGGCATCGTCACCGCCGCGACCACGGCCGCGGCCGCGAGGCAGGCGGCGGACGCGAGGAACGCGGCGGTGTAGCCGTGCACCAGCGCCTCGTCCCTCGGTGAGCCGGTCTGCCAGGCCGCGGTCACCGCCGCCGCGAGCGCGGTCAACGCGGCGAGGCCGATCGCGCCGCTGGTCTGCCGGACGGTGTTCAGCAGGCCGGCGGCCAGGCCGTTCTGCCGTTCCGGCACCCCGCTGGTGGCGGCCACGGTGATCGGTGTGAAGGCCGCGGCCGTCCCGAACCCGAAGACCATCCCCGGCAGCAGCACGGAAACGACGTACGAAGCGTGCGCACCGGTCAGCGCGGCGACACCGGCGAAGCCCGCCGCGCCGATCGCGCAGTACAACGCCGTCGCGCGCCGAGGTCCCAGCCGGACCGACAACCCGCCCGCCGTCCGTGCGCCGGCGAACATCGCCACCCCCACCGGCAGGTAGGCAAGCCCGGCCTGCAGCGGCGAGTAACCGTGGACGTCCTGCAGGTACAGCGAAAGCAGGATCGGACTGGCCAGGAAACCCAGCCCCAGCAGGAAGATCACCACGTTCCCGCTGCGCACCGAACGCAGCCGGAAGATCCCGAGCGCGACCAGCGGCTCGTTCGCCCAGCGATGCTGGTGCACCAGGAAGACGCCGAGCAGGACGAGCCCACCGACCAGCGGAAGGACCCAGCCGTCGGCCGAAGAACGCATCACCGCGTAGACCACACCGACGAGTCCCGCCGTCGACAGCACCGCGCCGACGACGTCCAGCCTGCCGCGAGGACGGCTTCGGTCCCGGTGCGGCAACACCGCTCCGGCGGCGAACACGGCCACCACGCCGATCGGGACGCTGACGAAGAACACCCAGCGCCAGCCGGCCCACTGGGTGAGCAACCCGCCGATCACCGGCCCCGCCGCGGCACCGGCCGCGCCCACCGCGCTCCACGTGCCCAGCGCCCGCGCGCGACGAGCGGGTTCGGTGAACATGGTGGTCAGCAAGGACAACGTCACCGGCATCAGCAGCGCGCCGCCGAACCCCTGCACCGTTCTGGCGACCAGCAGCGTTTCCGGCGAACCGGCCAGCCCGGCGGCGAGCCGCGCGACGGTGAACAGGCTCATCCCGAGCACGAACATCCGCCGTACCCCGAATTCGTCGCACAACCGGCCGCCCAGCAACAGGAAACCGGCGAACGCGAGCGTGTACGCGTTCACCACCCAGGTCAGCGCGCCGGACGAAAACCCGAGGCCGAACCGGATCGCGGGCAGGGCGACGGAAACGATCGTCGCGTCCAGGATGACCACGAACGAACCCGCGCAGGCCAGCGCGAGGACGGTGCCTTCACTCGGGCGGCGCGTCACGACGGCTCTCCGTTCGAGAACGGTGCGACCCAGCGATCCATCGGCACCGCGTACAGCGGTTCCATCGTGAACAGCCAGCGCAGTCGTGCCAGCGCTCGCTTGTCGGACTCGGTCGCCGGGAGTTTCGCCTGAGCCAGCAACAGATCGATCAGTTCCACGGTCATCGCGCCACCCGGCGCTGGAAGGCGTCGCCGACGCGCAAGAGCGCCGCCTCGGCGAAGAGGTCACCGGCCAGTTGCAGTGAGAGCGGCATACCGCCACCGGATTCGCCCATCGGCACCGCGAGGACCGGGTTGCCGACGCCGTTCCAGTACGGCGTGTTGACCTTGCCGAACACGTCGTCGTTCTGCTGGCCGAACCCGTCGGCCACCTCCGTCAGCAGCGGCGCTCCGATCGAACTGACCGGAGAGGCGACCACGTCGACGTCGTCGAACAGTCGGGCCAGTTCCCGCCGCGCGACCTGGCGAACCCGTTGCGCCTGCACGTAATCGGCACCGGAGATCACCGCGCCTGCCGCGAAGATCGCCCGCGTCGAGACGCCGTAGTCCTCCCACCGCGCGATCAGCTCCGACCGGTGCTGGGCCAGTGCTTCACAGCTCGCGGTGACCAGCACCGCTGTCGTCAGCTCGCTCCAGAACGGCAACGCGACCTCGACGAGCGTGGCCCCGAGACCCTCCACAACGGACAGCGCTTCATCGAAAACGCCCGCCAGCGCCGGGTCGGCGTCCTCGGGGAAGTGGTGGTCCCGGACGACACCGATCCGCAGGCCCGTGAGGTCGTCGGTGAAGTCCGTTGCCACGAAAGGAATTTCGGCGATGACCTCCAGCAGCGCGGCGCAGTCGCGCACGGTGCGGGCGAGCGGGCCGATCCGGTCGAGGCTGTAGGCGAGCGGCAGGCAACCCGCCCCGGAAACCCGGCCGTAAGTCGGCATCAACCCGGTGACCCCGCAGAACGCCGCGGGCATCCGGATACTGCCCGCGGTGTCCGAACCGAGCCCGGCGAAGAACATCCCGGCGGCGATCCCGCTCGCCGTCCCCGAACTGGATCCGCCCGCCCAGCGCTCGGTGTCGCCGGGATTCCGCGGAATCGGGAACGGCTTGGTCTCGTCGGGCACCCCGCAGCCGAACTCCATCGTCGAGGTCTTCCCGACGATGACGGCGCCCGCTTCCTTGAGCCGTTTCGTCACCGCGGCGTCGACACCCGCACCCCAGTCGAGCACCAGACTCTGCGCGGTCGTCGGCCCTTCCGCGACGGCGATGAGATCCTTGACCCCCAAGGGAATCCCCTGCACCGGACCGCGATCCACCCCGGCCGCGAGCTCTCGGTCCGCCCGCCGCGCCGACGCCAGCGCGGCCTCCGGGAACCGGGTGACGTACACCCCGAGTCCGTCGGCGACGGCCAACGCGCGTTCCGTCAATTCGACGCTGGTCACTTCTCCACGACGCAACGCCTGCCCGGCTTGGAGCACCGAGCCGCCGTGTTCTTTTCGCACCACAACCCCTCCAGTCCGGCGGCGCCGGACGGGCGCCGCCGAAACCAGGGTGCAAACTGAAGCGCGGTTGAGTGCAAGCCCGCGCTACCAGGAAGGGTTGTACCGCAGGCCTTGCTCGTAGTACTGGTCGTCGGTTTCCGCCGGTTCGGTCTGCTCCGCGGGCCCGGCCGGTTCGGCCGAACGATCCTTGAGCACCACGTTCTCCGTGCCCGCAGGCGTCCGGGGCTGCACCGGTGAAACCGGTTCCGCGCTCTGCTGGAACGACGGAGTGAACCCGAGCCGCCAGCGAAGCCTGTCAGTGATGTAGCCGGCGTTGCCGATCGGCGCCATCAGCTCCGCGCTGCGCTTCGCGGATCCTTGCTGCGCTTCCTGATAGGTCCGCATCACGGCGTCCGCGATCTCGGCGGGCGAGAGCCGCGACGCGGCTTCACTCACTCTGAGCCGGGTCATCACGCCGTCGGTGTTGACCGAAACGGAAACGGCACCGTCCGGTGAGGACGCGTCCACCGACAGGGTGGCCAACGCCTCGAGCATCGCTTCCCGGTCGTTGGCCGGTTTCTTGGGCGCCGGTTTGTCAGCCACGATCCTCCGTCAGTCGGCCGGGAGCGGGGACAGCTCCATCGGCGGCTGCTGGACCCTGCCGTCGTTCGAGATGTCGACGTTCCTGTCCCGGACCCGCTTTTCCGTTCCCTTGTCCGTGTTCTCCGTTTCGAAGTTGCCGGGATCGAAGGTCTCACCAGGGCTGACGTCCGGCGGCTCGGGGATGATCGGCAGGTTGTTGATCTCGACGTTGATCTTCGAGATCAGCGATTCCGTCGCGCGGAACATGCCTTCCCGGATACCGACCACGCCGTCGTGGAAGCTGTTGTAGATGGTTTCGGGGCTGTCCCCGACGATGTCGGCCTGCACGGTGGCCGCGGTGGCGAGCCCGGCACCGGCCGCGGCGCCCGCGACCTGGACTCCGTTTGCGGTGGTGAAGAACGCCGCCGCGGTGAGCCCGCCGGCCGGCGGCACCGCCGCCACGAGCAAAGCGGTGACAGCGGCGGCGAAAGTCGCCGCCAGCGCCTTCGACAAAGCGGATTCGTCTTGCCGTTCCTTGTCGTCGAGGTACTTTTCCGCGGCGGTCAGGAAGGAAGCGGCGAGATTGCTCAGGTCGGCGCGGGCGGTCGCGATGGCGTCCCGCGCGGCCACGATGTCGGCTTCCAGCACGGTGAGTTTGGTGCCGACCCTGGCGTAGGTGTTCACCAAGCCCTGGATGTAGCTCTTGGCGCTCTCGGCCCCTTCGCCGCGCCATTTGAGAAGCAGGACCAGAGACCGGTCAAGCGGCGCTTTCGTGTCCTGGAAAGCATTCCAAAGACCTTCGTAGGCCTCGATCATGGTCTGCAGGCTGTTCTCGGCTCCGACGAGCTCCGCGTCGGAGAACTCGACGAAGAAGTCGCGGACCTGTTCCTTCCGCCCGCCGCTGAGGTCCTCGTCGATGCCCAACCAGGGTTGCTGGAAAAGGAAGTCCACCGCCGCGAGGGCCTTTTCGGCCCCCGTGGTGAGGTCGTCGGAGATCCCCTCGAGGAGTTTGGCGTTGCCGTCACTCTCGGAGGCGGTCTCCGCGTCGAGTGCGTTGAAGTATCCGTCCATCCCCGCCGCTACCCCTGTTCCCCGTAAACCGCGCGGTTCATCCGCTGCTTGTTGTCCTCGTCGACGGATTCGTACAGTTCGGCGACGCGCTGCAGAGCTTGGCTGGCGTCCTGCGTGCTGCGGTGCAGCTGCGCGAGCATCTTCTCGACGGCCGCGCGGTGCTCCTCGTAGGCCGCCGCGACCCCGCGCATGCCCAAGGTCTCCCCGAACGCGGTGCTCGGCCCGAAAATGCCGGGAAGAAGGGCGCCGCCCGAAAGCGGGTCGGGAACAGGCACGTCCTGCCCTCTCACACCGGCATGGGCGGTACTGACGATGTCGGCGGCTTTCCCCAGTTCCTTGCTCGACGCCCTGAGATCGTCGAGGTCGGTTTCGAAATCGATCATGATTTCACCTCGCTCTGTCCGGAATTCCAGCCCTCATGTAAGCAGCGTTGACTTGGCTGGGAGCGATGTTCGCGCACATCGTCCTCGTGACGAGGGTCACGCCGGGAGACAATACGAAAAAGCCCCGTTCGCGTTGTCGGCGAACAGGGCTTTCTCGGGGAAACTTGTGGAGCTGAGGGGAATCGAACCCCTGACCCCTGCCTTGCAAAGGCAGTGCTCTACCAATTGAGCTACAGCCCCGGGTCGCAGGCGATCAGGATAGCCGCCTGCGGAAACCTCAGTTGTTGCGGGACGCGTCCGCGGCCTTGGCCGGGGCGCTTCCGTTCGTGGAAACGGCGCCGAGCGGACGCTCGGTCGGCGCGGTGGCCTCACGCCAGAGGTCGGCCTCGGCCTTGGCGGCCTTGTTGCGCTTGATCACGAACAGCACGCCGCCCGCGATGACCGCGAGTGTTAACAGCTTCTTCATCAGAAGCCCCCTCTTTCCGCCGAGTTGCTCCGCTTACCCACCGATGTTACTGCACGCCGCTCCCCGGACGCCTGGCGCCCACGTTCCACGTGGAACCACCCCATAGACCCGCCACGCGACCACGACCACGCGACCCACGACCACGCGACCAAACACGTTGGGGGGTCCAGGGGGGCGAAGCCCTCCCTGGCGGGGGTCTGGGGGTTCGACCCCCAGAACGAAAAACACCCGGTCGCGATCTGCGCTTTCTGCAGATGCAACCGGGCTAACCGGGTGGGCCCACCAGGACTTGAACCTGGGACCTCTTCGTTATCAGCGAAGCGCTCTAACCGCCTGAGCTATGGGCCCGAACGAGGAGAAGATTACAGGACGCCTTTCGGCGCCCTGCAACCGGGTTCACTCTCGTTCGGAAAGGGTCACTTCGAGGCCTCCGGCCAGATCGGCGGAGACGTTGTAGATGAACGCGCTGACCGTGGCGAGGGCCGAGATCAGCACGATGTTGATGGCGCCGAGGATGGCCGCGATCCCGAAGACGCGACCGGCACTGATCAACGGGTCGGCCGGCGCGTCGGCCCCTTCCCCGCCGACGAGCGACGAGTAGGTCCCGTTGAGTTTGTCCCAGACGCCCATGCCGTCGAGGACGGTGTAGAGGACGCCGACGGCGACGAGCCACACGAAGAACAGCGCGACGCCGAGGACGAGGGACAGTTTCAGCACCGACCAGGGGTCGAAGCGTTTGATCTGCAGGCTGGCGCGACGCGGTCCGCGGCCGGGGCGGCGGAGCGCGGTCGGAGCGGCGCGGGTGCGGGAGGCCGACGGGATGGCGGAGGGGGCGGGTTGGTCGCCCTCTCCGCTGTCGCCGAACAGCCTCTTCGCGGCGGTGCCGCTGACCCCGTGGTAATCGGTCACGGTTGCCGCGTCCTGCTTCGGTTCCGAGTGGGCCACGTCTTCGGTGGCGACCGAAGACACCGAGACCGTCTGCTCACTGGCGCCTTCGGCCTCCCCGGCGCTGTCGCGCTGCCAAGGCGGGCTCGACGAACCCGCCTGCGAGCCGCCTGCTTCGGGCTTCTCGGATGGTGTCACGAGGTGTCAGTCCTTACCCAGTACGTGGGGCGTCGCTCACTGCTCCGACGCCGGCGTGTCTTCTTCTCCTTCAGCACTGCCTGCAGTGGCGACGTCTGAGGGCTCGTCCGCGTTGCGTGCGACCGCGAGAAGAGTGGTTCCTTCGTCGAGATTCATCAGCCGCACTCCCTTCGTCTGCCTGCCGGCCTTGCGCACCTGTCCGGCCGAAGTCCGGATCACCCCACCGCTGGAAGTGATGGCGTAAAGCTCGTCTTCGGCGTCGACGATGACCGCGCCCACCAGCCTGCCACGTTTCCGGTCGTACTGAATGGTGAGCACACCCTTGCCGCCGCGGCCTTGGACCGGGTAGTCGTCGGTCGGGGTGCGCTTGGCGTAACCACCGTCGGTGGCGACGAGGAGGAACCTGTCCGGCTGGACGACGTTGATGCCGAGCAGTTCGTCACCGTCGTTGAACCGCATGCCCAGCACACCGGAGGTCGCGCGGCCCATCGGGCGCAGTGCCTCGTCGGTGGCGTGGAAGCGGATCGACTGGCCTTCCGCGGACACCAGGAGCAGGTCGTCTTCCGCGGCCGCGAGTACGGCCCCGACCAGTTCGTCGCCTTCGCGGAGGTTGACCGCGATGAGGCCGCCGGCGCGGTTGGAGTCGAAGTCGGTGAGCTTGGTCTTCTTCACCAGGCCACGCCGGGTCGCGAGCACCAGGTACGGCGAGACCTCGTAGTTCGGGATCTCGATGACCTGGGCGATCTTCTCGTCCGGCTGGAACGCGAGCAGGTTCGCGACGTGCTGGCCGCGCGCGTTGCGGTTGGCCTCGGGCAGGTCGTAGGCCTTGGCCCGGTAGACGCGGCCCTTGTTCGTGAAGAACAAGATCCAGTCGTGGGTCGAGCAGACGAAGAAGTGCTGGACGATGTCGTCCTGCTTGAGCGTCGCGCCCTGGACGCCCTTGCCGCCGCGCTTCTGCGAGCGGTACAGATCGGTTTTCGTCCGCTTGGCGTAACCCGTGCGGGTGATGGTGATGACGACGTCCTCGACGGCGATGAGGTCTTCGACCGAAACCTCGCCGTCGAACGGGATGATCTTGGTGCGCCGGTCGTCGCCGTACTTGTCGACGATCTCCTGCAGTTCCTCGGCGATGATCGAGCGCTGACGCTCGGGCTTCTCGAGGATGTCCTTCAGGTCGGCGATCTCGAGTTCGATCTCCGCCAGGGTGTCGACGATCCGCTGCCGCTCCAGTGCCGCGAGACGGCGGAGCTGCATGTCGAGGATCGCGGTCGCCTGGATCTCGTCGACGTCGAGCAGGCTCATCAGGGCGGGCCGGGCCTCTTCGGCCGAGGGCGAGCGCCGGATCAGGGCGATGACCTCGTCGAGCATGTCCAGCGCCTTGACCAGACCGCGCAGGATGTGGGCGCGCTCTTCGGCCTTCCGCAGCCGGAAGCGGGTCCGGCGGACGATGACCTCGATCTGATGCTTCACGTAGTGCCGGATCATCTGGTCCAGGCGCAGCGTGCGGGGCACGCCGTCGACCAGGGCCAGCATGTTGACACCGAAGTTCTGCTGCAGCTGGGTGTGCTTGAACAGGTTGTTCAGCACGACCTTCGCGACCGCGTCGCGTTTGATCGTGACGACGATGCGCATGCCGCTGCGGCTGTTGGACTCGTCGGCGATGTCGGAGATGCCGGTGAGCTTGCCGTCGCGGACCAGGTTCGCGATGTTCTCGACCAGGTTGTCCGGGTTGACCTGGAACGGCAGCTCGGACACGACCAGGATCGTGCGGCCCTTGGCGTCTTCTTCGATTTCGACGACCGCGCGCATGCGCACGGAGCCGCGGCCGGTGCGGTACGCGTCTTCGATCCCGGAGGTGCCGAGGATCATCGCCTTGGTCGGGAAGTCCGGGCCCTTGACCCGGACCAGCAGCGCGGCGAGGAGTTCGTCGTCGGTCGCCTCGAAGTTCTCCAGCGCCCATTTGACGCCTTCGGCCACCTCGCGCAGGTTGTGCGGCGGGATGTTCGTCGCCATCCCGACCGCGATCCCGGAACCACCGTTGACCAGCAGGTTCGGGAACCGCGCCGGCAGGACGTCGGGCTCCTGGGTGCGGCCGTCGTAGTTGTCGGAGAAGTCGACGGTGTCTTCTTCGATGTCCTGCAGCATGTGCATCGCGAGATGCGCGAGCCGGGACTCCGTGTACCGCATGGCCGCCGCGGGGTCGTTGCCCGGCGAGCCGAAGTTGCCCTGGCCGTCGATCAGCGGGTACCGCAGCGACCACGGCTGGGCGAGCCGCACCAGCGCGTCGTAGATCGCGGAGTCACCGTGCGGGTGGTAGTTGCCCATCACGTCGCCGACGACGCGGGAGCACTTGTTGTACCCGCGTTCGGGGCGGAAGCCGGAGTCGAACATCGAGTACAGCACGCGGCGGTGCACCGGCTTGAGGCCGTCCCGCACGTCCGGCAGTGCCCGCGACACGATGACGCTCATCGCGTAGTCGATGTAGGAGCGCTGCATCTCCTGCTGGATGTCGACCGGTTCGATCCGGTCGTGGTCCGGAGCAGGCGGCAAGGTTTCCGTCATGAGGTCCTTCTCGTGAGGGCAGTCCTGGTGGGACAGAGAAACGGGACGTGACTACACGTCGAGGAAACGAACATCCTTGGCGTTGCGCGTGATGAAGGAACGGCGCGCTTCGACGTCCTCGCCCATCAGGACGGAGAAGAGGTCGTCGGCCTGCGCGGCGTCGTCCAGGGTGACCTGGCCGAGCAGCCGGTTCGCCGGGTCCATCGTGGTCTCCCACAGCTCTTCGGCGTTCATCTCGCCGAGACCCTTGTAGCGCTGGATCGCGTCGTCCTTGGGAAGGCGCTTGCCCCGCTCGACACCGGCCTGGATGACGGCGTCGCGCTCGCGGTCGGAGTAGGCGTACTCCGGCTCGGCCCGCGGCCACTTGATCTTGTACAGCGGCGGGCGCGAGAGGAACACGTGGCCGTGCTCGATCAGCGGGGTCATGAAGCGGAACAGCAGGGTGAGCAGCAGCGTGGTGATGTGCTGGCCGTCGACGTCGGCGTCCGCCATCAGCACGACCTTGTGATAGCGCAGCTTTTCGAGGTCGAATTCTTCGTGGATACCGGTGCCGAGCGCGGTGATCAGCGACTGGACCTCGGTGTTCTTGAGGACGCGGTCGATACGGGCCTTCTCGACGTTGATGATCTTGCCCCGGATCGGCAGGATCGCCTGGTACATCGAGTCGCGGCCTTCCTTGGCCGAACCGCCCGCCGAGTCACCCTCGACGATGTAGAGCTCGCATTCCGACGGGTTGGTCGACCGGCAGTCCTTGAGCTTGCCCGGCAGGCCGCCGATCTCCAGCGCGCCCTTGCGGCGGACCAGGTCGCGCGCCTTGCGGGCGGCCATCCGCGCCTGCGACGAGGAGATCGACTTGTTGATGACCGTCTTCGCCTCGGTGGGGTTGCGCTCGAACCAGTCGGCCAGCCACTCGTTCGACGTCTGCTGCACGAACGTCTTCGCCTCGCTGTTGCCCAGCTTGGTCTTGGTCTGGCCCTCGAACTGCGGCTCGGCCAGCTTGATCGAGACGATCGCGGCGAGACCCTCGCGCACGTCGTCACCGGTCAGGTTGGCGTCCTTCTCCTTGAGCAGCTTCTTCTCGCGCGCGTACGCGTTGACGACGCGGGTGAGCGCGGCGCGGAAGCCCTCTTCGTGCGTGCCGCCCTCGTGCGTGTTGATCGTGTTGGCGAAGGTGTACACCGACGGCGTGAAGCCGTTGTTCCACTGCATGGCGACCTCGACCTCGAGGCCGGTGCCCTTGGCCTCGAAGGAGATCACGCTGTTGTGGATCGGGTCCTTGCTGCCGTTGATGTGCTTGACGAAGTCTTCGAGACCGCCGGGGTAGCAGTAGGTCTTTTCCTTGACCCGCGCCGCCTGGCCGGAAGCGTCCTCTTCGGTCTCTTCGTCGGCGACGCGCTCGTCGCGCAGTGAGAGGGTCAGGCCCTTGTTGAGGAAGGCCATCTCCTGAAGACGCCGGGAGATCGTCTCGAAGTTGTACGTCGTGGTCTCGAAGATGTCGCCGTCGGCCCAGAAGGTGATCGTCGTGCCGGTCTCGTCGGCCGGGCCGAGGTCCTGCAGCTCACCGGGAAGCTGGTTCGTGTATTCCTGGCGCCAGCTGCGGCCGCCGTACTTGACCTCGGCGAGCAGCGTCTTCGAAAGCGCGTTCACCACGGAGACACCGACACCGTGCAGACCACCGGACACCGCGTACGAGTCGCTGTCGAACTTGCCGCCCGCGTGGAGCACGGTGAGCACGACCTCGAGGGTCGGCTTCTTCTCCTTGGGGTGCATGTCGACCGGGATACCGCGGCCGTCGTCGACGACCCGCACCCCGCCGTCGGCCAGCAGGGTAACCTCGACCTTGGTGGCGTGACCCGCCATCGCCTCGTCGACGGAGTTGTCGACCACCTCTTGGACGAGGTGGTGGAGACCGCGTTCCCCGGTGGAACCGATGTACATACCGGGACGCTTGCGGACTGCTTCGAGGCCTTCGAGCACCGTGATCGATGACGCGTTGTACTCGCTCTTGTTCTCGGTCACAGGCGTTGATTCTCCTCGTCTACCCCGAGCGGAAGCTCGCTCGTCTCCAGTGTACTTGGCCGCGTCCGCTGACATGCGGCAAGGACACCCCTGATTTGCTCACAGGCGCGCTAATTCGTTCGAAGAAGAGTCTTGACGTTCGCGAAGCACTCTGGGCGCCTTCTCGGGGCGCTGGTACACAGTTGTCGCGAAGCGCAACTCGGATCAGCCGTACGTGTCACGCGGACCACGTCCTGGGACGTGCCGGGGGCCTTTCCGCCAGCTCGGCGCCGTCGGTCCCTGGATCCGCATCCTCTTCACGACGCCGTGCCCGACGCCGGCCGCGATCTTCGTCAGCAGCTGCCCCTGAAGCAGGCGCAACTGCGTCGCCCACGCCGTCGAGCTGGCGCGCACGGTCAGCTCGCCGTCCTTCAAGGCCACCGGCTGGGCGTGTTCGGCGACCTCTTCACCCACGAGCCGGGCCCAGTGACCGAAGACCTGACCGTTGGCCAGCCGCGTGTTCCAGCCGCGGTCGACCGCGATCCGGGAGGCCAGCCTGCCGAGCGGTTGCGGGTCGCGAGTATCGGCACCCGGCCCTGACCAGCGACGACGTCGCGGGCTCTGACCGTTCGAACCGGCCCCTCCTCCGGTGATACGGCCGCGGCGCACGCCCGGTTCAACTCCGCGCGCCTTCGCCTTGGCCTTCGCGGCCTCCAGAGCGGCATGCGCGAGGTCACGGCCGGTAGTCGACTCTTTGCTGTTGGTATCGGTTGGGCCGTTCGATACCGGAGCCCGTTCACTCTGCGTGTCGAACAGGGCTCCCTCACTCGGGGTACCACCCGAGCGGGGGGTGTCAAGCCGCTTATCAGGCCCTTTGGTCACGCGGGGCGATAACGCGTTCACGGTGTTATCCACACTGTCCACAGGTTTGTCCCCAGATCGGTGGGTAACTGCTGTGGCGCCGATCACCCGGGGTGTCCGCTTCGCGGGATCACCCTCGGCTGATCTCACCATCTGCCACGAGGAACCGGTGCCCGGCCAGTTCGGCGGGTACGTCCTCGTCCACGGCGGCGGTCACCAGCACCTGCTCGGCACCGGCCGCCACCTCCGCCAGCCGGGCCCGGCGACGCCGGTCCAGCTCGGCGAACACATCATCCAGCAGAAGCACCGGTTCCCCGGCCTCGCCACGCAGGAGCTCGTAGCTTCCCAGACGCAGTGCGAGGGCGAACGACCAGGACTCCCCATGGCTCGCGTAGCCCTTCGCCGGCGCTTCGCCGAGGATGAGGTCGAGTTCGTCCCGGTGCGGGCCGACCATGCTCACCCCGCGCTCCAGTTCGAGGTTCCGGGACCGTTTCAGCGCTTCTACCAGTACTTCCTTGAGCACCGCTTCATCGGCGCGAGGACCGTCCGGGGCGCCGTAGCCCTCTGGCATCGCTTCGCCGAGACTCGACTTGTACTCGATCTTCGCCGGTCTCGAGTCGGGCGCGACCCCCATGTACGCGGCGGCCGCGTACGGCGCGAGGTCCGCGATGAGGTTGAGCCGGGCGGCCAGCAACGCGGCGCCCGCCACCGCCAGGTGGTCGTCCCAGACGTCGAGCGTCGACAGCGCGTACGGGTCTTCGCGCCCCGTACGCCGCTTACCCGCCGTCTTGAGCAGGGCGTTCCGCTGCTTCAGCACCTTCTCGTAGTCGGCGCGGACCCCGGCGTACCGGGGCGCGCGCAGCACGAGGAGCTCGTCCATGAACCGGCGGCGCTCGCCGGGATCCCCGCGCACGAGTGCCAGGTCCTCCGGGGAGAACAGCACCGTGCGCAGGATCCCGAGCACGTCGCGTGGCTTGCCGACCGCGCCGCGGTTGATCCGCGCGCGGTTCGCCTTGCCGGGGGTGATCTCCAGCTCGACCGTCAGTTCACGGTCCTCGTTGACCACCGCGACCCTGATCAGCGCGCGTTCGCAGCCGTGCCGCACCAGCGGCGCGTCGGTCGCGACGCGATGCGAACCCAGCGTCGCGATGTAGCCGATCGCCTCCAAGAGGTTCGTCTTGCCGCGGCCGTTCTGTCCGACGAGGACGGTGGGGCCGGGTTCGAGCGCGAGATCGGCTTGTGGCCAGGACCGGAAGTCGGTGACCTGGAGGTGTCTTAAGTACAACCCGTCTGCCTAGTGGCCGGCCGTCGTCACTGGACCTTCTTCACGGCGTGGCCGCCGAACTGGTTGCGCAGCGCGGCGACGGCCCGCATGGCGGCGGAGTCCTCCTGGCGCGAGGCGAACCGCGCGAACAGCGCGGCCGAGATGACCGGCGCCGGGACCGCGTTGTTGATCGCCTCTTCGAGGGTCCACCGGCCTTCGCCGGAATCCTCGACGTAGCCCTCGAGGTCGTCCAGCTCCGGGTCCTCGTCGAGCGCGCGGACGAGGAGGTCGAGCAGCCACGAGCGGACGACGGTCCCCCGCTGCCAGCCCTTGATCACCGCGGGCACGTTCTCGACGACCTTCGCGGCTTCGAGCAGCTCGAAACCTTCGGCGAAGGCCTGCATCATGCCGTACTCGATGCCGTTGTGAATCATCTTCGCGTAGTGACCGGAGCCCACGGCGCCGGCGTGCGAGAAGCCTTCTTCACGCGGACCCTCGGGGCGAAGCGCGTCGAAGATCGGCATGGCCTTCTCGACGTCCGAAGCGGCGCCGCCGACCATCAGGCCGTAGCCGTTGTCCTTGCCCCACACGCCACCGGAAACCCCGCAGTCGAGGTAACCGATCTGCTTCGTGGCGAGCAGGTCCGCGTTGATCCGGTCGTCGGTGTACTTCGAGTTGCCGCCGTCGATCACGAGGTCGCCCTCGGAGAGCAGGTTGCCGAGCTCCGCGACGGTCTGCCGGGTGGGTTCACCGGCGGGCACCATGATCCAGACGATCCGGGGACCGTCCAGTTTGGACACCAGGTCCTCGAGCGACGTGGAGTCGGTGACGTCGGGGTTGCGGTCGTAGCCGACCACCTCGTGACCGGCGCCGCGCAGCCGCTCACGCATGTTGAACCCCATTTTGCCGAGGCCGATGAGTCCCAGCTGAGCCATGAAGATCCCCTTTGGTGCGAAACAGAAACTAAAGACCGGTCAGCCCGGGAGGCGGACCGGCATCAGCAGGTACAGGTAGCCGGGGACGACGTTGCCCTCTTCGTCGGCGGGCTTGATCAGCGCCGGCCGGTTCGGCGTGGTGAAGGTGAGCTCGGCGCGGTTGGCGTTCAGCGCGCCGAGGCCGTCCACGAGGTAACCCGGGTTGAACGCGATGGTCACCGGCTCACCCTCGTAGTCGACCTGAAGCTCTTCTTCGGCCGAACCCTCGTCGTCGCCACCGGCGGAGAGCCGCAGCGAACCGTCGTTGAATTCCAGCCGCACCTGGGTGCCACGTTCGGCCACCAGCGAAACACGCTTGATCGACTCGGCGAGCGCGGAGACTTCGATGACCGCGCGCGACGTGTGCTGCGCCGGCAGCAGCTGCCGGTACGGCGGGAACTCCGCGTCGAGGAGGCGGGTCGTGGTGTAGCGGCCGGAGCCGGACAGGCCGAGGAGGCCCTCACCGCTGGCGAGTGCGAGGCGGATCTTGGCGCCGCTGGCACCGAGCGTCTTCGCGGCCTCGGCGAGCGTGCGCGCCGGGACGAGCACGGCGGCGTCGGACAGGCCCTCGGCGGGCTCCCAGGTGAACTCGCGCATGGCGAGCCGGAAACGGTCGGTGGCGACCAGGGTCAGCGAGGAGCCGGAGATCTCCAGCCGCATGCCGGTCAGCATCGGGAGGGTGTCGTCCTTGCCCGCGGCGACGACGACCTGGGTGACCGCCTGGCCGAACGCGTCGCCGGTGAGTTCGCCGGCGAAGGCGGGCTGGGACGGGAGCTGCGGGTAGTCCTCGACCGGCATGGTCGGCAACGAGAAGCGCGCGGAGCCGCAGGTGATGGTGGCGCGGGCGCCGTCGACGGAGATCTCGACCGGCTGCGCGGGCAGCGACTTGGTGATGTCGGCCAGCAGACGACCGGAGACCAGGAGACGGCCCCCGTCGGCGATGGTGGCCGGGACGCCGACCGTGGCGGAGACCTCGTAGTCGAATCCGGAGACGGTGAGTGCGTCACTCGTCCCGTCGGATCCCGCATCGAGCAGGACACCGCCCAGAACCGGGACCGGAGGCCGCGACGGGAGGCTTCTCGCCACCCACGCGACGGCGTCGGCCAGCCCGTCACGCTCGACGCGGATCTTCATGCGCGCTTCCTTTCGACAGCCGAGCCCCTGACGGCTCGAAAGCTCAACGGGTCACCGCGGCCGGAGAGCGCGATGGCCGGGTGCCTCGCAGGTTCGTTCGGTCCGAGCGAGACGCGAACGCACGTCGACACGCAGACCAGGTGCAGGGACCCACGTTAGGCCGTCCCCGGGGTCCGCGTCACCTCGGCCTCCCCTTGCTTTTGTCGACAAGACGACACGGTTCGCCGTCTGTCCCCAGATTCGTCCATCGCCTGTTTTTGTTTTATTCCCTTCTTAAGAAGAACTAAGAACAGCAGTAGTAATAGGCGTTGTGGATTGTGTGGACAAGCCTCGTTCGCGCAGGTCCGGATGGCTCGGACCCTGTGGACTCCGGGTGTGTACGGACGGTGGACAGCTTGGGCCGTCGGTGGATGGTTTCGGGCCGCGCTCGATCTATCCACATTCGGCCCGAGTTGTCCCCATGGTTATCCCCAGATGTGGGGCGGGTTGTACCCAGGGGCTGTGGGTCCGGTTCGTGACCGGAATCGCTCGGGAGAGTGATCCGTGCAGCCTGCGTCACCCTTGTGCACAACATGTGGGCAACCTGGGGGCAACGTGTGGATCATGGTGTGGAAATGCTGTGGATTTCCTGTGAGTGCGATGTGGACGAAAAACCGATCGCCGCTGGTCTCGCGTCCGCCGGAGTTGTGCACAAAGTACCCACAGCATGTGGATTTCCTTTGTACACAAGGGAAAACCTGAAATGCACTCAAGCACGTTTCGTGTCCTTCTCACCCGTACGTGCTGTCTTCGGGGTACCCGGTCCTTCGTGCCTTCACACGCTCTAAGACCTATGTGGACGGCTGCGCGCGCACCAAAAAGGGCTCCCACCTGGACGGTGAGAGCCCCTGAAGTCCTTGTGTGCTAAGGGATTACTGCCGTGCGCGCTGTTTGATCCGCGAGGTCAGCTCTTGGACCTGGTCGTAGATGCGCCGTCGTTCGGCCATCTCCTTGCGGATCTTCTTGTCCGCGTGCATGACCGTCGTGTGGTCGCGGCCGCCGAAGGTCTGCCCGATCTTCGGCAGCGACATGTCCGTCAGTTCGCGGCAGAGGTACATCGCGATCTGACGCGCCGTCGCGAGGGCCTTCGTCTTGCCGGGCCCGCAGAGGTCGTCGAGCGTCACGTCGAAGAACTCCGAAGTGACGCCCATGATGGTCGGCGCGGTGATTTCCGGCGCGTGCGAATCCGGGATGAGGTCGCGGAGCACGATCTCGGCGAGAGCGACGTCGACCGGTTGCTGGTTCAGCGACGCGAAGGCGGTGACGCGGATGAGCGCGCCTTCGAGCTCCCGGATGTTCGCCTCGACGCGCGAAGCGATGAACTCCAGTACCTCGTTGGGGACCGCGAGCCTGTCCTGCGCGGCCTTCTTACGGAGGATCGCGATCCGGGTTTCGAGCTCGGGCGGCTGGATGTCGGTGATGAGGCCCCACTCGAACCGCGTGCGCAGCCGGTCTTCCAGCGTCTCGAGGCGCTTCGGCGGGCGGTCGGAGGAGACGACGATCTGCTTGTTCGCGTTGTGGAGGGTGTTGAAGGTGTGGAAGAACTCTTCCTGCGTACCTTCTTTTCCTTCCAGGAACTGGATGTCGTCGACGAGCAGGATGTCTATGTCGCGGTAGCGGCGCTGGAACGCGACCTTGCGGTCGTCTCGCAGCGAGTTGATGAAGTCGTTGGTGAACTCTTCGGTCGACACGTACCGCACGCGCATGCCGGGGAACAGCCGCTGGGCGTAGTGCCCGACGGCGTGCAGGAGGTGTGTCTTCCCGAGGCCGGACTCTCCCCAGATGAACAACGGGTTGTACGCGCGTGCCGGTGCTTCGGCGACGGCGACCGCGGCCGCGTGCGCGAAGCGGTTCGAGGCACCGATGACGAAGGTGTCGAACGTGTACTTCTCGTTGAGCTTCGTCTTCGACGTCTGCGGCTGCGCCGGCGCGGTGTAGGGCTGGCCCGCGATCGGCTGGCCGGAGAACGTCGGCCAGATCTCGGTCACGGCCGCGAGGGCCTCGCCCTCTTCGTCGACTTCTTCATCGCTGTCGTCGCCATCGTTCAGGCTGTTGTCCACCGGCTGCCGCGGCGGCCTCGGCTTCGGGGGCTCGGGCCGGGGGCGGTTCGGCGACAACATGCCGTCACCGTCGGGCAGCGGCGGCGGGCCGGGCACCGGGCTACCGCCGTTTTCCACCCGGCCGGGTGACGCTTCGTAGCGGGGGCCGGGCGAAGCGGGAGGCATCTCCGTGCTGTCGACCTTCACCGCGAGGGAGACCGCGCGGCCGAGCCGTCGCGAAAGGGCTTCGGTGATCGCGCCGCGGAGGGCGCGTTCGATCGCTTCCTTGGCGAAGTCGCTGGGAGCGGCGAGCAGTGCGGTGCCGTCGAGCAGGCCGATCGGCCGGGTCACCCGCATCCAGGCGCGCTGCTGCGGGGAGAGGGTGCCATCGGACAGTTCGCGCACGACTTGTTCCCAGATGACGCCAAGATTGTGCTGGTGATCGGACACCTGCCTGACTCCCCTCCCCTCATCGGTGCGTGTGAACATCCGGGAAACACCGCGCTCCGAAACACCGGGTCGGGCGCCACCATGGCCCGATCAGCTCATGCGCACAGCAAATATCCACATAGTTGTCCACAGCTGTGCACTAATGTACGGCGGCCCGCGGCGACGTCACCTGCGGGCTCGACGTAGGCCGGCGGGACGCCTCCACGCCCCGAGGACACCCGGGCGCCTGCACCGTTCCACCTTGGCGAAAACCCGGGGAGAGGCACGCTAACAAGCCCCGCCCGATGCCACAAGGCATCCTCGCGCGCAAGCATTTCACGGTGTACGGCGTGTTGCCATTCGGTGCCTTCACGTCGCCGATGATCACTCTCCACGCACGGTCGCGGTCCGTGGTCGAGGGGGTGCCTGCCGGGCCCGGGCGGTGGGTGCGTACCCTCGTAAGGTCTCCCGTATACAGCGGGGGCGTTTCGCGTGCCCACGTTGTCGTCGCTCGACGTGACGAGGCCACACGTTGGTAGGAGACACCAGAGACTGCCGTGCGTCAGCACGACACGCCAGGAACGGGTCGAACCGTCCCCGGCGGCCGATGAAACAGGAGAAGTAAGTCGT
Organism: Amycolatopsis sp. NPDC031561; assembly: GCF_055580625.1. Lineage (NCBI taxonomy): Bacteria > Bacillati > Actinomycetota > Actinomycetes > Pseudonocardiales > Pseudonocardiaceae > Amycolatopsis > Amycolatopsis sp. NPDC031561. Next base: position 324,132 of record NZ_JBVILA010000005.1, on the reverse strand, counting down.
GAGCAAGGGTAAGCGCACCTTCCAGCCGAACAACCGCCGACGCGCCCGGGTCCACGGGTTCCGGCTTCGGATGCGGACCCGCGCCGGCCGGGCCATCCTGGCGGCTCGTCGTCGCAAGGGCCGCGGCGCACTGTCCGCCTGATCCGGCCGCCGTCGAGGGACGTCGTGCTGCCGGCCGCCGCGAGGTTGCGGCGCAGTGAGGATTTCCGTGCCGTGATGCGGCGTGGGGCCAAGGCAGGCAGGCGCCGCCTCGTCGTCCATGCGTTGACCACGGACCCGTCCGAAGCCGCCGAGGCGGCGCGGGCGGGTTTTGTGGTGAGCAAGGCCGTGGGGAATTCGGTGGTCCGCCACCGGGTCTCCCGCCGGTTGAGGCATCTCGTTTCCGCCAGGATCGGAACACTGCCGCCGGGGAGCTCGTTGGTGGTACGGGCACTACCTCCGGCCGCGGACGCGTCCAGCGCGGAACTCGGCTCGGATCTCGACGCGTCGCTACGGCGCCTCGGGTTGTCCGGGCCTTCCGCCGTCACCGGGAAGTCCCGCCAGACGCGACCCTCCGACAACGGATCAGCGGTGTAACGGCATGCGAGCCACCGAGAGCGAGACCACCGAAGAAGCCCGCCCCGGCCCGGTGGCCTGGGTGCTGCTCCTGCCCGTCAAGCTGTATCGCAAAGCGATCTCTCCCTTCCTTCCTCCGGCGTGCCGGTTCTACCCGAGCTGTAGCGCGTACGCCGTAGAGGCACTGACCCGGCACGGCGCCGGCCGCGGTACCTACCTCGCGGTCCGGCGCTTGCTGCGCTGTGGCCCGTGGACGATGCCCGGCCGCGACCCGGTCCCCGAGACGTTCTCGTGGCGCCACCGCCGACCTGAAACACCGATCGAGGAGTAGCTCAGTGCTCGACTTCATCTACTACCCCGTGTCCTTCATCTTGTGGTGTTGGCACAAGGTCTTCGGGCTTGTGTTCGGTGAGGCGAACGCGGTCTCCTGGATCCTGGCGATCATCTTCCTGACGTTCACCGTCCGCGGCATCATGTTCAAGCCGTTCGTGAACCAGGTCCGGTCGATGAAGAAGATGCAGGACTTCGCACCGGAAATGAAGAAGGTGCAGAAGAAGTACGCCAACGACCGGCAGCGCCAGGCGATGGAGATGCAGAAGCTCCAGAAGGAGCACGGCGTCAACCCGCTGGGCAGCTGCCTGCCGATGCTGCTTCAGATCCCGGTCTTCATCGGCCTGAACCACGTCCTGCGGATGTTCACCATCAACCCGTACGGCGGCCCGAAGACCGAGAACTACTTCTTCGACCAGGCCGGCGTGGACTCCTACGTTCACGCGAAGATCTTTGGTGTCAACCTCGGTGAGGCCATCTACACCGGTGTCGACATGGTCAGCGGTGGCAACACGGCCGCCGGGTTCCACTGGAGTGTCGCTCCGGTCGCGATCCCGCTGATGATCGTCGCCAGCATCGCCACGCACCTCACCGCGCGTCACTCGGTCCAGCGTCAGAATCCCGAGTCGGCGACCCCGCAGACCGCGATGATGAACAAGCTGACGATGTACGTCTTCCCGATCGGTGTGCTCATCTTCGGTGCGCTGTTCCCGCTCGGCCTCCTCTTCTACTGGCTGGCGAACAACGGCTGGACCCTGATGCAGCAGCGCCTCGTCTACACGAAGATCGACAAGGAAGAAGAGGCCCGCAAGGAAGCCGAGAAGGAGAAGCGCGCGAACCTCGGCCCGAAGCCCGGCCAGAAGCCGACCGCGCCGCGCCCCGGCCAGAAGCCGGTCCAGCAGAAGAGGAACAAGCAGTCCTCCGGTGGTCAGGTCAAGAAGGCGGGTTCGCCCCACGGCTTCGCCCAGACCGGTTCGTCCGCCGCGGAGAAGAAGGACGCCGAGAACGCATCAGCCGAGCCGTCGACCAACGGCTCGAAGGAGAACGGCGCCGACGTGCCCGGTCTCATCTCTGACTCGACTAAGAAATCAGGCCGGAAGCGTCGCTGACGCCGATCCGGGCTGGAGAGGAGACCAACTATGGCGGAGACGATCGACACGATCGACGCCGAAGAGAACAGCGCGGCCGAGGTCGAAGACTCGGCTGAGGAGACCGGTCGCAAGGGAGGTGTCGACGACGACGTCCTCGTGAAGGAGGGCGACATCGCCGGCGACTACCTCGAGCGGCTGCTCGACCTTTTGGACTACGACGGCGATATCGATCTCGATGTCGAAGCGGGCCGCGCGATCGTCAGCATCGACGGTGGCGAGGATCTGGAGAAGCTCGTCGGTCCCCGCGGCACCATCCTCGAGGCGCTGCAGGAGCTGACGCGCCTGGCGGTGCAGCAGGAGACCGGTTCGCGGAGCCGCCTGATGCTGGACATCGCGGGCTGGCGCGCGGACCGTCGCGAAGAGCTTCGCGAGCTCGGCCGCTCGACCGCCGAGACCGTGGTCTCGTCCGGTGAGCGTGTCCGGCTGCAGCCGATGAGCCCGTTCGAGCGGAAGGTCGTGCACGACGCGGTCGCCGCCGTCGATGGGGTCAAGAGCGAGAGCGAAGGTGAGGACCCGAAGCGCCGGGTCGTCATCTTCCCCGCCTGACGAGTTTCTCTGAACGAAGCGGCCCGCCGGTCATCCGGCGGGCCGCTTCTTCGTTGCCGGGGAGAATTACACGCGTGGCGTTTCACGTGAAACGCGTGAAGACGAGTGGAGTTGTCCACAACTTCGGACTGTCTCCCCGCTTTGCGGTCGGCGTCATGGACAATCGGTGAAGCGCGTTTCACGTGAAACGGCGTCGAGGGTTGAGGAGCAAGAGTGGGCTTGGACGGGGTCGCCGCATCGGTTCGGAGTGCGGCGTCGGAAGTGTTCGGAGACCGCGTCGAGCAAGCCATCGGCTACGTCGAACTCCTGGAGCGGCACGGCGTCGAGCGCGGCCTGATCGGTCCCCGTGAGGTCGACCGGCTCTGGGAACGGCACGTGCTGAACTCCGCCGTGATCGGCGAGCGGATCCCCGACGGCGCCCGCGTGGTCGACGTCGGATCGGGCGCGGGGCTTCCGGGTGTACCGCTCGCGATCAGCCGACCGGACCTCGATATCGTTCTGCTCGAACCGATGGCCCGCCGGGTCGACTGGCTGGCCGAGGTTGCCGAGAAGCTGAAACTCCCCATCACCGTTGTCCGCGGGCGCGCGGAAGAGCGGCAGGTACGCGAGGAGCTCGGTGACGCGGATGTCGTCACCGCCCGGGCAGTCGCTCCGTTGGCCCGGCTCGCGAACTGGTGCCTCCCGCTCGTGCGTGCCCAAGGTGCTCTGGTCGCCCTCAAAGGAGCGAGCGCCGGAGAGGAAATCGAACGCGATCGCGTCGCCGTCCGGAAGGCCGGCGGTGGCGAGCCGGAAGTCTTCGAGTGCGGCGCCAAGGTGCTTGAGGTCCCCAGCACGGTCGTCGTGATCCATCGTCTGCCTTCGAAACCGTCTCGACCGCGCGGCAGGCGTAGCTAGACCGGTTCCACGTGAAACAACGCAGACCGACTCCCACTTCTAATACAGAGGAGGTTCGAGACCGGTGACTCCCCCACCGTCCGACCCCGCGAGCACTGGCCACGAACTCGGCTGGACGCCCATCGCCGAAGAGGCCGTCCGGGCCGCCAGCGTGCTGCACCCCAAGAAGGGCGCGCTCCCGCGTCCGACCCGTCGGCGCGTGCTGACGGTCGCCAACCAGAAGGGCGGCGTCGGCAAGACCACGAGCACGGTGAACCTCGCCGCCGCCCTGGCCGTCCACGGGCTCAAGACGCTCGTGATCGACCTCGACCCGCAGGGCAACGCGAGCACCGCGCTCGACATCGAACACCGATCCGGCACGCCGTCCATCTATGAGGTGCTGATCGGCGAGGTCACGCTCGCTGAGGCGGCCGCGCAGAGCGAGCAGTCGGAGAACCTCTACTGCGTGCCCGCGACCATCGACCTCGCCGGCGCCGAGATCGAACTCGTGTCCATGGCGTCCCGCGAGATGCGGCTCAAGGAGGCGCTCTCGGCCGAGATCCTCGACGAGATCGGCGTCGACTACGTCTTCATCGACTGCCCGCCGTCGCTCGGTCTGCTGACCGTCAACGCGATGGTCGCCGCGCAGGAGGTGCTGATCCCGATCCAGTGCGAGTACTACGCGCTCGAAGGTCTGGGTCAGCTGCTGAGCAATATCGAGCTCGTCCAGAAGCACCTCAACCGCGAACTCAGCGTCTCCACGATTCTGCTCACCATGTACGACGGCCGGACGAAGCTGGCCGATCAGGTGACGAACGAGGTCCGGAATCACTTCGGGGACACCGTCCTCAAGACGGTGATCCCGCGCAGCGTGAAGGTCTCAGAGGCGCCCGGATACGGGCAGACGGTCCTCGCGTACGACCCAGGTTCCCGGGGTGCGATGAGCTACGTGGACGCGGCGAAGGAGATCGCCCAACGTGGGGCGGAGATGAAGGAAAGGAGCGGTACGGCATGAGCGAGCGCAGAGGGGGGCTCGGGCGCGGGCTCGCCGCCCTGATCCCCACCGGCCCGCCGCCGGGCTCGGCGGCCCCGGCCGAGAACGGTTCCGCCGCGACCCCCGCTCCCCCGGCGGGCCCGACGGGACCGGACGACAAGGGCTGGTTCGCGGCCAACGGCGCGGCCGGTTCACACGGTGGCGCGGTGGCGGGCGCGGTCTACCGCGAGGTGCCGATCAGCCAGATCAAGCCGAACCCGAAGCAGCCGCGGCAGGTCTTCGACGAAGACGCGCTCAGCGAGCTGGAGCACTCGATCCGCGCGTTCGGGCTCATGCAGCCCATCGTGGTCCGGGAGCTCGGGACCGACGAGTACGAACTCGTCATGGGCGAGCGGCGTCTGCGCGCGTCTCAGCTGGCCGAGCTGGAGGCGATCCCGGCGATCGTCCGCCAGACCGCCGACGAGGCGATGCTGCGCGACGCGCTGCTCGAGAACATCCACCGCGTTCAGCTCAACCCGCTCGAAGAGGCGGCCGCCTATCAGCAGCTGCTCGACGAGTTCGCGGTCACGCACGAGGAGCTGGCCGGTCGGATCGGGCGCAGCAGGCCGGTCATCACGAACACGATCCGCTTGCTCAAACTGCCCCTCGCGGTCCAGCGACGGGTCGCCGCCGGGGTGCTTTCGGCGGGGCACGCGCGGGCGCTGCTCTCTCTCGAAGACGCCGAAAGTCAGGAAGAGCTGGCCGCGCGGATCGTCGCGGAGGGCATGTCCGTCCGCGCGACCGAGGAAGCCGTCACGCTCAAGAAGAGCGAAAAACCGGCCAAGCCGAAGCCCGCTCCCCGTAAGCCGATCCAGGCACCTGGTCTCCAAGAACTGGCGAGCCGGCTTTCGGACCGGTTCGACACTCGCGTGAAGGTCGACTTGGGCCGCCGCAAAGGCCGGATCACCCTCGAATTCGGGTCCGTTGACGACCTTGAACGCATTGTGGCATTGATGGACGAAAATCAGGCAAATCGGACTCGTGAAACCGATTAGGGATCACCCCAGGTCGTTTTGTCACGGTGACGATTGCTGAGTGATGATGAAGAGGTAACGTTGAGTGCTTGTTTTCGGACGGGCGGGCTTTCGGAAATGTTTCCCGTGAAACCGGCCCCGGCGATGACCGAGCTGCCCTTCGTTCGTTTCCAGAGCCCGGACCGCAACGAGCGAGGAACCTTCACCGGGGTCTTCGGTCTCGTCAACGGGCTCGCCCGGGCCGGACGCCTCACCGTCGAGCAGGAAGCCTTTCGTCGGAGGAACAACGACTGGTACGACGCGAACTTCAGCAACCCGGCACACACCGATCCGAGCGTCTACGACGCGGAGGTGAATCCCGGGGCGATGGCGTGGTTCAAGGCGACGGCCCATGTCTTCATCGAACGGGTCGACGGCTACCTGTCGATTCTGAAGACACACGGGATTCCGTGCGACGCCGTCTGGTCGGCGGACCCGGGACTGGTCATCTACGAGGACGAGCGTCAGGTCGTCGCCGTGGCCCGGAAATGAAAAAGGGGACTCGCCCGCGGTGGGCAAGTCCCCTTCGTCGAGTCCGGCTCAGCTCTTGCGGGAGATCGCCCGTCCGACGAGGTCGGCGAACACCGATCCGAGCGTGGCGCCGCCCGCCTCGATCGCCATGGGCACGATCGACGTCTCAGTGAGGCCCGGCGACGGGTTCACCGCGAGGAAGTAGACCGTGCCGTCTTCGGTGACCACGGCGTCGGTGCGGGAGATGTCGCGAAGACCCAGTTGCCGGTGCGCGGCGACGGCGAGCTCGCCGACCGCCTTGGCGGCGTCGTCGGCGATCCGCGCGGGGGTGAAGAAGTCGGTCAGGCCGGCGGTGTAGCGAGCGGTGTAGTCGTACACGCCGCTCTCCGGCACGATCTCGACCGCGGGCAGGGCCTCGGGTCCCTGTTCGCCTTCGATGACCGTCACGGCCACCTCGACGCCGGAGACGAACTTCTCGGCGAGAACGGTGTCTCCGTAAGCGAAGCAGCCGACCATCGCACCGGGCATCTCCGAGGCTTCCTTGACGACCTGGGCGCCCAGCGCCGAACCACCCTGGTCGGGCTTGAGGATCAGGGGCAAGCCCAGTGTCTCGACCATCGCGTCCAGCACGGCCTGCGCGCCGAGCTCGCGGAAGGTGCTGTGCGGCAGCACGACCCAGTCCGGCGTCGTGAAGCCCGCGTTGGCGACCAGCGCCTTGGCCGTCGGCTTGTCCCACGCGCGGCGGCAGCCCTGCGAGCTGGTGCCGACGTAGGGCACGTCCAGCATCTCCAGCACCGTCTGCACCGCGCCATTCTCCCCTTCACCACCGTGAAGGGCGACGATGGCCGCGTCGGGCCGCTGGGTGCGAAGACGTTCGAGCAAGCCCGCGTCGGTGTCCCACTCTTCGACGATGAGGCCTTCCGCCCGCAGGGCGACCGAGAGCCGCCGCCCGGACCGGAGAGAGACATCGCGTTCGTGGGAAAGTCCGCCTGCGAGTACGGCGACGGTGCGGTCGACCATCGAGGACTCCTTTGGGTCTAAGGGGACGCCCGGTCGATCAGACCGTGTCCGGAGAGGGGTTCTGTGGCCCCGAGATCGAGCGTGGGCTCACGTTACCGAAGGTACGCGCGAGGTCCATTTCGGACTCGAGCACCGCGGCGAGCCTTCGGACGCCTTCGCGGATCCGCTCCGGCGTCGGGTAGCAGTAGGAAAGACGTAGTTGTCTGCTGCCGAAACCGTCGGCGTAGAAACCGGTTCCGGAGGCGTACGCGACCCGGGCGGTGACGGCCCTCGGCAGCATCGCCTTCGTGTCGACGCCTTCGGGGACTGTCATCCAGACGTAGAAACCGCCATCGGGTTTGGTCCAGCTGCAGCCGGCGGGCATGTGCTGTTCGAGCGCGGTCAGGATCGCGTCCCGGCGCTCCCGGTAGTTCTCGCGGAAGGTCTTGATCTGCCCCAGCCAGTCGTGAGTCGAGAGGTATCGCGACACGATCAACTGGTTAAGCGTCGGCGGGCAAAGCGTCGCGGACTCGGCCGCGAGCACGAGTTTCTCCCGGACGGCGTGCGGTGCGAGCACCCAGCCGACCCGCAGGCCGGAGGCGAAGGTCTTCGAGAACGAGCCCAGGTACACCACGTTGTCGGGGTCGATCGAGCGGAGCGCCGGGTACGTCTGCCCGCTGAAGCCGAGCAGACCGTACGGGTTGTCCTCGACGATGAGGATGTCGTGCTCGCGGCAGATCTCCACGATCTCCGCGCGGCGCTCGACGGCCAGCGTGACGCCGCCGGGGTTGTGGAAGTTGGGGATCGTGTAGAGGAACTTGACCCGCTGGCCCGTCTTCTTGGTCTCCGCGAGCGCGGCTCGCAGCCCTTCGGGGACCAGGCCGTGGTCGTCCATCGCGACGTGTACGACGTTCGCCTGGTACGCGGCGAAGGAGCCGAGCGCGCCGACGTACGACGGGCCCTCGGCGATGATGACGTCGCCCGGGTCGCAGAACAGCCGGGTGACCATGTCGAGTCCCATCTGGGAGCCGACCGTCACGACGACGTCGTCCGGGTGGGCCTTGATGCCTTCGAGGGCCATGATTTCGCAGATCTGCTCACGCAGCGCGGGGACGCCGTGCGCGGAGCCGTACTGGAGTGCGACCAGACCTTCTTCGGCGATGAGCTCACTGACCTGCGCGGACAACGAGTCGAGCGGAAGCGCGGCGAGGTTCGGCATCCCGCCGGCGAGCGAGACCACCTCGGGGCGACTGGCCACCGCGAACAATGCCCTGATCTCGGAAGCAGTCATTCCGGCCGTACGCGCGGCGTAGCGGTCGAGATGCGGGTCGAGGTTGTGTCGGCCGCTCTGCGGCCTGACAGGGCGATTCTCGGTCATCAGGCGCTTCACCCGTGCTTCGAAGTGGACATAGTCGCTACCGACTGGTAGTTCCATCGAGTGTAACCACCCTCCCTTGAGGGGCCCTGGCCTTCCGGTGTTCATCACATCCGCCTATCCTCGATCAGGACCCCTTCGGCAAGCCCTGCTCGGGACAGGGCTGCGTCGGGTGTCCGTTGTCCAGGGAGGTTTGTCGGTGTCGCGTCGCGTCGTGGGCGTAACCCTGGACAATCTCGAGCATCTGCCCAAGAGCTGCCGCCGCTGCGTGTACTGGGAGCTGGCGCCGCACATGAAGGCGCAGGCCGAGGAGTACGGCGCGACAGAGGTCGAAAAAGAAGCCTGGGTTTCCAGCGTGCTGCTTGAGTGGGGCTCCTGCGGCCGCATCGTCTACAGCGACACCTTGCCTGTCGGCTTCGTGCTCTACGCGCCGCCGAACGCCGTGCCGCGTTCGCTGGCCTTTCCCACTTCCCCGCCCGGTCCGGACGCGGTTCTGCTGACCGCCTTCCAGATCCTCCCCGAATTCCAGGGCGGCGGGCTCGGCCGGATGCTGGTGCAGGCGGTCGCGAAGGATCTGACCAAACGCGGGGTCCGCGCGATCGAGGCCTTCGGTGACGCCAAGCCCGAAGAGACCGATCCGGACGGCGGTCACAGCTGCGTGCTGCCCGCCGCGTTCCTGCAGAGCGTCGGATTCAAGACCGTCCGGCCGCATCCGCGGTGGCCGCGGCTGCGACTGGAACTGCGGTCGGCGATCTCGTGGAAGGAAGACGTGGAGGCGGCCCTCGAACGGCTGCTCGGCCAGGTCTCCATCACCACCGCCGAACCGAGCATGGGTCGCGCCTGACTTTTCGGCCGTTCCGGAGTCCTCGGAAGGCCCCTTCATCTCAAGCCACTAGCAGAGTTTTCGGGTGCGCGCAGCAGCCATCCCCCGCCTTGGGGACAGCTGTGGGTAACCTGCCGAGTTATCCACAGATCGCTGCTAGGAGCGGTGGAAAATCTGTGGATGGGTAGGCTGGACCTGGGGACGCCCCCCGGGAAGGGCGGGGGCTGCGCGCCGGGTGGAGCTAGGGGTGGCGTGGTCCGGCGAGGGGGCACACAACCGGTTGTGCCGAGGGCGTCGGCAGGGGCATGTGCGCCTTTGTGCGGGTGTGGAGGACTGGCTACTCCGCTTTGGCGAGTTCGTGGGCCAGGACGTCGGCGAAGGTGAACGTGCCGGTCGGCTGGTCCCCTTCGCCGAGCAAGTACAGGCGCTTCACGGCGACCAGGATGCCTTCGGCGACGATGTCGCGGAAGGCCGGGTCGGCCAGTTTGCGGCTGTCTTCCGGGTTGGTCAGGTAGCCGATCTCGATCCGCACCGCCGGGCAGCGGGTACGGGTGAAGATCTCCCAGGTCTTGTAGTGCGTGCGGCAGTCGCGCAGGCCGGTGCGGGCGGCCAGCTCGCGCTGGATGAAGCCCGCCAGCAGCTCACCGACGGTCGACGTCGTGCCGTTGCCGGTGCCGAAGTGGAAGCTCGCGACACCCTGCGCCTTGGGCGAGGGGTTCTTGTCGTTGTGCAGCGAAAGGAACAGGTCGGCGCCCGCTTCGTTCGCGAACTTGGCGCGCTCACCCTCGGTCGGGCTCTGGTTCGGGCCGCGCGAGATCAGCGCTTCCATGCCCGTGGCCTGCATACGGCCTTCGAGCCGTCGCGCCAGATCCCAGGCGATGTCCGCTTCACGCAGGCCGCTCGCGACGACACCGAGGTCTTCGCCGCCGTGGCCAGGGTCGATCACGATGCGCTTGCCGCGCAGCCGGGGGCCCGCCTGGCGCACCTGCTCCTGCTCGCGCAGGAAGACGGGGCGGCCGCCGCGGGCGCGCGGCGAAGAGAGCCGGTGCAGCTCGCGGATGGTGGCCGGACCGCACATGCCGTCGGCGACCAGGCGCATGTCGCGCTGGAAGGTCTTGAGGGCGCGCTCGGTCTGGGCGCCGAAGTGCCCGTCCGGGCGGCCGGCGTCGAAACCGAGTTCGGTCAGCCGCTCCTGGAGCGCGAAGACGTCGTCGCCCTGCATGGGGGCGGAGAACATGTAAGTCAGCGGGCGGCTGCCGAGATGGAAGCCCGCGCCACGAAGCGCCTGATAGGTCGCCGGACCCACCAGACCGTCGGTGATGAGCCCACGGCCCTGCTGGAACGCTCGCACGGCATGTTCCATCGCCGTGTCGAAGACCTCGTACTCCCCGGATTCGGTCACCGGCGGGAGCAGCTCCATCGCCGCCAGCGTGGACCTGATCTCGGCGACGTCCGGTCCGGCGTCACCGCGGCGGAGTACCCGCATGCACTCCTCGCTCTTCCTTTGGGGCACCGAAGGAGCTCGATGCACGACTTTGAAAACCCTGCGGGGCGGACCCCGGTGCTCTATTGTGCCCTGTGAACTCTCGGTGAGCGCGGAGGCCCGGTCGGTGCGTCAAGTCCCCGTTCGTGGAACCCTTCCCGGCGCCATGATCATGTTCCCGTGACGGTGAGGAATACCCGTCCGGCGGAACGACGAAACCCGGAGCCTGGGCAGGCCCCGGGTTTCGGCTGGTGAAACGCGAGATCAGAGGACGTCGGCGAGGTCCGAGAGCAGCGCGGCCTTCGGCTTGGCGCCGACGATCTGCTTCACCGGCTTGCCGCCCTGGAACAGGATCAGCGTCGGGATCGACATCACCTGGTAGTCACGCGCAGTGTTCGGGTTGGCGTCGATGTCGAGCTTCGCGACGGTCAGCTTCTCGCCGTTCTCCGCCGCGATCTCCTCGAGCACCGGGGCGACCATCTTGCACGGACCGCACCAGGTGGCCCAGAAGTCGACCAGCACGGGCTTCTCGCTCGTCAGGACGTCGTCGACGAAGGTCTTGTCGGTCACCGTCACGGTGTTGGCCATGGTGTCTCCTCCTGGGTGGTGAACGGATGCTGTGAAAGTCAGCTGGTGGTGGCGCCGTAGCCGCCGCCGACCAGCTCAGGGGTCTCCTGGGCGGTCTCGACACCGGCGTGTTCCGCCAGCCATCGTTCCGCGTCGATCGCCGCGGCGCAGCCCGAACCCGCGGCCGTGATCGCCTGCCGGTAGGTGCGGTCGACCAGGTCGCCCGCCGCGAAAACGCCGGGGAGGTTCGTGTACGAGGTCCGGCCCTTGGTGAGCACGTAGCCGTCCTCGTCGAGGTCCACCTGACCACGCACCAGTTCGCTGCGCGGGTCGTGACCGATCGCGACGAAGAACCCCGTCACGTCCAGCTGGGACTCCTCGCCGGTCACCGTGTCCTTGAGCTTCAGGCCTTCGACCTTGCCCTCACCCTCGACGCCGGTGATCTGCTTGTTGAGCGCCCACTTGATCTTCTCGTTCTCGCGGGCCCGGTCCAGCATGATCCGGGAGGCGCGGAACTCCTCGCGGCGGTGGACGATCGTGACGGACTTGGCGAACTTCGTCAGGAAGGTCGCCTCCTCCATCGCGGAGTCGCCGCCGCCGGCGACCACGATGTCGTGGTCGCGGAAGAAGAACCCGTCGCAGGTGGCACAGGCCGAAACACCGCGGCCGAGCAGTTCCTGCTCACCCGGGACGTTCAGGTAGCGGGCCGCGGCGCCCATCGAGAGCACGACCGCGCGGGCCGCGTAGCGCTTGCCGTTCGCGACGACGTACTTGACGTCACCGGTCAGCTCGACGGACTCGACGTCCTCCGAGCGCAGGTCGGCGCCGAAACGCTTGGCCTGCTCGCGCATCTCTTCCATGAGGTCGGGACCCTGGATGCCTTCGCGGAAGCCGGGGAAGTTCTCGACCTCCGTCGTCGTCATCAAGGCACCGCCGAACTGAGTGCCCTCGAACACCAGCGGTTCGAGCTGCGCTCGTGCCGCGTAGACAGCGGCGGTGTACCCCGCAGGACCCGACCCGACAACGATCAAGTTCCTGATTTCCTCGCCAGCCACCCGTGACCTCCGCTCGTAGTGACCTGTTCACCAGGCTCAACACGATCGTAAGGGCCGGTGTTCCCGGGGTGACCGGCGCTACTTCTCCCGGCTTGCGACGGCGATAGCAAAGGTCCCTTGCTCCCGACCGGGAGCAAGGGACCTTCGCTATCGCTCTCCGCTGCTACTTCTGTCCGATGATCTTGTCGAAGAGGACCGACGCGTTGCCCGGGCCGCAGTCGGCACCGAAGGCGACGATGCGGAACTGGGCGAGCTTGCCTGTGGTGTAGATCACCATCACGCCGTCCTTGCCCGCGACGTTCACCGGCCGGATGCCCTCCGGCCGAACGTCGGGGTCCAGTCCGGCGGCTTCGACGCAGGCGTCGAGGCGCTCTTCGGTCTTCAACGAGCCGAAGTCGCGGACGCCGATCGCCTTGCCGACGAGGGCTTCGGCCCCGCCGCCGTCTCCGCCGACCGACGAGCCGGTGGGGGCGGGCGGAGGCTGCGCGACGCCGCCCGGCGTCGACTGCTGCGTGGTCGGTACGACGATCGCGACGGCGGCGATGGCCGCCGCGGCCACGGTCGCTATCCCCGCGCCCCAGCCGATCCGCTTGTTCCGCTTCCGCCGTGCTGCCGCGAGGTCCACCACCGGGGCGACCTGCGCCTGCTGCCCTTCAGGTGCGCCTTGAAACGCAGGCGACGCCTGACGGGCCTGCATCTCGGCGGCCAGCGCCGCGTCGAGCCGCGCCGCGAACTCCGCGGGCATGGGAGCGACCGGCTCGTTCGCGAGTCCCGCGAGGTCGGCCGTCGTCGCTTCGAGTGCTTCGATGATCGCCAGTGCTTCGGGGTCGGCGTTCACCAACGGCCAGAGTTCGGCCGCCTCTCGCTCGTCCAGCACACCTGCGTGCAGGTCGGCGAGCATATCGACAGACCACGGCGGACCGACGGTCCCACCGATCCCCCTGCTCTCGTCTGTCATCGTCCCTCCCCGTCACCCGGCGTGCCCTGAGGACGCCTGGCACCCCGTTCCGGGGTAGCGCGAACACGTTTGCTTTCGTGAGTTGGGACGTTCGCAATCGCATCGGGGTTCCGCAGATGTCCGAGAACCTTCGCGAGCTTTCCTCGACCTCGAGCGCACCTGCTCTTGACCGTGCCCTCGGCGATACCGAGCATTTTCGCCGTCTCCGCGACGGAGTATCCCTCGACGTCGACCAACACGATCGGGGCACGTTGCTCTTCGGGAAGCTGGTCGAGGGCTTCCTTGACGACGAGGCTCGTCTCGCGCTCGGACATCGAGTCGCGCGGTGAGGCGGGCTCGTTGAACTGCCCGGTTTCGGGCAGCGGAACGGTCGGTCTGGCCTTGCCCCGCCGGATGCGGTCGAGGCACGCGTTCACGACGATGCGGTGCAACCACGTCGTGACCTGTGATTCGGCTCTGAAGTTGCCCGCTGCGCGGAACGCGGAGATAAAGGCGTCCTGCAGGGCGTCCGCGGCTTCTTCCGGGTCCCGCACGGTGCGCAGGGCCACCGCCCACATGCGGTCTCGATGTCGCTGGACCAGTTCACTGAACGCGTGCGGGTCACCGGCGGCATGCGCCGCTATGAGATCCGCGTCCGTTGGAGCTGCAGCTGTCACCCGGGAGAGCCTACTGACCCGGTGTTCGGCGTCACCCCGCAGGCAGGAAGGTCAGCTCCTTGAGTTCGGTGATGAACTTGCCGTCCGCGTCTTCACCCAGCTGAGTGATCCAGATGATGAAGTACTGACCCTGCTGCGGCTGCTGCAGCGCGATGGTCGATTCACCCGCCGCGAGATCCCCGGTGCCGACGACCTTGGTCTCGTCGAGCTTCGGGTTCTTCTTGTCGGCGGAGCGGATCTCGACCTTCGAGCCGGGGCTTGCCGAGTCGATCTTGATCTGGCTGAGGTTGATCGGGTCCTTGAAGGTCACGACCATCCCGACACCGTCCTTGAGCACCGGGAACTGCTTGTCGTACTCGTCGGTCTTCCAGGAGGTGCCCGCGTCGCCGTCGGTGGTGTTCTTGGCGCGGCCGGGGCTGTCGCCCTTGCTGCCCGGGTTGAAGACGGCGACGGCCGACGGCTTCACCGCGGCGCCCAAGGCGGGTGCCGGCGGCTGCTGGGTGGGCGGCGGCTGTTCGCCCGGAGGCGGCGGAGCCTGTGAGGACGACGACGCGGCGACGTTCAGGTTCGGGCCGCTGGACTTCGATTCGCCCTGGAACAGGTTGATCAGCATCATCCCGCCCCAGGCGAGGATGACCACGGTCGCGACGACCAGCACGGTCACGCCGAACGCCAGCTTCTTGCGCCGCGCGACGTCCTTGACCGGTTTCTTCGTCGTCCAGACCGTGCCGTCCGGTTCGGCCACCGCTTCTTCCTCGCCGACGGCCTTGATGAGCTGGGTGCGCTCCTCGGCTTCGGCGGCCTGGTCCAGGACGCGCAGGATGGCCGCGCTGGTGCGGATGCCGCCGTGGCCGCCGTCCTCGATGGTGCGGACGGCGAGCGAGGACAGCTCGACCGGCACCGTCGGGACCAGTGAGCGCGGCGGGATGACGCGGCCGGTCGGCGCGTGCGGCGCCGCCGGGATCGCGGCAGGCCCGCCGGGCAGGGCCCAGCGACCGGTCAGCAGCAGGTACAGGACCGCGCCGAGTGCCTTGACGTCGTCGCGAAGGGTCGCTTCGGGCAGCGGACCGGGGAAGGCGAGCTTCAGCGCGCCGTCCGGGGTGAGCCGCAAACGCTGTGGATGATCGAGGCCGAGGACGAGACCGTTCTGGTGCGCGTGGTCGACGGCTTCCGCCAGCGCCTGCACCATCCTGGCCGCCGCGGCAGGCGCCACCGGGCGCTGCGACACCAGGTCGACCAGGTCGCTGCCCTTGGTCCATTCCGCCACGACGACACCGAGCAGACCTTCGCTCGAAGTGACGCCGCTGCCGAGGCTCAGCACGTCGAGGACGCGCGCGACCCCGCCGTGCCCGAACTTCGAAGCGTGCGCGGCACGCTCCAACGTCCGGCGTGCGAGCCTCGCTGCCTCCGCGTCCGCCGGGTCGCCGACCAGCAACGTCAGCGCGACATCACGCTTCAGCTGTCCGTCGCGCGCGCGCCAAAGATGCGCGGCGGCTCGTTCGTCCACCCCGAACTGTGCGAGCAGGCGATACCGGCCGTCACCGACGACCCGGCCAGGTGCCAGCGACCCACCTTGGGCACGAACGCCCACCTGGCTCGCCTCCCCTGCCTGTTCGCTCCGTCTCGTATCCACCGCACTCTCCCGCGTAGCTCCCGCCCCGAGGGTACCCAGAATACGACGCGTGAACGCGGGCCATCCGTGCGTGAATCGTTATCCGCGCTTGATCAACCGGGTGATCCGCGCCGTGGCGGGCTTCAATTCCTCCACCTTCAAGGCCATGAGCACGCCGAACGACACCACGATGCCGACCATCGTCTGCAGCAGAAGTTTCACCCAGGCATGGAAAGTAGGCCCGAACGAGTCAGGGACGATCTGCCCGGCGAGCCACGCCGCGCCGACCCCGAGCACACTCGCGACGACCGTGAAGAGGATCACCCCGAGAATCCGCTTGCTCCGGAGGTTGCCGAGCGTCACCCACAGCCAAACCTGGCCGAGGATCGCGCCGACGACGAACGTGAGGCCGTTGACCATCATCACGCCGAGCACGATGTTGTCCGGCGAGAGCAGCGCGGGGCACAGGTAGAGCAGCGGCACCTTGACCACGGTCATCACGATCATGATCAGCACCGGCGTCCGCGCGTCCTTCATCGCGTAGAACACCCGCATCTGCAGCATGACCAGCGCGTACGGCAGCAGCGCGAACGCGCTGATCGCCAGTGCCTCGCCCATCCTCGACGCGTCTTCGACCCGGCCCTTGCCCAAGGTGAACAGGGCGATACCGACCGAACCGCCCACAACGGTCATCACCGCGGAAATCGGCAGGAGTGTCACCGTCGAGATCCGGGAGGCGTACGAGAGGTCGCCGATCAGCTTCTTGTGGTCGCCGTCGGCCGCCGCGCGGCTCATCCTCGGCATGATCGCGGTCAGCAACGACACCCCGATGACGCCGTACGGCAGCTGGAAGAGCAGCCACGCGTTGCTGTACGCGGTCACCCCACCCTGCGAACCACTGGTCAGCACCCGGGTCGTGATCGTGTACCCGACCTGGCTGACGGCCACGTAGCCGACGGTCCAGAGGGCGAGCCCGCCGAACTCCTTCATGCGCTTGTCGATGCCCCAGCGCCATTTGAACTTGAACCCGGACCGCAGCAGCGGCGGGATCAGCAGCACCGACTGCGCCACAATGCCCGCGGTCACGCCGAGGCCCAGCGTCAGCAGCTTCGGGTCGGTGATCGACACCGGATCGGTCGAGATGTTCCCCGGCATGATCCACACCACGAGGATCGTGAAGATGACGACCAGGTTGTTGATCACCGGCGCCCAGGCCGTCGGGCCGAAGATGCTCTTCGCGTTCAGCACCGCCGAGAGCAGGGCGAACACGCCGTAGAAGAAGATCTGCGGCAGCAGCAGGTACGCGAACGCGGTGACCAGGTCGGGATTCGCCTGTCCCTTGTCGTCCACGTACAGCTTGGTGATCAGCGGCGCGGCGACGACCGCGATGGTCGTCCCGACGACGAGCAGCGTGCCCGCCACCGTGACCAGTCGCTGGGTGTAGGCCTCGCCGCCGTCCTTGTCGTCCTGCGACCGCACGAGCAGCGGGACCACCAGGCTGGACAGCACGCCGCCCATCAGCAGTTCGAAGATGATGTTCGGCATCGTGTTGGCGACGTTGAACGAGTCGTTCTCCACCTGGGCGCCGATGGCCGCGACCAGCAGCAGCTTCCACGCGAAGCCGGTGATCCGGCTGATCAGCGAGGCGATCGCCATCCGGCCGCTGGACTTCGCGAGC
Organism: Amycolatopsis sp. NPDC031561; assembly: GCF_055580625.1. Classification (NCBI taxonomy): domain Bacteria; kingdom Bacillati; phylum Actinomycetota; class Actinomycetes; order Pseudonocardiales; family Pseudonocardiaceae; genus Amycolatopsis; species Amycolatopsis sp. NPDC031561. The sequence continues at coordinate 306,954 of NZ_JBVILA010000005.1, read as the reverse complement.
GAGGGCGCCTTCGCCGGGGCGGCGACGTCTTGTTCGCCGGTCTCGCCCGGCCGCGGTTTGACCAGCGGCGCGTCCTTGATCGCAGGCATGACCTGCGTGGCGAGCTGGTCGTACGGGCGGAGGACGTCGGGGTCGGCGACCGGCCAGCGCGATCCCATCGGCACGCCGGGGGTGCGCGGGATGAACCGCGTCGCGTCGGGTTCGTCGCGCCGGTCCACCTGCCACGGACGGACCGGTGGCGGCTGGCGGCGCCCGCGATGCGGCGGGGGCGGTGTCTGGTTCAGCGCCTGCGGCGCCTGCGGCGTCTGGGGTGCTGCCGGACGGCGCTGGGGTGGATTCTGAGCCGGGTTCTGGGACGGCTGAGGCTGCGGAAGCGGCTGCCCCGGCGGGGGCGGAACCGGCTGACGACGGGTCGGCGGAGGCGGCGTCGGTGACGGAGCCTGCTGCCGGGGCGGCGCCTGGTTGGGCGGCGGGTTCTGCGGTGGGTTCTGGGGCGGCCTCAGCCGCCGTGTCTCGTCGTCGGGGCGGCCCGCGGCTCGCTGACGACGGCCGTCCACCGGCGGCGGGGGCGGCGGTGCCGCACGCCGCGGGCGCTCTCCGCGTTCGGGCGGGAGCTGCTGCGGGGGCGGCTGACGGCGTTCCGCGCGTTCAGGCCGTTCAGGACGTCCTGAACGCTCAGGACGGCGCGCTGGGCCATCGGTGCGACGGGGCGGCGGAGTACCTTCGCGCCGGGGACGGCCTGCACGCTCGGGCGGTACACCCGGCTCTCTTTCCAACGTGCGCCCAATCCTCGGTGCTCGACTACGTGATGCCCGGCGGCATCGTTCGACCCAGGGTAATCGGCAACGGCCGGAAACACTTAAACCTGTGCGTCCTCGGTCACACGCGGGGCGGTTTCGTTCGCCCGATCGGCGCGTGAGTCCTTGATCCTCCGGTAGATCCGGCGGGACGAGAGCAGCAGCAGCGCGCCCGCCGCGGTGACGGTGATGATGATGGTGATCGCGCCGTACTCCGTGGAGGTCAGCTCGAACCGCGCGTCGGTGCCGAGCCGGGTCCCGTCGGGCGTGGTCAGGGACACGTCGACGCTGAACCGGCCCGCCCGCAGCGCCTCGACCGGCACCAGCTGGTTGACGGCGCCGTTGGCCGGGACGGTCCGCTCCGGGACCGCTTCGGTGGGGCGCAGGCCCACGTTGTTCTTCAGCACGGTGCGGACGTTGATGCCGACCGGCAGGCCGTTGGTGATGAACGCGGGCAGCGGCGACGCGCCGGAAGCCAGCGCGATCGTCTGCTTCGGCCGCTCCACGGTCACCTGGCTGCGGATCGCCTCGAGGTCACCGCGGGCGTTGCCGGTGGCGGTCCCGGCGTCCGCGCCGCGCCACGAGGTCGACGCGGCCCGGATGATGGCGAGCCGGACGGGGGCGATCACGTCGGCCGGATTCACCCGTTTTGTTGAATCCATCGTCATCGCCGACGACAGGCCCAGGGTCTCGTTGTCGATCTGGGACATCCTCGCGGTGACGTCGCCGCCGGTCGCGGCCGATACGTCCTGCGGGTCGTAGTTGACCGAGGCCGTCCCGGACGGGCTTTCGCCGAGCAGGTCGGGCAGTGGTGTCGACTTGGCGAGGCCTGTCGAGTAGAAGTCGCCCATCCGCTCCAGGAACGTGGTGAGCTCGGTGCCGGAGGCGTCCCAGTGCCGCGGCGGCGCGATCAGCAGCCGTGAGCGCTCCTGCCCCGGGGCCTGCCCGCCGAGCCCGGCGCGGAAGGCGATCGCGCCGAGACCGTTCTGGGTGCCCCCCGGGCCGTTCAGCGCGGCCGTGATCAGCGCGTCGATCGGCTGCGCGCGGAGATCCGTTCCTTCGATCGAGACCCCACTCGAAAGCGGGGAATCGGACTGGAGCTTGCCGGAGTCGGTCAGCACGGTCTTGACGCCCGCCTTGCCGATCGCTTCGACGGTCTGCGAGTCGAGGGCGCCGCCCGGCCAGAGCACGCCGTCCTGCGGCTGGATGCCGAGCAGGTTCTTGATCGTCGCCGCGCCGCCGACCGCACTGGCCAGGAGCGCGGTGTCGGTGGCGTCGCCCGCCCGGACCTTCGTCAGCGCGGTGAGGTCGGTGTCGGCGAACGGGAGGGTGATCACGCACCGGCCCGCGACCAGGGCCTTCAGCTGGCCGAGCCAGTTCCTCGCGGCGTCGACGCCCCTGCCCGGGACGGGAGCGCCGCCGTTGGCGACCTGATAGCCGCGGGCCATCCCGTCCACGGTCGCGACCAGGTCGGGATCGATGGCCAGGCACAACGACGACGAGACCTTCGTGTCGGCCTCCGCCGCCCGTGCCGCCGCGACCAGTGAGTCCAGCCGTCCCCCGGCGCCCAGTTCACCGGCCAGCCGCTCGTCGGCCAGGGTCAGCGGCCCGCCGAGCGGGGACGAGACGACGTGGACGGTGCTGTTCGCGATCGGCCACAGCAAGCTCGCCGACGGCGCAGACGGCGGACGCGTCGCGGGTGCCCTGCCGGGGACGCCGAGCACCGGCATCAGCAGGCTGACCGCCGCGAGCCGTTCCGCGCCGCCGAACTCCGGGGTGCCGTTGACGTTGACCAGCAGCGGGTACACGCCGGGCTTCGCGAACTGCAGCTTCGAGGACTGGCCGAGCGGGATGTTCAGGTTCAGCGTCGCGCTCCGCCCCGCTTCCAGGGCGTCCGGTTCGAGGTCGACGAACTCGGTCGCGGACTGGTCCTTGAACTTGCCGCCGGCGAGCACGTCGCCGATCTGCTGCTCGCTCTGCAGCCGGGTGCCCTGCTGCAGCCGGACGCTGAGCTTGCGGATCGGCCGGTCGCCGATGTTGGTGACCCGGCCGGTGACGATGAGCGACGTCGAGGTCGAGGTGATCACGCGGGGGTTCAGCTGGTCGAGGTCCACGCGCAGCCGGGGCTGCTCCTGCGCCTGCGCGACCGCGCCGAACAACGCGGGCAGGGCCAGGAACAGGATCGACAGGACAGTGGCGGCAAGCCGCTTCACTCAGGTGCTCCCTCGGCGGTGTGCTGTTGCTGCGCGAAGAGTTCTTTTGCCTTCCGGACCAGCTTGCGCTCGTCGGAGTAGGCGAGGGTGGTCTCCAGGTCGGCGAGCGGCACCCAGGCGACCTCGGTCACCTCGACATCCTCGTCCGAAAGTTCGCCGCCGGTGGATTCCAGGATGAAATGGTGCACCGTCTTGTGCACCCGTCGCCGTTCGGCCACGAACCAGTAGTCGATGGTGCCGAGGGGCTCGAGGACCCGCGCGGAGATGCCGGTCTCTTCCTTCACCTCGCGCATCGCGGTCTGCTCCACCGTCTCACCGTCCTCGATGTGGCCCTTCGGCAGCGACCACAGCAGTCTGCCGTGCCTGTCGAGCCGCCCGATCAGCGCGGCGTTGGCCCGCTCGACGTCGACGACGAGGCCGCCGGCCGAGGTTTCGTCGACCGTGGTCAGCCGCCTTCCCCGCCTGCGCCTCCGCCGGCGGCCCGGCTTCGAAGCGCCGGAGCGGCCGGCTGATCCAGACATGCTGCGATGCTAGAGCAAACGGCGGTACGGGTACGCTGGCTCTCCGTGCCCGTGTTGGGCCGGGTCGTAGTAAGTGTCTCGGTAAGTACATCCAAATCGTGGTGGGATTGTCGTGAACAAGGTGGTCGCCGGGCAGGCGATTGCGGGGAAGAGCACTGCGATGCAGAACGCTGTGACGGAGCTGATGCGCATCTCCCCGCTGGCGGACGAGCTCGCGAAGCTCTTCGCCAAGGCGGGCTACAAGCTGTACCTCGTCGGCGGGAGCGTCCGCGACATGATGCTCGACAGGCTGTCGAGCGACCTCGACTTCACCACCGACGCGCGGCCGGACCAGGTGCTCAAGATCGTCAGTGTCTGGGGCGACGCGGTGTGGGACGTCGGCATCGCGTTCGGCACGGTCGGCGTGACCAAACAGGGCATGACCCTGGAGATCACCACGTTCCGCGCGGACAACTACGACCGCGTCGGCCGCAATCCCGAGGTCACCTTCGGCGACAGCATCGAGGGCGATCTGCTCCGCCGTGACTTCACGGTCAACGCGATGGCGATCGACCTGGCGAACCAGACCTTCGTCGACCCGTACGACGGGCTCCAGGCGTTGCAGGAACGGGTGCTCGACACGCCCGCGACCCCGCAGGAGTCCTTCGCCGACGATCCGCTGCGCATGCTGCGGGCCGCGCGGTTCTCCGCGCAGCTCGGCTTCACCGCGGCGCCGCGGGTGATCGACGCGATGACGTCGATGGCCGAGGAGATCGACCGGATCACCGCCGAGCGCGTCCAGGCGGAGCTGTCGAAACTGCTGCTGGCGGACGACCCCCGGCCCGGTATCGAGCTGCTGGTCGACACCCGCCTCGCCGACCGCGTGGTGCCCGAGGTGCCCGGAATGCGGCTGGCGATCGACGAGCACCACCAGCACAAGGACGTCTACCAGCACTCGCTGACCGTGCTCGCGCAGGCGATCGACCTGGAGAAGTCGCACGAGCCGACGTCCGAGCCGGATCTGATCCTGCGGCTCGCGGCGCTCCTGCACGACGTCGGCAAGCCCGCGACGCGCGAGTTCCAGCCGGGCGGCGGCGTGAGCTTCCACCATCACGAGGTCGTCGGCGCGAAGATGGCGCGCAAGCGTTTGCGTGCCCTGAAGTTCTCGAAGGAGATCATTCAGGACGTCAGCCAGCTCGTGTTCCTGCACCTGCGGTTCCACGGGTACGGCAAGGGCGAGTGGACCGATTCGGCGGTGCGGCGCTACGTCACCGACGCCGGTGACCTGCTGCCCCGGCTGCACAAGCTGGTGCGCGCCGACTGCACCACGCGCAACCGGAAGAAGGCGGCCGCGCTGCAGGCGACGTACGACGACCTCGAGCGGCGGATCGAAACGATCCAGGCGCAGGAGGACCTCGACCGGGTCCGGCCGGACCTCAACGGCGAGGAGATCATGCGGATCCTCGACCTCAAGCCGGGGCCGGACGTGGGCAAGGCGTGGAAGCACCTGAAGGAACTGCGGCTCGACCGCGGTCCGCTGGAGCACGACGACGCCGTGGCCGAATTGAAGAAGTGGGCCACCGAGAACGGTGTCGGCGGCTAGCGTCTTCACCCATGGGGGTCAGAGCGAAGCTCGCCATCGGCCTGGTGGTGGTGGCGTTGGTCGCGACCTGCGCGGGTATCGCGGTGTTCTCCGGCCGTCCGGTCGCCACGCCGGTGCCGAAGGACTTCTCGTGCGATCCGAAGCCGGTCCAGGCGGTCGTCTTCGCGCAGCCGAGCGAACCCGCCCCGCCGCTGCGCCGCGACGGATTCGACGAGCTTTTCCGGACCGGCCGTGAGGTCCTGGCGGGCAAGGAACCCGCCGTCGTCGAGGTCGTCGAACTCGGCGCCCTCGACCTGCCGAGCGGCCGCGTGCTCGGCGGCGATCCGACGACCATCAACGACCTCACCGAGCCGCCGGTGCCGTTCGTCGTCCGGGTGCCGCCGGGGGCGTACCCGGTTTCCGTGGCGAAGGTCCGGATCGCGGGTGCCACCGACCACCGGCGCGTCGCGGCGGCCCGGCTGACGATCCGCCCGGAGCCGGTCATCCGCTGGGAACTCGCGCTGGTCAAGGGCGAGGATCCAGCGAAACTGGGGCCGAACGAGTTCTACGGATACGGCGTCGACGCCGGCCTCGGCGCGTTCGTCGACGCGGACGCCGTCCCGGCGCTGTGCCGTCTCGTCGGAGAAGACCTGGAAGGTCCGCTGATCAAGGCGCTCGACGGTCCGGAGGCGGCACTCGTCCGCGATCCGGTCAGCGGGCTGAACGTCTCCGCGTTCGGCTCCGGCTGGGGAGACGGCAGCTATCCGACCTGGATCGGCTACACGGCGAAGGGCGAAGTCGCCCGGTTCGTCACGGATTTCCACGTCATCAGCTGAGATAAACACCGTTGGTCTCTGGATCCACATGGAGTAAACGGCGATACTCCTGCCGGTGCTCCTGGTAGGGGGAAAATCCATGGCGAAGCGGCCGCCCAGTTTTCTGGTGACGTTGCTGCGTCGCGGCGCGCCCGCGCTGGCCACGGCGACGAGCGAGCTGTCCGACGAGGTCGGCGACCCGACGCCGATCCGCGCGCTCCGGCGGATCCAGCAGATGTCGGGTCCCGTCGATCCGGCGCATCGCGACAACCTCCTGCTCCGGGCTGCCCGCTACGTCGCGCTCGTGCCGCTGGTCTACCGGCTCTTCGCGGTTCCCGGCGCGTTCGGCGTCTACGTCTCCGCGCACGGCATGACCGGGATCGGCCCGGTCGGGCTGGTGACGCTGGGGTCGGTCGTGCTGAGCCTGTACGGGATCCGCTGGATGCTGCGCTCGGCGCCGTTCCAGCCGCAGCACGCTGCCCGGCTGCTGGCCGTCGACCTCGTGTTCACGCTGCTCGCGCCACTGGCCATCGGCGCGCTCGTGCCGGGTTCGGTGTTCACCGAGGCGATGGCGGTGCCCGGCAAACACCTGCTCGGCGAGGTCGCGTTGCTGGCGCTGGCGCTGGGCATGCCCGCCGCCGCGGCACTGGCCATCGTCAGCTTCCCGATCCGGATGCTCGCGTCCCTGTTCGCCACCGGTCACGGCGCGCCCGGCGACGCGCTGGCCACCCTCCCGTCGATCCTCGGCGTGCTCTTCACCGCGACCGGCGCGCTCGTCCTGATCGGGCTCGGCACGCGGCTCGCCCTCGCGTACGGCATCCGCAACGGACGGCTCGCCGAACGCGCCCGTCAGCACCGGGTGCTGCACGACTCCGTGCTGCAGACCCTCGAAGCGATCGCGCTGGCCAACAAGGGAGACCCGGCCGACCGGCTCGCCGAGGTGCAGCGGCTCGCGCGGGCGCAGTCGATGGAGTTGCGGCAGACGATCGAGACCGAGGCTTCGGAACGGTCGGAGGCGGGCTCACGGCCGCTGGGCGAGAAGCTGGCGTCACTGGCGGCGGAGATGGCGCGGGACGGTCTGCGCGCCCAGCTCGTGATCGCCGAACTCGACGACGACACCCTCTCGGAGGTCCGGCAGATCGCCATCCGCGACGCCGTCCGCGAGTCCCTGCGCAACACCCTCAAGCACGCGGGGACGGACAAGGTCGTCGTGCGCGTCGAAGAGCAGGAAGGCGGCGTCGCGGTGATCACCCGCGATCACGGTGCCGGGTTCAGTCTCGACTCCCGGCCCGCCGGTTTCGGGATCAGCGAGTCCATCACCGCCCGGCTGAACGAGGTCGGCGGGACCGCCAGGGTGGAGTCCGCTCCGGGCAATGGCACCAGAGTCACCCTCTGGGTGCCGTTCTGACGGTAAACAGGAGAACATGAAGAAAACGGACGTCCTGGCCAAAGCGCTCACCGCGTACCGCGACGGTGACCGGGCCAAGGCAGCTGACCTCGCCGAGCGGGCCGGATCCACGCTCGGCATCGAACTGCACCGGTACCTGACCGAAGGCGGCGGCGGAGGTGTCTACGACCAGCCCGCCGCGTTCACGGCGTTCATCCGCGGCGGCGGGAACGTCAAGCTCTACCGCAGGCTCAGCGTGATGCTCGCCAAGCGCTACGGAAGCGTCGGCTCACTGCTCGACCTCGGCTGTGGCGACGGGCTCGCCGTCATCCCCGCCCTCGAACAGGCGGACCGGCAGCCGGGCCGGATCGACCTCGTCGAGCCGTCGGGCGCGCTGCTCGCCGAAACGCGCAAGCACCTCGACGGCACCCACGGCCTGCACACCTGGGACGACACCGCGCAGGAGTTCCTCGCCCGCGACGACGACAGGCAGTGGCAGCTGACGCAGTCGACCTTCGCGCTCCAGTCGATCCCGACCGCTGAGCGCACCGAGGTCCTGCGGGCGCTCCGGCCCCGCACCGCCTGCCTGGTGCTCGCCGAGTTCGACGTGCCCGAGTACGACGAAGACTCCGACGAGTACCTGCTTTCGCTGGTCACGCGCTACGAACGCGGGATCTCGGAGTACGGCAAGGAGGCGTCACTGGTGGCGCAGGGGTTCCTGCTGCCGATCCTGCTGGGCCTGGTCAAACCGGGTGCGGACCGGACGAACTGGGAGCAGCCCGCCACCGATTGGGCTTCACAGCTCAAGGAAGCGGGCTTCACCGGCATCCGGATCGAGCCACTGGCCGACTACTGGTGGTCCCCCGCGGTGCTCATCACCGCGTCCTGAGTTTGGCAAGGACCGCGTTTAGAGGACTGAACGCGGTCCTTGCACGCGCAACTACAGCAACCAGAGGACGAAACGCGGGGTATCAGACCCGCGAAAGCGCGCCCGTTTCGAGGTGCTGGGCGATCGGCCGGGGCAGCACGTAGGCCACGGCCCCGCCCGGCGTCCCGTTCCACGGCGCGGTGATCCCGGTGACCACGCGCAGCGGCCGCAGGACGCGGTACAGGCGGTGCTCCCGTTCGCGGTCCGCGGCCAGCGACGTCTCGACGAACCGCGCCGGCTCGGCGTGCACGAGGTTGCCGGTCTCGTTCCCGAACCGCTGCACGGTGGTGCCCGCCGGCAGCACGACGATCCGCTTGCGCCGGAAGAAGTTCAGCGGCGGCTCGCCCCGCAACGGCAGGATCGGCCAGTCGGCCGGGTTGTCGGCCTCCTCGTTCGCGCCCACCGTGGCCCGCGCCGGATACAGCAGCAGGGTGCCGAGGAAGAACCGCGCCGCCTCTTCGAGCTTGGCGAACGCCACCGGCTCGTCCGTCGGAGGACGCGAGACCTCCCAGCCGTTCTCGGCGCGGCGCAGGGTCCAGAGCCCCGGCTCCGGCACCGCGTTCGCGCCGATCCGGTAGGACGTCGGCGCGACCCCGTGCTCGGCCAGCCGCTGGTACAGGACGTCCAGCACCTCGACGGCGCGGATGTCGCGGCCCGGTTCGCCGTCGCGTTCGACGCGGGTGCGGACGCTTTCGTCCGGCAGATCCGCTTCGGTCTGCGGCGGCCGCGGCTTGCCGACGATCTCCGCCTCGGCGGTCGCCCGCACCAGCTCGCCGACCAGCGGCGGGCGGAACCCGGCGGCCCGGATGTGCTCGACCAGCTCCGGCTCCGGCGGCACCCCGTACTTGCGCAGGTAGTGCGGGACGGCCGCGGGCCAGATCCAGACGCCGTCGGTGTGGAAGGCGTTCGGCACGTCCGGCGGGCCGTTCGGGGTGAAGATGTCAGGCTGCGGACCCGGCCGGGACAGCGCCACCGGCGAGCGGAAGAGGTAGTCCAGCACGCCGCGGACCTGGTCCGGCGGCACCGGCGGCCGGTTGACGACCGGCCGTTCGCCCTCGTTGTGCGCGTCGGCGACCTTCGCGTGCCGGAACACCACGTCCAGCGGCAGCCCGGCCTTGGCCGCGAGCCAGCCCGGGACGTGCTTGTGGTCGCGCGGGAAGATCGCGAGTTCGGTCGCGTACGCGCGCGGCGTCGGCTTCCCGCCCTCGTTCGGCGCGAGCCGCCAGGTCGGTTCCTGTTCGGCGTCGAAGTCGAAGTCGAAATGCGATTCCGAGTCCAGCGTGAAGGTGCCCTGGAACCAGGTGCCGGTCTCCGGGGCGTACATCGCCGCGCGCAGCCGCGCGAACAGCGTGCCGAGCTCCGGCGGCGCCGCGATCGACACCGAAACCGGGCCGTTGCCCTCGTCGCCGACCGAGCGGACCTCGAGTTCGGCGTAGTCCCCGACCTGCCGGAACTGGGCACCGACCCGCTGCCAGCCCGGCGGCAGCACCCGCAGCAGGGTCCGGCCGATGGCGCGCAGCAGTGGGGGCTGGTCGCCCGTGCCGATCTCCGGCCGGGCTTCCGGCGTCTCGACGAAGTCGTGCCTGGTCTGCCACAACGCCGTCAGCCGTGACGGCGCGGCCGTGGTCGAGAAGTCCGTCAGGCCCAGTTCGGCCGCGCGGGCCGCGTCCTCGCCCGCCCAGCGCAGGGTCAGATCGCCGCCGCCGGTGTGCGGCGCGATCTGGAAGTGCTCGTCGTCGAACCGGCCGTGTGTCTGCAGGCTGAAGGTCGCGCCGACCTCGCCGTTCAGCACCACCCGGGCGGCGCGGCCGTCCCACTCACGATCGAAGCCCTCGGGCGCCGCTTCCCCCGGCGGCGCGATGAGCAGCAGCGTGCCGTCTTCGGTCGACCGCTGGGCCGCGAAGACAGTTTCCCCCCAGACGGCGTACAGGCCGTCCGGCCGCTCCGCCGCTTGAACCCGGTAACGCACGATGTGTCCCCTCCCCAAGTTCCCCAAACCGGAGGTAAATCTAGTGGGCCGGATAGCGGGCGTACCACCGGTCGTCACCCGGCGCGTTGCCGCCGAACTCCGCGAGCGCGTCGTCCGCCAGCGCACCGATCACCCCGGACAGTTCCAGCTTCGAGACCCAGTCCGTGTCGAGCTCTTCCTCTCCGTACATCGCGCCGACGAGGTTCCCGCAGATCGATCCGGTCGAGTCGCTGTCCCCGCTGTGGTTCACGGACGCGAGCAACGCGGTGTTCGGGTCCGTGGTGGTCAGGGCGACGTAGACCGACATCGAGAGCGCGGTTTCGCCGATGTTCCCCTGTCCGAGCGTCTCGAGCTTCTCCGGCGTCGGGGCTCCCTTCTCGGCCAGCGCGAGCGCCTGGTCCAGCGCGACGCTCTGCTCCTCGTGCCCCGGGTACTTCTCCAGTTCGGCACGGGCGATCGCGAGGGCGTCGAGCAGCGGTTTCCCGAGCAGAAGTTCGTGCACGATCACCGCGAAAGCCCCCGACGAGAGATACCCGCTCGGGTGACCATGGGTCAGCGCCGCGCACTCGGCGCCGAGCCGGAACACCTCGGCGAGGTCGTCCGACCACAGCGCGATGGGCGCCACGCGCATGACCCCGCCGCAGCCCTTCGAGTTGTTCACCGGCTTGGCCATGCCGGCGCGCACCCCGGTCTTGCCGTACGCCTCCAGCTCGCTGAAGCAGGTGAGACCGGGCGCGCGACGGCTGAACAGCTCGCGGTTGGTGATCAGCCAGCCGTCCGGTTCCGTGCTCGTGTTCTCCGGGCCGCGTGCCCGTTCCCACGAGACGCCCTGGGTGTGCAGCCAGCGCTGGTAGGCCAGCTGGAGCGACTGCTCGACCGGAACCGTGCCGTGGTGGGCTCTGATCAGGCCTTCCAGCGTGAACAGCGTCATCTGGGTGTCGTCGGTGATCCGCCCGAGCCCGCCGTACGCGGGGATGAGGCCGGTGATCCCGTCGGGGCCGGCGATCTCCCGGATGCGGTCGATCGAATCGAACTCGGTCTTCGCGCCGAGCGCGTCGCCGAGAGCCCCGGCGAAGAGGCTGCCGCGCAGCCGCGAACGGGTCGCCGGATCGTGAAGCCACTCGCGCATTTGTCTACTGATCTCCTCGTGGGTACCGTTTCGCGTCCCAGCGGCGCCGCTCTTCGGGCTCACGGGGCAGGCCGAACCGGTTGAAGTAGTAATAAGCGTCGCCCGCCAGGCCGTCGACGACCCCGAGGTCGGAATACGCGGCGAGCCACGACTCCGGCAGACCGGGCACGGTGAGCCTGGCACCCACCATCGCCCCGGTCAGCGCCGCGGTCACCGAGCCACCGCGAGCGGCCAGCGCCAGTGCCGCCTCGGGGTCGTGGCCCCGTTTGGCGGCGGCGAACAACGCCCTGCCCAGCACCGAAAGCGGCGTCCGGCCGTCCCCGATGCTGTCGAACTGTTCGACGTCTTCGCCGTCGATGTCGTTCCTGAGGTCGAGCACGGTCTTGACCAGGTCGCCGACCTCGCCGCTGTACCCGTCGAAGCCTTCGAGGAAGTTCGCCACAGCGGGCTGGCCGTTCCTGGCCGCGAACTGGGCGCGGAACAGGTTCACCAGCAGTTCGGCGCCGTGGACGACCTCGTGACCCGCGGCGGAGCCGACCAGTTCGCGGACCACCTTCATCGCGTAGAAGGCGTTGTCGGCGGGACCTTCCACGCCACCGGTCACCGTCGCGGCGAGCGCTGTCGCCAGCATCGTCGAGAACTCGGCGGGAGCCGGGCCCGCGCCTTCGGTGGCCTTGGCGACCCAGCCGTCCGCCCGCCCGCCCGCGGGCAGCGACGCCGGGATCTCGGCCTTGTCCGGGGTCGGGTCCAGGCCGCGGATCACCGACTCGGTGTGGAACAGCAGTTGCCGGGTCAGCCCTCCGAGCGGCAGCCCGTCGCCCGGATCCGCGCCCGAGCCGAGCGCGTCCCCGAGCGCGAAGCCCACGTACGCGCCGAGAAGCCGCGGGTACGCGAAGCTGCCGACGGGGATAGTCGGGTTGTAGAACTTCCCGAACGTCCAGGCTGCGGGACGCGGTTCGCCGTCGTCGTAGAAGTGCGTGACCAGTCCGTTGGCGAACAGGTCTTCGGGCAGTTCCGGCAGCGGACGGCCGTCGTGCTTCGCCCGGGAGCGCTCGAACGACAGCGTCGCGGCACGGACGTAGCGGGCGAGCTCGTCGGCGCTCAGGGAGTAGCCGTTGTCCCTGGCCTGGTCGACGAGGCTGCGCAGGTTCGCGACGGCCGCGCCGTCGTACTCCCCGCTGAAGTAGGCGGGGCGCCCGACGGATTCGGGGCGCTCGGTGCCCTTCGGGAGTTCGAGGTCGGCGACCTGCCGCAGCGTCTCCGGGTAGATGTGGAAGGTCTCGGGCCTGCCCGGGTTGACCAGGAGGCCGACCCCGGGGGTGTCCTTGGCCCGTCGCAGGAGCACACGGGGCTGGATCCGCTGCCACATCGTGTACTCCGACGGGATCTGCGCCTCGGAGGTGTAGACGACGAACCTCGCGCCCGCGTCGCCGAAGTCGCGGACCTGCAGATGGCCGTCCTTCGCCGGGGCGAGCACGTCGAGATCGAGCATCCAGTGGACGAACTCTTCCGGCGTGATCCACTCGACGCGGAGGTAGCCGAGAAGCGTCTCGACCTCGCTCTCCGGCTTCGGCCGTCCGGAGAACCGCGGCCCCGGCCGGTGATCCGGATTCGCGCGGACGGCGCCGGTCGGCTCGCCGTACAGCGTGTGCTGGTCCCAGCGCAGGATCGCGGCCTTCGGGACGGGCAGACCGGGCACCACGGCCGGATCGAACTCGGGATCGACGACCTCGGCCCAGCGGGTGAACGCGTCGTCGTCGCCATTGCCGTCGCCGCCCGCCGCCGAAACCGCCATCAGCTCCAGGTCGAGCCGGATTTCCCCGCCGTCGTCCGGCACGAAGGCGACCGGGCTGGGGAACAGTCCGGCGCCGGGGTCGGTCCCGTCGAGCCAGCCGACGGAGTTGTAGGTGACGTTCCAGCCGTCGGTCGCGCGCACGACGTACTCGCGGCGGACCCGCAGCGCGCCGGTCCCCTCCCCACCTCGGCCCGCCAGCCACTCCTCGACGCGGCTGACGGCTTCCTCTTCGTTCATCGTCCCCATTCCAGATTCACCAGCGCGGATACCGCTGGGCCCAGCCGTCGACCTCGTGCAGCGCCGAATGGCGGTCGAAGTGCCAGAACGCGTCCGTCGCGATGTTCTCCACCAGGTACCGCAGTTCGAGCTGCTCGACCCACTTCTGCGGCAGACCGGGAATGCCGGTGCGGGCGCCGAGCAGCGCACCGGCGATCGCACCGGTGATGGCGCTGCGGCCCGAGTGGTTGACCGCCCGCAGCAGCGCCTGCTCCGGGTAGTTCTCGAAACCGGACAGCGCCGCGAACGCGCGGCCCAGCACCGAAAGCGTGCCCTTGCCGTCGCCGATCAGTTCCGGGACGCGCAGATCGGGCAGGCCGTGCTTGCCGAAGAACGGCACCGATTCCGCGACCATCGCCTTGAGATCCGCCCAGACCGGCCCCCGCTGGTGCGGGTTCTGCTCGGTGAAGATCTCGCGGGAGGTGTTCCAGATCGGGTAGCTGAACGCCTCCGAGGTCAGCGCGGGTTCGAACAGCCAGGTCAGGTAGGTCGCCGCCTCGACGTCGATCTCCCCGGGATGGGTGACCGAAACGAGGTCACGCACCGCCTGGCGGACCCCGCCGCTCATCGCGGTGCCGGGTCCGGCCGCGGTCATCGCCGCCGGCAGCGCCGCGACCAGCGCGTCCGGCCCGCTCAGCGGCATCGCTGTCGGCGAGATGGTCGCCAGCGCGTGGTACGCGTTCAGCTCGGCGTCGTCGGGGGTGCGGCGGACGCGGAGCTCCGGCACCTTCACCAGCCAGCCGTCGGCGTTGTCCAGCGGTGCGCCCTGGGTGTGCAGCCAGCGCATCAGCGAGTTGCGGGCGACCGTCCCGAGTGCCTGTTCCGCGCCGCGGTTCTCCGGCTGCTCGCGATGCGGGCTGCGGATCACCGCCTCGGTGTAGAACAGCAGCCGCTGGGTGAGCGGCCCGACCCGGCCGGGCAGGTCGAACGCGACCGGCAGGTCGGTGACCCCGTCCGGGCCGTAGGTGCCGTGGATCTCGTCGAGCCGCATCCGGTCGACGGCCGCCCCGAGCGCCTCGCCGAGCGCGAAGCCCACGAAGGCGCCCGTGACGCGCTGCCAGCCGTAGCGCGAGCTGGAGCGGTCTCGCTCGAAGTACTTGCCGAAGGTGTCCAGGCGCGGCTGGATCTGTCCTTCGTTGTCGTAGCTCGGCGCCAGCCCGTTCGCCCGCAGGTCGTTCGGACGGCCGCGCGGCGGTTCCGGCCGCTTGAGCGCCGCCAGCCACGACTGGCCGAGGACGGTCTTCTGGCATTCCTCGACGGTCAGTTCGAAGCCGCGGCGGCGGGCCCGTTCGGCGGCGGGCAGCGGCGGCTTCACCGGTTCGGGCAGGCCCATCTTCGCGGCGGTTTCGGCGGCGAGGGTCTCCAGTTCCGGATCCGCTTCCGGGCAGCGTTCGTTGACGTCGACCGAGGTGTCCCGGCGCGGGAACTTGGCCGCGGTCCCGGCGAGTTCCGCGCCGCCGACGTCCTCGAACGTCGCGGGCCCGCCGTTGATCACGAGGTTCGGCGGGCTCTCGTACCCGGCCAGCGTGGCGATGTCGACCTTCCAGTACCCGTGCTCGCGGGACGGGAGGTTCCTGGACGAGCTGAACACCCTCAGCTCGGCGCGTTCCTCGTTGAAGTAGAAGCGTTCCGTCTTGCCCGAAGCCAGGTCCAGCGGGACGTAGACCTCGCAGCGCAGCAGTCCGATGAGCAGTTGTTCCCTGGTCAGCCAGCCGACGCTGGCGAACGACAGCAGCGTTTCGAGCTTGTTCTCCGGCTTCGGGTAACCGCGGCGGACC
Organism: Amycolatopsis sp. NPDC031561; assembly: GCF_055580625.1. Classification (NCBI taxonomy): domain Bacteria; kingdom Bacillati; phylum Actinomycetota; class Actinomycetes; order Pseudonocardiales; family Pseudonocardiaceae; genus Amycolatopsis; species Amycolatopsis sp. NPDC031561. The sequence goes on along the minus strand of NZ_JBVILA010000005.1, from coordinate 291,785 downwards.
GGCCCGGCCTTGTACTCGGGGTTCTCCCGTTCCTGCCCGGTCTGCACGCCGTCCGCGTTGACCTGGACCCAGCCCGCGACGACCGCGAGCGGGACCCCGAGGTCACCGAGCCCGGCCTTCGCGTACTCGGGGTCGACGACCTCGCGCCACGCCTCCTGGCCGGGGAACGCGACCGGGACGCTGAGCCCGCCGGGCTGCGGATGCGCCTGGCGCAGCTCGCCGTCCGGTTCGCGGACGATCACCGACGGCGGCGGGAAGATCTCCTTCTCGGCATGACCCTCGTCGAGGAAGGCGATCGTGTTGTAGGGGACCGACCAGCCCTCGGGGATGCGCAGGACCTTTTCGCGGTGCACGCGCAGGCCGGCGCCGCCCGGTTCGGACACGTCCGGACCGTGGACCGCGCGCAGCCACTCTTCGACCTTGGCTACCGCTTCCGCCGATTCCACCTACTCGATCCTCTCCAGGCTGCCGTCGGACACGTGCTCGGCGATGGTCCTCGGGAGCACGTAGGCCACCGCCCCACCAGGCATGTTCGCCCAAGGGACGGTGACTCCGGTGATCACGTGGAGCGGGCGGCGCAGCCGGTAGGTCCCACCGGCGCGTTCCCGTTCCAGCGGCAGGGACGTCGTGGCGAACCGTACCCCTCCGTGATGAACCAGATTGCCGGTTTCCTCGCCGAACCGCAGTACGACCGTACCGGCGACCATCCGGCTGACGCGCTTGTTGCGGAGCAAGGTGAGGGGAGGCTCACCCGCCGCCGCCTGCACCGGCCAGTCGGCGAGTTCCTTCGCGGTCTCCAACGGTGTTTCGTGCCCGGCCGTCATCCTCGCCGGATGCAGCAGGACGGCGCCGAGGAGCTGATGCGCCGCGTCCTCGAGCTTGTCGAAGTACTTCGGCGACACCGGGACGCCGCCCGAGTACGCGGCGACCTCCCAGCCCTTCTCGGTGAAGTTGAGGCACCAGGCGCCGTCCGCGCGGTCGCCGATGCGGTACGCCTCGGGCCAGACCGCGTGCTCGCCGAGCCTGCTGACCAGCACGACCAGGAGCTCTTCGTCGGCCAGCGCCGGATTCGGCGACGTCTCCAGCTCCGCGGCGATGTCGCCCTCGGTCTTCTTGACGTCGGAGCGGCCCGGTTTCGGCCTCGACTTGCCGAGCAGGTCCGCCTCCGCCGTCCGCCGCACGAGGTGCTCGACGTACGGCGGCTGGAACCGCTGGCCCCGGATGTGCGCGACCAGCTCCGGTTCCGGCGGGATCCCGTATTTCCGCAGGTAGTGCGGGACGGACGCGTGCCAGATCCAGGTGCCGTCGGTGTGGTAGCTCTCCGGGACGTCGCCGTCGGCGTCCGGCTCGAAGATGTCCTTCCCGAGACCGCTGCCCGAGAGGATCGCCGGTTCGCGCTCGAGATACTGCGCGACCAGCGGCGCTTCGGACTCGTCCAGCTCCGGTCTGTCCACCACCGGCGGCTTGCCCTCGGTGTAGGAGTCGACGATCCGGGCATGCCGGAACTCGACGCGCAACGGCAGCTGCGCGCGCAGCCGCCACCAGTCCGGGACGTGCTCGTCCTCGCGCGGGAACGTGGCCAGCTCGTCCGGGTACGCCGAAGACGCCGGAGCCTTGGTCCAGGCCGGTTCGTCGTCGAGGGTGAAGTCGAAGTCGAAGGTGCCGTCGGGTTTGAGCGTGAACCTCGACTGCAACCAGGTCCCCCGGCCGGTGGTGTACATCCCGGCGCGAAGGCGGCCGAAGAGCTCGTTCAGCTCGGGCGCGGGTGTGAGGTTGTGGCCCTCGATCTCGGTGTGCTCCCCGGCCTGCCGGAAATCGGCGGCCGCGGCGTGGGCGGGGTCGGTGATCCCCGCCAGGATGAGTCTGCCGATCTGGACCAGCAGCCCGCGCTGCTCGTCAGAAGTCAACTGTTCCACGTGAATCATTCCGCCGGAGGGTCGTACTTCGGGAAGCGCGGCTCCGCCCGGAACGACGGCGGCTCACCGGCGGCGCGGCGGGCCAGCTCGTCCTCCCAAAGCTTGAAGGTGCGCTGGCGGAGCGACTGGATCAACGCCAGTTCCTGTGGCTGCATCCCGCGCTCTTCCCGCTTGGCCTGCGCGTACAGACCGTCGATGGTCTCGTAGAGCGCGAAGGCCGCCCCCTCGCCTTTCAGGTAACGCGCGCGGGCGAACTCGGTCTCCTGCACGAACTTCTGCTCGGACACCTTGCTGATGTCCGAACTCGCCATCGCGCGAAGGACCTCGCGGACGTGACTCGGATCCTCCTCGAACTCGCCGGTGCGCAGATTGAGGAGATATCCGGTGAGGCCCCCGTCCGGCGTCGCCTCGACCCGGTAGGTCTGCGCGTAGTAGGTGAAGTAGGCCGGTGTCTCGATCACGCGTTCTCCTCCGGGGGCTTCGGCAGCCCCAGCCGCAGGCCTTCCATGAACTTCACCCGCACCTGGTTGATCAACGCGGCTTCCAGCTGTGCCTGTTCCCTGGTCAGCCTGCCTTGGCTCGCCTCGTCCGCCGCCCGGTTGTACGTCGGGAAGTCCCGGCGGACCTCGTACAGCGCGTGCTCGAACACGGCGACGTCGTCGATGCTCTCCAGGTGCAGCCGCAGTTCGGCGACGTGCCCGTTCGGCAGCCGGACGTTCATCTGCAGGTCGCGATAGCCGCTCGCCTGCGGATTCGCGAACCGGTCCTCGAATTTGACGATCTTGAGATCCGGATGCGCCATGACGGCGTTCAACGCGTTGTAGGCGTCGGCGACCGTCTTGAACTGGATCTTCGCGCCGACCAGATCGACGAGACGGGAGGCGTCGCCCCCGTACTTGGCGATCTTGGCCATCGCCCGGCCTTCCTTCTTGGGCTCGGTCCGCGCGCCCGCCGTGCCGTCGTTGTCCCCGGCGATCTCGGCGACGATCCGGTTGAGCCTCCCCTGGTTTTCGGGCCAAGCCGCCGCTTCCCGCCGCAGGAACTCCCTGATCCGGGGTTCGTCGCCCACGTGCTCGTCCGGGAAACCGGCGTGCACCCGCTCGCTCGGATCGACGCCGGCGGCCACGTCGGCCGCCGCTTGCGCGAGCTCCCGCTGTTCCGGAGTCAGCGGAGTCTCGCCGGGGCCTGCCTGCTCCACGTCGTCGATCAGCCGATAGTCGCTCGAATGCGCTTCGCGGATCGCGTCTTCGAGCATCGGGATCGCTTCCGGATGCTGAAGAAGGCTGCCGATGGTGACCGGGTTGTGCAGGAGCGACTCGGCGAGGTACGCGTTCGCGGGGTCCTGCAGCAGGTGCATGAGCTCGGGATGCCGGGGCAGCTGCTCGGCGATGAAGTCCCGCATCGGGCCGAGATCGTGGGTGACACCGTCCTCGTCGACGTGCTTGGCCCGGTCCTTTTCCGGATCCAGCCGGTCGAGCGCGGCCGAGATCTCGGGGTCGTTCAGGAACCGCTCGACGTCGGCGCGGACCGCCGGGTCCACGTCGCCCGTGTTGTCGTGCGCCATGCCGTAGCCCCCGTCGCGCGGCGGCGTGACGATCGGGCGGCCGTCCGGGCCGATCCGCGACGGCTGCACGTCAGGCGTGTCTTCCCTGGCGAACGCGATGCGCGGGTCCACCGGCTGATCCGGTCGCGCGAACGCGATCCGCGGGTCGACGGGCCGCGCCGAAGCGGTGTCGGTCTGCGTGGTGTGGCCGTCGGTGTGGTGCGCGGCCGGGCCCTCCGGGACGCCGACGTGCATCAGCCGCACGCCCAGCGGCGGATGCGGCAGGTTCATCAGCGCACCGGACTGCGGATCGATGAACGCGACGCCGTCACGGGTGTTCGCCACCATGGCGACGTGGCCGCGCTCGACGCCGTTCTCGTCGAGGTACTTCACCGCCACGACCGCGTGGTGATCGGTCGGCATGCCCCGCATCTCGCGGATGACCGTGTCGTAGTCGGCCCGATCCGAGAACTGGCCGCCGAAGCGCTGTTCGACGTGCTCCAGCGTGCCGCGGCTGTCCATCTCGTGCACGAGCAGCGGATCGGCCGTCGAGTCGATGCCGTTCAACCGGTCCATGTACGCGCCCGGGGTCCGGGTGCAGTTGGACCGGTAGCCGTTCGCCAGCGCGTCGGGGTCGTTGAAGTGCGGGTTGACCTCGCCGAGCCTCGGGTGCCGGTCCGCGAGGTAGGCGGCCTGCTGCGCGGGGCTCGCCGAACCGGCGTGAATAGCCGGCTCGCTCGGCGGGTTCGTCGCGACCGCCATCGACGAGTAGTCCCGCTCAGGGGCGGGCAGCTCGGCTGTCTGGTCGCCGTCGGAGTGGTCCTGAGCGGGCTGTTCGCCGTACTCGGGTCCCTTGTCCGCGTCCGCGACCCCGTGCTCCGCCGGGTTCTCCGTGGTGAGGTGCGGGGTCTGCGGTTCGTCGAAGCCGCCGAGGCGCGCCATCGACCGTTCCTGGGCGAGGCGTGCGAGTTCGGGCGCCTCCGCGGCGTGCCGGGCCCGCCGCTCGTCCATCTTCTGCTTGGCGGTCTCGGCGTCGAGGTAGCGCGGGTCGCCGGGAGTGACCTCTTCGGCGTGGATGACCCACTTCGGCCGGTCGACCAGCGGCGGAGTCTTGAACTCCTTGCTGTGCACGTAAAGCTGGGTCGCCGGCTTGTTGATGGACTCGTTCTCGCCCGGGTTCTCGGCGAGCGACGAGACGTCCTTGCCCGTCTTCGAGACGATGTGGATCTCGACGTCTTCGCCGAACTTCGACTTCGTGTCGGGCGACGTCTTGATGGTGGCGCTGGTCATCGTCGGCTCGGGGACGGTCTGACCGGGTTCGTAGTGCGCGGCCATGATCGCGGCGGCCCGCTGGTCGCCCTTGGTGTCGATGCCGCGGATGGCCTCGCCGTGGAAGTCCGGCAGCTCGTTGAGCGCGCCGACGATCGCCCGGGTGCTCCGCTGGGCGTTCTCGAAGTCGGGGTGCGACTCACCCCGGCGGTTCGCTTCGTTGATCGCGTAGGCGTGTTCGCGCGAGTACGAGTAGATCGCTTCCGCGGCCTCGGGCGAGACGCGGTCCTGCAGCGGGCTGGCTTCGAGCCGCTTGAGCGCCTTTTCGCGGGCCTGTTCGGCGAGGTCGGCGCTGTCGTAGCGGTCACGGAGGCTCTTGTGATCCTCCGGCGTACCGCGGAAGTCGTCGTCGCCGAGGTAGCTCTCGTCGAGTCGTGACGGCGTCTCCTCAGGACCCCGGAGCCGCTCGCTGATGTCGAGTTCGGTCTTGGGCGCCTGCTCCTGGACGGGCGTTTCGGTGCCGCCGGTCTTGTCGGTGTCGCCGGTCCTGTCGGCGGGCGTCTCGGTGTGCGTCGTCTCCGGTGCTTCCGGCGTGTGCGCGTGCGGAGCGTCGCCGCCGCCCATCGGCATCGCCTTGATCGACGTCGGGTCGTCGGGCAGCGTCGCGAGCCGCCCGGTCATCGGGTCGGCGAAGACCACGCCGTGCGGCGTGTTCACCGCGGCGACGATCCGCGTCTCGATCCGGTCCATGGATCGCGGCGAGCCCGCCGGCGCGTTCGGATCGGCCGCGGCGTGATGCTCGAACGCCACCGCGGTCCGCGCGCCCACCGGACGTTCGCCCAGCTCACGGGCGATGTCGCCGAAGCCGTTCCGATCCGACCACTGCCCGCCGAGCCGGTCGCTGACGTGCTGCAGCGGCGATCCGCCGGTCGACGGACCGGCGACGGCGTCGCCACCGTCCATCCGGTTCTCGAACGCGACCAGCGCCTCGGCCGAGTTGGTCTGGAAGCCGTCCTTCCACGACTCGGGCGCGTAGTAGTTGCGCGTGTTGGCCTCGCCGATCGCGGGAAGCTCGTCCATGACCAGCCGGACCTGCTGATGCGGCGTCTCGGTCGAACCGGCGTGGATGACCGGCGTCCCGCCCTCGTCGAGCGGCTTCGCCAGCTCGGACCAGCCGCCGTCGGGAACGTGTTCCCTCGGCTTGGGGACATCGCGGACCGGGGCGTCGGCGGCGTCGATCCAGCCGCCCTTGCCGTCGGAGATCTTGGTGTCGAGACTGGCGAAGCCCTTGTTCTGGAACAGTTCCGGGTGATCGCGGCGCAGCTGCCGGTCGCGGTCGGCCTCTTCCTGAGCCAGCCGTTCCTGCTCGGCGTTGTTGAACTCACGCCGCTCGGCGACCTTCTGCTGGACCTGCTCCGAGGTCATGTGGCCGTCGTCCCCGGCGACGACCTCTTCGCATTCGACGATCCACTTCGGCTGGTTGCCCGCCGTGCCGTCCGCGACCCGCGCCGCGTATTCGGGGTGCTCGGGATGCCCCGGCCCCGGTTTGACGTCGGTGACGCGCAGCTGCGTCGCCGACTTCATCAGCACTTCGCGCTCGTCCTTGATCGACGCGAGATCCTCGATGTGGCGTCCGGTCTTCGACTGGATGCGCATCTCGACTTCGCCGGGGAACGTGCTGCGCGGATGTTCGGGCGTGACCCGTGACGTGCTCAGCATCTGCGGGTCGACGATGACCTGCCCCGCGGCGTGCGCCGCGAGGAAGCCCTGGATCGCGCTTTCGTTGCCGTGGAAGTTCACCCGCCGCGAGACGACACCTTCGTACGCGGGCATCTCGTTGAGGCCGGAGGTGATCGCCTCGATGTGCGGCCTGAGCGCGTCCAGCTCCGGACCACCGTGACGCTGGGCGTGCGTGATCCGCTCGGCCATGTCGGTCCGCGTGTAGCTGTGCACCGCGTACGCGCCCTGATCCGACATGTTCTTGACGCGCGGATCTTCGTGCGCCTGACGCTTGTCGAGTGCTTCACGACGGACCTGTTCGGCCCGCGACTCCCCGGTCTCGGCGTCGAAACCACGCCTGTCGATCTGCGTTTCGGCGAGCGCGCGGTACGCCGCCGGGTCGTCGGTGTGGAAGTCCGGATCCGTCAGGTACGGCTCGTCGACCGTGGAACCGATGTCGTCCGAGGTCTTGTCGTCGGGAGTGACGTCCTGGGGCGCCTCGGTCTCGTGCGGAGTCTCGGTGTCCTTGGGCAGGTCGTCGTCGAGTTTCCCCTGGTACGACTGGGGCGCGGGTTCCTTCGGCGGTACGGGTGCCTGCTCCGCGGGGCGGACGGGCTCGGCCTGCTGCGGCGGACGCTGCTGCTGCGGACCCGGGTTCGCGTCCTGGCCGGGGCGCGGCGCCGGGACTTGCTGCGGACGTGGTGGCTGCTGGCCACCGAACCGCGGCGGCTCGGCGCCGGGCGGCATCGGGCGGCCGGGCTGCGGGCCGGGGTGCCGGGGCTGTCCGGGGTGCTGGCCAGGGTGGTGCCCGGGCGGGGGCGGCGGCACGGGACCGCGATTGCCCTGGAACGGGCCGTTGCCCGGATGCTGGGGCCGCGGCGGGGGCGGCGGGTGGCCCGCCGGGCCGCGGTTGCCCGGAGGCGGACCGGGCGGAGGCGTCTGCGGACGCGGCGGAACCCCGCCGGGGCCAGGCCTGCCCTGATAGGCCTGCGGGCCCTGCGGCGGCCGCGGACCTTGAGGCGGTGGCGGTTGCTGAGGACGCTGCTGCGGATATCCGCCCTGACCCGGGTGCTGGGGAGGCGGCGGCCCGGTGGGACGCGGCCCCATCGGACCCTGCTGCCCACGAGGCGGCATGGGTCCCTGACCACCACCGGGAGGCGGCGGAGGCGGAAAACCGCCCGGCGGCGGCTGCTGCTGCATCGGCTGGCCCTGGAAGGGCATCTGGGCGGGCGGCTGGTCGAAGCGCGGCTGCTGCGGTCCGCCGTTGCCGGACAGACCGGCGGCCTGGACGCTGTCGTTCGGCCGGGGAGGCCGGGACGGATCGTGCCCGCCCGGCGGGAAACCGCCCGGTGCGGGCCCGTTGCCCGGCGGATTGCCGCCGGGCGCCATGCCGTGGCCGCCCGGGCTCGAACCCTGGTTCGGCGCCATGCCGTACCCGCCGGAAGACGACCCACCGGCCGAGCCCGAGGAGGCGGCCGGTGGCATCGCGCTGGACTGCGAGGGGCTCGGCCCCTGCGAGGGACTGGGCGCCGGAGTTTGTGCCGGACTCGCCGCCGATGTCTGGGCGGGCGTCTGGGACGCGGCCGCCGGTGTCTGCGCCGGACCCGCCGCCGGTGTCTGCGCCGGAGTTTGTGCCGGTGCTTGTGCCGGTGCTTGTGCCGCCGCCGCGGGTGCCTGCTGCTGGTTCGCCGCCGCGGCCTGCTGCTGCTGCTGGCCGGAACCGGCGCCGTTGTCCGCGGCCGGTGCGCTCTGGTGGGGCTGCGCCGCGCGCTGACCGTCGCCGGTGTTCGCCGGGGCGTCCGCCGGACGTTCCGGAGCCTGCGTCGACGACTGGCTGACCCGGTCACTGTCCGGCGCCCGCTGCGGGCCGTTCTCCGAACTCGGCGTGTGCTGCTGTGAGGCCTGCTGAGGAGCCTGGTTCCCGCCGTCCGGCCGCGACTGCGACTGCGCCTGCGACCCGGATGACCCGGACGAAGGCTCGGACGAACTCCGCGACGAGGAATCGCCACTAGAGGACGAATCGCGATTCGAAGGCGAGTCACCGTTCGAAGTGGACCGCGACGAGGAATCGCCATTAGAGGACGAATCGCGGCTTGACGAGCTGTCCGGAGAGCGCGAAGGCGTCCCGGAGTCCCCGGAATCCACGTCCGGCGTCGTCGGACCGTCGACGTCCGGCGTGGCATCGGGCGTGTTCGCGGTGCGGATGTCGCCGATCTGGCTCTTCGCCCCGTCGACACCGCCGCCGACGGCCCCGCCGGAGGCGCCCATCAGGACGTCCTTGGCCGAAAGCTTGTCCAGGTCACCGGTGACGGCGGCCTGCCCGACCGTGCTGGCGACCCCTTCGGCCGCGCCGCGCACCGCACCCCGCGCCGCGCTGTCGACGATCTGGCCGCCCACGCTGTCGGAAAGTCCCTTGGTGGCGCCCTTGCCGATACTGCTGCTGCCCGCGCCGACGACGCCGTCGACGGCGCCGCTGATCGCGGAATCCTTGGTCTTGCTGAAGTCCCAGCTGTCGCGGTCGCCCTTGGCCATCTGCAGGCCCTGGATGCCCGCGTCCATGGCGAGGTTCATCGCCGTGTTCTGCAGGACCTCTTTGCCGATCTTCTTCAGGCCCTCTTTGAGAAGCTTCTCGAGGAGTTCCTTCGCGACCTTCTTGAAGCCTTCCTGCGCGAGCTTCTGCATCAGCTGGCGGAAGATCATCTGGACGGTCATGCGGGTGGCGATCTGCGCCGGCGCGATCCCGGCCGTCGAGCCACCGAACGTCACCGCGGCGGCCGCGATCATCGCGACGATCTGCGCGGCGAGGATCACCAGCGAGATGATGATCATGTACTTCGTGTACTCGACGTCCAGCGCGGTCGCGTTGCACGAGTCGCCGAGAGCCTTCGAGGAATCGGCGAGCGACTTGAAGTACGCCTCGTCGCCCTCGACGAACTTCTTCCATGCCTCGGCGAACTTCTCCGCGCCCTCGCCGGTCCAGCCGCCGAGGACCTCGGTGGCACCCTTGGTCGCGGTGTCGGCGATCGGCTGGACGGCGTTCGAAGCGTTGTGCCAGGCGTCGCGCAGTTCGCGGAGCTTGTCCTCGTCGCCTTCGGGCCAGCTTTCCCCGACGACGATCGGCAAGAGCCACTTGACCGCGTCGGGCATCTCCATACCCACGGCGCTAGGCCTTCTTGTCCAGCGTCGTCTTGATCTCTTCCTCGGCGTTCGTGAACGCGGTCATCGACCGTTCGACGTTGTGCTGCATGCCCCGCAGCGCCTCGACGATGTTCGCGAACCCCTCGGACGAACCCTGCGCGCCCGGCTCGTAGTCCTTCGCGAACTCCTTGCCGGCGTCGTCGTTCCCCCAGCACTGGCCGAGCGAATTGATCGCGGCCATCAGTTCCTTGCCCGCGTCGTCCAACTGGTCCGCGGCGATTCCCAGCTTGGCCGCGGCCGTCTTCACCGCGTCCGGATCCGCGGTGAACCCGCCACCGCCCCCACCGTTCGGCATCAGACTCCCCTGGTCAGCCAGCTCGAAGGCGGCTCTTCCTCGTCATCGTCCTGAGTCTGACGCACGCGTTTCGGAATCGGTTTCGGCGCCGGAGGCGCGGGCGCGGGCGGGACCGGAGGCGGAGGCGGGGCGTCGTCCTTGCGCAGCAGCGGATCCTCGAAGTCTTCGGACTTCGCGGGCGCTTTCGGCTCTTCCTCGTCCGCGAGGAAGTCCGGGATGGCGGGCATCAGCCCTTGCAGCGAAGGAGCGCCTTCGATGAGGTCCGAGAGGTCCGGCAGGCCTTCGGTGATCGGTGCCATCAGCTCGGCGACCTGCTGCTTGACCTGCAGTGATCCCTGGCGCACCAGGGTCAGCACGGTGTTGGCCAGCTGCGCGGGATTGGTGCGCTCGAAGGCGTTCGGCTGGATCTCGAGTTTGGCGAGCGTGCCTGTCGCGTCGATGGTGGCGCGGACAAGACCGTCCTGCGAGACCACCGTCGCGGACGTCTGCGAAGCGGCTTCCTGCGCGTCCCGGAGCTGGGCCGTCTGGCGCTCGAACTGTTCGAGCAGCGTGTCGACCTGGTCCTTCATGGCGGCATTGCGCGCTTCGAGGCGTGCGCTGTCGTCGCCGGCCGTCGTCACTTGAGCCCCCGCAAGTACTTGATCCCGGGCCTACGCCACCCGGTGTCGGTAAGCGTCACCCTAATGCCAAGGGCGGAGCGGTATCGCCTGTTCTCCGTTTTCGCACGGCGAGAAGGTAACCGGCGGCTCCTGCCAGGTAGAGGACGGTGGCCGTGATCAGCAGTCCGGGCGTGTAGGCGTGCCACAACGCAGCCAGCGAGACCGCGGCTACCTGGGTGATGTTGAAAAGCGTGTCGTAGAGGGCGAAGACCCGTCCTCTCGCCTCGTCGGCGACGTCGAGTTGAACCGACGAATCGACACAGAGCTTCAGCACCTGTCCGGCGCCGGTCACCAGGAACGCCGCGAGCAACGCGGCCGGGACCACCATCGGCAGGCCGAGCGCGGACTGCGCGATCGCCGCCAGCACCAGCGCGCCCACCACCGCACGGACCCTGCCGAACCGCCGGATCAGCCGGGCGGTCAGCAGCCCGGCGACCAGGATCCCCGCCCCGGCGAACGCCGCCATCTGGCCCAGCCCCGCCATCCCGGCGCGGAAGATCCCGGCGTCGGTGAAGTGGTTGCGCATCAGCAGCACGGTCACCAGCAGCGAGATCCCGAACGACGCGCGATGGGCGAACAGCGCGACGAACCCGGCCATGACACTGGGCGTGCGCCAAGCCGCCTTCGCACCGTCGGACAGGCCGCGGGCGACGGCGAGGGCCGGGTTCGACGGTTCGTCCACCGTCGACGGCCCGAGCAGACCGCGTGTGAACCCCGAGGCGAGGACGGCGGCGCCGATCCCGCCGAGCGCGGCGACGGCGGTGACCCAGGCGGAACCGGCGTCGTCGGCTCCGGTCAGTCCCCGGAGGCCGATCGCGCAGCCGCCACCGACGACCGCGAGCACCGAACCCCACGTCGCGGCGAAGGCGTTCGCGGCGACCACGGACTTCTCTTCGACGACGTGCGGAAGCGACGCGGACAACCCGGAACCGATGAACCGCGAGATGCCTTCGGACGCCAAGGCCAGGGAGAACAGCCCGATCCCGGCCGCTCCCGTGCCGACGGCGACTGCCGTCGCGAGGATGGTGAAGGACCGGAGGAGGCTCGCGAAGATCAGGACCTTCCGGCGGTCCCACCGGTCGAGCAGGGCACCCGCGAACGGCCCGACGACCGAGTACGGCAGCAGCAGCGCCGCGAACCCGCCCGCCATGGCGAGCGCGTCGGCGGCGCGTTCGGGGTTGAAGAGGACGGCTCCGGCCAGTCCGGCCTGGTACATCCCGTTGCCCCAGTGCGCGGAGAAGCGCGTGAACAGGAGGCGGCGGAAGTCTCGATCGCGAACGAACGCCCTGGTGGGCGCCGTGGCGGTGGTCGTCACACGCGGAAGCGTAGTTGGGGGTCGGTGCGCTTTGAGGTCGCCTCTCGGCGGCTATGCGCAGTGTGGCTCCAGCCGGACGGTATTCCACAAAGGCGGTTCTTCAGTGAGCCCGGGGGACACGGAAAGCGCACCGACCTGGAGTGTCCAACGGTGCTCGTGATGCTCTTGTTCCCTGGCCGGACGATTTGCCTGTGCTCGAAGTGGGATCATGGCGGACGTGCCAGCGGACGCCGAGGTCGAACCGGGAACGCTCCTGGTCGCCGCCCCCACGATGTTCGATCCCAACTTCCGGCGAACCGTCGTGTTCGTCATCGATCACCGGGACGAGGGAACGCTCGGCGTCGTGCTCAACCGGCCGAGTGACGTTCCGGTGTACGACGTGCTCCCCAACTGGGGCGGGCACGTCGCCGAACCGCAGTCGGTGTTCGTCGGCGGTCCGGTGGAGAAGAAGACCGCGTTGTGCCTGGCCGCCCTGCGGACGGGCGAGACGGCGTCCAGCGTTCCCGGCGTGATCGCCGTGCGCGGCCCGGTCGCGCTGGTCGACCTCGACACCGATCCCGAGGTCCTGGTCCCGAAGGTCCGCGGCGTGCGCGTCTTCGCCGGGTACGCGGGTTGGGACTCGGGCCAGCTGGCGAACGAGATCGAACGCGACGACTGGCTGATCGTCCCGGCGCTGCCCAGCGACGTCCTGGCGTCGCCGAGTCACGACCTCTGGGGCCAGGTGCTGCGCCGTCAGGGCATTCCGCTGGCACTGCTGGCCACCCACCCGGGCGACCTCCAGCGCAATTAGGCGGTGGCGGTGTCGGCCTTCTTGAAGACGCCGCAGGTCCCGCAGGCACAGCCGCTGCAGCCAGCAGGCGCTTCCGGCGCGGCGGGTTCGGGCGCGGGCACCGTCGTCGCGGCGCGGTTGCCGAGCGCTCCCCCGGTCACGACCAGCGCGATCATCCCGACGACGCCGACGAACGAGGCGAGCAGCAGACCGAACGTCGTCGGCATGACCAGCGCGGCGACACCGGCGAGCACGGCGATCACGCCACCGGCCAGCGTCGGGAGCCCGGCGACCTTGTTGCCGAGGCGGAAGGCTTCTTCGCTGCGCATCGTGGCGGCCGTCCGCACGCCCGCGCCGCGGTCACGCGGCAGCTTCTCGCGCAGGCCGAGGAACCCACCCCAGCCGACGAGGACACCCAGCACGATCGGGACCAGCGCTATGACGAACACTCCACGAGGATAAGCGTGACGTTCCGGCAACCTGCCGGATACCCTGATCGACTGTGCTACAGGCCATGTCACGCCGAGTCCTAGCCGCAGCCCTGATCGGGGCCGTTCCCCTCACCCTGATGGCGGCCCCGGCCGCTCAAGCCGAACACCGTCCGTTGCGGTTGATCGGTGAACAGATCGTCCCGAATTCGCTGCTCTACCAGGGCACCGTCGTCGGAGGACTGTCCAGCATCGACTACGACCACCGCACCGGCGAGTACGCGCTGATCTGCGACGACCGGTCCGCCATCAACCCCGCCCGGTTCTACACGGCGAAGTTCTCCCTCGACGCCAAGGGACTCGGCCCGGTCACCTTCACCGGCACCAAGCCGCTCCTGCGGCCCGACGGCACGCCGTACCCGCCGCTCGCGAAGAACGACCCGGCGCAGCCGCCGAACATGCAGACCATCGACCCCGAAGAGCTGCGTGTCGACCCCTGGACCGGCCACTATCTCTGGTCACAGGAGGGCGAGCGGTCGGCGGCGGCGCGCATCGACCCGTCGATCCGCGAGGCGAAACGCGACGGCTCCTACGTCCGTGACCTGCCGATCCCCGCCAACGAGAAGATGACCGAGACGGCGGGGCCGCGGCAGAACCTCGTCCTCGAAGGACTCACCTTCGCCGGTTTCGGCTCGCTCGTCGCCAGCTCGGTGGAGGGTCCGCTGCTGCAGGACGGTCCTGAACCGACCACCACGTCGGGCGCCCTCTCGCGCATCACGCTGCAGTCGCGGTTCGGCCCGGTGCTCGCGCAGTTCGCGTACCCGCAGGACAAGGTCTTCGCGTCGCCGAACCCGCCCGGAGCGTTCGCGACGACCGGCGTCTCGTCGCTGCTGGCCGTCGACCAGGCCGATCCGACGCGTTTCCTGGTGATGGAGCGCGCGTTCGTCACCGGCGTCGGCAACAAGATCCGGATCTACGAGATCGACACCAAGGGCGCCACGAACATCGCGAAGACGCCTTCGCTCGGCGACGCCAAAAACGTCAAACCGGTCAAGAAGCGCCTGCTCGCGGACCTCGCGGACTTCAAGTTGTCCACTGTGGACAACGTCGAGGGGATGACCTGGGGTCCGCGTCTGCCGAACGGCGAGCGCAGTCTCGTGCTCGTCAGCGACAACAACTTCTCCGCGACGCAGGTGACCCAGTTCATCGCTCTGGCGGTCCCCTCGGAACGGCTTTGACCAGCGGGTTAAACTGGCTTCATGAACACGGCTCGGCTGCTCCTTAGCCTGCCGCGCTGACCTCGGCCGAACGGCCGGGACCAGCGCGGCGACCCCTCATGCCCTCCGGGCTGAGGGGTCGAGTTGTTTCTGGAGTGGCTTGACGTGGATGAGCACGGAGGATCGATGAACCAGGCGAGCGAAGCGCCCAGCGGCGCCGACGCGGCCCCTCAGCACCGCTACACCGCGGAGCTGGCGGGCCAGATCGAGCAGCGCTGGCAGGACTACTGGTCCGACCACGGCACCTACCACGCGCCGAACCCGGTCGGCCCGCTCGCCGATGAGAGCGGTGAGGTCCCCTCGGACAAGCTGTTCGTCCAGGACATGTTCCCGTACCCCTCGGGCGCCGGTCTGCACGTCGGGCACCCGCTGGGCTTCATCGCGACCGACGTCTTCGCGCGGTACCACCGCATGATCGGCCGCAACGTGCTGCACACGATGGGCTTCGACGCCTTCGGCCTGCCCGCCGAGCAGTACGCGGTGCAGACGGGACAGCACCCGCGCAAGACCACCGAAGAGAACATGCAGACCTACCTGCGCCAGATCCGGCGCCTGGGCCTGGGGCACGACGAGCGTCGCCGGATTTCCACGATCGACCCGGACTACTACAAGTGGACCCAGTGGATCTTCCTGCAGAT
This sequence comes from Amycolatopsis sp. NPDC031561, assembly GCF_055580625.1. Lineage (NCBI taxonomy): Bacteria > Bacillati > Actinomycetota > Actinomycetes > Pseudonocardiales > Pseudonocardiaceae > Amycolatopsis > Amycolatopsis sp. NPDC031561. The sequence goes on along the minus strand of NZ_JBVILA010000005.1, from coordinate 276,759 downwards.
CTTCAACTCCTGGTACGACGAGAAGGCCGGTAAGGCCCGCCCGATCGTCGAGCTGGAGACCGAATACGCGCAGGACAAGCGCAGCACGCCGGACGGCCGCAACTGGTGCGAGCTGACCCGCGCCGAGCAGCTGGAGATCGTCGACTCGCACCGGCTGGTCTACATCTCCGAGGCGCCGGTGAACTGGTGCCCGGGGCTGGGCACCGTGCTGTCGAACGAAGAGGTCACCTCCGACGGCCGCAGTGAACGCGGCAATTTCCCGGTGTTCCGGCGCAATCTGCGGCAGTGGATGATGCGGATCACCTCCTACGCCGATCGTCTGGTCGACGATCTGGACCTGCTGGACTGGCCGGAAAAGGTCAAGTCCATGCAGCGCAACTGGATCGGCCGATCGCACGGCGCGCGGGTGTCGTTCGATTCCGGCGAGCGGAAGATCGAGGTCTTCACGACCCGCCCGGACACCTTGTTCGGCGCGACGTACCTGGTGGTCGCCCCCGAGCATCCGCTGGTCGACGAGCTGACCGCCGCCACGTGGCCGGAAGGCGTCGACGCCCGCTGGACCGGCGAGGCCGCCAACCCGGCCGAAGCCATCGCCGCCTACCGTGCCGCCGCGGCGCGGAAGTCCGAATTGGACCGTCAGGAGAACAAGGAGAAGACCGGCGTCTTCACCGGCTCCTACGCGGTGAATCCGGCCGACGGCAAGGAAATCCCGGTCTTCGTCGCCGACTACGTCCTGATGGGCTACGGCACCGGCGCGATCATGGCCGTCCCGGGCCAGGACACCCGCGACTGGGAATTCGCCGAGAAGTTCGGCCTGGAGATCATCCGCACCGTCCAGCCGTCCGACGGCTTCGACGGCAAGGCGTTCACCGGCGACGGACCGGCGATCAACTCCGGCTTCTTGGACGGCATGGCCGTCGACGAGGCCAAGAAGACGATGATCGGCTGGCTGGAGGAGCACGGCCACGGTCGAGGCACCGTCCAGTACAAGCTGCGCGACTGGCTGTTCTCGCGCCAGCGCTACTGGGGCGAGCCGTTCCCGGTCGTCTACGACGAAGACGGCCAGGTCCACGCGCTGCCGGACAGCATGCTGCCGATCGAACTGCCCGAGGTCGCCGACTACTCGCCGGTGACGTTCGACCCGGAGGACAAGGACAGCACGCCGTCCTCGCCGCTGGCGCGCGCCACCGACTGGGTCGAGGTCGAACTGGACCTGGGCAACGGCAGGAAGACCTATCGCCGCGACATCAACACGATGCCGAACTGGGCGGGCTCCTGCTGGTACCAGCTGCGGTACCTGGACCCGACCAACCCGGACGTGTTCGTCGCCCCGGAGAACGAGGAGTACTGGGTCGGCCCGCGTCCCGCCGAGCACGGTGTCGACGACCCGGGCGGAACCGATCTGTACGTCGGCGGTGTCGAGCACGCGGTGCTGCACCTGCTGTACTCGCGGTTCTGGCACAAGGTGCTGTTCGACCTGGGCCACGTGTCGTCCAAGGAGCCGTACCGGAAGCTGTTCAACCAGGGCTACGTCCAGGCTTACGCCTACACCGATTCCCGCGGCGTCTACGTCCAGGCCGACAAGGTCGAGGAACGCGACGGCAAGTTCTTCTTCGGGGACGAAGAGGTCAAGCAGGAATACGGCAAGATGGGCAAGAGCCTGAAGAATGTCGTCACGCCCGACCAGATGGCCGCCGATTACGGCGCCGACACCTTCCGTTTCTACGAGATGTCGATGGGCCCGCTGGACGTTTCGCGGCCGTGGGCGACCAAGGACGTCGTCGGCGCGCAGCGCTTCCTGCAGCGGCTGTGGCGCCTGGTCGTCGACGAGGAGACCGGCGAGCTGCGTGTGTCCACTGTGGACGCCACGGACGCCGATCGCAAGCAGCTGCACAAGGCGATCGCCGGTGTCCGCGAGGACTACGCGGAACTGCGGTTCAACACGGCCGGCGCGAAGCTGATCGAGCTGAACAACTACGTCACCAAGACCTACGGCTCGACCGAGGCGACGCCGCGTGAACTGGTGGAGTCGCTGGTGCTGATGCTGGCGCCGCTGGCCCCGCACCTGACCGAGGAGCTGTGGAAGCGCCTGGGCCACGCGGATTCCCTGGTGCACGGGCCGTTCCCGGTCGTCGACGAGAAGTACCTGGTCGAAGACACCGTGGAGTACCCGATCCAGGTCAACGGCAAGGTGCGCTCGCGCGTCACCGTGCCCGCCGACGCGGACAAGGACGCCGTGCAGGCGGCCGCACTGGCCGACGAGAAGGTCGCCGCCCTGGTCGGCGACGGCACGCCGCGCAAGGTGATCGTGGTGCCGGGACGTTTGGTCAACATCGTCCTGTAGCTACACGGCGGAAAGACGCCAGCGTCGAGGGTCATGAGGCGATTCGATGGAGTTGTTCAAGGACAACGAAATCGAACGGAGAACACCGCATGACCCTCGACGGCAAGGTGGCAATGGTGACCGGCGGCAGCCGAGGGATCGGTGCCGCCACGGCGATCCGGCTCGCCGAGGACGGCGCCGACGTCGCGCTGACCTATCAGCACAACGCCGAACTCGCGGCGGGCGTCGTCGACAAGATCAAGGCGCTCGGCCGTCGAGCGCTGGCGATCCAGGCCGACAGTGCCGACGCCGCGGCCGTGGCGGCCGCGGTCGAGACGACGGTCGCCGAGTTCGGCAGGCTCGACGTGCTGGTCAACAACGCGGGCGTCGGCTTCGTCGGCCCGCTCGACCAGACGAGCCTGGAGGACATCGACCGCGTGCTCGCGATCAACGTCCGCGGCGTCTACGTGGCCACGCAGGCCGCGGCGCGGCACCTCGGCGACGGCGGACGCGTGATCACCATCGGCAGCTGTGTGTCGGATCGCGTGCCCGGCCCCGGGATGTCGTTGTACGCGGTGAGCAAGACCGCGCTGCTGGGCCTGACCAAGGGCCTCGCCAGGGAACTGGGGCCGCGCGGGATCACCGTGAACATCGTCCACCCCGGCCCGACCGACACCGACATGAACCCGGCCGACGGCCCGTACGCCGCCGACCAGCGGAGCCTGACGGTGTTCGACCGCTACGGCTCGCCGTCCGAGGTGGCGGCGTCGGTGTCGTTCCTGGCACGGGCCGAAAGCAAGTACGTGACCGCCACGACCGTTTCGGTCGACGGCGGGCACGCGGCCTAGCCGGCGGTCAGGCCGATCTCGCGCGCGAGATCGGCCAGCATCGCGTCGAAGAGGACGTCCGGTTTCGAGAACGGGATCGGATAGTTGCCGAAGACCTCGAGCGTGACGTGCCCGTAGAGCCGGGCCCAGAACTGGATCATCAGGTACGTCACGCCGAGGTCGAGCTTCTCGAGCGGGAACTCCGCACCGGACTCCTTGAGCACGGTCAGCAACTCTGCCTGGAACGCGGTGAGATCGTCGCGCAGCTCGGCGGGGACCACGTCGTTCGACGGCGTCACCAGATCGTGCATCGCGAGCACCCGGCCCGCCGCGGCGAGGAAGATCCGCCCGAACGGCTCGTCCAGCCTGTTCCCCGCGTCCGACGACGGCGACGCGAAGACCAGCGTGAACTCCTTGGTGTGCGCGAGCGCCCAGCGCCGGAAACCCTTGCAGATGGCGAAAAGCTGAAGAGCGCCCTCGTCCGGCAACTGCGCGATGTCCTCGGCGAGACCGGCCGCGAGATCCGCGACCACGTCCGCGCGAAGATGCTCGACCAGGTCGTCGCGTGAGCCGTAGTAGCGGTACAACGCCGGCGCCGTGATGCCGAGCTCGCGTGCGATCGCCCGCAGCGTCACGGCCTCCGGGCCCTGCTCGACCAGGAGTGCCCGCGCCGTCCGGCGGATGTCCTGATCGGTCGCAGCCCGCTCGCGACCCCTGCGGCTGGGGTTGTTCATCCGGGCATTCTAGGTGGTCAGTGCCCCATTACCGGGGATGAGCCCAGAAGGCGAGCCTGGAGCCGGGTGAGTGGCCGGAGCGCCAGGAAAACCGGAACGGACATCCCGAGCGCGACGAAGAAGTGCACGACCCATGCCCCCACCAGCGTCGGGCCGCCCCACGTGCCCTCGGGGTCGCTCCCCGACCAGAAGAGACCGTAGGTCGCGATGCGCCCGGCGAGATAGAAGAGCAGCAACGCGAGCAGGAACGCGACCGCGCTCGGACCGAAGGCCGCCACGAACCGCGGCCGTCCCCCGCCGTGCTCCCCGAGCCAGCGCCGCGCGAGCCCACGCTGAACCTTCGCGCCGCCGAGGTAACCCGGCAGTGCGAGAAGCGCGTAGATCGCGCGTTTCCAGTCCGAAATCGTCATGTTCAGTACGGTATGAGCCGCTGACCTGGGCGAACACCGGGCTGGCCGCCATGTCCGGTAGGGAAAACCGGGGCCCGCTGTGGTGATCCACACGACCGGGGTGTGGATGCGCGCGAAACGTTCCCCGATGTCAGACGGGTATGCCACACTCGGTCGCCGAATGGCTACGACGTGAACAGGGGAGGTTCGCGTGTCGAACCCTGAGCAGCTCTTCGCTGATTTCGAGGCCAAGTTGGCCGACGCCCAGCGGAAGGCGAATCAGATGCGCACCGAGATCGAAAGCGTCTCGGTGTCCGAACGCAGCAAGGACGGCCAGATCTCCGTCAAGGTCAACCACGCGGGGAACCTGGTGGGCCTGGAAATCGGTCCGTCGGTCCGGGACAACCCCGCGCTCGCGCAGGAGATCCTCCGCGTCGTCCAAAGCGCACAGAGCAAACTGGCGGACGCGGTGCAGACCGGCGTCCCGTCCATCGCGGGCAGCGAGACCATGAACGAACTGGTCGACCAGCTGCACAACGAGTACCCGGAACCCGAGCCGGCGGGCTACGTCGAGGGCGGCCACCGGACGGTAGACGAGGACGACCGGTTCGTCGCCGAAGACGAACTCGACGCCCCTCCGCCCCCGCCTGCTCCCAAGCCGCCCGTGCCGCCCGCTTCGCCTGCGCCGCCTCGTGCCGCGCGACGGCAGCAGACGGATCACGAGGACGACTACTTCACCGGCGGCGACTTCCTGCGCTGAGCGGGTACTTGAGGGAGGGGAGAACCATGGGGCAGCCACAAGGAGACCAGGGTTTCAACGTAAACCCTGACCAGATCGACGAGCACGCCAAACAAGTGGAAGAGACTCACGAGCATTTACGGGTCGCGCTCGACGCGGACAAAGATCGTGTGGACATGTTGGCCTTCGGTCTGATCGGCAACATGTGCGGGATGCCGTTGATCTGCAACAACCTTTCGGAGAACGTGCGGGAGGCTCTGCAGTCCGCGATCTCGGCGGGCGAGCACCACGTCGCGGCGGTACGGAAGTGGGCCGAAGTGCGTCGGGTGACCGAGCAGGACGCGATCGACCTTCTGAAGCGGGCAGAGCAGGTGGAACGTGGCTGAGAACGACGTCCTCAAGAACGCCAAGGGCGAAACGGACGCCGAGAAGTACAAGGTGGACAACGCTCTGGAGGGTGCGGGCGCCGTCCAGGATGTGTTCGGCGGCGCGGAAAAGCTCCTGAACGGTGACTGGACGGAGGGACTCCTCAGCCTCGCGGGAGCCGTGCCGGATATCGTCGAGGTCATCAAGAACCCGCTGGAAACCCTGATGAGCTGGGGTTTTGGGTGGATCATCGAACACGTTGACTTCTTGAAGGAACCTCTTGACTGGGTTTCCGGCGACCAAGACGCACTTGATCTCGAGGTGCAGAAATGGCTTGAGGTCGGCAAGTACGTCAAGACGACGGCCGAGACGCTGACCGATGAGGTCCAAAAGAACTGCATGGAATGGTCGGGTGCCGCCGCCGACGCGTATCGCGCCTACGTGCAAAAGCAGCTCAACGGGTACCGGGAAATAGTCCGGCTCGCCGAGCTCGCCGGGAACATCATCAACATCTGCAAGACAGTGCTCTCGGTGGTTCGAACGATCATTCGCGACTTGATCACCGACACTCTCGCCAAGATCGTCATGATCATCGCCAGGTATCCGCCGCCTGCCTACCCGGCGGCTTTGGCCGCGGAGGGTGTTCCCTTCGCGATCGAAAAAAGCACTGAAGCCATGACATGGGCCGAGAAGCTGATGCGCGTCCTCATGCGCGCGAAGTCCATGTTGATGGACTTTTACAAGAACGTCGGTGACCTCCTCAAGAAGGGTGACGTGTTCGAGGGCGCGGGGATGGGGGCGTTCTGGGAGGTGGTGAAGGAAGCAGGTAAGTCGGCCGTCAAAGAGGTGGTCAAGAGCGCGTCGGAAGACAAGGCGCGTGACCGGCGAGAGACGACCATCAACGCCACCGGCGAACCCAAGCCGCCAGAGAAGGCCAACGGAGCAGTCGGCTCCAGGCAGCCTGTCGAGCAACAGCCGATTTTCGAGCAGCCTGGAACGCAACGGATATCCGGGTCTATCCAGTGAGTAGTGGTCTTCTGATGACCGGGTACGAAGCAGTTCCCACGGTCACGCGCAGATCCCCTTGGAAGGTGGCGGGTGTCGCCGTCGGCGTGTTCCTCTACGCGCTGATCTGCTGGACTCTGCTCGGCCGCGGGTTGGTGTCCCACGACGAGGAGGGAACGAGCAAGTTCGTCGACATGGCGACGGCGAAGACTTGCGAGGAGATAGGGCCGCTGAGCATCGCCGGGATCGGCTACTACTGGGTCTGCGACATCGAGGTTCGCCCCTATTCGTCTGGATCCAGGAAGGAAGTCGTGACGGCGCGCTCGTTCCCGGACGAGTTGACCCCGGCCGACATCGGTAAGTCCGTCCGGGTCAAAGAGCTCGGCAGGTACTACGCCCGGGACTTCAAGGGCGACGTTCCGTGGTGGAGCGTCGCACCCGGCATCGGCGGGTTCGTGGGGTTGGGCCTGTTCGCCCACTGGCGACGGAACAAGCGTTTCCGCAAACCTGTCTCCGAGGCTTCCGTGACCACCTCGCTTTCTCTCTCGTCGGTTCGTCCACTGGGCGGCGTGGCTGCTCCTGTCGGTCTTCCCTCGACGGCATCGAGGACGGTCACGCCCAACGACTGGTCGTCCGCGAAGTTCTGGCGCGTTTGCGGGGCGATCTTCGTCGTCGCCGTCGTCTCCGGGATCGTAGGTTTCACGGCGGGACGCGGGACAGAGCTCCGCGAAGCCACACTGACGATCGCTGCGATCGGACTTCTCTCTCCCGGATGGCTCTGGTTCTGCACTCCAGCGCGGTGGAAAAAGGCGACCTGGTGCACCAAGTTCACGGTGTCGGTCGAAGGAATTCGCTGGTTCCGTCGTGACAAGGCGACCTTCGAGGTGGGGTGGGAAGAGCTCCGCGAGCTTCGGCTGACCACTGTGAACGGTGGCAAACGCGCCTTGCGGATGATCGACTTCTTCCCCCTCGACGAGGAATTCGCGAAACGCCATCGAACGCTGAAGGGGCTATGGGAAATCGGGGCGAACCTCGACGGCCGTCCGCTTCCGCCGGTCGTGAAGGGCTACCGGATTCCCGAGGCGTTCAGTGACGCCGCGTTCGCCGAAATCCGGGTCGCGATGACCATGATCCGGCCGGACAAGTTGAGCGAGTATCGGGGAGTCCCGCAGAACACGACCGCATCCTGAGTTGAGGCGCCCGTCGAAACGGGGCGCCGCCGGCGCCGATCACTCGGGGGGCTACGTGATCGACGCCGGCGACCCGATGCCCTGGTCCAGGCTTACGCCGGGATCGGGGCAACGTCACCGCGTGAACGCGGCAACGCATCTCAAGAGCGGGCGTGATCGCCGAAGTGACGCCCGGGGGAAGGTTATCCCCCGAAAGAGTGACGGCGTTCCGCTGCTCGCCTGATTGTCGCACTACGCACCAGGAAAGTTACAAAGTTCTTCACATCTTCGCCGGGAGAAGGGTCATGACCGGACAACCACTGGTCATGGCAAGGTTCCCTCCATGACTTCTCAGGTGCTGGTCATCGGGTCCGCCAATGCCGATCTCGTGGTCCCGGTCGACCGGCGACCCGGTGGTGGCGAAACCGTACTCGGTGGCGACACGACCTTGTCGCCGGGTGGCAAAGGCGCCAACACCGCGGTCGCGGCAGCGCGGCTCGGGGCCGACGTCGCGCTGCTCGGGGCGGTCGGCGACGACCCGTACGGCGAGCTGCTCAAGCGCTCGCTGGCCGAGTCCGGGGTGAACACGGCCTCGTTGCGCACCAGCGAACGTCCTACCGGGATCGCGTACATCACGGTCACGCCCGACGGCGAGAACTCGATTCTCGTCTCGCCCGGTGCCAACTCCGGGTTGCGGCCCGAGGACGTCGATCTCGACGGCGCCGAGATCGTGGTGCTGTCGCTGGAGATCCCGCTCGAAACCGTCGAGCACGCCGTCGCGAAACCGCCGAAAAAGGCGTGAAGACACTGTTGAACCTGTCGCCGGCGGCCGAACTCTCCGCGAAGACACTCCAGAGTCTCGACGTTCTTTTGGTCAATGAGCACGAGGCGGCGTTCCTCCTCGGTGGCGAGGCCGACTTCCCCCAGCTGCTCGACCTCGGTCCGAAGGCGGCCGTCGTGACGCTCGGCGCGAAGGGAGCGGTGGTGGTGACCGCGGACGGGGTCACGGAAGTGTCGTCGCCGAAGGTCGAGGCCGTCGACACCACCGGCGCGGGTGACGCTTTCGCGGGCGCGCTCGCCACGGCGCTCGCGAAGGGCGAGGAGCTGGCCGACGCGGCGCGCTGGGCGGTGAAGGTGGCGGCGATCACGGTGACTCGCCAGGGCGCGCAGCCTTCGTATCCGACGGCATCCGAACTGGAATGATGTGTTCTTCTGTGTTGTGCTGTTGGCTATGAGCCAGGTCACGCCCCCTATGAGATATGGTCTAGACCATGCCGTCTGAGTCACTGACCGGGGTTGCCGTCAGTCCCGGCCGCGCGAGCGGTCCTGTCGTCCGAGTCGCCGAACCCCTTGGCGAGCCCGCGAGTAAACCGGCACCGGCCGATCCCGCCGCCGAGGCCGCCCGGATCGCCCCGGCCGCGCAGATCGTGGCGGCCCGGCTCGAGAAGCTGGCCGAGACCGCGACCGGCGAGGCCGCGACGATTCTCATCACGACCGCGGCCATGGCCGCCGACCCGGCGCTCGTCTCCTCGGCGGAGCAGCTGGTCAAGACTCAGAACCTGCCCGCTCCGCGTGCGGTCTACCAGGCGGCGGGGAAGTTCGCCGACGCGCTGGCTGCCGCGGGCGGTTACATGGCCGAGCGGGCCCGCGACGTCCTCGACGTGCGAGACAGGCTCGTCGCCGAGTTGCTCGGCATCGCGCCTCCGGGCGTTCCCGATTTGGATTCGCCGAGCGTGCTCGTCGCGCGCGATCTCGCGCCCGCCGACACCGCCGGACTCGACCCGGACAAGGTGCTCGCGCTCGTCACCGAAGAAGGTGGCCCCACCAGTCACACCGCGATCCTCGCTCGCGCGCTCGGCATTCCGGCCGTCGTCGCGGTCCGTGGGCTCCTCTCGCTCGACGCGCAAGCGCTTGCGGTGGACGGTGACACCGGCGTGGTCGAGGTCGCCGACCCCGACGCCGAGATCGTCACGGCCGCCAAGACCGGCGCGATCGAGTGGGACGGCACCGGCGCGACCGCCGACGGCCACCGGGTGAAGGTGCTCGGCAACGTCGGTTCCGCCACCGACGCCCAGGCCGCGGCCGAGGCCGGAGCCGAAGGTGTCGGTCTCTTCCGCACCGAGTTCTGCTACCTCGACGCTTCCGCTGAGCCGACCGTCGACGAACAGCGCAAGGCTTACACCGCCGTGCTCTCGCCGTTCCGCGGCAAGCCGGTCATCGTCCGCACCCTCGACGCGGGCGCCGACAAGCCTCTCGCCTTCCTGGAGCCCGAGGCCGAGCCCAACCCGGCTCTCGGCGTACGCGGGCTTCGCGTCGCCTTCGACCGGCCCGAGATCCTCGACCGCCAGCTCGAGGCCATCGCGGGTGCCGCGCAGGATTCCGGTGCCGAGGTGTCGGTGATGGCGCCGATGGTCGCCACCGCCGCCGAGGCCGCGTGGTTCGCCGAGCGCGCGCGTGCCGCCGGTATCGCCCGCGCGGGTGTGATGATCGAGATCCCGGCCGCCGCGCTGACCGCCCGCGAGATCCTCGACGTGGTCGACTTCGTCTCCGTCGGCACCAACGACCTCGCGCAGTACACCTTCGCCGCGGATCGCCAGCTCGGCGCGGTCGCCAAGCTCAACGACCCGTGGCAGCCCGGGCTGCTGCGCCTGCTCAAGGTCATCGGCCAGGCCGCCAAGGACACCGGCAAGCCCGCCGGGGTCTGCGGTGAGGCCGCCGCCGACCCGAGGCTCGCGCTGGTGCTGGCCGGGCTCGGCCTGACCAGCCTCTCGATGAACGCGCCCGCCGTGCGCGCGGTGGGTGCGAGCCTGGCCGCCACGACGCTGGCCGAATGCGAGGCCCTCGCCGAGGCCGTACTGGCGACGGCAGACCCCGTTGAGGCGAGGGCAGCCGCAGCCAAGCGATAGCAAAGGTCCCTTGCTCCCCTGGTGGTGATCTTCGGCCAGGCCGCGGCGATGTTCGTGGTCACCAACATCGACGACATCGTCCTGCTCGCGCTCTTCTTCGGCCGCGCGACGGGACGTGCGGGCGCGGCGAGGGTGGTGGCCGGGCAGTACCTCGGGTTCGCCGGGATCCTCGCCGTTTCGATCGTCGGGGCGCTCGGTGCCGGTCTGTTGCCGGAAGCCGTTCTGCCCTGGCTCGGGCTGGTACCGCTCCTGCTCGGTCTCCGGGCGGCGTGGCGCGTCTGGCGTAAGGACGACGAGGACAACGAGCCCGACGTCGGTCCCGGCGTTCTCGCCGTGGCGGGCGTGACCTTCGCCAACGGCGGCGACAACATCGGCGTTTACGTGCCTGTCTTCGCCAACACCGGCACCGGCGGGCTGATCGTGTACGCGGCCGTGTTCCTCGCGCTCGTCGCGGTCTGGTGCGCGGCGGGCCGCTACTTCGCGACCCGTCCGGTGATCGCCCGCGCCCTGACGCGCTGGGGCCACTTCTTGCTTCCGGTCGTCCTCATCGGTATCGGCCTGGTGATCCTTCTGCACGCTTGATGTCGAAATCCGGTCCACCGCTTCGACGCACTGGTGAAGACACCGAGTGCGACGAAAGGAACCGGACCATGACGACCACCGAGACCCCGACACGGGCGGGACGCCGGGAGTGGGTCGGGCTGGCCGTACTGGCCCTTCCCACCTTCCTGGTCTCCCTCGACGTGTTCGTGCTGATCCTCGCGCTGCCGAAACTCAGCCAGAGCCTCGGCGCCGACAGCACCCAGCAGCTGTGGATCATGGACGTCTACGGCTTCATGATCGCCGGGTTCATGGTCACCATGGGCACCCTCGGTGACCGCGTGGGCCGCCGGAAACTGCTGCTCATCGGGGCCACGGCGTTCGGACTGGCTTCCGTGCTGGCGGCGTTCTCGACCAGCGCGCTGATGCTCATCGCCGCCCGCGCGATCCTCGGCATCGCCGGGGCGACACTGGCGCCGTCGATGCTCGCCCTGATCAGCAACCTGTTCCTCGACAGCCGCCAGCGCTCCCTCGCGATCGGCATCTGGGCGGGATGCTTCACCGTCGGCGCGATCGTCGGCGGCGTGCTGCTGGAGCACTTCTGGTGGGGTTCGGTGTTCCTGCTCGGCGTTCCCGCGATGGTCCTGCTGCTCGTCGTCGGACCGAAGTTCCTGCCCGAGTACCGCAACGAGAACGCCGGCCGTCTCGATCCGGCGAGCGTCGCGCTTTCGCTGGTCACGATCCTGCCCGCGGTCTACGGCGTGAAGGAACTCGCCGCGACGGCGTGCACGTGGTCCCGGCGGCCGCGCTCCTGATCGGCCTCGGCTTCGGCGTGGTGTTCGTGCGGCGCCAGCGAATCCTCCAAGACCCGCTGATCGACCTGAAGTTGTTCCGCAGCCGCGCGTTCACGACGGCGATCGGCGGGATGTGCGCGTTCACCATGCTGGGAGGGACGACGATGCTCTTCGTCGCGCAGTTCTTCCAGGTCGTGGTGGGACTTTCACCGGTCGGCGCCGCGCTGGCGTTGCTGCCGGGCATGCTCGCGTCGACCGTCAGCTTCCTGGGCGCGCCGATCCTCGCCCGCCGTTTCCGGCCCGCCACCCTGATTTCGGGCGGCCTGGCCGGGGCGATCGCCGGTTTCCTGCTGCTGACGCAGGTCGAGGCGGGCGCCGGTCCGGTGATCCCGTCGATCGCGTTCGCCATCACCTGCCTGTGCGGCGGGCCGCTGGTCACCCTCGGCACTGATCTGGTGGTCGGCTCGGTTCCGCCGGAGAAAGCGGGTTCGGCGGCTTCGTTGTCGCAGACCGGCAACGAGTTCGGCTACGCGCTGGGCATCGCGACCGTCGGGACGCTGGGCAACGCCGTCACCCAGGCCAGGCTCGCCGACGCCGTGCCCGCGCACGACGCCTTCGCCAGCGGGATGCACGCGGTGTCCGGGCTGGCCGCGCTGGTGCTGGCCGCGGTCGCCTGCTTCGTGATCCGGCACCTCCGGCACGTGCGGCCGGTCGGTGCCTAGCCGAAGAAGCCCCGACGCGGGTACTTGATGATCAGCGATCCCCCGTGCACGCGCCCGGTGATGACGAACCGGGGCGTGCCGGGGCGTCCGTTCGACCGGGTCCGGTCGTCGAGGTTGCCGAACTTGATGTCGGAGATCGAGTTGGTGTCGACGGCGCCTTCTTCGGGAATGGTGATCTCCACCGGACCCCATTTGGCCTGCAGTTCGATGTGCACCACCGGATGCGGGATCTCGGCCTGGGAGAAGTCCAGTTTCGTGGCGCCGTACTTGTTCCGGATCACCATCGACTCCGGGACCAGCCAGTTCCCGTCGCGCTGCAACGCCGAGTACTTGCCGTTGAGCTCCATGACCTGCCCGGACGGCTGCGCGTAGGCGTGCTGCCCCGGCGGCGGCGCCCACGGGTTCTGCTGCTGACGCGGCACCACTCCCGCTTCGGGATGCACCAGGCCCGGCAGATCCGTGAGCACCGCGTTCAGCTCACCGCGGGTCTTCGAGGCGAGGGCGCGGTCGGTCCGCTCGGTGAACTCGTCGAGGTTCAGCATCCCGAGGCCGATCGCCTTCTGCAGCACCACGACGACGTGCTCGCGCTCCGCGTCGGAGACCCGGATGTCCCGTCCGGTCAACGGCTTGGTTTCGGTCGTCGGCTGCTCTTCCTCGCCCATGACTGGAATGGTAGAACCGGATCTCACGCGCGAGATCGGGGAAATACCCTGAACAGACCCGCACTTCTCCCCTGTACCGCCCTGATGGCGGTGGTTCTCTTGCTGGCCGGATGCACCGACGCCACGCCAGCACCCGCACCCGCGCCTGCGTCGACACCTCCGCCACCGTCGCGAATCGAAGGCGAACCGGTGGACTACAGCGGATTCCGGCTCGTCATGGCGACCTCACCACCGTCGATCCTCGATCCCGCCACCGGCGCCACGACACCGTTGCCCGGCGCTCCGGCCGGGGACCGGGTCAACGACGTCCTGCGGGTCGGCAAGTTCCCGGTCGTGCTGTCGGCCGCCCGCTGCGGGCCGTCGTGCTTGGAGCCGTCCGAAGTGCTCGTCTACGGGGATCCCAAGAACCAGCCGTGGAAGCTGGGCAAGGCCAGGAGCGTGGCCCCGTCCGCCGACGAGACCGGCGTCTGGCTGATCCGCGATGACGGCAACGACCTCTGCCGTCTCCAGTACGTGTCCCTGCTCGGCGCCGAACGGGATCGCGGCCGCCCGGCGAGCTGCACGACGGCGGTGCGCCAAGAGGTGCCGAAGGGCCTGCTGATCACGGTGAACAGCGGGACGGCCGCCGCCGAGGACGTGCTGATCGACCCCGCCACCGGCCGCGCCGTGCACCAGTTCCCGCGGATACTGGCGATCACCAAGGACCGGCTGCTGCTCGCCGAGCTGACCAGGTTCTCCGTGCTCGACCTGCGCAACGATCAGCGCGTTCCGGTCGAACGCCCGGTGCCCAACGGCATGCCGGGCCAGGTGCTCCCGAGCCGCGACGGCTACAAGGTCGCCGTGCTGTTCGGCGACCCGGCCTGGGCCGCGACGAGTACGCAGACCGCCGACGTCTGGGTGCTCGCCCTCGACACGCTGACCTGGACCCACGCGCCCTCGATGCCGATCGCGACCCCGCTCAAGCAGGTCGCGATCGAATGGTCCGAGGACGACGTCCTGGTGCTCGCCACCGACGTCGTCGCGAGCTGGCGACTCGACCGGCCGGGATGGACGGTCGTCAAGACACCTTTGCCCGCCGAACGGAACCGGTCGGTGGTGACCGTGGCCCAGGGCTGAGCTACTCCCCGTCGAGCCCGTGCTCGATGGCGTAGCGGGCGAGCTCGACGCGGTTGTGCAGCTGGAGTTTCCGCAGCGTCGACTGGACGTGGTTCTCCACCGTCCGATGCGACAGCACGAGCTTCTCGGCGATCTGCCGCGCCGTCATCCCCTTCGCGACCAGGCGCAGGACGTCGGTCTCGCGTTCGGTCAGCCGCGGTGGGGCGGGCCCGTCGTCCGGGGCGTCGGCCATCCGCCGGTATTCGCCGAGCACGAGTCCGGCGAGTCCGGCGGTGAACACCGGATCCCCCGCCGCCGTCCGCTTGACCGCGTCCACCAGTTCGCTCGCCGAAGCCGATTTGACCAGGTATCCGGACGCCCCGGCCTTGACCGCCTCGAGGACGTCGCTGTGCTCGCCGCTCGCGGACAGCACCAGGACCTTGGTCGACGGCAGCTCCGCGGTGATCTCCCGGGTCGCGTCCACGCCCGACGTCTCGCCGAGGTTGAGGTCCATCAGCACGACGTCCGGCTGGACCGTGCGCGCGATCCGCACCGCGGCGGGCGCGTCCGGCGCGGTGGCCCGTACGTCGAAACCGTGCTCGGCCAGGTCGCGCGCGACCCCGTCCCGCCACATCGGGTGGTCGTCGACCACCATCACCGAAATTTGAGGCGCGTCGGTCATCGCTTTCCCCTCGCCGCCACTGGAACCTTGACTTCCCATTCCGTGCCCTGGCCCGGCGCGGTGTCCAGGGCGGCGCTCCCGCCCAGATCCCGCACGCGCCCCTTGATGGACTCCGCGATACCTAGATGTCCCTCGGCCGCCGCTCGTTCCATCACCCCGGGCGCGATTCCGGGGCCGTCGTCGCGGACGCTGACCACTACCTCGGTGCCGAGGTCCTCCAGCAGCACCCAGGCATGCGCTTCTTCACCGGCGTGCTTCTCGACGTTCAGCAGCGCTTCGCGTGCCACCGCCACCAGCTCCGCGGTCATGTGTTCGGGCAGCCGGACCTCGCCGGCGGGCGTCGAGACCTGCACCGACGGTGTCGCGAGCAGCTGTAGCGCGGCACGGAGGTCGGTCGTCCCGTTCGCGCTCGGCCGCGTCGGCTCGGTGGTGACCAGCGCCCGTAGCGCGATCTCCTGCTCACCGGCCAGTTTCGCCAGCTCGGCGGCCTCCCCGCCGAATTCGGCGCCGCGTTTGCGCACCCGCGCGAGCACCTGCAGGACGCTGTCGTGGATCGAGCGGGCGAGCCGCTCACGTTCGGCCGTCGCGGCCTCCATGCGCAACGCCCTGGTCAGCGCGTCCGCGGACCGGCGCGCCATGGTCGCGGCCAGCCCGATCACGAACCCGCTCGCGGTCAGCAGGAAGCCGTCCCGCGCGACGTCGACGTCGAACCGCCAGCGCACCAGCCCGGTGACCACCGAGACCACCAGCCCGGCGAGCACCCCGCCGAGCGCGCCGAAGCGCGTCCCGGCGGCCGCGGGCGGGACAGCCGCCCACACCGTCGTGAGGAGCGGGGTGTTGGCGTCGAACTGCGCGGTGGACAGGACCCACGCCGACGTGAACATGAGGACGACCGTCAGCGCGAGATCGACGACGACCAGCCACGGCCAGCGTGTCGACGGCCGCGCGTAGAACACGCTGCTGAGCACCGTCCACGCCGTCATCACGCCGAACGCGGCCCACGCGAGCCACTGCTTCGCGTAGCCGTCGTAGTGGACGATGAACGAGCCGAGTGCGAAGAGCAGCGTCGTCACGCGAAGCACGATCACCCCGCGCCACAGCGGCGTCGCGGGGTCCCGCGTGCCCAGCGCCGAGACGGCTCGCCAGAGCGGGGTGTTCGTCATGACTCCGTTTTGGTCGCTTCCTCGGCATCGTTCGGCTGCGCCGCCTGATCCCGCAGGACGTCGACCTCGTCCGGATCGGGATCCCGTTCGTGCAGCAGCGACCGGATACCGGCGTTGAGCACCGCGAGCAGCGGCACCGACAGCAGCGCCCCGGCGATCCCGGCGGTCACGAGGCCCGCGGTGATCGCGAGCACCACGGCGAGCGGATGCAGCTTGACCGCGCGGCCGAGCAGGATCGGCTGCAGCACGTGGCTCTCCAGCTGCATGACGCCGATGACGATGGCCAGCACGATCAGCGCGCCGACGACGCCCTTCGTCACCAGTGCGATCAGCACCGCGACAGCGCCCGCGATCACGGCGCCGATGATCGGGATGAAGGCGCCGAGGAAGACCAGCGTCGCCAGCGGGATCACCAGCGGCACGCCGACGATCGCCAGCCCGACGCCGATGCCGACCGCGTCGACGACGGCCACCGCCGCCGTCGCGCGCACGTAGCTGACCAGCGAGGCGAACCCGCGCCGTCCGGCGACGTCGACCCGGTTGCGCACCCGGCGGGGCACGCCGAGGACGAGGAACTTCCAGATCTGGTCGCCGCCGGAGAGGAAGAAGATGAGGATGAACAGCGTCAGGATGAAGCCGGTGACGATCTCGCCGACCGTGCCCGCCGTGGTGAGCGCGGTGGTGGTGATCGACGCCTGGTTGTTCTGCAGGAAGCCGATCGCCTGGTTGATGAACTCCTGGATCTGCTCCTGGCGCAGGTGCAGCGGTCCGTCGATGAGCCAGGTCTTGATCTGGTTGAGGCTCTCCGTCAGCTGCTTCTGCAGTTCCGGCAGGCCGGAGGAGAACTGCGCGACGACGAACGTCAGCAGCCCGCCGAGGACCGCGAGCCCGGCGATCAGCACGATCCCGGCCGCCAGCCCGCGCGGGAACTTCAGCGCCTGCAGCTTGGCGACCGCGGGAGCGAGCAGCGCGGCCAGCAGCAGCGCGATCGACAGCGGGATGACGACCACCGACAGGTAGCCGATGAGGAACACGATGACGTAGAGCGCGGCGATCACCACGATGAAGCGCCACGACAGCGCCGCGCCGATCCGCAGGCCGCGAGGCACCACGTTGGTGACGTCTTCGGTGGACTCGGAGAGAAACGGGTTCGCCGGGCCGGATTCCGGCTGTTTGCGCTGGGACTCGCTCACGCGCTCACCGTATCGGTCCGGGACGGCGTTCTTGAACATTCCGGGCGACGCGCACGGTCGAATTCGCCCAAAGCGACGCTTGACACATCGCCCCATGATCGACTCGGAAGTAACCGTGTCCCGCCAGCGCTGATCACGTAACGTGATTTCGGGCTACACCGTGTGTTCTTCACACTATCGTGCCATCAAGGTGTTCCTGGCTCGCTTTGCCCTTCCTCCCTTTGCTTACCTCGGTTCCGCAACCACCGACGGCATACCGACACGGCAGGAGACCGAGTGACGAACGCGGCGAAGAACGAGGGGCGGGGCGCGGCGCGCTTCGGTCGTCTCGCTTCGCGTGCGCTGTTCGTTCTCGGCGGCGCCGTCGCCGGTTCCGCCGCCGCGTGGGCCGTGTCCGGTGCTTCCGCTTCGGCCGACATCGCGCCGGTGGTCTCCGCTCCCGAAACGAGCGTCACCCCGGTCACCGATGCCACCGTGGCCGGGCTGAACGACGTTTCGCACGGCGCGGGCAAGTTCTCCGGCGATGTCGCCGGAGCGATGTGCGGCGACCAGCAGCAAGCCACCGCGTGGTCGATGCCGGGCAAGAACGGGTCGAAGCACCACTGTGGAGACATCCGCGCCGACCGGCACGAGGTCTCCACCCGCGTCAGCGACGCGGTCACCGACTTCGCCGACAACTCGGTGGTCACCCCGGTCAAGCGGACCCTCGGCGCCGTCGAGCACATCGTGCGCAAGCCGCAGGACACCCGTCAGGTGCTGGACGAGACGTTCGCCCCGTCGCCCGATTTCGGCCGCAAGGTCTGGGACCTCCTCGACCCGCAGGGGCACGGCGGCCTCGTCCCGGACCTCCCGGTCAGTGGCGGTCCGGTCGACCCGAAGTCCCCGCTGGACACCATCGGCGCCGGCGACCAGGTCACCGACTTCGCGCAGCTGGCGACGACCCAGTTCCCCGCTTCCTCCGAGACCTTCCTCCCGATGCCGGCCGTCGTGCAGCAGCACGACGCCTCCGCCCAGGACGAAGACTCTCCTTTCCGTGACGGACACCGCGGTGACTTCCCGCGTCCGCTCACCCCGGCGCCGCTTCCCGTCGCGCCTTCCATCCCGACTGTCCCCGGTGGCGGCAACGCTCCCGGTGGTCACCTCGACGGCCTGACCCACGGCGTTCCCGCCTGGCTCGTCTCGGCCGTCGAGCGTTCCCTGACCGGCTACTCGCCGGCAGGCACGCGGTACATGCCGCTCACCCCGGGCTCGCAGCCCGGCGTCACTCCCGACTGAACACCTCCCTCCGCGGGGTAGCCGACGCGCCTCACGCCTCCCGATTCCGGGCTTGGCTTCGCGTCCGCTCCTGATCCCCCGCGAAACGGCGGTGCGCTTTTTCGCGCCCGCATTCGCTCCACCCCCCCCTCAGGTGCTTCTTCGAGAGCACCTCCTCGAACCCGAAAGGGAACCCGAAATGAAGGAGAAAAACCCCATGCAATCCTGGGCAAAGCGCGGACTCCAGACCGCGTTGGTCACGGGTGGGTTGTTGATGCTGGGCACCGGCATCGCTTCGGCTGACGAACAGGTCAACCCCGACACCCCGGCCTCCCCGCTCGACGCGAACGTCACCGTTCCCATCGAGATCGACAACAACGCCGTTGGCACGCCCCTCGGCCAGCTCGACGTCCCCGGCTACAGGGGCGAGGTCAGCACCAAGGCCGTCACCAAGCCCGTCTCGGACGCGCTCGACGGTGTCACGTCGCCCGGCAGCAGCAGCGACGGAATCGGCGGAGGGCTTCCCCAGCTCTCGAACAAGGGCGCCGTCCCCGCGCCGCTGGCCGCCAAGGACTCGGCCCGTCAGGTCAGCGGTGGGCTGACCGGTGGTGGGTTCACCACCACGGACGACATCCTCAAGGGCAACAAGGTCGTCGGTGACGTCGTCGTCCCGATCCAGATCGTCGACAACGCCATCGGCGTGATCGGCGACGCCGAGGTCGAGGGTGGGAACCACCAGCAGACCTGGTCGCACAACCAGGACGTCGAGACTTCCGGTGAGGACTCCAGCCTCGCCGGGAACGTCGTCGCCCTCGACTGGGCGCTGCCCGTGCAGATCGCCGGCAACGGCGGCGGGCTCGCCGGCGGCACCGGCCGCGTGGTCGGCGGTTCCGCCAGCCAGAGCACCACCGAGACCGGCAACATCACCACCGACGGCGAGGGCTCCGCCCTGTCCGGCAACGTGGTGGCAGGCCAGCTCGCCACCCCGGTCCAGGTCACCGGCAACGCCGCTTCCTGGATCATCGGCAACGCCAACAGCTCCGGCTACGAGGCCGAGACCGACGCCACCTCCGGCGGCTGGGTCGAGACCGACGGTGACGACTCCGCCCTCGGCGGCAACGTCGCCGCGGTGCCGGTCGCGCTGCCCGCGAAGGTGAACGACAACGCCGCCGCTGTGCACGGTTCGCTCGCGAACTCGAACAGCAGCTCCTCGGCGGACGCGCAGGCCGGCGACACCACGCCCGGCTGGAGCAACGTCCCCAGCTACGTGCAGACCTCCGGTGAGGACTCGGCCGTCGCGGGTAACGCGATCGTGCCGCAGACCGCGGACGTCGCGAACGTCGGCGGCGTGGCCGCCAGCTGGGTCGGCCTCGCCAACACCGGCAAGGATGGCGGCACCAGCCACTCGAGCGTCGTCGACGCCGGTGGCTTCGTCAGCACCGAGGGCGAAGGCTCCGCGGCCGGCGGCAACATCGTCGACCCGGCCGTGGCGGCCCCGGTCGAGGTGACCTGCATCGCGGGCACCTACATCGGCAACGTGTCCTCGACCTCGTGCGAGAACACCGTCGACGCGAACGCCGGCAACGGCAGCCACACCAACGGTGACGACTCCACCCTCGCGGGCAACATCGTCAACACCCAGGCCGCGCTGGCCCCCGAGGTCTACGGCGTCGGTGGCTCGCACATCGGACAGGCCGTCGCCGAGGCGACCGAGACCAAGACCGTGACCGCCGGCGGGTACGACGGCACCACGGGCAACGACTCGTCCGGCTCGGGCAACATCGTCCAGGTCCCGGCCGCGGTTCCGGCCGAGGTCTTCGGCGTCGGTGGCTCGTTCATCGGCCAGGGCTCCGGCTCGGCCGACGAGACCAAGGTCGTCTCCGGCGGCGGCGGCGGGAACACCGCCGACGACAACGGCTTCCTGAGCTCCAACCTGGCGACCGTGCCGGCTTCGCTGCCGGTGCAGGCGTTCGGGATCGGTGGCGCGTTCATCGGTCAGGGTCACGGTGGCGCCGACGGCGACACCACCTCCAACGCGGGCGGCGACGTCCACGCGACCGGTGACGGTGGCGCGGGCGCGGGCAACCTGGTCTACGGCCCGGTCTCCCTGCCGGTCCAGGCGCACAACTTCGCCGCGGTGCTGGGCGGAATCGCGTCGGGCGAGGGCTCGAACCTGACCGACTCGTCGGCCGGTGGCGACGCCACCGCCAACGGTGAAGAAGGCGCGCTGGCGGGCAACATCGTCCAGACGCCGGTCGGCGGCACGGTCCCGGTGACCGGGCTCGGCGTGGCCGGTGCGGGCATCGCCAAGGGCAACAGCCTGAACGACGTCATGTCGGCGGCCGGCGGCGACGCCACCACCACCGGTGACAACGGCGCGGTCGCGGGCAACATCATCGGCGCGCAGGCGCTGCCGATCGTGCCCGTCACGCACGACGCCATCGCGGCGGCGGGCATCGCCGACGCCGAGGGCCTCGACACCATCGACGCCACCTCGGGCGGCGACGTCGAGACCTCGGGCACCGAGGGATCGCTGTCGGGCAACATCCTCGACATCCCGGTCGCGGCCGTTCCGGAGGTGTTCGGCGACGCCATCGCGGCGGCCGGCGGCGTCTCCGAGACGAACGCGGACAGCGTGATCGACGGCCAGGCCGGCGGCGACAGCATCACGGACGGCAGCGGAGAGGCCCTTTCCGGCTTCAACCTGCACCACCCGCTGGTGTTCTCGATCCCGCTGAACGAGCTCGAGATCCCGGTGCTGGCCATCGCGGACGAGAACTCGACCGACGACACCGAGATCAACGACGCGGACTACACCCGCGCCTTCACCGACTCGGTCGGTTCGGAAATGCCGATCGACGCGCTCCCCGCGCTGCCCTTCGGTTCGATCCCGTCGATGAACGGTGCCGGCACCCTGCCGACCACCCCGGCGGTCGGTGGCGCTCGCGCCGACGCCCCCCAGCTGGGTGGCGTTCTCGCCGGCGTGTCCGCGCTGAAGGGTCTGACGTCGCTCCCGACTCAGATGCCGAAGGCGGACCTGCCCGTGCTGCCCGTCACCCCGGCCCTGCCCGGTGTCCCGGCCCTGCCGAAGACCCCGGGTCTGCCCGGTGACGCCGCTCGTGCGGACGCTCCGAAGCTCGCGCAGCTCCCGGCGCTGACCGCGCTGCCGATCGCCGGTGGCCTGCCGGTGGCGCTGCCCACCGCGGGTGGCCTGCCGATCGCCGGTGCTCTGCCGACCGCCGGTGCCCTGCCGGTGGCTCTGCCCACCGCGGGCGCCCTCCCCACGGCCGGCGCCCTGCCGACCGCGAGCACGCTGCCGGTGCAGCTGCCCACCGCGGGCACCCTGCCCGTCGTGAGCAACGCCCCGGCGATGCCGACCGCGCAGGTCCCGGCTCTGGCGGGCGTCGACTCGTCGCCGCTGAGCATGTTCCAGCGTTTCATCGGCACCCTGACCGGCAAGAAGTTCCACACCATGTGAACCTGCCAGTCGGCTAGCGCCAACTGATCGAAGAAGCGGGCCCGGGAGATTTTCTCCCGGGCCCGCTTTGTCGTGGTCACGACATCGTGAACAGCGCGTCCTGGGCGGCGCCCATCGCGGTCAGCACCGCACCCTCCAGCACCCCGCTCCCGCCGACGGTCCCCGCCCGCACCTCGGTCCGCAGCGGCGAGATCTCCGCGAGCCGCCGGCTCACCCTGGCCGCCAGCGCCTCGCCACCGGCGCGGCCGACTTCGCCGCCGAGCACGACACAGCCCGGGTCCAGTACCGCGGTGATGGCGGCGGTGCCGATCGCGATCCGCTCGGCGACGATCTCCAGGAATTCCTCGGCCTCCGCGTCGATCGCGTACCCGACAGCGGCTTCGGCCGCTTCGGCGTTGTCGGCAGACGAAGCCGGAAGGCCGTGCGCGCGGGCGAGTTCGCAGATCGCGGCGCTGCCCGCCAGGGTGTGGAAGCCGCCGTCGCAGTCGGTCGACGTCGGGAGCCGTCCGGGTCCCAGCATCGGCAGGAACCCGATCTCCCCCGCGCCGCCCGACGCGCCCCGCCGCAGCGAACCGTCGAGGACGACGGCCGCGCCGACGCCGAACCCGAGCCACAGCAGCACGAACGTCTCCCGGTCGCGGGCGGCGCCGAGCCGTTGTTCGGCCGCGGCCGCGAGGTTGACCTCGTTCTCCAGCAGCACCGGGACGCCCAGCCGCCGCCGGAGCTCGTCGACGAGTTTCCCGTGCCACGCGGGCAGTCCCCCGGCGGGCCGCAGCCCGCCGGTCGCCGGGTCGACCAGGCCGGGAGCGCCGACGGCGATCGTGTGCAGCCCGCTCGCACCCGCTTCGGCCGTGGTGGTCTTCAGCAGCGCGATCGCCCGTTCGACGGCCGCATCGGTGTCGACGTCCAGCTCGAACGGCAGTGCGGCTTCGGCGCGGGTCCGGCCGAGCAGATCCGCGACCGAAACGGCGATGCCGTGGGTGCGGACGTCGAGCCCGGCGAGGTACGCGCGATCGGCGACGATGCCGTACAGCTTCGCGTTCGGCCCCCGGCGTTCGGCGCCCGCTTCGCCGACGATCTCGATCAGCCCGGCGTCCCGCAGCCGTTCGACGAGGTCGGCGACGGTCGGCCGGGACAGCCCGGTCAACGTCTTGAGCTGGTTGGCCGTCAGCGGGCCCTCGCGTTGGAGCAGGTCGAGGGCCAGGCGGTCGTTGATGGCCCGCGCGGTGCTCGGGGAGGCGGACGGCATCCGGATGACACTCACCGGCAGATCCTCCCAGAATTAATTATCAGGTTCCCTTCCTGATAGTTTACGCTGACGTCGTCGAGTTGTCTCATGGACCTTGGGGGCCCAGTGACCAATACAGTGGAAACCGTCGGCGGGCCGACGCGGCGGGTGCGGCAGGCGCGGGTCGCCGTCGCCGCCATCTTCGCCGTGCACGGCGCGGTGACCGGCAGTTTCGCCACCCGGATCCCGTGGATCCAGGAACACGCGGGGATCAGCGCGGGCCAGCTCGGCCTCGCGCTCGCCTTCCCCGCCATCGGTGCTTCGCTCACCATGCCGCTCGCCGCGCGGATCGGGCACCGGCTCGGCGGCAGGCAAGGCCTCCGGATCCTGCTCGCGTACTGGACGCTGGCGCTGATCCTCCCCGCGCTGGCGGGGAACCTCGTCACCCTGTGCGTCGCGTTGTTCGTCATGGGCACCGCGGCGGGCACCTCGGACGTGCTGATGAACGCCCTCGGCGTCGACGTCGAGGAGAGGATGGGCAAGTCGGTGATGTCGGGGCTGCACGGCATGTGGACCACGGGCGCGCTCGTCGGATCCGCCGCCGGAGCGCTCGCCGCGCACGCCGCGCTGGACGCCCGGGTGCACCTGGCGATCGCGTCCGCCGTGCTCACCATCGCCGGACTGATCATCTGTCAGGGCGTTTTCGACGTCCGCAGCGCACCCGACGAGCACCCGCCGCCGAGGTTCGCGCTGCCGCCGAAGTCGGCCGTCATCATCGGCGCCGTCGCGTTCTGCGCCGTCTTCGCCGAAGGGGCGAGCCTCGACTGGTCCGCCGTCTACCTGCGGGACGTCCTCGGCACGTCGCCCGGGATCGCGGCGGCGTCGACCACCGCGTTCACCTGCACGATGGCGGTCGCCCGCCTCTCCGGCGACGCGCTGGTGAGGCGTTTCGGCTCGGTCAACACCGTCCGCGCGGGTGGTGTTCTCGCGACGGCGGGCGGCCTGCTGGTGGTGCTGGCCGCGCATCCGGTGATGGCGATGGCCGGCTTCGCGTTGATCGGACTCGGCGTCTCCGTCGTCGTCCCGCTCGCCTTCGCGGCGGCCGGACGCAGCGGGCCGACGCCGAGCCAGTCGATCGCGGGCGTCGCGACCATCACCTACTCCTCCGGGCTCGTCGCGCCGTCGCTGATCGGCGGGATCGCCGACCTGACGTCACTGACGGTGTCCTTCGGGCTGGTCACGCTGCTGGCACTCGGCCTGGTCGCGGGTGCCGGGGTGCTCCGCACGCGCTAGTCGAACTGAAGGGAACGCTTGGCGAGGCCGTGCCAGTAGCCGTCGATGACGGTCTCGCCTTTCCCTTCGGACGAACTCGCGCCGAGTGAGACGAACAGTGGCGCGAAGTGCTCGATCCTGGGGTGCGCGAGGGCCGCGGCGGGGGCCTTGTGCTGGAAGTCCAGCAGTGCGTCGAGGTCGCCTTCGCGCAGGGTTTCCGCACCCCAGTGATCGAATTCGCTCGACCACGACGGCGGCGCGCCGTCGGTGCCGTCGGTCTGGCCCAGCGCGCTCAGGTTGTGGGTGAAGAAGCCGCTGCCGATGATCAGCACGCCCTCGTCGCGCAGCGGCGCGAGCTTGCGGCCGAGGTCGAACAGCTCGCGCGGGTCCAGTGACGGCATGGACACCTGGAGCACCGGGATGTCGGCGTCCGGGTACATCTCCACCAGCGGGACGTACGCGCCGTGGTCGAGGCCGCGATCGGGCGCGTCGTGGACCGGGGTCTGCGTCGAGCGCAGGAGCTTCCGCACCTTGTCCGCCAGCTCGGGAGCGCCGGGCGCGGCGTATTCCACCTGGTAGAAGCGATCGGGGAAACCCCAGAAGTCGTAGACCAGCGGCACCGTCGTGGTCGCGCCGAGGGTCAGCGGCGCCTCTTCCCAGTGCGCGGAAACGACGAGGATCGCCTTCGGCTTTTCGAGCTCGGCCGACCAGCCGGCGAGCTGGCGGGTCCAGGTGGCGTCGTCGGCGAGCGGCGGCGCGCCGTGGCTGAGGTAAAGCACCGGGGTCATGTCAGCTCCAGGTGTTTGAACTTTCAACTACCAGGATAGACGACGCCGCGGTGTTCCGCGTTATTCCCGCGCGAGGTTCGCCGCCATGCGTTCCAGGACGCCGACCGTCGTCCGGTAGTCGTCCTCGCTGATGCCCTCGGTCGCGCGCGAGCGGAACTCGCCGACCTCGGTCTTGAGTCGAAGGTGCGCCTGTCTTCCGGTGGGGGTCAGGCCGCCTTCGTCGTCGATCCAGTCGCGAGTGCGCAGTTCGGCGATGGCCTCCTGCGCTCCCTCGAACGGTGACAGTGCTTCGGCGATCGGGGCTCCGCTGTCGATCGTGTTCAGCACTTGCCAATGACGGCGGGTCAGCGCTTCGCCGGAGAGGGCTCGATCGAGGGAGGATTCAAGGGCCTGGTGAAGGTGGGCGAACCAGAATCCGATGGGCTTCATGGATACTCCTTCATGTAGACGGCAACTACATGTAAAAGTACATGCATTTGGTGAGGGTGAGCAATGACGGACGCCGTGGCCGACGTGGAACGCGCGATGATCGCCATCCGGCGGAGCCAGGCGAGGCGCTCGCTCTCGAAGCTCGCCCGCGACCGCGCCGAAACGATGCCCGACCAGGCGGTACAGGGGCTTCTCGACGCCGTCGAGGCGGCCGAAGAGAGCGGCGAGCCGGGCACGGTGACCAGCCTCGCGGCGGCGTTGACCATCGACCAGCCGCGCGCGAGCCGTCTGGTCGCGCGGGCCGTCGAGGGTGGCTTCCTCCGGCGTGAAGCCGATCAGCGGGACGGCCGCCGCGCCGTCCTGGTCCTCACCGAGAGCGGACGTGACGAGGTGACGCGGATGCACGAATTCCGCCGCTCGGTGTTCGCCGAGGCGATGGCGGACTGGCCGGACGACGACCGCCGCGAGTTCGCCCGGCTGCTGACCGCGTTCGTCCGGAACTACGGCGCGCTCGGCGTGAAGTAGTTCACCAGGTTGCCGTCGGGGTCGCGGAACAGCAGGGATCGGTTCCCCCACGGCATCGTGGTCGGCTTCTGCACGATTTCGGCCAGGCCCGCCAGTCGTTCGTACTCCCGGTCGACGTCCTCGACCCAGAACTCGAGGATCGCGGTCCGGTTCGACTCGGGCACCGCGGCGGCCCCGCCGAACAGGGTCATCGTCTCGGCGCTACCGATCGCCAAGGTGCACGACGGGCCGACGAGTTCGGCGAACTGTTCGGCGGGCCTTCGCGCTTCGAGGCCGGTCACTTTCTCGTAGAACTCGGTGAGGCGGGTGACGTCGTGGGTGATCACGCGGACGGAAACGAACTGCACGGCAGGTCCTTTCGAGGTGGAATCAGGAACACCGGCCACGCTAAGAGCAATACTGGACAGGATCCGCCCGGTATTGAGACGCTTTCGCTGTGACGCGGCCCATCGCCCGAGTGCTCGCCCTCCTGGAGATCCTCCAGAGCGGCGGCACCCGCACCGTCGCCGAGCTCGCGGGGCGGCTCGACGTCGACGAACGCACGGTCCGCCGGTATGTCGAACACCTCCTCGACCTGGACATCCCGGTCTGCTCGGTGCGCGGCCGGTACGGCGGGTACCGCCTCGCCCCCGGCTACCGGATGCCGCCGCTGATGCTCACCGACGAGGAGGCCCTGGCGGTCCTGCTCGGCCTGGTCGCGGGGCGGCGAGCCGGCCTGATCACCACGTCGGTCGTGGCCGCCGAGAGCGCGGTCGCGAAAGTGCGCCGCGTACTGCCCGAAGCACTGGGACGGCGGCTGGACGCGCTGATGGAGGCCGCCGACTTCACCTCGCCCGCCCGGGAAACCCTGTCAGCCGAGGCCGAAGTGCTGCTCACCGTCGCGGAAGCGGCGCGGGATCGCCGCCCGGTCGGGCTCGCGTACCTCGCCGGTCACGGCGGGGCCAGCGAACGCGTCGTCCATCCTTATGGCGTCGTGGCGCATTCCGGGCGGTGGTACCTGACCGGCTTCGACTCGGCGAGCGGCGAGGTGCGCACCTTCCGCGTCGACAGGATCAAGTCGGCCGAGGCGCGGACCGGGACTTTCGAGGTGCCCGCCGGATTCGACCCGGCCGAGCGAGTGCTGACCGCTCTCGCCGAGACGCCGCACCGGCACGACGTCTCCGTGCGGATCCAGGCGACACCCGGGCAGATCCGCGCCGTCTTCCCGCCGTCCGTGGCGACTCTGGAGACGGACGGCGACTGGGTGCGCGCCCGGATCCGGGCCCAGCGGCTCGACTGGATCCCGCCCCTGCTCGCCGCCCTCGACCAGCCGTTCGTCATCGAACGGCCGGACGAATTACGTGATCTGGTCAGCGCACTGGCAGACCGGCTGGCCGCGCGGGCGCGGGAAGCGTGAGCGCCGAATGCGCGGGCTCCTCCTCGTTTCTGGGCAGGGTCGAGAGGCCGCGCAACACGGCATTGCGCTGCTCCAGGGCCTCGGTCGTACTCGGGAACATGGTCGAGTTCCCGTCGGTGACCAGTGCCTGATTCAGCCGCACGTACTCCCTGATGCCTTCTTCGTAGGCGGCGAACGCCTCCGTGTGGTCGGCCTTCGAGGCCAGCTCGCGGGCCAGCATGTACGCGCCGACCAGGGCGAGGCTCGTCCCCTGCCCGGTGAGGAACGACGGCGCGTGCGCGGCGTCACCGACCAGGGCGACCCGGCCGCTGGACCACCGCGGCATGCGGATCTGGCTCACGACGTCGAAGAAGAGGTCGTCGGCGTTCCGCATGGCGTCGACCATGAGCGGGATGTGCCAGCCGTCCCCGGCGAACACCGAGGCGACCAGGTCGCGCTGCGCGGCGGGATCTCGGAAGGCGTGGATGGGCGGTTCGGGGCGGGCGAAGTTCAGGAAGCCGTGCACCATGTCGCCGTCCCTGACGGCGTAGAGCGCCGCTGCCCGGCCTGGCGTGTTCCAGAGGACACCTTCGTGTGAGAGCCCGAAGTCGTTTCGCAGGGTGAAGCCCGCGAAGCAGTAGCCGATGTAGTGATGGAACTGCTCTTCGGGACCGAAGACGAGGGCGCGGGTGTTCGAGTGCAGGCCGTCGGCGCCCACGACGAGGTCGAAGGTGCGTCCGGTTCCGCCGCGGAAGCGCACGTCCACGCCGTCGCCGTGCTGGTCGAGGGTGGCGATGGAGTCGTTGAAGAGGAACTCGACGTCGTCGCGGACCGTGTCGTAGAGGATGGAGGTGAGGTCCCCGCGAGGGACCTCGAGGTCGCGGCCCTCGACTCCGCCGGTGATCGAATCGGGCCGGAGCGAGGTGATCCGCCCGCCGTCGGCGTCGACGAAGCTGAGCCTGCGCGTGTTGATGTGGGCGTCCTGGAGCAGGGGAAGAACACCCATGTGCCGGACGGCGTCCAAGGCGGTGCCCCGGATGTCGATGGGATAGCCGCCACCGCGGACCGCGTCCGACTTCTCGACGACCGTGACGTCGAAGCCGTAGCGGTGCAGCCAGTAGGCGAGGGCCGGGCCCGCGATGCTGGCGCCGGAAATCAGGACGGTGCTCATGAGTGCTCCTTGGATAGGTAACTTAGGTATCCTTATGGACTCAAGGCGACTATATACCTAACTTAGGTATCTTTGTGAGGCGTGATGGACGACACAGGTTCACCGGAGCTCGACCTGATGGCGGTGCTCCCCCGACTCACGCAGCTCAGCACCGTGCTCAACCGCAGCCAGCTGGTCGAGCGGGCGATGGACCGGGCCGGGATCACCCTCGACCGGCCGGCGATGACGGTGCTGGTCACGCTGCACATGGCCGACCGGCCGCTGCGGGTCGGGGAGATCGCCGAACGCATGCAGGTCGTCGGGCCGCATGTCACCCGGCATCTCAACGGTCTCGAACGGCGAGGGCTGGTCGTCCGGGTCGCGGATCCCGACGACCAGCGGGCGCGCCTGATCGAGCTGACACCGGACGGGAAGGAGGTGCCCGACCGGTACCTGCGGACCCTGCTCGGCTGGTTCGGCGACGCCCTGACCGACTGGTCCGAGGAGGACCGCAAGACCTTCGGCGGTCTCCTCGGACGGTTCGTCGACGACCTCACCGCCCGGCTCGCGGTCGTCGACGACGAGACGGCGGGCAGATAGCCGCCCGCCGTCCCGGTTCTTTCACTTACCGCAGAAGACCTTCCTGACCAGTTTGGTCAGTTGCGCCGGGAAGTTCCGTGCCGCGTTCGGGTCGTCTCCGGCGGTGATCGAGGCGGTCAGCGTCTTGCTGCCGTCCGGTGTGCTGTACATCAGCGCCGCGTAGCCGTTGTTGCTGCCGTTGTGGTTGAGGACGGTGGTGGGGCAGCCCGGGCCCAGGTCCTGTGAGAACTGCCCGAGGCCGTAGAAGCCGTAGAGGCTTTCGCTCTGCGGATGCGTCTTGCGCATCTCGGTCAGCAGCCAGGCGGGGAGGAGCTTGCCGCTCTGCAGTGCCGAGAAGTACGTCTGGAGATCCTTGGTCGTCGAGATCATGTCCCCGGCGCTGGAGGCCCAGGACGGATTCTGGTGGGTGACGTCGATCGTCTTCCACTGACCGGCGTCCTCATACGGGTAGTAGGCGTGGGCGTACGGCTTGGGCATCCCGGACCAGGCGCCCGGCGACAGCGTGTCCCGCAGCTTCAGCGGCCGCAAGATCCGCCGGTCCAATTCGTCGGCGAAGGGACGGCCGCTGAGCTTCTCGACCAGCAGCCTGAGCACCACGTAGTTGGTGTTGGCGTAGCTCCAGCCCGCCCCCGGCTCGAACCGGGGCGGCTTGGACAGCGACAGCCGGACCAGCTCCTCGGGCTGGTAGGTGTGGAAGCGCTTGTCGACCCATTCCGGGCCCGACCACGGGATCCCCGGCACGACCGTCCCGTCCGGGAAGTACTCGCCGGTGTAGTTGAACAGCCCGCTGGTGTGCTGCAAGAGCATCCGCACGGTGATCCGCCGGTCGAAGTCGAACCGGGGCAGGAAGCCCGCGATCGGGGTGTCGAGCCCGATCCTGCCTTCGGCCACCAGTTGCAGCATCAGGGTCGCGGTGAAGTTCTTCGTGGTGCTGCCGACGCGGAAGTGACCGTCGGTCGGCGGTTTCGCGGTCCCGCCCAGCTCGCGCACCCCGGCGCTGCCGGTCCATTCGCCGCGCTGGTCACGGACCCGTAGTTGCATTCCGGCGAACCCGGCGTCCACGAACTCCTGGACGGCCTGCCGCAATTCCGGGCGATCCTGCCCGGCGGAGGCCGTCGACACGGTGACGCCCGCCAGCAACGTGGCTGCCACCGCGGTGACGCCGGCTCGCCGGATCAACTTGGTACCCCTCAGTGAAGTGGTCATGGGACCACGATCGCGGGTCGCGCTGACACGAGGCAGTCACGCCGCTGACACCGCCGAAGTGGATTGCGTTGAACGCAATTACTCCTTATTTATATTGCACTGGAAATCATGTCCCGATGGATCAATACTGGTTTTCAGAAGCCCTCGGCAGCGGATATGCCGATCACCATCCCCACAGCACCAGGAGTTCCGTCATGCCCAGAATCGTGCGCCCGACCACCTACGGCACTCCCGACGTACTCGCCGTGACCGAGACGCCCATCCCGGAAGTGGCCGCCGACGGCGTGGTCGTCGAGGTCCGGGCGGCGGGGGTCAACCCGATCGATTGGAAGCTCTACAGCGGGGCCTTCCACGACGTGGACGACGACCACAAAGACGCCGCCGGGATCGCCGCTTCGATGCCCTCGATCGGTCTCGAGTGCGCGGGTGTCGTCACCGAGGTCGGTGCGGAGGTGACCGATGTGCGGGTCGGGGACGAGGTCGTCGTCTACCCCGTGACGGCCGCCTACGCCGACTACGTCGCGGTCCCGGCCACCTCGATCATCGCCAAGCCCGCCGGGCTCGGGTGGGCCGAGGCCGGGTCGCTGATCCTGACGGGCGCCACCGCGGTCCACGCGCTGCACGCCGCCGGCGTGGGCGAGGGTGACACGGTGCTCGTCCACGGCGGTTCGGGCGGGGTCGGCCTGATGGCCGTGCAGCTGGCCGCCGCTCAGGGCGCGACGGTGATCGCCACCGCCGCCGAGCGCAACCACGCCCTGCTGCGCGAGCTCGGCGCCATCCCGGTCGTCTACGGTCCCGGGCTCGCCGACCGGGTGCGCGCCGTCGCGCCGCAGGGCGTCACGGCCGCCGTCGATTTCGCCGGTACCGACGAGGCGCTCGACGTCTCGCTGGAACTTGTGGCCGACCCCGCGCGGATCTCCTCGATCACCGGAGGCCCCCGCCGCGCCGAGACCGGCATCAAACTGCTCGGTTACGGGCCGGGAGAGGACGCGGGCGCCGACCTCCGCGATGCCGCCCGAGGTGACCTCGTCGAGCGCGCCGGGTCAGGCTCGCTGCGCGTCATCATCGATTCCACCTTCCCACTCGCCGAGGCCTCGAAGGCTCACGAGGTCGGCATCGCCGGACACGCGCCCGGCAAGCTCGTGCTGATCCCCTGACCGGGTACGCCCGCCATCGTGCGGTAATGGAGAGTTTCGCGCCGACCAGCGCGAACCACTTCCGCCCGACTTTTGAGGAACGATCGTTCTTGACTGATC
Organism: Amycolatopsis sp. NPDC031561; assembly: GCF_055580625.1. NCBI lineage: Bacteria > Bacillati > Actinomycetota > Actinomycetes > Pseudonocardiales > Pseudonocardiaceae > Amycolatopsis > Amycolatopsis sp. NPDC031561. Next base: position 244,889 of record NZ_JBVILA010000005.1, on the reverse strand, counting down.
GTTCCTCAAAAGGCTAACCTCGAGGCATGGGCAGGCGAAGGGCGTTCGACGAGGACGAGGTGGTGCGCGCCGCCGTGGGGTTGTTCGGTGGCCGCGCGTACGACGGGGTGTCCATCGACGACCTCGTCGCCCACCTCGGCGTGCACCGCAACAGCCTGTACAAGACGTTCGGCAGCAAGCGCGGCCTCTACCTGGTCGCCTTGCGCCGCCACCTCGCCGACGACGTCCGCCCCTTGGCCGAAGCGCTCGCCGCGGCGACGGACTCGGCGACCGCGCTGCGGCTCGTCATGTCGGCCGACCTCGGTCTGCTGCTGCTCGCGGCGGTCGAACGGGCACCGGCCGACGAGGAGGTGGCCGCCGAGGTGGCCGCGGCGCTGGCCGCCGTCGACCAGGCGATCGCCGACGCGCTCGGCATCTCCACCGCCCTGGCCGCCGCCCTCACGGCCGCCGCACTGGGTATCCGCCTGCGCGGCGACCCCGACGGTGTCGGCACCGCGCTGACCCAACGCCTCGATCCTCTCGACTGACAAGGAAACAGACATGGCACTGGTCACCATCGACGGCGACGAACTCGTCGTCGTGATCGAGGGTCTCGACAAGCTCTGGGCCTTCAAGAGCAGCCTGACCATCCCGCTGGCCAACGTCCGCGGCGCGACCGCGGATCCCGGCATCGCCGCCGATCCCAAGGGAATCCGGGCGCCGGGCGCCCACTTGCCCGGCGTGATCACGGCGGGCACGTTCCACCTCGACGGCGAAAAGGTCTTCTGGGACGTCAAGAACCCGTCGAAAGCCGTCGTGATCGAACTCGCCGACGAGCGCTACACCCGGCTGGTCCTCCAGGTCGACGACCCGCGCGAGACCGTCGCGCTGGTCGAAAACGCCCTGCGCTGAAGGTCTGCAGGGTCTCATCGCACCTGACATGTTGATCTTGCGTGACCTGCGGTTTCGCAGCTTGTCTCACGGCCGATTCATCAAGATCAGTCTCACGGCCGCTTCACTTCTTTGGCCACCACGGTTCGTCGCACGGGCCAGATGATCCGTTGGTGTGATTGGCCGGCTGCCACGGCGGGTGCACCTTGTGGCTGCGGATTCACTGCCCGTGATCGTCGGTGGCCGCCCTGAGCCGTTCCGCGGTTTCGAGCGACTTGGCTCGCACCCGGTCCGTCTGGTTCCGGTACCACTCCAACCAGGGGCTTTCGGGCGCTCGCTGCGTCACGATGAGCTCCGCTCCTGAGTCGTCATCGACTGTCACCACCTCGTAACCGATTGAGGACAGGATCGTCGCCATCGCGTTCTGCATCGCGGTGTCGATTGTCTTCTTCCACTGCCCGGCGGGATTGTCTGGACCGGAACGGCCCTCGCTCCACGCCTCCAGCGACGCGGACTCCAGGATCGAATGGCTGACCCAACTGATAAACACACCACGATGCCCGGGGTTGTCGGCGAAGACGTGCGCGCCGACCGGCCCCAGAGGATGGCCGCCGTGCATGTAATCGGGAACCAGGGGTATTCCGGCGACGGCGAGGTCGGAGCTGACGAGATCGGCCAACGCGTACAGTCTGGCGAGCGGATCTTCGGGTTCGTGCTGGTCTGGCATGTCTGCTCGTGCTCCTGGTTCCGGATGTGATCGGTGAGTGTTGGTTGTTCGCGCCAACGGTCATCGAGTGACCACCCCACTCAAACGGCCCAAGACCCGGGCGACTGTCTCAACTACTTGGCGAATCCGCCATCCATCCGCCAACTCAACCGAGAATCCGCCATCAAATTTGAGACCCTGCAAATGCTGTAGGTTCTCACTGCCGATGACATGCCGATCTTCTGTGACCTGCGGCTTCTCAACTGTCTCACCGCGAGGTCACCCAAGATCAGTCTCACGACCGCTTGATTCTTGCACCTCTGGCTCATGCCACGCCGCTCCAGCGCAACGCGTTGAACTGCAGGGGCCGACTTGAACGCTGAAGCACTCAGCAGAGATCGGTGCTATGACCGACGGCACAACCACAGCTGTCACATCCGGCTTCCACCAGCTGTCCTGACTACAGCCGGCCCGCAAGGGCCGGCGACGACAGAAGGGAACCGGAACATGGAAACCGTGACCGCGCAGCGTGTGATCGCGGCACCGATCGACGAGGTCTTCGACTGGTGCGCCACCACGACCAACTACACCCGCAGCCCGCACGTGCTGCGCGCACGCCTGGCCCGCCATGGCCAGGGCGCGCCCTACGGTGTCGGCGCCATCCGTCTGCACACCTGGCTCATCGGCTGGTTCCGCGAGCGCATCACCGCCTACCACCCGCCGCATGAGTTCGCCTATGTCGTCGAGCGCAGCTTCCCCCCAAGCCGCCATGAGCTCGGCCGGATGACCTTCACCGAGGTGCCAGGAGGCACCCAGGTCGTGTGGACCACCCGCGTCGGACTGCCCGTACCGTTCGGCGACGCGATCATCCGCCAGGTCGCCAGACCCGTAGTGGCCCGAGTCTTCGGCAGGATCCTCGACGCGGCCAGCACCGCGCTCACCAGCAGCCCTGACCGCCGCACATAACCCCGGCAACCGAAAGCGCAAGTCTCATTTCCACCTCATTCATGAAGTGCAGATGAAGTCTGCTCTGAGAAAATGAAGTCAAATTCGAGAACCTACAAGGTCCCGCTCTAGTCGTGCGACAGGTCGACGAACCGGCTGTAGTGCAGCTGGTGCGCGACGGTGATCGTCGCCGTCGGCCCGGCACGGTGCTTCGCGATGATCAGGTCCGCTTCACCCGCGCGCGGGTCGTCCCGCTCCCAGGCGTCGGGCCGGTTGACCAGGATGACGAGGTCGGCGTCCTGCTCCAGTGAGCCGGACTCACGGAGGTCGGACAGCATCGGGCGTTTGTCGGTCCGCTGCTCGGGACCACGGTTCAGCTGGCTGATCGCGATCACCGGGACCTCGATCTCCTTCGCCAGCAGCTTCATCTGCCGCGAGAACTCCGAGACTTCCTGCTGCCGCGACTCGACGCGCTTGCCCGAGGTCATCAGCTGCAGATAGTCGAGGACGACGAGCTTGAGGTCGTTGCGCTGTTTCAGCCGCCGGGCCTTCGCGCGGATCTCCATCATCGTCATGTTCGGCGAGTCGTCCACGAACAGCGGCGCCTCGGAGACCTCGCTCATCCGGCGCGCGAGCCGGGTCCAGTCGTCGTCGGACATCTTGCCACCGCGCATGTCCGCCAGGCGGATCCGGGCCTCGGCCGAGAGCATGCGCATGACGATCTCGGTCCTGCTCATTTCCAGCGAGAAGATGACGCTGGTCAGACCGTGTTTGATGGAGGCCGAACGCGCGAAATCCAGTCCCAGGGTCGATTTTCCGACGCCGGGACGTGCGGCGACGATGATCATCTGGCCGGGGTGCAGGCCGTTGGTCAGATCGTCGAAGTCGGCGAACCCGGTCGGGATGCCCTGCGACTGCCCGCCGCGCGACGCGATCGCGTCGATCTCGTCCATGGTCGGCTGGAGCAGTTCCTCCAGCGCGACGTAGTCCTCGCTGGTGCGCCGCTCGGTGACGTCGTAGATCGCGGCCTGCGCGCGGTCGACGACCTCGTCGATGTTCGCGCCGTCGGCCGCGGCCGCGCCGTAGCCGTACTGCACGATCCGCGTGCCCGCCTCGACCAGGCGCCGCAGCACCGCCTTCTCGGAGACGATCTCCGCGTAGTACCCGGCGTTCGCCGCCGTCGGCACCGTCGCGATCAAGGTGTGCAGGTACGGGGCGCCGCCGACGCGGCCGAGTTCGCCGCGGCGTTCCAGTTCGGCCGAGACGGTGATCGGGTCGGCGGGCTCGCCTCGCCCGTAGAGGTCGAGGATGACGTCGTAGACGGCCTGGTGCGCCGGCTTGTAGAAGTCGTCGGGCCCGAGGGCTTCGATGACGTCGGCGACGGCGTCCTTCGACAGCAGCATGCCGCCGAGCACGGACTGCTCGGCCGCGATGTCCTGCGGCGGCTGGCGGTCGTATTCCCCGCCACGCGGACCGGGGTCGCTGGGACCCGGGTCGGACTCCGCGTACATCGGATTGCGGTCGTCGGTCAGCGCCACCGCTGCTGCCACCTCCTCAAGCATCGAACACGCGTTCGATTATGCCAGAATTTCCCCGGTCGGTCCGCCTGTGCCCACCGGCCGCCCTCCCTCGGCCCCCGGTGCTCCCCTTCGGCCGGAAGAACGCCACTGTGCGTACCGGCCAATCGGGCACGGTAGGCCCCTCGAAAGGACCAGCGCAATTTCGCCTGGGGACCGCCCTGTGGACAACCTGGGGATGACTGCGGGCATCCCTTCACAGGTGGCCCAATGCCTGTGTACAACTTGTGGGCAACGCTGGAGCGGTCTGACAAAAGTGCTGGTCAAACCCTGTGGAGACACTGTGGAGAACTTTATTCAACTCCGTGCGGCGTGTCGGGCAAAACTGGTCGTTCGGCGTGTCGCACGGCGGCGCACAGAGGTGCCCTGTGGATGAATACTACGGAGCGTAGAGCCATGACCCGGTGGGCTGAACGGCGTGGAATTCAGGACGCGAACAACCTGCCCTGTGCGCTCCGTAGTCGTTCTCCGAGAACCTGCTGGTCGGCGGGTGTGAAGGCGATCCGAGGCTCGCCACTCCCCGGTATCTCTTCGGTCAGCCACCGGCCCTCGGTCGTATCGATGTAGTTCACCGGGCGTTCGATCCGCTGCCGCGCGCCGCTCCGGCCGCGGGCGGCGACGTACAGGCTGCCGCTCCCCAATCGGCGCAGCGCGAGGATGCGGCGAAGCTCGTCGGCCTCCTGGCTGCCGGCGCTCTGCCGTCCGCTGCGAAGCACCTCGAAGCCCTCGTCCTGCGCCGTCGACGACGAGCGCGAGGCCTCGACCTGACTCTTCGGGACGGCCACCGGACGACCGCGTCCCGGCGCGAGCTTCGGGATCTGGTCGAGGAACTCGGTGAGCAGTTCTTCGGGCCGCGCCGAAGCGAGCGCGACACCGTCGTGCTCGCTGTGGCGGGCGAGGACGAAGCCTTCCCCGCCGGCGCTTCCCGCGAGCAGGGTGTAGCTCAGCGCCTTGCCCTCGAACCCGCCGTCGACCCAGCCGTAGTACTCCAGGGACGGCCTGGCGATGGCTTCGAGCGTCGCCTTGAACCCGGGGTGCAGGCCCCGCGCACCGAAGAGGCCCTGGCTCGCCAGCTCCTCGTTGGTCCGCTCGTCCTCGGCCCGCTGCGCGTCCTCGTCGTACCAGGTCGGTGTTTCCGACAGGATCGTATGAGGCTCGCCGCCGCGGCGGCGGATCAGCGTGATGAGGGTGCCGGTCGTGATGGTGACCTGCTTGTCCAGCACCGGAACTGCCCCCTAGTCGTTCTTGGTCGTCCAGCCCGGAACAAGACAAGCCGGGCGCGGGCCCAATCTTGGCACGCGCCCGGCTCGCCTGTTCGTATTACTCCCCGATCACCGGCGGTGCGGTGAGTTCGTCGGTTCCGAAGATCTCGTTGGGGTCGTCGCCGACGAGGAACTTGGAGCTGCGCTCCTCGTCCTCGGCACCCTTCCCCTTGGCGCCACCGGCTCCCATACCGCCCATGCCGCCCATCATTCCGCCCGCGCCGCGACCCGCTCCGGAACCGGCGCCCGCCGCGCCGCCGCCCATACCGGCGCCGCCCATCGCGCCCGCGCTGCCGGGCATGGCCGCGCCACTCCCGCTGCCGGGGCCGAAACCGCCGCCACCGGGGCCGAAGCCACCACCGTCCGGGCCGAAGCCGCCCGCGCCGGGGATGTCGGTGCCGCCGAAACCGCCGCCACCGCCTCCACCGCCACTCGGGCCGAAGCCTCCGGCGCCGGGGATCTTCGGCGGGGTGAAGCCGGACGCGCTCGTCCCGTCGTCCCAGCCAGGCGGCTTGTAGTTGCTGCCGGGGATGTTCGGGTTGTACTGCCCGCCGGGCAGGTTCGAGCCAGGCAGGTTCGACCCGGGGAGGTTCGATCCTGGAAAGTTCGACCCGGGCATGTTGCCGCCCGGCAGATTCGAGCCGGGCAGGTTCGAGCCCGGCGTGCCGATGCCCGGCATGTTCGAACCGGGGACGCTCGGCATCCCGCCGGGCGGCATCGAACCGGGCGGCGTCGAGATGCCCGGCATGCCGTTGTTCCCGTTGCGGTCGCCCTGGCCGCCGCCGTCCTTGTCCTTGTCGTTACCGCCGCCGCCGCCGCCGCCGTTGACGTCGACGTTCGACTTCTGCCCCTCCATCTTGTTGTAGGTGGGCAGCCCCTTGCCGTTCTCGGAACTGGACTTGAAGTACTCGTTGAACGCGTCGACGTTCGCCTGACCCTTGGAGTTGTAGTCCCGGATCGCGCGGTCGGTGTCGGTGGTCCACGGGGTGATCGAGTTGATCAGGTTGTTCTTCGGCGGGTCCTTCGGGACCTGCTGCACCTTCGCCTTCACCGTGGTGAACGCGGTGTTCTGCTCGCCGAGGTACTTGTCGGAGTCCGCCAGCTTCTTGCCGGAGTCGTCCATCCACACGCGCAGCGGATGCGCGCCGGACTGCTGCGCGGCTTCGGCGCTCTTACCGGTCCAGGCGGCGTCCATCTCCTTCGACAGATTGTCGATGGTGGTCAGCCTGTCCTGGTAACCGGCTTTGAGCCGGGTGGCCGCGGCCTGCCCCTCCTGGATCGACCCGGTACCCGGACCGGTGACGATCTTTTCCCAGATGTTGTAGCAGTCGATCTTGCGATCGCCGCCCGACGCTTCGAAGTCGCCGGATTTCGTGGTCGCCAGGTTGTAGGCCGAGTACCCGGCGATGATCGGCAGCAGGAACACGCGTCAGCCCTCCTTCAACGTCTCGATCATCGCTTCCCCCACTTTGAGCGCGACGGGACACGGCTCGCTCGCGCCGGGCCCGTTGTCGTACTGCACCAGGATGTTGACCGACAGCTGGTCGGTCACGCCGACGAAGAGGCCGCATTTGCCGCTCTTGCGGTCGTCGAGCGCCGCGGCGTACACCGCCGGGTATCCGGCGACCTGGGTCTCCTCGAAGTAGGCGTCGTTGGCCTTCGTGTCGTAGACGTCGCTGAGGCCGTTCTTGTTCGCGAGCACCGGGCTGATCTCGATCTGGTTCAGCCGGTCGTCCGCGGCGAAGATCGAGCAGCCGGGCCCGGCGCTCGTGGTCCGCCGCTCGCCTTCGCCGAGCCCGAGCTCGGACCGCTTCGCCGCCGAGAGAGCGGCGCACGCGTCACTCTCGATCGACGAGGTCTTCAGAGGGTTCGACACCTTGGGCGCGGAGCCGGACGAGCCGCTCGACGCGCTCGGAGAGCCTGTCGTGTACGACGGCTCCGAGGTGGAGGCGGTGCCGTTCTTGGTGCCGGAACAGCCGGCGAGCAGCGCGCCGGCGGCGAGGAAGAGAACGAGGGAACGTCGCATCACACGGCCTTGTGCTTGTTGAGCGAAGCCTGCGTCTCGGCTTCGTTCGTGGCGATCTTCTGCTTGGCGGCGGTCAGCTGGTCGATGTAGTTCTTGACGTAGTCCTGCATCTTCTGGTTCTGCTCCAGGAACGCCTTGCCCGACGGGTTGGCCAGCTTCTCCCAGTCGCCGCTCGCGAACTCCTTGCCGGGCGCCTTGACGTTCGCCATCAGGTTCGCGTCGGCGTAGTCCTTCTTGAGCTCGACCTGCAGGTCCGTCCATTTTTTGATGATGCCGTCGATCTTGTCCTTGTCGAAGGCGAACCCGCCGCCACCTCCGCCCGACGTCGAGGGCGCCTTGTCCGGGTTGGCCGGCGCGGACACCGTGACCTTCTCCTGCCGGTTCTGCTCGGCGTTGCTGTCGTAAGCCATTGGTTCCAGATCCCCTTTTGAGTCCCCGTGCCTCAAATGTCGAGTCTCATAATGCCTTGATCCCCCGTCAAGGGCTCAGACGCAGCCCGCGGCGGCCGGGTTCCGCGGAAAGCAAAGGGCGGGACACCTCCTCGAAGGAGACGTCCCGCCCTTTGACGAAAGCGGTGCTACTTGGCCTTGACCTCGAGCCGCACGTCGACGCGGACGTCGGGGTGCAGGCGGGCGCCGACCGAGTGCTTGCCCACGGTCTTGATGTGGTCCTTCAGCTCGATGACGCGCTTGTCGAGCAGCGGGCCACCCGCGGCCTTGATCGCGTCCACGATCTCGGCGGTGGTGATCGAACCGAAGAGCTTCTTCGAGCCCTCGGCCGCCTTGCCGCTCAGCTGGATGGCGCCGAGGCCCTCCAGGGTCGCCTTGATCTCCTTGGCGTGGTCGAGGTCGCGGATGCGACGGCTCTCCTGCGCCCGCTTGATCGTGCGCACGTTCTTCTCCGCGCCCTTGGTGGCCACGATGGCGTAGCCGCGGGGGAGCAGGTAGTTACGTGCGTAGCCGTCCTTGACCTCGACGATGTCGCCGGGTCCACCGAGGTTGGCGACGTCGGTGGTGAGAATGATCTTCGCCATTGACGTGCCTCCTTAGCGTGCGGTCGAGGTGTAGGGCAGCAGCGCCATTTCGCGGGAGTTCTTGACCGCGATGGCGATGTCACGCTGGTGCTGGCTGCAGTTGCCGGTCACCCGACGGGCACGGATCTTCCCGCGGTCGGAGATGTACTTCCGAAGCAGGTTGGTGTCCTTGTAGTCGATGTTCTCCGGGCGGCCCTTCTTCTCGGCCTTGCAGAACACGCAGACCTTCTTCTTGGGCTTGCGGATGGGTGGCTTGGCCACGGTTCTACTCCTGAATTCCTACGTAGTGGTTGTGTCGAGGCGACTCGCGGGCCGGAGCCCGCGGTGGACGCCTGGCTAGAAGGGCGGCTCGTCGGAGAAGCCGCCGCCACCGCCACCGCCGCCACCGGCGGGCGGAGCGGAGCCCCACGGGTCGTCGGCGGGCGGGCCGCTCTGGCCACCACCGCCGCCGCCACCGAAGCCGCCGCCTCCACCGCCACCGGTGCCACGGCTGACCTTGTTCACCTTGGCGGTGGCGTAACGCAGCGAGGGGCCGATTTCATCGACCTCGAGCTCGACGACGGTGCGCTTCTCGCCTTCCTTGGTCTCGAAAGACCGCTGCTTGAGGCGCCCCTGCACGACGACTCGCGCGCCGCGGGTCAGCGACTCGGCGACGTTCTCGGCCGCCTGACGCCAGATGTTGCAGCGCAGGAACAGGGCCTCGCCGTCCTTCCACTCACCGGACTGCTTGTCCAGCGTGCGCGGGGTGGACGCGACCGTGAAGTTCGCGACCGCCGCACCGGAAGGGGTGAAGCGAAGCTCCGGGTCGGACGTGAGGTTGCCGATCACCGTGATGACGGTGTCTCCAGCCATCGGGAAGTCCTTCGGCTCAGGCCTTGGCGGCGACGGCAGCGGCGCGCTTGATCTCGCGGCGCATGACCTTGGTGCGGAGCACGGTCTCCTGCAGCGAGAGCTGACGGTCCAGCTCCTTCACCGCTTCGAAGCTGGAGTTCAGGTCGAGGAGCGCGTAGATGCCCTCGGCGTGCTTCTTGATCTCGTAGGAGAGCCGGCGACGGCCCCAGACGTCGACCTTCTCGACGCTTCCGCCCGAAGTGCGGATGACGTTGAGGAAAGTGTCCAGCGTGGGGGCGACCGTGCGCTCGTCGAGCGTGGGGTCAAGGATGACCATTACCTCGTAATGGCGTGACACAACCACTCACCTCCTATGGGCTCGCGGTCACGGACTGTCCGTGACAGGAGGGTTTGTCCAGGTAAGAGTACCTGGCGGCTTCCGGCGGTCCCGAGTGGGCGTCAGGAGACGCGGCGCAGGACCCAGGTGCGGACCAGTGCGGCGGTCACGCCGGCGAGCACGAGGACCGCGAGCAGCATCGGCAGCTGGACGTCGCCACCGGGCATGCCGTCGGTCGCGAGCGCCTCGGCGTTGCCCGCGTTGCGGACGTCGGTGCCCTGCCCGGCCTGGCCGTTGGCACCGGGGACGCCGTACTGCGGGCCACCCTCACCGGGAAGCGGGCTGTTGGCCGGGTAACGCACGCCCGGCGCCACCGCGACACCCGGCTGCGCGACCGGCAGGTTGCCGTATTCGCGCGGCGGGGCGTAGCCCGTGCCCGTGCCGTTGCTGCCGCCGGGGAGCAGGTTCGAGGACGACGGGGCGCCGTTGGTGCCGCCGCCGGTGCCGCCCTGCTGCGGGGAGGTGGTGCCGGGGGTGGGCAGCGCCGGCGCGACGTAGTTCGTCGCGACCGTGGTCAGGCCACAGCTGCCGGCGACCTTGTGCGCGATGGTGTCCAGCGTCTTGTCCGGGTTGAGGCCGAGGCCCCAGGACTTGGTCTCCTTGACCGCCTGCCGCACGGCCGCGCCGATCGTCTTGCCGTCGATCGTGCCGCCCGCGGAGCTCGGGACGGAGCCGACGGAGATGGTGTTGACCTTGGCGATGTCGTTCGCGGCGACGTCGTAGAGGGCGAGCGTGCCCGCTTCCTTCGCACCCGCGCGCACCAGTTCCTTGACCGACGAGCCGGTGATCGCGACGGTGTCGTTCATCCCGCCGTTGACGGTGCCGCCGCAGGCGTTCGCCAGCGTGGTGGCGGCCGAGGCGGTGCCCGCCGTCAGGAGCGCGCCACCGGTGACCATGGTCGCGAGTGCGGTGACGGTGAGCGCCTTGCGGGTGGTCTGCCAGATGGTGGTCTTCCGCACGAGCGCGATCCTCCGGGTCGGTGGGGGCGTCAGGCAGTGCATCAGGTTTTCACCAGAGAGAAAAGCACTGCCAACGGGGATAACGAGGAAGTGACCAGAAAGATACTAGGCGGTAGGACTAACTTGTAGCGGCCATTCGGCGGAGTACCCAGGTGCGAACCAGGCCCGCGCTGACTCCGGAGAGTGCCAAAACGGCGATCAGCAGCGGCAGTTTCCCGTCTTGAGTGAATCCGTCGCTCACGCTCGGTAGCGCCTCGGCCTGTCCCGCATTCTGGACGTCCGGGTTCCCGGCGGCGTTCTCACCCTCGGCGGCGATGCCGAACTGCGGCGTGTAGCCCGGGATCTGGCCGCCGTACCGAAGTCCGGGCGAGGGGCTGAAGAGACCCGCCATCGCCATCGGGATGGAGCTGTAGTCGCGCATCGGGGCGTAGCCCGTGCTGGCGCCCCACGGGAGGCCGCCGAAGTTCGGGGTGAAGGTGCCGGGCAGCAGCGGGCTGTTCGCCGCCGGGATGCCGCCCGCCGGGTTCCCGCCCTGTGCCGGAGCGCCCGGTCCGCCGGTCTGCGGGCCGCCGCTGCCGGGCGTGCCGGTGCCGGGCTTCTCGGGTGCGGGCTTGCCGCCGGGGGCGGGCTTGCCCGCGCCGGTCAGGGCGTCGTGAGTACCGGTGACGGCGCCGGTCAGCGCTTCCGCGGCGGGTTCGCCGATGACCGGGACCGGCGCGACCACGGCGTTCACCACGGTCACCGTCACCTTGCAGACCGTGCCGAGCAGCGCGTTGATCGTGCCGGTGAGGATCCCGGAGACCGGGCCGGCGTGGCCGAGGTCGAGCGGGATGCCGAGCAACGGCGTCTTCCCGAAGATCTTGTCGCCGGTCTTCGCGGTCACCGAACCGCCGCAGACGGCGGTCTTGGTCTCGGCGGCGGCGGCCGTGCCGGGCATGGCGAGGGCGGCCGAGCCCGCGAGAATGAAGGCCGAGGCACCCAGGGCCGTCGCCCTCCGTGTCCGTTCGCGCATGCCTTCGACTCCTCCGTCGTCGGGTTCACCTACCTGCCCAACGACGCTAATGGAGACAAGTAACGCCCGCTCACTCGAAGAGGTCAGGCATTCGAGTGGAAGCGGGCGTCACTGACGGTGAAGATCAGGCGGGCTTGCCCCGCAGCCAGGCACGGACCAGCGCCGCGGCGACGACGGCCAGCGCCAGCACCGCGAGCAGCAGCGGCAGCTTGGCCGGGGTGACCGGCGCCTGGACGGCCTGCGCGTTGCCGGTGTCCTTCTCATCGACGGTGGGCGGCACCTCGCCGGGGATGATCTCGGTGATCACCGGCGCCTGGACGAAGTTCCCCGGCAGTAGTGCCGCGTTGCTGATGACGCCCGCGATCGAGTCGCCGCCGATGCCGGTGGAAGAACCCGGGCCGGTTTCGACCGGGAGTTCGCTGCCCGGTCCGCCCGGCTGGCCCGGCTTCGGAGGCTGGGGCTGCGGCGGGTTCGGCCCGGGGATGGGCGGTTCGGGCTCGGGGTCCGGACCTGGAATGGGCGGGACGGGGAGTTCGTCGACAACGCCCTGGGTCAGGTTGCCGACCGCGTTCACCACGCCCTGCGCGGGCGGGCAGACGCCCTTCGCGGCGAGGTCGCCGACAGCGTTGTCGGTGAGTCCGGTGGCCTTGACCAAGTCACCGACCGGCAGTGACAGCAGCGGCTTCTTGCCCTCGGCCGTCTTGGCCTTCGAGTCCAAACCGACCGTCAGCGCCTCGGGCGAGTTGAGCGGCGCGCCCGCGTCGAGAACGAGGCCGTTGGCGGACTTCCCGTTCTGCAGCGTCGAGGCGCAATCGCCGGAAAGGGTCGGATTCGGCTCGGCGGCCATCGCGGTCATCGGGAACGCGAGTCCGGCAGATACCGAAAGTGCGAAACCCAATGCCGTGATCCGCCCGGCAGTCTTCCCCATCGAGTTTGTCCTCCGCCCCTCAAGACCCAACGCGGTTTTAACGGAACGCGCACACGCTACCCCACGAGCGTGACGAACCTGGGCCGCGCCGGAGAAAAAGCGACGAGGGTAGTTTGCTGGCATGAAAATCGGTGCCCATGTCCGCGACGACGACCCCCTCTCCGCGGTCGCCGAACGCGAGGCCGAGGTCCTCCAGTTCTTCCTTTCCGACCCGCAGGGCTGGAAGGCTCCCAAACCCCATCCGCACGGCGAAGCCATCAAAGAGTCGCCGGTCGAGGTGTTCATCCACTCGCCGTACCTGATCAACGTGGCGTCGTTGAACAACCGCATCCGCATCCCGTCGCGGAAGAACGTCACGCAGCACGCGAACGGCGCGGCCGAGATCGGCGCGAAAGGGCTCGTCGTGCACGGCGGCCACGTCGGTTCTTCGGAAGACGTCGAAGACGGCCTCGTCAACTGGCGCAAGCTCTTCGAGCGTGAACAGGAGAAGGGCGGCTTCGCCGTGCCGATCCTGATCGAGAACACCGCCGGCGGCGACAGCGCGATGACCCGCGACCTCGACACGATCGCCCGGCTCTGGGACAAGGTCGGCGAATTCGGCGCGGGCTTCTGTTTCGACACCTGCCACGCGTACGCGGCGGGCTGGGACCTGACCGAGGCGGTCAAGAAGGTCAAGGCCATCACCGGCCGGATCGACCTGGTGCACCTCAACAACTCGCGCGACGAGTTCGGTTCCACGCGGGACCGGCACGCCAACATCGTCGGCGGCGACGGCACGATCGACCCCGAGGTGCTGGCCGCGGTCGCCGCCGAGGCGGGCGCCCCGGTGATCGTCGAGACCCCGGCCGACGGCCAGGCCGCCGACATCGCCTACGTCCGCGAGCGCGTCGTCTCCGCCTGACCCTCCCGCGTTTAGTCCGCTAAATGCGTTCCACCGCATTTAGCGGACTAAACGCGTCAGTCCTCGTCTTCGCGCTTCCGCCGTCGCATCTCGGCACGCGCGGCGAGCATGGTGCGCTGCTTGACCATCTGGGAGACGAGCGACGCGGCGTCGCGCAGGGCTTCCCGGGTGTCGAGCTCGTAGTCGTAATCCGACGACTGGTAGCGGGCCCACGCCAGCTCGGTGTCGGTGCCGACCGCGGTCCTCCGCAGCCACTCCACCGTGGTGTCGATCATCGAATCCAGCTGGGCGAGCCGCGCGTTCAGCCCGCTTGCGATGCCGTCTTCCGGCGGGAGCGCGAACGGGCTGGGCTCGTCGGCGGCCTCCCCCAGCATTTCCCGCACGGTGTCGTCGGTGAGCTCTTCGGCGTCACGTGGCAATTCCGCCGCGAGTTGCCACCGGCCTCCGGTGAAGCGCTCGACCATGATGATCGCGGAATACCCGTGCAACGTCGTCGTGCGGTGGACGACCGTGCCGTGCGCCAGGTGGAAGGCCATCCGCGCAGGCTACTCAAGCGGGAGCTCCTTCCCTCTGCAGCGGGAGGACCGGACGGGCGCGGGGAGGAAGGCTCATTCCCACCAGGAAGGTCCTGGTACTGGAGGGAAGCCATGAACATCAAGTCGAAGCTCGCCGCGGTCGCCGTGCTCGCCATCGCGGCGGGAACACTGGGGGCGACGCAGGCGAGTGCCGCGCCGGAGCGGGGTTCGGTCGTCTTGGGATCGGCGGGCGGGCCGCTGACGTTCCCCGGCTACGACAACGACCCGGTCCGCTTCGATTTCGCCGCGTTCGGCGAACCCGGCAAGTCTTCGGGCCGGTTCCACGTGAATCACGTGACCAAGGACGGAAAACTCGTCGCCGACTTCGACGGCCGGGTCGACTGCGTCTCCCGCGCCGGCAACCTCGCCATCCTGACCGGCGTGATCGAACGCGCCGACATCCCCGGCCTCCCGGTGAACGTCGTCGGCCGCCGGGTCGGCTTCTCGGTGCAGGACGAGCCGCGCGGCCACGATCGGATCGGCTGGAGCTGGGCCTACGGCGGAATCGAGCACGACGTCCTGCCGTGCACCGGACCGGTGCCGTTCTTCCCGACGAGCACGGGCGGCTACACCGTCCGATGAAATCGGCTTGACCCTCTCGCCACGGGAGGGTCGAACCTGGTCCGCATGATCGAGAATCGGACCGTCTACCGGGCGGAGGACGGCGAGCACGTCGGCTACGTCGTCCCCGCGCCGGACACGCGCTGGCAGGCACTGACCGTTTTCGGCTACCCGCTCGGCGGGCCGGCCGCCTTCGACGACTCCGTCGCGTTGCTGGAGGCCGAAGGCCTGGCCGTGCTCGCCGAGCGCTGGTCGGTCAAGCACGGCGAGGACTGGGTCACCTGCCGCCTGGTCGAGACGTCACCCGAAGCGGTCGTCGTCCAGATCAACGACTTCGGTGCCGACGACTTCGGCAAGAATCTCAGGCTGGAACGTCCTGGGCCTGACGTGTTGAAGCGCGCTTAGCGTCAGGGGCGCCATCGAGGAAGCCGCCCACCGGATCGTCGTCACCGGCTAGGCGGACGGGGTCGGTCCGCGGCCGGTAGATGTCGCGGACCACCAGCGCGCACAGGCCGATCACCGCGAGGTCGCGGACGACGACGGTGCCGAGGAACCAGTCCTCGGGCAGGCCTTTGTGGTCGACGCCGAGGTAGTACATCATCCGCGGCGCCCAGACGAGCGCGTCGATGACCATCCAGCCGAGCAGCAGCCGCCAGCGCGGGATCGCGAGGACCGCCAGCGGCACCAGCCACAGCGAGTACTGCGGGCTCCACACCTTGTTGGTCAGCAGGAACGCGGCCACCACCAGGAAGGCCAGCTGGCCGAGCCGCGGACGGCGCGGTGCCTTCAGCGCGACGTACCCGATGCCGGCGCAGGCGGCGAGGAACAGCACCGCGACGACGGTGTTGAGCACGACCGGTGTCTGGCCCGCGGTGAGCTTCCCGTCGAAACCGGCCCAGCCGGAAAGGTGGGAGAACACGTTGTAGAGCGAGTCCGGATCCATCGGGCGCGTCGTGTTGAGCCGGAAGAACTCCCACCAGCCGGTCGGCGCGGCGAGCGCGAACGGGACGTTGACCACCACGAACGTCGCCGCGGCGAGCCCGGCGGTGAGTGCCCAGTGTTTGACCTTGCCCGCGCGCAGGCACAGGAAGAACAACGGGATGAGCAGGAGCAGCGGATACAGCTTCGCCGCCGCGCCCAGGCCGAGCAGGAATCCCGCGATCTCGGGCCGCTTCCGGGCCCAGGCGAGCAGCGCGGTCGCGGTGAACGCGGTCGCGATGGCGTCGAAGTTGGTGAAGGTGTGCACCAGCACCAGCGGCGAGATCGCCACCAGCACCGCGTCCCACGGACGGCGTTTCAACGACCGGCCGGTCGCCCACACCGTGACGAGCCAGGCCAGCGCGAGCCAGAGCGCCGAGATGTTGAAGTAGACGGCGACCGGGAGCGCGCCGGGCAGCCAGCCCGATTCCGCGATCGAGAGCCAGGCTTCGGTGAGCTTCGCGTTGATCCACTGGAACAGCCCGGTCGCGACCGGGTACTCCATGTACCGCGTGGTCTCCTTCGCCGTTCCCGCGTCCTCGGTCCACGAAGTCACGTACGGGAAGGTTTCGGGATCGTTCAGCCGCTCGGAACTGTAGAGCGGGATGATGTCCGAATAGCACATCGCGACGAACGGGCGGCCCGCCCGCCAGTCGAGCTGGTTCATGCCGGAGTCGTCGGTGTACTGCTGGATGCAGGACGCCTTGCCGAACCACGAGAGCAGCAGCGCGAGGCAGGCCAGCAGCAGCCCGACCCGTTGCGGCGACCAGAACCAGTGCCGCCCCACGGCCGCGTGCTCGCCGAGCGGGCCGCCGATCGGCCGGGTGGCCGCGGCCACGAGCGGTTCGTTCCAGCTCGGGATGACCCGCTCGCCCGGGGTGAGGGACAGCGGGGTCTCGCGCTCCGGCGGGGTCGTCTGGTCGGACACGTGGCGGATGTTAGCGCCTATCCGGGTGACCCTCCGGTGATATCGCCGCTGTCGTAGAACTCGGCGAGCTATTGGTGTCCGCAGACCCACTTCCAGGTGGCGTCTCCGTAGGCCTTGGCCGCGGTGTCAGGGTCCTTGCCGCGGGCTGGCATCGCCGTGCGATCAGCCATGTCAGGTGTCAGAACGGTGCGCGCGAGCCCGCTGATCGCGAGTGCGGATCCAGCACTGCAGAAGTTCTTCGCCGCATCGAACATCTCGTCATAGGTATGCGGGGAGTTAGGTGTGAACCCGGCGGTCTTCATCGCGGCCGTCCACTCGGTTTTGGGGTCGGGAGGGGTCTCCTCTGCGCCGCAACCTGTCAGCAAAACCCCGTAAGTCGCGGCTATGGTCGCGATGATCGTCCTGGCGCGCAACTGGCTCCCCTTTGACTCCCGAATGTGATGCTAGGTCGTCGAGAGGGTGCTGTCCGTTACTGGCAAGCTCCTAGGTGATATCGCCGCTGTCGTAGAACCCGGCGAGTACCTCGGCCGCCGCGCCGAACGCGACGACGTCGTCGCCCATCTCGTCGAGATCGACCTGGATTCGTTGCCAGTGCGGCAAAGGCAGCAGTTCCCGGAGCCGCGCGGCGACCGTGTCGCGGTACACCTCCGGCTCCTCGCGGACCGAACGCCCGGTCAGCACGACACGTTCGAGGTCGAGGACCTGGACGAGGTCGGCGAGCCCGATCCCCAGCAGCCCCGCCGCCTCCTCCGTGGTCGCCGCCGCGTTGTGCAGCACCTCGACGCAGCCGCGGCGCCCGCACGCGCAGCGCGGTCCGTCGAAAGCGAGGGTCGTATGCCCGAATTCACCCGCGTTGGTGCGCGGTCCGCGGTACAGCCTGCCGTCGATCAGCAGGCCGACGCCGATCCCGGTGCCGACGAGCACGACGGCGGTCGCGGCCCGGTCGCCCTCCGGCCAGTGCTGGGCGAAGGCGGCGGCGTTGGTGTTCTTGTCGAGCCGGACGGGCAGGCCGGTGCGCTTCGCGAGCAGGTCACGCAGGGGGACGTGGTGCCAGCCCGGCATGTTCGTGGCGTCCCGGACCACGCCTTCGTGGTGGTCGAGCGGGCCGACACTGCCGACGCCGAGGCCGAGCACGCGTTCACGCTCGATGCCGTCGAGCAGCGCTTCCGTCGCTTCGGCCAGTGCGGAAACAGCCTGGTCAGGGGTGAATCCCGGCGACAGCGGCCCGCCTTCCGAAGCGACGATCTTCCCGGCCAGATCGGTCCGGACCACCCGGAAGGAGTCCCGGTCGAGCTGCGCGCCGAGCGCGTGCCGGGCGTCCGGGCGGATGCGCAGCAGCGTGCGCGGCTTGCCGACCCCGGCCGCGGGCTGGCGTTCCTCGTCCAGCAGGCCGGCTTCGAGCAGTTCGGGGACGATCTTCGAGACGGCCTGCTGCGTGAGCCGGGTGCGTTCCGCCAGCTCGACGCGGCTGAGCCCGCCCGCGCGCAGGATGTGCGTGAGCAGCAGTGCCCGATTGTGCTGGCGCAGCCCGCGCAGATTGACCCCGGTCTCCGGCATAGCGCGCATCCTGCCACGGCTGGCTGATTACGCAACACTGTTGTTTAATGGACGCATGGCTGACTTGCGAGTGGGGATCTTCGGATACGGCATCGGCGGGCGCGTCTTCCACGCCCCGCTGATCAGCGCGACGCCGGGGCTGACCCCGGCCGCCATCGTCACCTCGAACCCGGAGCGGGTCGGGCAGGCCAGCGCCGACTATCCGGCCGCCGAGGTGCTGCCGGACGCGGACGCGCTGTTCGCGAAGGCGGCCGACCTGGACCTGGTCGTCGTCAGCACGCCGAACCGCACGCACGTTCCGCTCGCGCTTCGGGCGATCGAGGCAGGGCTGCCCGTCGTCGTCGACAAGCCCTTCGCGCCGACCGCGGCCGAAGCGGCGAAGGTCGTCGAAGCCGCGCAGGCCAACGGCGTCGGCCTGACGGTGTTCCAGAACCGCCGGTTCGACTCGGACTTCCTCACCGTCCGGAAGCTCCTCGACGCGGGCCGCCTCGGCGACGTCTTCCGCTTCGAGTCACGCTACGACCGCTGGGTGCCGAAGCCGCGGGACAACTGGCGCGAGTTCGGTGATCCCGCCGAGGCTGGCGGGCTGCTCTACGACCTCGGCGCGCATATCGTCGACCAGGCGCTGCAGCTGTTCGGCCCGGTCGCGGAGGTCTACGCGGAGGTCGACAAGCGCCGTGACGGGGTCTCGGTCGACGACGACGTCTTCGTCGCCCTCCGCCACACCAACGGCGTGCGCTCGCACCTGTGGGCGTCCGCGCTGGCGGGGACCCGGAACCCCCGGTTCCGCGTGCTCGGCGACAAGGCGACGTTCACCAAGTTCGGCCTCGACGTCCAAGAGCCGCAGATCAAGGACGGGCTGCGGCCCGGCGACCCCGGCTGGGCGGTCGAACCGCCGTCGGACGCCGGAAAGCTGGGCGTGAACGACGACGTCGAGACCGTGCCCACCGAGGTCGGCCGCTACGAGGACTTCTACGCGCAGGTGCGCGACGCGCTCCTCGGCAAGGGCGAGTTCCCGGTCGACCCCGCCTCCGCCGTCGAGGCGCTCCGGGTCATCGAAGCCGCTCACCTTTCGGGTGCCGAACGGCGCGTCGTCACCCTCTGACCGAGGGGCTGAAGGGGACTTCCCCGCATAGGACGTAGCAAAGGGGCCCTTCACCGCATGACATGCGGTGAAGGGCCCCTTCAGCTATCCGTTATCCCCTCTACCGCCACCGCGGCCGGGACCACCACCGTTGCCTTCTTCCCCGTTGTTCTCACTGGAAGAAGGCGGGTTCTTCGAGCTCGACGGCGGGTCCTCTTCGTTCCGCGAGGACGACGGAGCCGTCGACGGGCCCGTCGACGGCGTGCCGGTCTCGTTCGGGTCCTCGTTGTCGCCCGGCGGGGTCTGCGTCGACGGGACGGTGTTGCTGTCGTCCCCGCCGATGATCTTGACCTTGTCGAAGCGCTCCCCCGCCTTGCCGTTCAGGTACAGCGAAAGGAACTTCTGCCAGATCGGCCCGGCGATCGTCGAACCGAAGATCGCCTTGCCGTTCTTGCCCTTCAGCGCCTTGTCGCCGTCGCCGCCGACCCACACCGCGGCCGAGATCGACGGCGTGTAGCCGACCATCCAGGTCTGCGAGTTGGAGTCCTTCGCCGACGCGGGCTCGCCCTGCCGGTAGGTGTGCTGCTGGGTTCCCGTCTTGCCCGCGCACTCGTGACCGTTGGGGCACTTGAGCTTCGAGAACGGGATGACACCCTTGAGCGACTCGGTGACGTTGCCCGCGATCTGCTTGCTCTTGTCGGAGTTGTCGGAGAAAGCGGGCTTCGCCTCCTCCGGAGCCGAGTACGCGGCCTCGTCCTGCGAGTTGGTCACCTTGGCGACGAAATGCCTGGTCCGGCGCTGGCCATCACCCGCGAAGGTCGCGTACCCGGCGGCCATGTCCTCCGGGCTGACGGCCGTCTTGCCACCGCCGAGCGCGATGTTGTTGTCGGCGAACAGTTCGGAGGCGCCATCGGGGGCGGGTTTGATCCCGGCGTCCTTGGCCGCCTGTGCCACCGGCCCGGGCTTGGTCACGTTCACGACCATGTCGTAGAACACCGTGTTCGCGGAGCGCTGCATCGCCTCGGACACCGTGCACTGCGCCGAACACGAGCTGCCGGGACCGGCGTTGCGGATCGTCTGCTTCCCGAACTGCCGGTTGTTGGACCCGTCGAACGTCGAGTTGATGCCGCCCTTGCCCATCTGCATGTACGCGGTGAGGTCGAACGGCTTCATCGACGACCCGGGGTTCTGCGGCGTGTTCGCCCAGTCCCGGCCCTTCTGGTCCTTGCCGTCGGGTCCCTTCACGATGGACGGGCCACCGTAGTACGCCTTCACCCCGCCGGTTTTGGGGTCGATCGCGACGAGAGCGTTGAGCAGGTTCTCGTCGGTCTGGCCCTTCATCCCGTCGGCGATCGCCTGCTCGGCCGCGGCCTGCGCCTTCGGGTCGATGGTCGTGTAGACCTTGTAGCCGCCCGTGTAATAGGAGCTGTCGGTGATGCCGTTCGCGGCCAGTTCTTCCTTGACCTTGTCGCGGATGAACGGGTTGACCACCCCGGCCTGTTCCTTGTCGGCCTGCGGCACCGGCGTCGGGAACTGCAGGTTCGCGCGGTCCGCGGCGGAGAGGAAACCGTTCTGCACCATGCGGTTCAGCGCGACGGTCCAGCGTTCGTTCGCGACCTTGGGGTTCTCCGAACGGCCGGGCTGCTGGATGAGGCCCGCGAGGAGCGCCGCTTCGGAAGCGTTCAGCTCGCCGGCGGGCTTGGCGAAGAACGCCTGCGCGGCCGATTCGATGCCGTACGCGCCGCGCCCGTAGTAGATGATGTTCAGGTACGCCGAGATGATGTCCTTCTTCTCGTACGTCTGGTTCATCTTGAAGGATTTGGCGAGTTCGGTCCATTTACGGGTGAGTGACGATTCGTCGTCCCCGCTGGCGACCTTGATGTACTGCTGGGAGATGGTCGAACCACCGCCCTTGCCCGCGGTCACCTGGTTGTAGACCGCGCGCAGGATGCCGCCGATGTCGAAGCCGGAGTTCGTCTCGAAGGAGGCGTCTTCGGTGGCGATGACGGCCTTCTTGACGATGTCCGGGATCTGCTCCGGCGTCAGGATCTGCCGGTTGCCACCCTTGGGCACGTCCTTGCCCATTTCGGTGTTGTCGGCGTAGTAGTACGTCACCGCTTGGCCCTGCGTCGCCGCGATCGCCTGCGGCGACGGGACGTCGACGGCGAAGTAGGTGATCACGAACGCGATCCCCGGGATGACGACGAACAGGCAGAACAGGGCGAGCAGCACCCGCCGGACCCGTCTCCACCGGCGCTTCTTGCGCTGCGCCGGGGTGAGGATCGGCTTCCCGTTTTCGTCGGTCTCCGGGGGGTACTGCTCGTCTTCGTACGGCTCTTCGTAGCCGCGGTCGGCGTCGTACCGGTGCTCGGTGCCGTTGTGCTCGTGATGCGTAATGAGGTCCGGCTCATGCTGCGGCGCGACCGGCGGTCGCTGCGAACGTCGCTGCTGCTGGGGCGGCGGCTGCTGCTGGGGTGAACCCTGCCGCTGCCATGGTGCCTGCCCCGGCCCCTGCGGTCCGGGACCCTGTTGCTGCCCGTAACCCGGAGGAGGTCCTCCGGCGGGGCGGCGGGGCGGTCCGGCCGGGCGTTGCGGACGACGGGCGGGGTCCGGGTCCTGACCTGGCCATCCGCCGTGGGGATCGTCGTTCACCTTGACGTCCTCCGAACCTTTCGTGGGTGAGCGCGGTCCTGCGGTCGCAGGTCTCCTTCTACCTAAGACGTATCAAATCGGTTCAGGTTCACCGGGGGCGACGAAAAAAGGTGTGCCGGGCAGCCTGCCCGGCACACCTTTTTCCTGCGCTTCGCCCGGTCATCACGGATCTTCGCCGTTCGGGAACAACGGCTCCGAAGTCCCCGGCCCGGGTCTGGTCGGCTTCGTGGGCTTGGTCGGTTTCGTCGGCCAGCCGCCGGTTTCCGACGGCTCTGTCGGCTCGGTGGGAATCGTCGGTGTCGGAGTGGTCGTCGGCGTCTCGGGCGGCGTCGACGTCTGCGGCGGCTTCGAGGCCGTCGTCGGCGGCACGTACCTGGCGTCCTTGCCGATCGGCTTGACGTTGTCGAACTTCTCCGACGGCTTGCCGGTCATGTACCGGGACATGAAGTCTTCCCAGATCGGGCCCGCGATGGTCCGGCCGTAGACCGGCTTGCCGCCCTTGTCGTGCAGCGGCTTGTTGCCGTCGCCGCCGACCCACACCGAGGTCGAGATGGTCGGCGTGTAGCCCACCATCCAGGTCTGCGCGTTGCGGTCGCGATAGCTGGCCGGGTCGCTGTCCTTGAAGTCGTACTGCTGCGTGCCGGTCTTGCCCGCGCAGTCGTGACCCTTCGGGCACTTCAGCTTCGAGTACGGGATGACCTCTTCGAGCGCGTCCGTGACGTTGCCGGCGATCTGCTTGCTCTTGTCGGCGTCGTCACTGAAGGCGGGAGAGCCCTTGGGGGCCGTCTCGTCGAACTCGACCTCGTCCTGGGAGTTGGCCAGCTTGGCGACGAAGTGCTGCTTCTGCCGGACGCCTTCACCGGCGAAGGTGGCGAACCCGGCCGCCATGTCCTCGGCCGTGGTGACCGTGCCACCACCGCCGAGGGCGATGTTGATGTCGGGGCTCAGCTTCGCCTTGCCGCCGTCGGCCTCCACCATCACGCCGGCTTCCTTCGCGGCCTTCGCCACCGGGTCGATCTTCGTCGCGTTGCGGACCATGTCGTAGAACACGGTGTTCGCGGACACCTTCATCGCCTCGGCGACCGTGCACTGCGTGCCGCAGTTGGAGCTCTCGCCCGCGTTCCGGATCGTGCGGCCGTCGAACTTCCGGTTGTTGGAACCGTCGAACGTCTCGCCGAGCCCCTTGCCCATCTTGAGGAACGCTGTCAGGTCGAAGGCCTTGAACGCCGATCCGGGGTTGTGCGGCACGTTCGCCCAGTCGATGGCCTGGACGTCCTGACCCTGCGCGTTCTTCGTCCAGTCGGGGCCACCCCAGTAGGCGACCACACCGCCGGTCTTGGGATCGATCGCGACCAGCGCGTTCAGGATGTTCTCGTCGGTCTGGCCCTTCATCCCCTCGGCGACGGACTCCTCGGCCATCTTCTGCGCCTTGGGGTCGATCGTCGTGGTGATCTTGAAACCGCCCTGGTGCAGCCGGTCCTGGTCGTAGCCGCGGGCCTCGAGCTCGTCGATCACGCGGTTGCGGATGTGCAGGCTCAGCGTCCCGGCGTCGTCGGCCTTCGCCTGAGCCTTCGGGATCGGCTTCGGATACTCGGCGGTGGCGCGCTGACCCGGGTCGAGCCACTTGTTCGCCACCATCTGGTCCATCACGAAGTTCCAGCGCCTCTGCGCGTACGCGTCGTTCTCGGACTTGCTCGGGCCCTGGATCAGGCCGGCGAGCAAGGCGGCCTCGGACGCGCCGAGCTCCTTGGCGGGCTTCTTGAAGTAGGCCTGCGCGGCCGCTTCGATGCCGTTCGCGCCGCGACCGAAGTAGATGGTGTTGAGGTACGCGGTGATGATCTCCTCTTTGGACATCTGGTTGTTCATCTTGAAGGATTTGGCCAGCTCGGTCCATTTACGGGTGAGCGTCGGAGCCTCGTTGGCCGTGGCCTTCTTGATGTACTGCTGGGAGATCGTCGAACCGCCGCCCTGGCCGCCGGTGACGTTGTTGTAGACCGCGCGCAGGATGCCGCCGACGTCGAACCCGGAGTTGGTTTCGAACGACGAGTCCTCGGCCGCGTAAACGGCCTTCTTGACCGCCTCCGGGACGTCGCCCGGCTGAAGCAGGTACCGGCTGCCGCCGCTGGCGGGCGCGATCTTGCCCATCGGGCTGCCGTCGGCGTACGTCAGCGTGATCGGCTGGCTCTGCAGGCTCGCGATGCTTTCCTGCGACGGGACGTCCACCAGGAAGTAGGTGATGACGAACGCGATCGCCGGTACCACGACGAACAGGCCGAACATCGCGTAGAGGACCCGGCGGATGATCCGCCAGCGGCGCTTCTTGCGCTGCTTCGGCGTCAGGACCTTCTTCTTGTCGCCGTCTTCGTCCTCGGCGGGCTCGTCTTCGTACTGATCGTCACCCTCGGCACCGAGGGCCGAGCTTTCGTGACGATCGTCATAGCGATCGTCGTACGGGTCGTAGCCGTACGGGTCTTCGGTGCCGTTGTGCGCGTGGTGCGTGATGAGGTCCGGCTCGCGCTCGTACGGGTCCGGCTCGACCGGGCGGACCATCGCGGTCGCCTGGTCGGCGGGAGCGGGCGGGCGGCGGTTGCCGGGCGGGGGCGGCGGCGGCCGGTGACCGACGGCGCCCTGCTGGGAACGCTGGGGGCGGCCACCGGGCGGCGGGGGTCCCTGCCTGCGCGGGGGCATGCCGTTGGGGCGGCGCGGGGCCGCGGGACGGCGTGGTTCGTCGTCGGACGGCCACTCGGGGCTGCCGCTGCCACCACTGCCACCACTGCCACCACTGTCCCCGCCGGGCCATTGGGGATCGACCGGGCGCGGGGCCGCGGAGCGTGGCGGGGCCGAGCGGGGGGTGCCGTTCGGGGGTGTCCGGCGCTGGGGGCGGCGCGGGGGTTCCTCGCCCGGCCAGCCGGGCTCGTCCTCTTCGCCCGGCCAGTGGGCACGGCGAGGTGCATCAGGCTCCTGGCCTGGCCAGGAGCGGTTGCGGTCGTCGTTCACGAATGGGCCTCCCAGACCGGCGCTTCGGGGGACGCCGCTCTGTGCTCAACTGCGATTTCGGTACCTGTCACTGACCCGCTGTCCTCTGCGACCGGGTCCGTGGCCGGGTGCTTCCCGGGTCTCCTGTTCCGAGGACGTAGGAGCGCACCAGGTGGTTCCAGTGACAGCTCCGGCATACCTCGACCTCGTAGACGGTGAACTCCGCGAAGAGCCCGTCCATCCGCACCAGTTCTTCCGGTGTCTTGGCTGATCCGGCGACGTGCTTGAGCTCCTCGCCGTACACCCAGGACACCAGGGTCAGTTCCTCCCGGTGACAGACCGGGCAGTCCTGCTCACCAGGTCGTCCGTGGAATTTCGCGGCCCGCAGGAGGTACGGGCCCGCGTCGCAGACGTCGTATGTGCCGACCCGTCCGGAGTGGACGCCCTTGAGCAGCGAGCGCCGCTGTAAGGCGTAGTCCACGACCTGCCGCTGGTTTCGCACGCCAACAGAGTACGGGCTCTTGCTGTGTGGTCCACGCCCCGTTCTCGGGGAGACGGACCGTGCACGACCGGACACGCCGACGATTCGATAACTCTCCGGTGAATTTCGTCTGGTTCCGCAGGCACTCGATCGGGGTTAGCTACACCACTCCGATGTATCGGCGCGATATAGTGGGCCGGTAGGTTGACCGAACCGGTCTCGGTGGCCAACGCGACCGGTCGCGGTTTGTTCCCGGAAGGGGGTGCGGTGTGCTGGAGCTCGCGATCTTGGGGCTGTTGCACGAGACCCCCATGCACGGTTACGTGCTGCGCAAACGTTTGCATGAGACGCTCGGGATGTTCCGGACGTTCTCGTACGGCTCGCTGTACCCGACCCTGCGTCGGCTGCTGCGCTCCGGTTACCTCGTCGAGGAGCTCGAAGAGGTGGAAGACCGGGCGTGGGCACGCCGGGGCAAGCGCGTGTACAAGCTCACCGCCGAGGGCAAGGAACGGTTCGCCGAACTGCTCGGTGACGCGGGCCCGCAGACGTGGGACGACGAAGGCTTCGGCGTCCACCTGGCGTTCTTCTCGAGGACACCGGCCGACGTCAGGATGCGAATCCTGGAAGGCCGTCGTCGTCGGGTCGAGGAACGCCGAGAAGGACTTCGGACGGCAATGGCGCGGGCCGAGGAGAAGATCGACCGCTACACCCGTGAGCTGCACCGGCTCGGGCTGGAGTCCAGTGAGCGGGAGGTGCGCTGGCTCAATGAGCTGATCGCGCACGAACAGGCCGAGCAGCGCGGACCGGAGACCTGAGGCGCTCTCCGTGCCCGCTGAGCACTACCTACAACTGTTGGACGAATGAAGGAGAAACCGGCATGGGCGAGAACCGCCGCGTTCGGGTGGCCATCGTGGGCGTCGGCAACTGTGCGGCCTCGCTGGTCCAGGGCGTTCAGTACTACCGCGACGCAGATCCCAGCACCCGCGTGCCCGGTTTGATGCACGTCGTGTTCGGCGAGTACCACGTCCGCGACATCGAGTTCGTGGCCGCGTTCGACGTGGACGCCAAGAAGGTCAGCCGCGATCTGTCCGAGGCGATCTTCGCCAGCGAGAACAACACCATCAAGATCGCCGACGTGCCGCCGCTGGGCGTCACCGTGCAGCGCGGTCACACCTACGACGGGCTCGGCCGGTTCTACCGCGAGACCATCGAGGAGTCCGACGAGACCCCGGTCGACGTCGTCGCCGCGCTGCGCGAGGCCGAGGTCGACGTGCTCGTCTCCTACTTGCCGGTGGGCTCCGAAGAGGCCGACAAGTTCTACGCGCAGGCGTGCATCGACGCCGGTGTGGCGTTCGTCAACGCGCTGCCGGTGTTCATCGCCTCCGACCCCGAGTGGGCGGAGAAGTTCCGCGCGGCCGGTGTCCCGATCGTCGGTGACGACATCAAGTCCCAGGTCGGCGCCACCATCACGCACCGCGTGCTGGCGAAGCTGTTCGAGGACCGCGGCGTCCAGCTCGACCGGACGATGCAGCTCAACGTGGGCGGGAACATGGACTTCCTGAACATGAAGGAGCTCGAGCGGCTCGAGTCGAAGAAGATCTCGAAGACCCAGTCGGTCACCTCGCAGGTCGACCGCGAGCTCGGCAAGGGCAACGTCCACATCGGACCGTCGGACTACGTGCAGTGGCTCGACGACCGCAAGTGGGCCTACGTCCGGCTCGAGGGCCGCGCCTTCGGTGACGTGCCGCTGAACCTGGAGTACAAGCTCGAGGTCTGGGACTCGCCGAACTCGGCGGGCATCATCATCGACGCCGTGCGTGCCGCGAAGATCGCGCTGGACCGCGGCGTCGGCGGCCCGATCCTCTCGGCTTCCTCGTACTTCATGAAGTCGCCGCCGGAGCAGTACGACGACTCCACCGCGCGCGACGAGGTCGAGAAGTTCATCGCCGGCGAGGCGTGACCCTCCCGTAGCGTGTCATGAAAGGGTCTTTCAGGACGAAAAACGTCCTGAAAGACCCTTTCATGACACTTAGGGGAAACCCAGCTCAAAGCCCCGCTTCAGTCCTTCGGCTCCCGAAGCGCTGAGGGCAGGTCCGTGATCGCCGAGATCACCGTCGTCTGCGCCAGCACCGAAGGATCCGGCGGGAAGTGCGGGTTCGGCACCGCGTACACCGTCATCCCCGCCGCCAGCGCCGCGCGCAGCCCGTTCGTCGTGTCCTCCACGGCCGCGCAGTTCTTCGGCTCCACGCCCAGCAGCTCCGCCGCCTTCAGATACACATCAGGCGCCGGCTTTCCCGCGCCGACCTGCTCCGAGGACACCGCCGTCGGCACCGGCAGCCGCGTGATGTCCAGGAACGCCTTGATCAGCAGCGGCGGCGACGAACTCGCGATCGCCACCGGCCAGTGCTTCGCGACCTCGCGCACGACGTCCGGTCCACCCGGGATGATCGGCGGTTTCTCCGCGTACCGCCGCGCCATCCGCTCGATCACCACCTGCGCGACGTCCGCGGGCCGGAGCCGGACGCCGAGGTCGTGCGCCAGGTAGGCGGCCCATTCCGGGGTACTCATCCCCTGCATCGCCCTGGTCGATTCGTCCCGCCAGGTGCCGTGGAACTCGTGGGCGACCGCCCGCCGGACCTCGTCCCACATCTTTTCCGAATCCACCAGGACACCGTCGAGATCGAAGATCACCGCTTCCACACCCCCAAGCCTAGGCGGTGAAGATTTGTGCGGCAGATTACTTAGCCATGCTCAGTAATTTTAGTTAGCATGGCTAAGTGACCACGAAAGCCGCCGATCTCGCTCACCGGCTGCGCCCGCTGGTCTTCCGGCTGTATTACCTCGTCCGCCGGGAGACCCCGCAGGTGCGGCTCACCCTCACCCAGGGTTCGGTGCTGTCGGAGCTGCTGAACGGCGGCCCGCGCCGGATGAGCGCGCTCGCCGAGCTGGAGCGGGTCCGGATGCCGACGATGACCGACGTCGTCCGCCGCCTGGAGCGGCTCGGCCTGGTCAGCCGCCGTCCCGATCCCGCCGACGGCCGCGCCGTGCTCGTCGAGGTCACCGAGGTGGGGCAGCGTTTCCATCGCCAATTGATCGTCGCCAGGGAGGAATTCCTCCGCGAGCGGCTCATCGGACTGGACGAGCCCGACCGCGCCGCGATCGAAGCAGCGCTCCCCGCTTTCACCAGGTTGCTGCACGAAGACAAGAAGGAGGAACTGATCCGCGATGAGCGCTGAGTCCCACTCGAGCCTGTTGGACGCTCTCAAAGGACAGCCCAAACAGGTATGGATCACCGCGTTCGCCGCGGTCATCGCGTTCATGGGCATCGGGCTGGTCGACCCGATCCTGCTGTCGATCGCCGAAGGCCTGCACGCGACGCCGTCCGAAGTGACGCTGCTGTTCTCCAGCTACCTCGGCGTCCAGGCGGTCGCCATGCTGGTGACCGGCGCGATGAGTGCCCGGTTCGGGGCCAAGCGGACCGTGGTCGTCGGGCTGACGCTGGTCGTCGTCGCCACCGCGCTGTGCGCCGCGTCCGGGTCGATCGAGCAGCTCATCGGGCTGCGCGCGATCTGGGGTCTCGGCAACGCCTTCTTCATCGCGACCGCGCTTTCGGTCATCGTCGGCGCCGCGACCGGCGGCCAGGCCGGCGCGATCCTGCTCTACGAAGCCGCGCTCGGCGTCGGCCTCGCGGTCGGACCGCTGCTGGGCGCGCTGCTCGGCAGCATCTCGTGGCGTGGCCCGTTCATCGGCACTTCGCTGCTGATGCTGTGCGGTCTCGTGCTGTGCTCGATCTTCCTGACCAGCGATGCCAAGGTGAAGCGGCCGAAGATCCGCCTGCTCGACCCGTTCCGCGCGCTGAAGCACAGCGGCCTCCTGCGCACCTCGATCGGTTCCGCGCTCTACACCGCCGCGTTCTTCGTGGTACTGGCCTGGTCGCCGTTCGTGCTGGAGTGGAGCGCCGTCGCGGTCGGCCTGATCTTCTGCGGCTGGGGCCTTTCGGTCGCCGTCGCGGGAGTGGTGCTGGCGCCGAAACTCGCCGCGAAGCTCGGTGAGCGGCACGCGACCGTGGTCGCCGTCTTCGGCTACGCCGTCCTGCTGCTGATCATGGCGATCCCGAGCAAGCCCGTGCTGGTCGTCGGCATCATCCTGTCGGGGCTGGTGTCCGGTCTGCTGAACACGCTCTTCACCGGGACGGCCATGTCGATCAGCGACGCCCCGCGTCCGGTCGCGAGTGCCGGGTACAACTTCTGCCGCTGGCTCGGTGGCGCGGTCGCCGCGACCGTCGTCGGTCACCTGGCCGAGTGGTTCGGCGCCAAGCAGGCGCCGTTCGTGATCGCCGCGATCCTGTGCGTCCTCGCCGGCGCCCTGCTGACGATCCGCGAGAAGACCGCGGACCCGCACACGATTCCGGCCGAAGCGGTCCTCGTCGGCGAAGAGATGTAGTTCGAACAAAAGGTGAACACCGGACCAACGAGGGGTTTCCCCCGTTGGTCCGGTGCCTTAGCGTCGACCTCCCGAACTGCAGATGCGGAGGTCCGCGTGAAGTTCCTTCCGTTACTGGCCGGCCACTCACCAAGCCGGGCGTCAGTGACCTGTACCTATCGCTGTGGGGACGCGTGCTTCCACGACGCGCCCAACACCTCGGACAACCCCACCTTCGCCGAAGTGCTCGGGGCGGTGAGCCGCCGCGGCGCACTGAAGGCGACCGCTGTCGTCGCACTGGCCGCCGGCACGCCGCTCGCGCTCGCCGGTCCCGCCTCCGCCGAGCCGTCGGGACACGGCCACGGCAGGCCGAAACCACCACCCGGCACCGACTACGAACGAGTGCAGCCGAACACGCTCGACGCCGTCGTGGTGCCCGAGGGCTATCGGCAGGGCATCGTGATCCGCTGGGGTGACGCGGTCCTGCCGGGCGCGCCGGAATTCGACTTCGACCACCAGACAGCCGCCGCGCAGGCGAAGCAGTTCGGCTACAACTGCGACTTCGCCGCGCTGCTGCCCCTCGATCGCTGGGGACTCTCCTCGCTCCTGGTCACGAACCACGAGTACACCTCGGAAGAGTTCATGTTCCGCGGCTACGACCGGAACAACCCGACCGAAGAACAGGTCAAGATCGCCTGGGCCGCGCACGGGCTGACGGTCGTCCAGGTGTCCCGCGGACGGGACACCGGGCACCTGCGGCCGAAGATGTCGCGCTACAACCGCCGCATCACCCTGCACACGCCGTTCAAGGTCACCGGCCCGGCGGCGGGCAGCGACCTGCTCAAGACCGCCGTCGACCCCACCGGCACGGTGGTGCTCGGCACGATGAACAACTGCGCCGGCGGCGTCACGCCGTGGGGCACGATCCTGTCCGGCGAAGAGAACATCAACCAGTACTTCGGGAACGCCGACACGGTGACCGATCCCGTGAAGCGCAAGCGGCTCGCGCGGTACGGCATCAACGGCACCGCGACCACCCGGAAATGGGAGCGGTTCGACGCGCGCTGGGACATCGCCAGGGAACCGAACGAGGCCAACCGTTTCGGCTGGGTGATCGAGCTGGACCCGAACGATCCGGACAGCACCCCGGTCAAGCACACGCATCTCGGCCGGTTCAAGCACGAGACGGCGAACATCCGCGTCGCGAAGGACGGCCGCGTGGTCGCCTACTCCGGTGACGACGAGCGCTTCGAGTACATCTACAAGTTCATCTCGAAGGGCCGCATGAAGCCGGGCGACAGCGCCCATGCCAAGCGGCACAACATGACCCTGCTCGACGACGGCACGCTGTACGTCGGCCGGTTCACCGGCGACAGCCCCGCCGCCGAGATCGACGGCACCGGAAAACTGCCGAGTGACGGCGAATTCGACGGCAGCGGCGAATGGATCCCGCTCGCCTCCGGCAAGAAGTCCTTTGTGGACGGAATGACCGCCGAAGAGGTGTACGTCTTCACCCGCGAGGCGGCCGACCGGGTGGGCGCCACCAAGATGGACCGCCCGGAGGACATCCAGGCGCATCCGCGCACCGGCCGGATCTACTGCGCGCTGAGCAACAACGTCGATCGTGGCAAGCCGGGCAAGGAGGGCGCCACCGAGCCCAACCCGCGGCTGAACAACAAACACGGTCAGGTGCTGGAGTTCGAGGAACGCCGTAGCGACGCGCTCGCGCTGACATTCAGCTGGCGGCTGTTCCTGGTGTGCGGTGACCCGGCTTCGCCCGACACCTACTTCGCCGGGTTCCCCAAGGATCAGGTTTCGCCGATCTCCAGCCCGGACAACGTGGCCTTCGACAAGCACGGCAACCTGTGGATCTCCACCGACTCGGCCGGCGCGCTGGGCATCAACGACGGCCTGTACTCCGTTCCCCTGGAAGGCCGCAACCGCGGGGAGCTGAAGCTGTTCCTCACCGTGCCCCGCGGCGCGGAAACCTGCGGACCGATCGTCGAAGAGAAGATCGTCACGGTCTGTGTCCAGCATCCGGGTGAAGTGGACGGTGCGAACGCCGACAAACCGGCCTCCCATTGGCCGGACGGCGGCGAAACCCAGCCCCGGCCGTCGGTGGTGGCGGTCTGGAAACCCGGGAGGCACGGCCTGTCCGACATCGGCTCATAGTCGGCAAGCAACGTTCTAGCAGTACTTTTCGTCGATGGCGCGCGGCCCCTCAGGCAGCGCGCCATCGCTCGTTCGCGCGCTGTTCACCTGCCGTCCAGGACTGGATCGTTTTGGTCGCTTACCGTCACGACGTTCCCCCGACTGGACTACGTGAACCCACCGCGAACATGGAGGCCTTGTGTCCTTCGAGCCTCAGCGGCTCCTGCCGTTGATCACCTCCCATCCCGGCGGCCGCTCCGCGGTCACCTGTGAGTACCGCTGCGGCAACGCGTGTGCCCACCCCGAGCCGAACACCTCCGACAACGAGTACTTCGGCGACGTCGTCAAGAGCATGCTGTCCCGTCGTGGCGCACTGAAGGCGAGTGCCGTGATGGCCGCAGCGGCCGGGGGTTTCGCCGCGCTGTCCGGCACCGCCGCCGCCGAAACCCCGGCCGACGTCGCGGCCGCGGGCCACGGCAAGCCGGGCCGCCCCGGCCGTCCGGTGCCCGGCACCGACTTCGAGGCCGTGCCGCCGAACAAGGTCGACGCGGTCACCATTCCCGAGGGCTACGACCAGCGCGTCGTCATCCGCTGGGGCGACGCCGTCGAATTCGGCGCCCCGAAGTTCGACTTCCGCAAGCAGACCGCGGCGGCGCAGGCGAAGCAGTTCGGCTACAACAACGACTTCGTCGGCCTGATCCCGCAGGATCCGCTGGGCATCCGCAACCTGCTGGTGGTGAACCACGAGTACACCACCGAGGTCCACATGTTCCCGGCCGACCAGTACGACCCGGCCAACCCGACCGAGGAACAGGTCAAGATCGCCTGGGCCGCGCACGGCCTCTCGGTCGTGCAGACCTTCCGCGACCCGATCGGCGGGGCGCTCCGCGCGGTGCCGAGCCCGTTCAACCGCCGCATCACGCTGAACACCGCCTTCGAGGTGCGCGGCCCGGCGGCCGGGTCGAAGTACCTCAAGACCTCCGCGGACCCGACCGGCCGCAAGGTCTTCGGCACGCAGAACAACTGCGCCGGCGGCGTGACCCCTTGGGGCACCGTGCTTTCCGGTGAGGAGAACGTCAACCAGTACTTCGCCAACGCCGCGTCGGTCACCGACCCGGTCGCGGCCGCGCGCCTCAAGCGCTACGGCTTCTCCGGCGCCGCGACCACCCGCAAGTGGGAGCGGTTCGACAAGCGCTGGGACCTCGCGCAGGAGCCGAACGAGGCCAACCGCTTCGGCTGGGTCGTCGAAATCGACCCGAACGACCCGAACTCGGCGCCGATCAAGCACACCGCGCTCGGCCGCTTCAAGCACGAGGCCGCGAACATCAAGATCACCAAGGACGGCCGCGTCGCCGTGTACTCCGGTGACGACGAGCGCTTCGAGTACATCTACAAGTTCGTCTCCAAGGGCAAGTACAAGCCGGGCAAGAGCGCGCACGCGCGGCGGCACAACTCCGCGCTGCTCGACGACGGCACCCTGTACGTCGCCCGGTTCACCGGCGACAGCCCCGGCGAGATCGACGGCACCGGAAAGCTCCCCGCGGACGGCGAATTCGACGGCGTCGGCGAGTGGATCCCGCTGGTCTCGGGCAACAAGTCCTTTGTGGACGGTTTCACTGCCGAGGAGGTCTACGTCTTCACGCGGCAGGCCGCGGACAAGGTCCAGCCGACGAAGATGGACCGCCCCGAGGACATCGAGCCGAACCCGGTCAACGGCCGGATCTACGCGGCGCTGACGAACAACAGCGACCGCGGCGCGGCGGGCAAGGCGGGCGTCGACGAGCCGAACCCGCGCGTCAACAACCGCAACGGGCACGTCCTGGAATGGGACGAGGACCGCGGCGACTCGGCCGCCACGAAGTTCAAGTGGCGTCTGCTGCTGGTCTGTGGCGACCCGAAGACGGCCGACACCTACTTCGGCGGCTTCCCGAAGGACCAGGTCAGCCCGATCTCCTGCCCGGACAACGTCGCGTTCGACCGGCACGGGAACCTGTGGATCTCCACCGACGGCAACGCGCTCGGCTCCAACGACGGCCTGTTCTCGGTGCCGGTCGACGGTCCGGAGCGCGGGCACGTCAAGCAGTTCCTGTCGGTCCCGGTCGGCGCGGAGACCTGCGGCCCGGTGGTGACCGACCACCTGGTGCTCGTCGCCGTGCAGCACCCGGGTGAGAACGCGGCCAGTTCCGCGAACCCGACGTCGCACTGGCCGGACGGTGGCACGGCGCAGCCGCGGCCGTCGATCGTGTCGGTGTGGAAGAAGGGCCGCTGGGGCCAGGTCGGCCGCATCGGCGTCAAGTAGGGGGCGGGGTGCCGCCGCCGTGGGAAGACGGCGGCGGCACCGGCGATCACTCTCGGTTCTGCCTGATCGGGGCGATCGTCGACACGGTTCAGCGATTACGGAACCGGGACCGGGTAACTAGCTTCAGCCCTGTGAAAAGGGCACTGGTGTTGATGACGACCGGGACACTCCTGCTGAGTGCGGGCGCTTTTCCCGCGCTGGCGCAGGCTCCGGCCGTCCCGTCCGGCTGCACCGGCGGCGCCGCGCCGAACCCGAGCGTGGAGCAGGGCAGCCCGCCCGCCGGGTACACGTTCAACCCGGCCGCCCCGGTGCCGACAGGGACACCGAAGAGCAAACAGCCCCGGCTGTCGACGATGGGCGGCTACCAGCAGGACGGCGGCAAGTACGCCCTGATCTCGACGCCGGACAAGATGGTCAGCACCGCCTACGCGGCGATGAAGTTCGTGCCCGGCGCCGTCTACACGCTGACCGACTGGACCGGCACGAACGACGACAACCTCCGCCGCGCGGACGCCGTCCGGGAAACGGGACTGCGGTTCTACAACGCGTCGAACAAGGTCGTCCTGGAGAACAAACTCAAGGTCACGCACGCCGTCGAGACCGACGGCAAACTGGCGAGGCAGGACTTCCCGCCGTCGACCGCCCCGCCGTCGGCCAGCTCGGTGAAGTTCTTCGCCGCCACCGACCACAACTGGGTCATGTGGGACTGCGTGCACCTGCAGGTCGCCTCGTTCGCGGCGAAGGCGGAGGTGCGTGATCCGGCGAGTGGCGCCTGGGGCGCCACGGCCACCCTCGAAGCGGGCACCACCGCGAACTACCGGTTCACGGTGACCAACGACGGCACCACGACGCTCACCGACATCAAGGTCGACGACCCGTCCTGCGACGTGAAGCCCGCCCCGATCGCGAGCCTCGACGGCGGCAAGTCCGCGACCGTCACCTGCGACCACAAGAACGTCACCGAAGCGGACAACGGCCGCGTCAACACCGTGACCGTCTCCAGCGGCAAGCTGCCGAAGAAGACCGCGACCACGACCATCAAGGTCACCCCGCCGCCCGCGATCGACGAGATCGGCGAGTTCGTCTGGAACGACGTCGACCGGAACGGCCTGCAGGATCCCGCGGAGCCGGGTGTCCCGGGCGTGAAGGTGACGTTGAAGGACGCGTCGGGCACCGCGCTCGGCACGCTCACCACGGACGCCGCCGGCAAGTACCGCTTCACCAAGCTGAAGGACGGCATTTACCAGGTCTGCTTCGACATCAGCGCGCTTCCGCCCGAGTTCGCGGGCTACACGTACACGGCGAAGGACGCGGGCGACGACGCGAAGGATTCGGACGCCGATCCGGCGAACGGCTGCACCGCGACCACCACGGTCGGCCCCCGCAAACGCCTGGACCTGACGCTCGCCGCCGGACTCACCGCGCCGATGAGCAAACTGGGCGACTTCGTCTGGCTGGACAAGGACAAGGACGGCCTGCAGACCCGCGACGAACTCGGCGTCCCGGACGTGAAGGTGACGCTGAAGGACGCTTCCGCGAAGGAGGTCGGCTCGACCGTGACCGGGCCGGACGGGCGGTACGTCTTCGAACGCTTGCTTCCGGGCTCGTACCAGGTCTGTTTCGACGCCGGGGCCCGGCAGCTGACCCGGTCCGGCGCGGCGCAGCTCAACGGCACCGACTCGGCGGCGGATCCCGCGACCGGGTGCACCCCGGTGACCAAGCTGGGGGCGCCGGAGGACCTGACCAGGGATGCCGGGCTGATCGAGCCCTGAACTGTCGGTGGGTGCCGCTAACGTCGCCCACCGTGACCACTCACCTCGATGCCACCCGCGAGTCCTACGACACCGTCGCCGAGGACTACGCGGTGCGGGTCGGACAGCTTTTCGACCAGGAGCCGATCGGCCGCGCCATGCTCGCCGCGTTCGCCGAGCAGGTGCGCCGCCCGGTCGCCGACGTCGGCTGCGGCCCTGGCCACGTCACCGCTCACCTGACGTCACTCGGCCTCGACGTCACCGGTGTCGACTTGTCGCCGAAAATGATCGAAATCGCCCGCCGTAAGTACCCTGACCTGCGGTTCTCCGTGGGCTCGATGACCGCTCTCGACATCCCGGACGGCGAACTGGGCGGCCTCGTCGCCTGGTGGTCGATCTTCCATCTGCCGCCCGAGGTGCTCCCGGCGGTGTTCGCGGAGTTCCGCCGCACGCTCGTGACCGGTGGTCGCCTGCTGGTCGGATTCCACGTCGGCGACGAGCGGCTGAGCCCGGAAACGGCGTACGGCCACCCGGTCACCTACGACGCGTACCTGCTGGAGCCGGGCAGGGTCGCCGAGCTGCTGGGCCAGGCCGGTTTCGAGGTCACCGCGCGGCTGACCATGGAAGGGAGGAAGCTGCCACAGTCCTGCTTGTCCGCCCGGGCGGTTTGACTCGCGGCCCGCGGACCTGATCTCCTGCGCACGAAACCGAGCCGGGCGGGGCCATGACGCAGACGAGCACGACCACGGGCGAGAACACGCCCGACTGGCCTTCGCGTACCTGGTTCCGGCGCCCGTCGACCTGGACCTGGTTCGGCTTCGGCCTGGTGCTGATGGTCTACGCCGACCTCGCCTGGCGTCGCCGCTGGATGAGCGACGACGGGCTGATCGTGCTGCGGACGGTCCGTCAGATCCTCGCGGGCAACGGGCCGGTGTTCAACATCGACGAGCGGGTCGAGACCAACACCAGTCCTTTGTGGACGGCGATCCTGAGTGTGCTCGGCCTGATCCCGGGAGTTCCGCTGGAGTGGATCTCCGTGGTCACCGGGCTGGTCTTCTCGGTCGCCGGGCTGTTCTTCGGCCTGGACGGCGCCCGGCGGCTCTACCAGCCGCTGGCGTTCCACGGACTCGCGCCCGCCGGGGCGCTGGTGGTCTGCGCGCTGCCGCCGTTCCGCGACTTCGCGACGTCCGGGCTGGAAACCGGCCTGATCACCCTGTGGCTGGGCGGCACCTGGTGGCTGCTCGTCCGCCGTCTGTCCACAATGGATGAACTACGCACCTGGCCGGTCGCGCTCGTCGCCGGGCTGGGGCCCTTGGTCCGGCCGGATCTCGCGATCTTCAGCGGTGTCGCCTTGGTGGCGCTCGTCGTGCTTCTGCGGCCGGGACTTCGCCCCGCGCTGGTCCTGTTGGCCGTGGCGGGCGCGCTTCCGTTGGCGTATCAGGTGTTCCGGATGGGCTACTACGGCTTGCTGACGCCGAACACCGCGTTGGTCAAGGAGGCGTCGGAGGCGAACTGGGGTCGAGGTTGGGCGTACCTCGCCGATCTCTTCCAGCCGTACTGGCTTTTACTCCCGGTCCTCCTGCTCGCCGCCGCGTTCCTCACCATGAAGTCCACTATGGACAGAACCTTCGCGGTGCTGACGGCGGTGCCGCTCGTCGGCGCGGTGCTGCTTTCGCTGTACGTGATCAGGGTCGGCGGCGATTTCATGCACGGGCGCATGCTGCTTCCGGCGCTGTTCTGCCTGCTGCTGCCGGTGCTGGCGCTGCCGATGACCAGGGTGACCACCGCGTTTCTACTGGCCGTCGGGATCTGGGCGTTCGTGGCCGCCGGGTCGCTTCGCCCGCCGTACTCGGCCGAGCCGCGTGCCGTCGGCGTCACCGACGAGCGGTCGTACTGGTCGCGGGCGACCGGGCACGAACATCCGATCCTGGCCGAGGACTACGCCGACCACCCGTCGATGCCGTCGGTACTGAGCGCCGTCCGCGGCGTGGAAGGCCCGGCGGTACTGATCCAGGACTACGCGACCAGGCGCTGGTACGCGTATCCGACGGACCGGCCGTACGTGACGGTCGCCGCGGACAGCATCGGCGCCCTCGGTCAGCTGATCCCGCTCGACACGCGGCTGCGCGACGGCTACGGCCTCGCCAACCCGTTCGCCGCGCACTCGACGTCGCTCCCCGACGGCCGGACCGGGCACCGGAAATGGCTGCCCCCGGTGTGGGAACTGGCGAATTCGGCGCGGCTCCCGATCGCCGAGGGCGGCCCGGTCCGCGCCAAGGACGTCGCCGCCGCGCGGGTGGCGCTCAGCTGCCCGGAGCTCGTGGCGATCGACGTGTCGGTGCGGGATCCGCTGACGGCGGGCCGGTTCGCGGACAACCTCATCGGCTCGTTCACGCGCGGCTCCGTGCGGTTCCCCCGGGTGGCGTCGCCGCCGGTCGCCTGCGGGTGACTAGCGTGACGGGCATGGCTGATCTTCCCCTCGCCCTCGTCACCGGTGCCACCCGCGGAATCGGCGCCGCCGTCGCCCGCGCGCTCGCCCCCACCCACCGGCTGCTGCTCGGCGGCCGCGACGCCGACGCGCTCGGGGAACTGGCGGGCACGCTGCCCGACGCGAGGCCGTGGCCGGTCGACCTGACCGACGCCGAGGCAGTGGAGACGGCGGCCGCCGAGTTCGGCGAACTGGACGTGCTGGTGCACTCGGCGGGCGTCGCGCGCCTCGGCACGGTCGAGACGGCCACCGACGCCGACTG
This sequence comes from Amycolatopsis sp. NPDC031561, assembly GCF_055580625.1. Lineage (NCBI taxonomy): Bacteria > Bacillati > Actinomycetota > Actinomycetes > Pseudonocardiales > Pseudonocardiaceae > Amycolatopsis > Amycolatopsis sp. NPDC031561. Next base: position 206,277 of record NZ_JBVILA010000005.1, on the reverse strand, counting down.
GCGGGCGAACTTCGAGGTCAACGTGCTCGCGGTCGTCACGCTGACCAGGCAGCTCCTGCCCGCGCTGCGTGCCTCGAAGGGGCACGTCGTCGTGATCAACTCGGGCGCCGGGCAGAACGCGCGTCCGGGCTGGGGCCCGTACGCGGCGAGCAAGTTCGCCGTCCGTGCCTTCGCCGACGCGCTGCGGGACGAAGAAACCGCGCTGCGGGTGACGTCGATCTACCCCGGCCGCACGGACACCGAGATGCAGCAGGCGATCATCGCCGACGAAGGACGCTCGTACGAGCCGGAACGCTTCCTGCGCCCCGAATCCGTCGGGGCCGCCGTCCTCGCCGCGGTCTCCGCCACCGGCGACGCCCACCCGACCGACGTGATCCTCCGGCCCCGGGGCCTGGTCTAGCCGCTGCACTGCTTTCCGCGGCCCGCTGTTCCCAATGTCGCATTTGAGTCGCTGAGCGTCCCAAATCCGGCATTGGCTCACGCACGTCCTGAAGGCCACCTTTGAGACGCTCAACGTCCCAAAGGTGGCCTTCAAGACACCCGCGACCTCCCTGAAAGCACCCTCGCGACGCCAGTTGTCCACACCGCCTCACCGTTGTGGACAACCCAGCCTCACCAGGCACTTTCCCCCGGTCCCGCCTCCAGGGTCCCGATAGACTGGCCTCGGGGCCGCCCCCTGGGACGGGTGGGGGGCTGCGTAGGTGAGTTAAGAGCGCAGGCGTGCTGAGACTTCGGCTACTTCGGCTTGCACCTTGGCGCGGTCCACCCGCAGGGATTCGCCGTCGCCGACGACCTGCTCGCCCGCCACCCACACGTCGCGCACGCGGCGCGAGCCCGCGGCCCACACCAGGTTCGAGAGCAGTTGCTCGTCCGGGACGTCGAGGCCCGCCGCGAAGGCAGGGTCGTCGAGGTCGACGTGCACCATGTCCGCCCACCGGCCGCTTTCCAGCGCGCCGATGTCGTTCCGGCCCAGCGCGTCCGCGCTGCCGCGGGTGCCGAGCAGGAAAGCGTCGGCCGCGGTCAGCACGGTCGATTCACCGGTCGCGAGCCGCGCGAACATCGCCGAGAGCTGCAGCTCCTCCCACAGGTCGATGTCGTCGTTCGACGCCGGGCCGTCCGTGCCCAGCCCGACGGCGACACCGGCCTTCCGAAGCTCCGTGACCCGCGCGATGCCCGAAGCGAGCTTCGCGTTCGAACCGGGGCAGTGCGCCATCCCGACCCCGCGCGCGGCGAACAGCGCGATGTCCTCGTCCGACAGGTGGATGGCGTGCGCGGCCAGCGTCCGGCCCCGCAGCATCCCGATCTTCTCCAGCAGCGCGGGCACCGAGCCGTGCTCTTCACGCTGCTTGACGTCCTCGAGCGCCGCCTCGGCCACGTGGATCTGCACCAGCGCACCGCGTTCCGCCGCCGATTCCGCGGTCGCGCGCAGCGCTTCTTCGTTCAGCATGTACGCCGAGTGCGGCCCGTAGCCGACCTCGATCCGCTCGCCGGGGCCGAACCGCAGGCCGTCGGTGTCGATCCAGCGTTCGATGCCCTTCAGCATCGCGCGCCAGTCCATCCCCGGCAGCTCCATGATCGGCGGGCCCAGCACCAGCCGGCCACCGGTGGTGAGCACCGCGTCGGCGAGCTGCTCGCCTTCGAAGTACATCTCCGCGCTGGTCGTGACACCGTGCCGCAGCATCTCGACCGAGCCCAGCATCATGCCGGTGCGGATGTCGGCCGGCTTCAGCTTCGCCTCGGCGGGCCAGATGATTTCGGTCAGCCACCGCAGCAGCGGCAGGTCGCCGCCCATCCCGCGCAGCAGCGTCATCGGGCTGTGCGCGTGCGCGTTGACCAGACCGGGCAGGAGGAGACCGCTCAACCGGGTCACGGGAGCGGACGTTTCGGGAGCCCCGGATACCGGGCCGACATGGGTGATCCGCCCCGCCTCGTCCACGTCGACCACGGCGTCACGCAGCAACGAGCAGGCGGGGTCGGCGGGCAGAACGACAGGTGCGTGGAAACGGCGTTGCATGACCAGAGCCTACTTTCAGTCCACTACACCGCTCCTCCACGCCCAGGCAGCGATCTCCACCCGGTTCCGCGCACCCACCTTGCCCTGCACTGACGCCAGATGCGTCTTCACCGTCGAAAGCGACAGGAACAGCTCGGCCCCGATCTCGGTGTTCGTCAGCCCCTTCGCGGCCGCCTTGACCACATCCAGCTCCCGCGCGGTCAGTGGCTCCGAAGGCGGACTGACGTCGCGTTTCACCGTCCCGCCGTCGAAATGCTTCAGCAGCCGGACGGTGATCTGCGGCGACACCAGCGCGTCCCCGCGCGCGGCCGCGCGCACCGCCTCGATCAGCAACGCGGGCCCGGCGTCCTTCAGCAAGAACCCGCTCGCGCCGTTCCGCAGCGCGGTGTGCACGTACTCGTCGAGGTCGAAGGTCGTGACCACCACCACCTTCAGCGGATCGGCGACGTCCGGCCCGGCCAGCTGCTTGGTGACCTCGAGCCCGTCGATCCCAGGCATGCGGATGTCCAGCAGGCAGACGTCCGGGCGCAGTTCACGCGCCTTCGCCACCGCCGAGACACCGTCCGCCACGTCGGCGACCACCTCGATGTCGTCGTGGCTGTCCAGGATCATCCGGAAGCCGATCCGCACCATGTCCTGGTCGTCGGCGATCAATACCCGGATCACTCTTCTCCTTCAAGTGGTAGCCACGCTTCGACGCGCCATCCGCCGCCCGGCGCCCGTCCGGCGGAGAGCCGGCCGTGCAGCAGGGCGACACGTTCGCGCATCCCGATCAGACCGTAGCCGCCCGACCCGCCCGCCGGACGGCGCTCCGGCTCGCGTCCGTCATCGGTCACCTGGAGGTGCAGTTCGTTCCCGGTCACCTCGGCGATCACCAGCGTCTCCTTCGCACCGGACGCGTGCTTGCCGACGTTCGTCAGCGACTCCTGCACCAGCCGCAACGCCGACCGCCCGACCTCGTGCGGCACGTTCGGCGGCAGTTCGAGCTTCATCGACGTCTTCACGCCGTGATTCGCCCGTTCGATCAGCGTCCGCAGGTCGGCGGCGAGATCGGTGGTGGCCTGTTCGCTGAACTCGCTGCTCCCGGCCGGGGCGTCCCCGCGCATACTCCGGACGAGACGTCGCATCGCCGCGAGCGCCTCCACCCCGGCGTCCTCGATCCGGCCCATCGCCTCGACCGCGACCTGCGGGTTCTTCTCGCCCATCATCTTCGCCGCCTGTGCCTGTACGACGATCCCGGTGACGTGGTGCGCGACGACGTCGTGCAGTTCGCGCGCCAGCGCCATCCGCTCCGACGTCTGCGCGTCGCTGATCGCCGACTGGATGACCTGCGTGCGCTCCGAGTCCCGCGAACGCAGCGCCAGGCCGATGGCCACCGAGATGCCGAGCAGCAGTAGCGCGGCGACCCCGTACCCGGCGATGTCGTCCGGGTCCGTCATCAGCCTGGAAGTCGGCCGTTTGGTGTTCAGGATCGAGGAAAACGCGACGACCGTGGTCAACACCGCGAGCCGTGGCATGGCCTTGGCCAGCCCGACCGTGCGGACCAGCGTGACGACCACTCCCATCCCCGCGACGATCTGTGTCCCCGGCACCCCGCCGGGCAGCGGGTAGTGGTAGCCGAGCCGGAGGAACGGTGTGACCAGCGTGGAAAGCAGCATGAGGGCGGCGAGCGCGACTATCGCGTCGGCCGGTCGCCGTGGCGCGGCGACCGCGATGATCGCGGCGATGATCGAGCAGACCAGGATGGGCAGGCCGTGCGCCCCGCTGGTGTAGGTGAAGTTGAATTCCAGGATCAGCGCGATGCCCAGCATGCCGATGAGCGGCCACTGGCCCATCACCAGCTTGTTGAGTTTCTGCAGCTTCTCGTGGCTTTTCGGATTGGCCATGCGGTCGCGCCCGGGAATCGCGAAGACCAGCGTGCCGCCCAGCAGGATGCCGCCGAACAGCATCGCCTGCGCCATGGTGCCGCCCGAGCCGCTGTTGTAGTTGTAGCTGTACCGGCCGGACACCGCGGTCAAGGTGGCCAGCACCAGCCCGGAGATCACGGCGAACGCCACACCGGGCCGCGTCCGGCGAGCCGCGTAGAACAGGATCTCCACGCCCGCCACCACCTCGGTGATGGACAGGTGGGTGAGCACGCTCGAGTAGGTCGGGACGTTGAAATACCGGACGAACAGCGTGCAGGCCACCAGCACGACCGAAGCCGCGACGGCGGCCACCGCGGCTCGTTTCTGCGCCCAGAGCGCGCAGAGCACCATCCCGAAGATGCCGGGGAACAGCAGCAGGTCGATGCCGCTAGGGCCCGTGTCGTCGACCGCGGCGTCGGTGATGAAGAGCAGGTCGAACGCGAACGCGGCCAGCAGCACGACGGTCGGCATGCCGAGACGACGCACGAGTGAACTCACGCGTGCGTAGAACTTGTTCTGGGAAGGACCTGCTGTCACACCGTGACGGTAGAGGATCCGCCGCCGTCCGCACCTTGGCCGACCGGCCTGACCCGGGTCGGCCGATCGGCCGATGCGGGGGTGATCAGCACTGGCCGTCTGCCCGAAGTGGACAGACGACGGATTCGCGAAGCTGATCGCGGCTGAAGTGACCAAGGTCTTTTGATCTTTTGAAGTCGCGCCCCTTTTGACCGTCAGGTCCCGTGATCGTGATGGCAGGGCGCCTTTGCATGGGAGGTAACGTGAATTCCGAAGCAGCGCCCTGGCAGCACGATCACGGCAGGCGCGATAGTGGCGCAGTGCTTTCGGGCCGTGGGCTGGTGAAGCGGTACGGCACGCAGCACGCGCTGGCCGGGATCGACATCGACATCCAGGCGGGTGACGCGGTCGCCATCGTCGGGCCCTCCGGCTCAGGCAAGACCTCCCTGCTGCACGTACTCGCCGGGATCCTCCGCGCCGACTCCGGGCAGATCTTCCTCGCCGGGCAGCGGGTTGACCAGCTCAACGAGCGCAAGCGCAGCGAGCTGCGGCGCACCGAGTTCGGCTTCGTGTTCCAGTCCGGCATGCTCGTCGCCGAATTGAGCGCCGAGGAGAACGTCGCGCTGCCGTCGCTGCTGAGCGGCAAGGGCCGCAAGGAATCCATCGAGGCGGGCCGCGAATGGCTGGCGAAGCTCGGCCTCGAGGGCAAGGAGAAGCGCCGCCCCGGCGAGCTTTCCGGCGGTGAGGCGCAGCGCGTCGCCATCGCACGGGCGCTGACGCACCGGCCGAAGGTGATCTTCGCCGACGAGCCGACCGGCGCGCTCGACACCCGCACCGGCCGCGCCACCATGGACGCGCTGCTCTCGGCGGCCGCCGACAGCGGCGCCGCGGTGATCGTCGTGACGCACGACCGCGAACTCGCCGAAGCCATGCCGCGCACCGTCTCCATCCGCGACGGCCTGATCGCGACGAGGTTGGCCGCGTAATGAACAGCTTCCAGCTGGCCATGCGGGTGCTCCGGGTCGACCGCCGGACCCGCACTTCGGCCATCCTCACCGCGGTCGGGGTCGCCGTCGCGACCAGTCTGGTGCTCCTGCTGGCCTCCCTCCCGGGTGCCACGCAGGCCCGCTCACAGCGGGCGATCTGGCAGGACATCTACAGCTACAACGCGCCTTCGAGTTCGGGCGACACGGCCAAGCCGTCGGGCCCGCTGCTGATGGCGGCGAACAAGGACTACTCGGGCGGCCGCGAGATCATCCGCGTCGACATCGCCCAGACCGGCACCGCGCCGATGCTCAGCCTTCCGCCGGGCATCCCGAAGCTGCCGGCCCCCGGCGAGTCGATCGTTTCGCCCGAACTCGGGAAACTGATCCAGTCGACGCCGCAGGCCCAGCTCGGGGACCGGTTCGGCAAGCTCGTCGACTCGCTCGGCCCGGACTCGCTGATGTATCCGGAGCAGCTGGTCGCCGTCGTCGGCCACACCCCGGAGTCGATGCCGCAGTCGGCGCTCGCCGCGGACGGCTTCCCCAACAAGCAGGCGAAGCCCGACCCGATGCTCGAACTGCTCGCCTGGGTCGGAGTCATCGTCCTGCTCGTGCCGAGCCTGGTGCTCGTCGCGTCTTCGGCCCGGCTCACCGCCGCCCGGCGAGAGGTGCGGATGGCGGCCCTGCGGCTGGCCGGGGCGACCCCGGGGCAGGTGATGAAGATCGTCGCCGCCGAGACCGCGTTGTCCGCGGTCGTCGGCGCGCTGCTGGGCATCCTCGTGGCACCTGCGCTCCAAGGTCTCTCGACGTTCGTCCCTTGGGGCGGTGGAACCTGGCTCGCGTCGGACTTCAGCCTTCCTCTCGGCTCGACCATCGCGGTCGCCGTCGTGATCCCGCTGCTGGTCGTCTTCGCAGGCGTCCTCGGCATCCGCCGGGTCCTGAAGACGCCGCTGTTCGCGGCCTCGGCACACGCTCGCAAGCCGCTGCACTGGTGGCGGCTGCTCGCGGTCCCGGTGACCGGTGCCTTCTTCCTGTTCGCGGTCACCCAGGACGACGGCAACCTGGGGATGGTGATGCTCGGGCTCTTCCTGCTGGTCGCGTCGGCGGCGATCATCGGACCGTGGGTCACCTCCGCGGTGGGCGGAACGTTCGTCCGGGTCTGGCGCAAACCGGCCTCGCTGCTGGCCGGGCGCAGGCTCCGTGACGATCCGAAGAGCGCCTACCGCGCCACGGCGGGTGTCGTGCTCGCGGTGTTCACCGGCTCGATGGCGCTCACGCTGCTGCCCTCGTTCGAGTCGATGGCGGGCGGAGGCCGGACCTTCAAGGACAACGTCCTCTACGCCGAGAGCGACGCGACCCACGCGCAGCAGATCGCCGAGGGGACCAACGCCTCCCTCGCCCGCAACGGGATCACCGACAAGGCCCTCGCGGTCGGCCAGGTCTACCTGTCCACCGGCGAGCCGGGCACCCGCGGCCAGACGCTGCAAAGGGCCTTCGTCATGACCTGCGAGGACGCCACGAAGCTGCTGCGGGTGAACATCGGCGGCGCCTGCGGTCCGGAACCCGCGATCTACAGCAGTCAAAAGCTCGACCCGGCGTCGTACAGCGTGACGGCGGACTACGACAAGGCCGGCCCGCGGCTGAATCCGCAGGCTCCGATGCGCCTCTACCCGGAAGGTGACGAGGACACGTCGAGCACGATCGTGATCGACCCGGCCCTGGTCCCCGCGGGTGTCCAGCTGGAGCGTTTCGATGTGGTCGTGCCGACGACCCCGGCGAACGGCGAGGTCGTGCGGACCGCGCTGGTCGGGGCGGCACCGGGCCAGGAGGTCGTCAGCCGTGGCCTGCACCTGATCGGCCAGCAGCAGGAGCTCGGCGACCTGCGCCGGGTCACCGTGATCGGCCTGATCGCCGCCGGGGTGCTCGCCGGCTGCAGCGCGGCCGTCGCGACCGCCGGTTCGGTGATGGACCGCCGCCGCACCTTCGGAGCGCTCATCGCGGCCGGGACACCGGTCCGGGTGCTGGCGAGGGCGCTGCGGATGGAGGCGGCCCTGCCCGCGATGGTGGCCACCATCGGCGCGGGTGCGGTCGGGATCGGAGTCGGCGTGGGGCTCTACAGCATGGTCGAGAAGGACCCTGTCGTGCTGAGCCCGTGGCTGCTGGCGCCCGTGGTGCTGGGAATCGGGGTGGCGTTGCTCGGGGCATCCGTCTCGACCCCGGCGCTCAAGCGGGTGCAGTCGGAGCCGCTCGCCGAGGAGTAAAAGGTTCGCCCGAATGGCGTCATGGCGCCGGGGCGGGCAGGTCTCGTGGGTGGAGTCGGAGGTAACCACCCACGAGCCGGGTGCCCGGTCATCCCTCTGTCGGGGGATGGATGAACGGGCACCGGGGATGCGCAGGGGGCATTCCAAGGGCACGGGGGTGTCGAGAAAGGGCCGGTCAAGGACGTGGGGACGTCCCTGACCGGCCCTTTCAGGCGTTCTAGACCCGTTCGAAGATCAGGTCGTGCGAGATCCGGCCTTCGACGTCGGCGCGGTTCTCGAACTTCGTGACCGGACGCCACTCCGGGCGCGGAGCCCAGCCACCGGGCTCGTCGGCGTGGCGGTTCCGCAGGAGCGGCTCGGCCGAGCAGACCTCCATCATCTGCTCCGCGTAGTTCTCCCAGTCGGTCGCCATGTGGAAGGTCCCGCCCGGCGCGAGCCGCGAGGCCACCAGCGAGACGAACCCGGGCTGCACGATCCGCCGTTTGTGGTGCCGCTTCTTCGGCCACGGGTCCGGGAAGAACAGCCGGACCCCGGCCAGCGAGCCCGGTTCGACGTGCGACGTCAGCAGCACGACGGCGTCACCGTGCATCAGCCGCAGGTTCTTCACCCCGAGCTTCTCCGCGCGCAGCATCAGCTGGCCCAGTCCGGGGTCGTACACCTCGACCGCGACGTAGTTGAGTTCCGGCGCGGCGGCCGCGAGCTGGGACGTGGTCTCGCCCATGCCCGAGCCGATCTCCACCATGACCGGGGCCTGCCTGCCGAACCAGTCGCCGAAATCCACCGTGCCTTCGGGCAGCTCGCCGACGGTGCGGCCGAGTGACGGCCAGAGTTCGTCCCAGGCTCGTTGCTGCCCGACGGTCATCCGGCCGCCGCGTTTGACATAGCTGACCACGCTGCGCATCCGTGGCTGGTCCTCGTTTTCCACCCGCCCATTAAACGTGGGCTCAGCGAACCGCTTCGAACTCCCCCAGCCGTGAGCGCAGGCCCGCGAATCCGGCGACCGGGATCGGCGGCGGCGTCGTGCTGGAATGGGCGGGGAGAACGTCGATCCAGCCGTCGTGACGGCTGGTGTTCAGCACCGTGGTCGGGATCGAATGACCGGATGCACCGCGTTCGGAAGGCATGAACTCCCAGTAGCCGGATTCTCCGTCCGCGGCCCACGGGACGAATTCCCAACCGGGCCGCCTGCCGAGCAGGCCCGCGATGCGGTCTTCGATGCGGAAACCGAGTTCCCGCGATTCGAGCCTGCCTTCCACGACGGCGCGAAGCCACCATGGCGCGGGGATTTCCCCGTGCATTCCACTGGACGCGCGGTACAGCGCGACAACGAGATCTTCGGGTGCGCGGTGTACCCAGGCGCGGCGAATATCGGATGGCCGGGTCGCGGACGCCACCGTGCGGGGCAGTTCGATCGCCTGTGACCATTCGAGGTCGAGCATGGGCTCGAGCCGGGGCTGCATACTTTCCGTGCGGGCTTGCGGGATCGTGCGTTCCACTCCCTGACCGGAATCCACCGTCAAGGATCACCTCCGGGGCCGAGAGCCGAAAATCGGCTCATCCCGAGCATCGCCCGGTCAGGAACAGTATGTCCGCATCCTGTGAGAGAAGCCACAGGCTCTTAACGTGGACTTAACTCCTTTGGAGGCGGTAAAAGCTCACGCGTCCCTTCGATGGGTGATCATCAGCCCGGCCGTATAGACAATCACGCAGATAGCAGCGAAATAAGCCAAATAGCCCCAGGGACCCATCGGGGGTTCGAGTTTCATCATGGAAACCGACAGATCCGATCCGGAAAACTGATTCGCCGCGAAGAACGGCATCCACTGGTAGATGTCGTTGCCCACACGCGGAATCAGCAGGACGAGGCCTTCGATCAACTGCGTCCAGACCAACGCGAACCCGAGGGCGAACGCGGGGCTGCGGAACAGCAGGCCGAGTCCGACGCCGAGCAGCCCGGTCAGCGCGAAGGTCAGCCCCTGGCCCGCCACCGCGCGCCAGTCGGAACCGGAGTTCAACCCCAGGTCGGAGGCAGGTTTGATCAGATACGCGATCGCCCACGAGCCGAAACCCACCAGCAGCCCGATCAGTCCCGAGAACACGCCGACGACGGCGCCCTTCGCCAACAGGGCGGGCACGCGGGAGGGCACCGCCTGGAAGGTGAGCTTCAGCGTGCCCCAGTTGAACTCCGTCGCCGCCGCGAGAATGGCGAGGATCAGCACCACGGTGCGGGCGAGCGCGCCGGCGATCTGGGTCGAGTCGACGCCGGTCTGTCCCTCCAACGGAACGAAACCGAAGAACAACGCGGTGTAGGCGAGCGCGACCACGATCGCGATGCCCGCGCACCACCAGGGCGCGCGCGTGCTCAGCAGCTTGATCCGCTCCGCGCGGAGTATGTTCGCCGCGGTCATCGGACGCCCTCCGGGACTCCGCCGGTGCCGTATTCGACGGCTTCGGCGGTGAGTTGCATGTACGCCTGTTCGAGCGAGCCGGCGAGCGGCTTCAGTTCGTGGAGGGTCGCGCCCGCGGCGAACGCGAGCTCGCCGATGTGGTCGCTGTCCATTTCGGACACGATGAGCGCGCCGTCCTCTTCGCGGAATTCGGCGCCCTTGCCGGTCAGCGCCTCCCTCAGCTCGGGCAGCTGCGGGCTGCGGACCCGCACCCCGAGGCCCTTCGCGCGGCCGACGAAGTCTTCCATCGTGCCCTGGTAGATCAGCTTCCCCCGGCCGATCACGACGAGGTCCTGCGCGGTCTGCGCCATCTCCGGCAGCAGGTGGCTGGACACGAACACGGTGCGGCCCTCGGCGGCGAGTGCGTGCATCAGCTGCCGGATCCACACGATGCCCTCGGGGTCGAGCCCGTTGACCGGTTCGTCGAACAGCAGGACGCGCGGGTCGCCCAGCAGCGACGTCGCGATCCCGAGCCGTTGCGACATCCCGAGCGAGAACTGCCCGGCCCGTTTGCCCGCGACCGACCCCAGTCCGACCAGGTTGAGCACCTCGTCGACGCGCTTGTCGGGCAGGCCGTTGGTCGCGGCGATCCACCGGAGGTGCTCGCGGGCCGTCCGGCCGGGGTGGCGCCAGGTGGCGTCGAGCATGCCGCCGACCGTCCGAAGTGGATCACGCAGTTCGCGGTAGGCCTTGCCGTCGATGGTGACCGAGCCCGCCGTGGGGTTGTCGAGCCCGAGCATCATCCGCATCGTGGTGGACTTGCCCGCCCCGTTGGGGCCGAGGAAGCCGGTCACCCGTCCCGCTTCGGCGGTGAAGGAAAGGTCGTTCACGGCGATCTTGTCGCCGTAGCGTTTCGTGAGTGTGGTGGCCTTGATCATCGGCCCTCCCTCCGGTGGATTCCGACATTACCCAACGTGCCGCCGCGAGGCCCGACGGGAAAGGACCGGGCTGCCCCCCGATAAGGCGGCCCGGTCCTTGTTCCCCTTTTTCTCCCCGTCCGGTCGTCCGCTCCCCCGAGCCGTGCGACCGGCTTCTCCCCTGTGGAAGTCCTTACGCGTCGCGCTTGTTCGCGACGACCAGCGAGATGACCAGCAGCACCAGCGCGAAGCCTGCGAAGTAGGCCAGCGATCCGGCCTGGCTCAACGGTGCTTCCGCCCTGGTGGGGCCCGAACCGGTGAGGAACCTGTCGGCGACACGGAACGGCATCCACTCGTAGATGTCCTTGCCGATCTTCGGGATGAGCCGGATCAGGTTCTCCACCGCGAGGGCGTAGATCAGCACGAGTGAAATGGCCCCGGCGCTGTGCCGGATCAGGATGCCGACGGCGATCGCGATCACCGAGGCGAGTGCGAACACCACGCCGACCCCGGCGACACTGGTCCACTCCGCGGCGGTGTTCAGCGCGAGATCTTCCGGCCGCATGACCGAGGCGAGGCCCCAGGCGCCGAACGCGGCGACCTCGCCGATCACGAGCGAAAGGATCGCGACGACGCCGGTCTTGGCCAGCAGGGCCGAGGTGCGGTTCGGCACGGCCTGGAAGGTGGTCCGGATGGTGCCGAAGCGGTATTCGGTGGTCACCGCGAGCGCGGCGAGCACCATGACCACGGCCATACCGAAGCTATAGCCGAACTGGGTCAGGCTCACGTCGGTGAGTTCACCGGCGGGCGCGGCCGCGGCGACGATGGCGCCGAAACCGACCACGACGGCGAGGGCGGCCAGCGCACACCACCAGGGTGAGCGTGTGGTGAACAGCTTGATGCGTTCCACGGCGAGCAGAGTCATGGCTTTTCTTTCCTCGAAAGAGTGGGTGGCAGTTTTCGGCTACTGGGCGGCGGCGACCACTTCGGCGGCTTCGGTTTCGAGACCGGTGTGGTACTCGACCGAATCGCCGGTGATCTGCATGAAGGCCTGCTCCAGGGAGCCGGTCTGCGGGCTGAGCTCGTGCAGCACGATCTGGTTGGCCGCGGCGATCTCGCCGATCTTGTCACTGTCCATACCGGACACGACGAGCGATTTGTCGGCGTCGGTGACCTGGGCGCTCGCCTGTGCCAGCGCGGCGCGCAGCGCGGGCAGTTGCGGCGACCGGACCTTGACCGTGTTCTCGGCGGCCCGCGACACGAAGTCTTCGGTGGAGGACTGCGAAATCAGCTGCCCCTTGCCGATCACGATCAGGTGGCTCGCGGTGAGCGCCATCTCCGAAAGCAGGTGCGAGGAAACGAATACCGTGCGGCCTTCGTCGGCCAGCCGGTGCATGAACTTACGGATCCAGAGGATGCCCTCGGGGTCGAGGCCGTTGACCGGCTCGTCGAAGAGGAGGACCTCCGGGTCGCCCAGCAGGGCCGCCGCGATCCCCAGTCTCTGCGACATGCCGAGGGAGAAACCGCCGGCTCGCTTTCCGGCGACGCTGGTGAGCCCGACGATTTCGAGCACCTCTTCGACCCTGGCCGCCGGGATCTTGTTGGACTTCGCCATCCACTGCAGATGCGCCCGCGCCGACCGGTTGGGGTGCACCCACTTGGCGTCCAGCAGTGCGCCGACCGTCCGCAGCGGGTCCTTCAGCTCGCGATAGAGCTTGCCCCCGATGCGCACCTCGCCCGAGGTCGGGTTGTCGAGGCCGAGGATCATCCGCATGGTCGTCGACTTGCCCGCCCCGTTCGGGCCGAGGAATCCGGTGACCTTCCCTCCCGCGACGGAGAAGGACAGGTTGTTCACCGCCAGTGTCTTGCCGTACCGCTTGGTGAGGCCCACTGCCTCGATCATGTCTGCTCCCCTCGGCGACTGCGAAAGCAATCGTCGTCCATGTGGGTGGCCGAGCGCGTCATCCTGAGGTGCCAACCTGGTACCCGACCTGAGAAGTAGCTTGCCGTCTCCAGACGGCGTACGCGATCGGTGACACCCCTGAGTGTGACCCTGAATTGCCGGGGTTAATGAACCGTGGTTCAATAATTCTATGGCGAGGCCGCGCACCATCACCGACGAACGACTGCTGAAGGCGGCGGAGACCGTGATCGGCATGGTCGGCCCGGGTTTCACGCTGGCCCAGGTGGCGGCGGAGGCCGGGGTCGCGGTCGGCACGGTCGCCCAGCGATTCGGTTCGAAAAACGGTCTTTTGCAGGCGTTGAGCCGGGCGAACACGGAGTCCGTCGTAGGGCGGATGCGGGAATGCGGCGAGCTGGCCGATCCCGTGGAAGGCCTGCGGGCCGCGGTCGTCGTGATCTACGAGGGCGTGGGTTCGGCGGAGACCGCGGCGAACCACCTCGGGCAGCTGGGAGTGGACATCGGGGATCCGGAACTCCGTGCCCTGCTGGGTGAACATTTCACCGCCGTGGAAGCGGAAATACGACGGCTGACGCGCGTCGCGGCGCGTGACCTGCCGGGTGCGCCGGGTGTCGTCCGTGCGGCGAGGGTGCTGCTCGGGGTGGCGAACGGGGCTTCGCTGGACTGGTCGATCCGGCCGAAGGGCCGGTTCGTCGACCGCGTGGGGCAAGACGTGGACGCGGTGCTGACCGCGTGGAAAGGGGTGTCCTGAATGGAACAGAAGGTAGCCGTGGTCGCGGGGGCGACGCGGGGATGCGGCCGGGCGATCGCGGTGGAGCTGGGCAGGCTCGGCTGGACGGTGTTCGTCACCGGCCGCACGACGCGGGAGCACCAGTCACCGATGAAGCGGTCGGAGACGATCGAGGACACCGCGGAACTCGTCGACGCGGCGGGAGGCCGGGGCATCCCGGTCCGGACCGACTTCACCGAGGTGTCCGATGTGGACGCTTTGAAGCGGCGGATCGAGTCCGAAGTGGACGGCCGGATCGACGTCCTGGTCGACGACGTCTGGGGTGGCGACCCGTTCGCGGACTTCGAGCGGGCGTACTGGGATTCCAGTCTCGACGACGCGCTCACGCTGGTGCACAACGCGATCGACACGCATTTGATCGCGTTGCACCGGCTTCTCCCGCTGGTCGTGAACCGGGAGGGCGGTCTCGTCATCGAGGTCACCGACGGTGATCACGACGAGTACGTCGGCGCGGGGATCCCGTACTTCCTCGCGAAGTCCGGCATCCGCGCGATCGGCAGGGCGCTGGGCGCCGAACTGAAGAAGTACGGCTGCGTCGGCATGACCGTCACGCCGGGCTTCCTGCGGTCGGAGTCGATGCTCGACCACTTCGGGATCACCGAGGAGACCTGGCGGGACGCGGTGGGCAAGGCGGCCCCGGTCGACTTCGCCATTTCGGAGACCCCGACGCTGCTCGGGCGCGGTGTCGCGAAACTGGCGACCGACCCGGAGGTCTCGCGGTTCGCGGGCAAGACGCTGGCGTCGTGGACGCTGATGAACGAGTACGGCCTGACCGACGTCGACGGCTCGCGCCCCGACTTCGGCAAGTGGATGGCCGAAGTCAGGGACACGGGCAAGGATCCGGAGACGGCCGACCACACCCTGTACCGCTGAGATCGGGCTGGCCGGGGAGCTACTTCTTCCCGGCCAGCACGTCCAGGTAGTGCTGGTTGAACATGACGCCGAGGACGTTGCCGAAGGGGTCGATGACCGCCCCGGTCACGAAGCCGGGCCCGCGCTCGATGATCGGCTCGTACTCCTTCGCGCCCTTCTCGAGCAGCGTCGCGAAGGCTTCCTCGACGTTGTCGACGGCCCAGTTCGCGATCGCCCCGCCGGGACCGGGCTGGGCCAGCGGCGGCCGGTAATCGCCGCGGACCAGGCCGAACTCGTGCTGGTAGTCGCCGATCCGGAACTCGACGTACGCCGGCTTGTCGTCGGGCCCGTTGCGGACGAAGTACGGCTCGATCCCGAAGAGGTCCGAGTACCACTCGATCGCGGCGGTCATGTCGTCGGCGTAGAACGTGGTGGTGGTGAGACCTCGCAGCATTTCCTTCTCCTCCGGTAGTGGCTCTGGAGACAAGGATCCACCGCAAAGTGCTCACCGAATGACCACTTTTCCGCGGGATTCTCAGGTGACCCCGGGACGCGCCAGACCGGTCTCGTAGGCGAGCACCACGGCCTGCACCCGGTCGCGCAGATCCAGTTTGGACAGGATCCGCCCGACGTGCGTCTTCACCGTCGCCTCGGACAGGAACAGCGTCTCGGCGATCTCCAGGTTCGAGAGGCCCTTCGCGATCAGCACGAGCACCTCCCGTTCCCGTTCGGTGAGGACGTCGAGCTCGGCCGCGTCCCGCATCGGCTTCCCGCCGCCGCCGACGAACCGGTCGAGCAGCCGCCGCGTCACCGACGGCGAGACCACGGCGTCGCCCGAAGCGACCGCCCGCAGCGCCGAGACCAGGTGATCCGGCTGCGTGTCCTTCAACAGGAACCCGCTCGCCCCGCCCTGCAGCGCCGAATAGACGTACTCGTCCAGGTCGAACGTCGTCATCACGAGCACCCGCGCCGTCCCGGCCTCGACGATCCGCTTCGTCGCCTCGACCCCGTCCAGCACCGGCATCCGGACGTCCATCAGCACGACGTCCGGCCGCAGTTCCTCCGCCATGCGGATGGCCTGCGCCCCGTCACCCGCCTCACCGACGACATCGATGTCCGCCTGCGCGCCCAGGACCATCCGGAACCCGACGCGCATCAATTCCTGGTCGTCGACGACCACCACTCGGATCACGTCGCCAACCTAACCGGGAGCCTCGCGTGCACTTGCCACCCTCCACCAGGAGCGGGTCCGACCTCCAGCGTGCCGCCGAAGACGTTCGCCCGTTCCCTCATTCCGATCAATCCGTTCCCACCGGGGACCGAGAGTCTCCGCGGTCCTCCCGGTGCGGCATGTGACGCCGCCTTGGTGGCGGCGGGCACCAGCTGTTTCGCGCGGCCGGCGCCGTCGTCGGTGACCCGGACGTCGATCACGTCCGACTCCCGGCGCACCAGCACCTCCGCCTGCGCGCCCTGGCCGGCGTGTTTCAGCGTGTTCGTCAGCGACTCCTGGACGATCCGGTACACGCCGAGCGAGACCCCGGCGGGCAGCCCGGCCAGCGCGTCGCTGCCGATCGCCAGCGTCACCGGCACCCCCGCCTGGCGGATGCGGTCCGCGAGGTCGGTCAGCGCGCTGGCGTCCGGCTGCGGCACGCGCGGCTCGTCGTCACCGTCGCTGCGGAGCACGTCCAGCAGCCGCCGCAGTTCGGCGAGCGCGCCGCGGCCGGTCTCCGAAATCGTCTGCAGGGCCCGTTTCGCCATCTCGGGATTCCCGTCGACCGCGTAGGACGCGCCGTCGGCCTGCACGACCATGACGCTCACCGCGTGCGCGACGACGTCGTGCAGCTCACGGGCGATCCGTCCGCGTTCTTCACCGACGGCGATCCTGGTCGCCTGGTCCCGTTCCGTCTCAAGTAGATGCAACCTGGCTTCCACCTCCTCGTGATAGGCGCGCCTCGCGCCCGCGAATTCGCCGAGCGTCCAGCACAGTGCGGTGGCGAAGACGCCGATGATCGCCAGCACCCAGATGTCCTCCGGGGGATCGACCCACAGCTGGATCACCGAGGTCACGATCGTCGCCAGCAGGAACAGCAGCCCCTGCTTGCGGCCGACGTAGACCAGCACCGAGTAGACGCTGATCATCACCCCGAACGCGCTGGCCACGCCCAGCTCCAGCGCACCGTGCGGGATGCTGATCGCCAGCACCAGGTACGCCGACCACAACGTCGCCTTCCGCCGGAAGACCAGCGGCAGGACCATCGCGATGTCCAGCGGAAGCACCACGTACCAGGGCGGCATCGGCACTTCCGGCGTCTCGACCGCCGCCACGAAGAACAGCAGGTCGGTCAGCAACAGGACGACGGCGATGAAACTGTCCCCGGCCATGGGGTGAGCACGCATCCAGAGGCTTAACCGTCGCACCTGGTAACACTATGTCGGCCATGGCCGCTCGCGCGTCGGTCGCCGGTACCACCTTCGGTGCGACCCGAGGATGAGCGGCATGGCACGATTCGACCCGGCAGGCTTTGACGACTTGGGAGGGGCGGGCGCCGTGACATCAGCGACGGAACAGGGCCGTCTCGCCGGCCCGCTGTCGATGTCGGTGGCGAACCTCTGTCATCGCCTCCAGTCGCAGGTGTCCGCGCGGACCGCGGCCGGTTTCGGCGAGGTGCTGCGCAGACTCGGCGGTCCGCTCCAGGTCGCCGTCGCCGGCCGGATCAAGTCCGGGAAGTCCACGCTGGTCAACGCCCTGATCGGGCGCCGCGTCGCGCCGACCGACGTCGGCGAGTGCACCCGGCTGGTGACCAGGTTCCAGTACGGCACCGTCGATCGCGTCGAGATCGTCTTCAACGACGGCCGCAAGCAGGTGCTGCCCTTCGCCGCCGACGGGATGATCCCGGCCGAGCTGGGCATCGACATCGACAAGGTCTCGCATATCGAGGCGTACCTCACCAACGCGGTCCTGCAGGGCATGACCGTCATCGACACCCCCGGCCTCGGCTCGCTCGACGCCGCGTCGGTGTCGCGGACCGAGCAGTTGCTGGGTGCGGCGAAGCACCGCAAGCCTGAAGGCGAAGACGAGGAAGAAGACGAAGAGGGTTCCGACGAGCTCGACGACACCTCGCGCAACGCCGTAGCGGGCGCCGAGGCCGTCCTCTATGTGGTCACGCAGGGTGTGCGCGCCGACGACCAGCAGGCGCTCGCCGCGTTCACCGCCGCGACCGCGAGCCGCGAAGCGGGCCCGGTCAACGCGATCGCGGTGCTCAACAAGGCGGACACCATCGCACCGGAGTCGGTCGAAGGCTCGGGCGGCGACGTGTGGAAGGCCGCGACGCTGCTGTCGGAGAAGCAGG
Source organism: Amycolatopsis sp. NPDC031561 (assembly GCF_055580625.1). NCBI lineage: Bacteria > Bacillati > Actinomycetota > Actinomycetes > Pseudonocardiales > Pseudonocardiaceae > Amycolatopsis > Amycolatopsis sp. NPDC031561. Next base: position 188,379 of record NZ_JBVILA010000005.1, on the reverse strand, counting down.
CCTCGACGCTGAAGCCCCGCATCGCGGACGTACTGCCGGTGATCGGGCTGATCGCGGAATCGGCGGAGTCCGGCGGGTTCACCTCCGGTGACGCCGAGGCGCTGCGCCAGCTGTCCGAGATGGACGACGACATCCTCGAGACCATGCTGATCTCGGCCGACATCTTCACCAGCTGGGACTGCGACGTCGCGGCGGGCGTCCGGCTGCGGCTGCTGGAGAAGCTGGACCTGTTCGGCGTCCGGTACGCCGTCGAAGCGATCCGCAAGGAACCCGAGATCACCGCGGGCTCGCTGCGGCGGAAGCTGCTCGATGCCTCCGGCCTCGAAGCCGTCCGCCAGCGGTTGAGCATCGTCTTCGCCGCCCGCGCCGACGGCATCAAGGCGGCCGCCGCGCTGGCCTCGGTCACCGCGCTGGCCCACGCCTCGGGCGACCCGGCCGAACGGCAGCGCGTCCACGACGCGATCGAGGTCCTGCTCGCCAAGCCCGAAGCACATCAGCTGCGGCTGCTCGAAGCGCTCACGCTGGTCGCGTCCGGCGCCGTCGACATGCCCGAGGACCTGTCCGAAGAGGTCCTGCGAGTCGGCAGCAACGCCGACATCGGCGCCCAGCTCGGCAAGCCGGGCGCTCCCCGGGCCGAACTCGCCGCCCACGCCCTCGAACGTGCCGGCTGGTGGCGCTCCTTCGCGTCCTTCGGCGCGACGCCCGCCCAGAGCCGCGTCGCGCACGTCGTCCACCGGGCGTACTTCCTCATCTGGCAGCAGATCCGCGACCCCCAAGCCTGACCCCCCTTCTTCCCGCGTTTCGTCCTCTAGTTGCGGTACTTGCACGCGCAAGTACCGCAACTAGAGGACGAAACGCGGCCTGGTCCCGGACCCGGGATTGATAGACCGAGCGCTCGGTCTAATAATGGGTCTCATGGAAACGATCGTCGACGAACCCCAGTGGCTGCGCACGGCCTCCTGGCTCGGCTGCCCGCTGGTGGGTGCCGCGCTCGGCTGGTTCCTCCAGTCGATCGCGGACTGGGTGGTCTCCCTGAGCTGGGTCCCGTTCAAGGGCCCGTTCCAGCTCGTCTCGGACATCCCCGACCCGTGGGGCCCGCTCGCCGGGGCGGGCGCCGGCCTGGTCCTCGGTCTGCTGTTCGCCGCGGTCTGGGCGCACGAGCGGCTGATCGTCAAGGTGACGCCGACCCGCATCACCCTCACCGTCAAGGGGCGCACCCGCGCCTACGAGGCCAAACTGCAGGCCGTCTTCCTCGACGGAAAGGAGCTCGTCCTGCTCGCCGCCGACGGCCGGGAACTGGCGCGGGAGAAGGGTGACGTCGACCGCGCGGCCGTCGCCAAGGCCTTCACCGAGCACGGCTACCCCTGGCACACCGAGCCACCGGCGGTGAAATGAGGACGGTCGACCCGGCCAAGCACGAGGCGAAACGCCGCGCCATCCTCGACGCCGCCACGGTGTGCTTCGCCGAGAAGGGGTTCGAGAAGACGACGACGGCGGAGATCTGTCGCGCGGCGGGGATCAGCACCGGCAGCCTGTTCCACTACTTCCCGAACAAGCGCGCGGTGTTCGTCGGCATCTTCGAGCAGGACGGCGACGAGACCGCGGCCCTGCTCGCGGCCGCCGGGGAGATCGAGGACCCGTGGGAGGCCATCCTCCTCATCCTCACGTACATGTCCGAACAGCTCCTGCAACCTCTCGCGGCCAAGCTCGTCCTCGAGGTCGCCGCGCAGTGCGCCCGCGACGCCGAACTGGCCGAACTGGTCCAGGGCAACGACCGTGTCCTGCGCGACGGTCTCGTCGGTTTCGTGACCAGGGCGGTGGAGACGGGCCGGATCGACCCCGGCATCGAACCGGAGGTGACGGCCAGCTGGCTCGTCGCGCTGATCGACGCGCCGTTGTCCCGCGTGATTCTGGAGCCGGACCTCGATCCGGCCGCGGAACTCGCGGTGATGAAGGTGCTGATCACCAGATTCCTTCGCCCCGTTCTGCCGATTTCGCCCCCGGCAGGCGGGGAAGTATCCGACACTGGTGAAATCTCTCCGGGCTGATCGGTAAGCCCGGGACACCAGTTACGGGGGTCGATTCGGTGGGTGCCTGGCTGCGCAAGAAGGCGGTCGACGAAGAGGTGAATCCGGACGACGTGCCGACCGGCCAGATCGCGGCGGCGATCATCGCCGAGGCGGACGGCGGGACTTCGCCGTCCGAGGGAACCGAGGCCGTCGAAGCCGCGTCGAAGACCGATGTGGAGTCCACGACCACGGGTCCGGCCGACCTCGAACAGGCTCTCGCCGACAGGCAGGCGCTGATCCAACTCTGCCTGTACGCCCTTGACCGCGCCCGCAGCGGCGGCGTCGTCGAGCGGCTCGAACACGGTCTCGCCGGGATCGGCGTCCGTGCCCTGCGCCCGGACGGCGAGCGGTTCGACCCCGCCGTGCACGAGGCCGGCGGAGCTGCCGCGACCGAGGATCCGGCACTCGAAGGGCTCGTCGCGGAGACCGAGGTCGTCGGTTTCGCCGATCACGACCGGGTCCTGCGCGCGCCGATCGTCATCGTCTACGCGAAGAAGGCCCAGTGACCGCTCCGAGTGCGGCCGCCAACCTGCCGGCGGTCGTGAAGAGCACGCGCGAGCAGCTGCTCACCGTCGTCCGCGAAGCCGATCCTCAGGCCGCGAAATGGGTCGAGGAAATCCGGAAGGCGCGCCCGAAGAAGCCGTCGGTCGTGGTGGTCGGCGAGACCAACCGCGGCAAGAGCTCGCTCGTGAACGCGCTCCTCTCCATGCCGGGACTGTCCCCTGTGGACGCCGACGTCGCCACGGCGACGTACCTCGTCTTCGAACACGCCGAGCACTGGTCCGCGCAGGCCTGCTATCCGGGCCAGCTGGCGTCGGTGCCGATCAACCTCAACGACCTGATCCACTGGGTCTCGGCCGCGCACGAACTGCCCGAAGGCCAGATTCCGCCGCGTTACGTCGAGGTCTCCGGCCCGGTCCCGCTGCTCGAACGCGTGTCCATTGTGGACACGCCGGGTGTCGGCGGGCTCGACTCGATGCACGGCGAACTGGCGAAGGAGGCGGCCGCGGGCGCCACCGCCCTGCTGTTCGTCGTCGACGCTTCCTCCCCGTTCACCGCGCAGGAGCTGCACTTCCTGCAGGACATGGGCGAGCGCGTCGAGACCGTGCTGTTCGCGCTGACCAAGACCGACCAGTTCCGCGGCTGGCGCGAGGTCCTCGAAGCCGACCGGCGGCTGCTCGCCGAGCACGCTCCCCGGTTCGCCGACGCGGTGTTCCACCCGGTGTCCGCGCGCATGTTCGAGACGGCGGCCAAGGCGCCGAACGAGCAGATGGCCATGATGCTGCGCGAGAAGGCCGGTATCGCCGCGCTCCAGGGCGCGTTGCAGGAGATGCTGGTCGGCCGCTCGGCGATGCTGGGCGAGGCCAACACCCTGCGCGCGCTGTCGAGCGCCCTCGCCGAACTCAAGGCGAAACTGCAGGCGGAAAGCCGCGCGCTGTCCGCCGGTGAGGCCGAGGCGGAACAGCTGCGCCAGCGCCGCGACGACCTGAGCACCGAACGCCGCTCTTCGACCCGGGGCTGGCAGCTGAAACTGCGCGCGGAGATCCAGCGGACCCGCGTCGAGGTCGGCCACGAGACCAGCAGGCAGATGCGCGACGCGTCGACCCATTTCCGGCAGCGGATCGACGGCGCCAAGCGGGACGACCTCGCCGCGCTGCCCCAGCAGGTCGACATCGCGTTGCAGACGACGTCGCAGCGGATCTCGATGCTGCTCTCCCAGCGGCTCAACCAGGTCACCAACGTCGCGCTCTCGGAGCTGTTCTCGGCCGAAGAGCTCGACATCATCCGCGGCCAGTTCGCCAGGGCGGGCGGCCCGCCGGTCGTGCTGCGCCCGCCGGACAAGAAGCCGCCGACGGCCGAGGACAAACTGCTCATCTTCATGGGGGTTTCCGGCGGTCTCGGCGCCGGGAAGGTCGCCGCGCTGCCGCTGGCGGGCGTCGCGATCCTGAACCCGGTGATCCTGCCGGCCACGATCATCATCGGCCTCGGCGCAGGCTGGTGGATGGCGCGGACCCGCAAGCACGCGTCGGACAAGCAGCATATGAAGCAGTGGCTGGTCGAGGCGATCGCCGACGCGCGGTCCACGTTGGACCAGCTCGTCGCGGAGCAGCTGATCGAGGCCGAACAGCAGCTCTCGATGGCGCTCGACGAAGCCCTCGGCCGCCGCATCGACGCGATCGAAGCGGAGCTGAAGGAAGTCGACAAGACGATCAAGATGGGCGCTCAGGAGAGGGCCAAGAAGATCTCGGTGGTCGCGAAGCGGCTGAAGGACGTTTCCGACGGCCGTGACCGCGCCGAGGCGCTTCTGGGCCGCATCCGGTCACTGCGCGACGCCTGACCAGGGTGGTCCTGTTGTGGACCGGAACCGAACGGGCCTACGGTGAGTCATAAGCTTCGACACACCAGCAGGTCAACGAGGGGAACATCCCATGTGGGTCGACGAGAGCGGCGGCACGGACACCGAGGCGGGCTCCACGGAGGCGGTCACGGTCCACGTTGACGGCGAGGAGTACCAGGCCGAGCTCAACTACGACCTCGACAAGGACGGCGTGAACGACGCCGCGGTCATCCAGCACGAGGACGGCACCGGCCAGGCCTTCGTCGACACCGACGGAGACGGCGACGCCGACCAGTACGCGGTGCTCGACGACAACGGCAAGGTCGTCCAGGAAGCCGTCTACGACGAAGCTTCCGGCGCCTGGGTCGAGGCCGGTGGCGGCAGCGACGACAGCGGCAGCGACGCGGGTACGAGCGGCACCATGCACGCCGACATGCCCAGCGGTGACGTCGAGGTCGGCCCGCCGACGATCGACACCAACGGGGACGGAACCCCCGACACCGCCGTCATCCAGACCGAGGACGGCCGCACGATCGCCTTCACCGACAAGGACGGTGACGGCAAAGCCGACATCGCGGTGGAGACCGACGCTTCCGGCAACTCCAAGACCTACGAGCACACCGGACCCGGCCAGTGGACCGAGACCGGCAGCGGCGTGGTCAACGAGGACATCGGCTCGGCCTTCGTGAGCACTTCGAACGACACCGCGGGCGACCCGGCGGGCGACGCCGCGTGGGGCGGATCGGGCACGCAAACACTCGAAGGAGTGGCGAAGATCGATTCCGCCACCGGCCAGTGGATCAGCCCGAACTAATCCTGAAATGGACTAAACCAATACGGATACCCATTCGTGAGTGGTCCAGTCCATTCTTCGGCCAAATCGATGTAATTCTGGTCACAGAACAGCCCGGTACGAGACCTCGTACCGGGTTTTCTCATGTCCGGTTCGCCCGGTCGTTGTGCTGTCGATCACCGGAAGAATTTCTGCGTATGGCCCATTCCGGTGATACTGAATCGATTCCCTTATCGTTCTTGTGAGAGAACCGACAGGTCAGCTCTCGGTTACCTGCCGGTCATCCGGCTACTCTCGGGGAATCCCAAAACCTGCACACCGGTCTTCCCGCCGGTGTGCGAAGCCATTCGGTCGCCGGCACTGAAGCCCGCATCGGAACAGCGTCGTTCCCGATGTGGGCTTCTGCCGTCGGAAGTCAGGAGTAGAGATGACCGCAGTCGCCATCCCCGGACTGGAAAAAGCGCCGACGACGCACAGCGGCGTGCTGTCCTGGGTCCGGGAGGTCGCCGAACTGACCACTCCGGACCGCGTGGTGTGGGTCGACGGGTCCGACGAAGAGGCCGCGCGTATCAACGCCGAACTGGTCTCCGCCGGCACGTTCGTGCAGCTCGACGCGAAGCCCAACTCGTACTGGGCCGCTTCCGACCCGAATGACGTCGCCCGCGTCGAAGAGCGCACCTTCATCTGTTCGGACAACGAAGAGGACGCCGGTCCCACCAACAACTGGATGGACCCGGCCGAGATGAAGGCCACGATGACCGAGCTGTACCGCGGGTGCATGCGCGGTCGCACGATGTACGTGATCCCCTTCTGCATGGGCCCCCTCGGAGCCGAGGACCCCAAGCTCGGCATCGAGATCACCGACTTCGCCTACGTCGTCGCCTCCATGCGCGTGATGACCCGCGCCGGCAAGGCCGCGCTGGACAAGTTCGTCACCGAGGACGGCACCGAGCGCTCGTTCGTCCCGGCGCTGCACTCCGTCGGCGCCCCGCTGGAGCCGGGCCAGAAGGACGTCTCCTGGCCGTGCAACACCACCAAGTACATCTCGCACTTCCCCGAGAGCCGTGAGATCTGGAGCTACGGCTCCGGCTACGGCGGCAACTCGCTGCTGGGCAAGAAGTGCTACTCGCTGCGCATCGGCTCGGTCATCGCCCGTGACGAGGGCTGGCTGGCCGAGCACATGCTGATCCTCAAGCTGATCTCGCCGGAGAACAAGGTCCACTACGTCGCGGCGGCCTTCCCGAGCGCCTGCGGCAAGACCAACCTCGCCATGCTGCAGCCGACCATCCCCGGCTGGCGCGCCGAGACCCTCGGCGACGACATCGCGTGGATGCGGTTCGGCGAGGACGGCCGCCTGTACGCGGTGAACCCCGAGTTCGGCTTCTTCGGCGTCGCGCCGGGCACCGACTGGCACACCAACCCCAACGCGATGCGCACCATCGAAAAGGGCAACACGGTCTACACGAACGTCGCGCTCACCGACGACGGCGACGTCTGGTGGGAGGGCATGGGCGAGAAGCCCGCGCACGCCACCTCCTGGAAGAAGCAGGAGTGGACGCCGGAGTCGGAAGAGAAGGCCGCGCACCCGAACTCGCGCTACTGCACGCCGATGTCGCAGTGCCCGATCCTCGCGCCCGAGTGGGACGACCCGAAGGGAGTGCCGATCTCGGCGATCCTCTTCGGCGGCCGCCGCAAGACCACGGTCCCGCTGGTCAACGAGGCCCGCGACTGGCAGCACGGCGTGTTCATGGGCGCCACCATGTCGTCGGAGACCACCGCGGCCGCCGCCGGCGCGGTCGGCAACGTGCGCCGCGACCCGATGGCCATGCTGCCGTTCCTCGGCTACCACGCCGGTGACTACTTCAAGCACTGGCTCGACCTCGGCAAGAACGCCGACGCCGACAAGCTGCCGAAGATCTTCTACGTCAACTGGTTCCGTCGTGGCGACGACGGCCGCTTCCTGTGGCCGGGATTCGGCGAGAACTCGCGCATCCTGAAGTGGGTCATCGACCGCGTCGAAGGCAAGGGCAACGCGAACGAGACCCCGGTCGGCTTCGTGCCGAACGCCGAGGACCTCGACACCGACGGCCTCAAGGAGCCGCTGGCCGACATCCAGGCCGCGCTGGACGTCTCCGCCGACGAATGGCGCAAGGAACTGCCCCTGATCGAGGAGTGGTTCGAGAAGATCGGCGACAAGGTCCCGTCGTCGCTGCGTGACGAGCTGGACGCGCTCAAGCAGCGTCTGGGCTGATCACCTGAACGAGTCGAAGGCCTCATCCTCACGGTCATTCCTGAGGATGAGGCCTTCGTATTTCGCTCTTGGGTAGCGTGGCCGCATGCTCAGATTCGGCGTGAACATGGTCGTCCCGGACAGCCGGGCGGCCTGGGTCGAGAAATGCCGCAAGGCGGAAGCGCTAGGTTTCGACGTCGTCGGTGCCGCGGACCATCTCGGGATGGCGCCGCCCTTTCCCGCCCTCGTGCTCGCCGCCGAGGTGACCGACCGCGTCCGGCTCAACACCTTCGTCATCAACACCGCGTTCTACAACCCGGTGCTGCTCGCCCGCGACGTCACGGGCACGGATCAGTTCACCGAAGGCAGGCTGGAACTGGGGCTCGGCGCCGGGTACCGGAAGTCCGAGTTCGAAGCGGCGGGGATGGAGTTCCCCCGCGCAGGCCTCCGCGTCGACCATCTCGAACACACGATCAAAGAGCTCGAACGGCTCTACTCCGACGAAGACCACAAACCGGGAACCGTGCAGAAACCGGGCCCGCCGTTGCTGATCGCCGGCCGCGGGGACCGGGTGCTCGGCCTCGCCGCCGAACACGCCGACATCATCGGCTTCTCCGGTACGGCCGCCATTCCCGACGGTGGTGCGCTGGTGCTCGACGACGCGACCGGAATCGACGAACGCGTCCGGTTCGTCCGGGAGAAACTGAACGGGCGCGACGCCGAATTCAACGTCATTTCGCAAGTGGTCACGGTGACCGGCAATCGGCGGGCGGGGTTGGAAAGCGCGCGCGAATTCGTGAAGGGCGCACTCACCGTCGAGCAGCTCGCCGAAGTGCCGACGGTGCTCGTCGGTACCCACGAGCAGATCGCCGAACAGATCCTCGCTCACCGCGAACGGTTCGGCTTGACCTATTTCACCGTGTTGGAGCGCAATATGGAGCCGCTCGCTCCGGTGATCGAGTTGTTGTGCGGCACATGATCGACGTACGCGGGCTCGGCGTCCAGGCCGGGGAGCACTGGTTGTTCGAAGACCTCGACTTCGAGGTCGAAGCGGGCGAATGCGCGGTGATCGCAGGCCCGAACGGGGTCGGGAAATCGACGCTTCTGAGGTGCCTTTACGGAACGCAGGCGCCGCAGCGTGGCCGGGTCGTCGTCGCGGGCGGAAAGCCCGACGAGCGCGACCTTTCCTTTCGCCGCAAGGTTTCCGTTTTGTTCGACGATTCCGATTTCTTCGCCGAGCTGACCCCGCTCCAGCATCTCGAGTTACTGGAGGGCTCGTTCGGCGCCGATCTCGGCGATCACGAAGCCTTGATTTCGGACGCGGGTCTCTCCGAACGCGCGAAGGTCACCGCGGGCAAGTTCTCCGCCGGACAGCGCCGCCGCCTGCTGCTCCTCGGCGCGACGGCGCGACCGCACGACGTCCTGTTGCTCGACGAGCCCGAGCGGGCGCTCGACGTCGCCGGGAAGGAATGGCTGACGTCGTTGATCGCGCGTTCGACCGCCGCCGGGGCCGCGGTCGTCGTGGCGACGCACCATCCCCCGCTGCTGGAAGCGGCCGACTCGACCCTAGAGCTGTGGTGACCACGAAGGCCCCCACGCACGTCCCGGGACGACAGCGATTCGGCGGACTGCTCAACGGGGACTACCAGACCTTCTTGGCACTGTTCGGTTTCGGCGCGCTCTTCACCGCGTTCCAGAACCTTCCGAAGCTGCGCCATTTCCTTTTTGGACAGTCCCTTGTGGATTTTCCGGCGGTGTTCGGACTGCTGATCGTGCTGTGCGCGATCTTCTGGCGCAGCCTGCTGCGCCGCGGTTTCGTCTGGGCCGAACCGGCGGCGTTGACGTGGATGGACTTCGCAGGCGTCGACAGGCGCCGTGTCGTCGTGAAGCGGATGTGGACGCTCTGGCTCGGGCTGGTCATGGTGGTCGGCTACACCGGGGCGCTGGTCACCGCGATCGGCGGCGGGTCGAAGGACGTGTGGATCGCGATGTCGGCGCTGACCGCCGCCGGGGCGATCCTGGCCGCCGTCACCGCGCGGCGGACCGCGATCCGCGGGGAAACGCTCGCGCCGGTCGTACTCGCGATGGCCGGTCTGGTGGTGTCCGCCGCAGGGCTGGGCCCGATCGCGGTCGAGGTGCTGGCCGGTGCGATGTTCGTCGTCGCGGTGGCGGTGGCCTTCGGCGGCGAACCGGTGTCCGGGGTCGGGCGCCAGGACCTCGTCGACGGCTGGAACGCGCGGCTCCTGCGGGCGATGGCCGCGGTCTTCATGGACCCCATGCTGCTGATCCCGGAGTCGAAGCCGGTGCCGTGGCTGTCCTTGCGGCGTCCGACGGTGCTGCGGCTGGCGTGGGCCGGGGTGCTCGGCCGCCTGCGCTTCGCGGCGGCCAGTGTGGTGATCGCGTGCCTGGTCGGTGCCGCGCATCTGGCGTTCCCGGCCGTCCCGGCGGGACCGCTGTTCGCGCTCGGCGCGTACGCGGCGCTCGTGCCGTTCGTCGGCGGGCTCGGCGAACTGTGGCGTAACCCCGGCCGCAGGCGGTGGCTCGGGGCGTCCGACTGGGAGTTAAGGCTGGTCAACGGCCTGGTGATCGCCCTGCTCGGCCTCGGCTGGGGAGCGCTGCTCGGCCTGGTGACGCTGACGCTCGGGGTGACCCCGGCCTGGCCGGTGTGGCTCGCGATCCCGCTCGCGGTCGTCGCCGCGCTCCGGACGGCGACCCGGCCGCCGATGAACTACGACGTCAGCGGCGGGGCCGCTGGGCTCCAGGCGTTGCGGGGTGTCGACGTGCTGGTCGTCGGCTCGGTCTTGCTGTCCGTGATCGGCTGAGCTCACCCATACCCGCGTTCGGATCATTCGAATACTCCGAACGCGGGTTACCCTCGATGCGACGAAAGGAGCACGAGTGGGCGGCGGGCACGCACCGGGCAAGGGGCGGCGGGCGACCAGCGAGTTCCCCGCGGGCTGGACCGACGAGCAGATCATCGCGGTGATCAAGGACGTCGCGAACGATCCGAGCGAACCTCGCCGCAGACAGCACAACGGCCGCTGGCGCTGCGCCGGCGAACGGTACGGCGTGCATCTGATCGTGCTGGTGGAAGACAACGGCAGCGTCAAGACGGGCTATCCGGTGGCGGGTCCCGGCGTGGTCCGCAATCCCGACGCCGCGGCCGACCCGGCGAATCCGACCGTGGCCGACCTCGCCGCCGGCCGGATCAGCTTCTTCGGCGAGAGCCTGCTCGACCAGATCGCCGACCGCGTCGCGCCGGACGTCCTCGCGTTCTATCGCACCCTGCACTGGTCGGGTGAGTGGGAGGAACTGGCCGACGTCCTCGTCGCGCACGCGGTGAACGAGGACCTGCGGCTCGGCGTGGACGAGTTCGCCACCCTGGAGAGCCTGCTGAACAGCTTCGACCTGCCGATCGACGGCTTCCTCTACCTGAACGACCGGGCGCACACGCTGGCCACCCTGCGCCCCTAACTCGCTTCGGCGACTTCTGCGGCGTCTGTGTTCTCCACGGCCGCCCGCAGCGCGTCCAGCGGCAGGCCGATGGCGTCCGCGATCGCCGCCACCGTGAAGAAGGCGGGCGTCGGGATCCGGCCGGTCTCGATCTTCCGGAGCGTCTCCACCGAGATCCCGGCCTCCGCCGCGACCTCGACCATGCTCCGCGACGCCGACGCGCGCGCGTCCCGGAGCGCCAGCCCCAGCCGCTCGCCTCGTTCGCGTTCCTCGTCCGTCAACGGCACTCGCACCATGAGGCCAATACTAATACCGGTCGCGCGCCTGTTGGTCGCGAGTGGCGCCCAGGTATCTGCGGTGGGGCAGGACCGCATAGTCCGTGAAGGACTCCTTGAGGGACCCAGAATCCCTCAAAGTTCCCCTCATCCGACCCGGAACAGCACCTCCGGCCTCAGCGGCATCACGAACCACGTCGGCGTACTGCGGGGCAACCACAGTGCCGGGCAGCGGTGGGTCGCGCGGGTCGTGAGTGGTTTTTCGGGTTAGAGCGGACCGGTATTTGCCTACTTACGTGTGACCAGGGCGAAGGTGAGGTGCGGGAGTCGAGGGGTCGCTCCGGTCTCAGAGCTCGATGACACCGGAATCTCACCGCGGCAGGTTCGAGTGTGGAGGATTCGGGACGTTCAACGTCCCAAATCTTCCCACTCGCCCACATCAGCATCCAGAACAAGCTCTACAACCTCACCGAGCTGACATCAGGATCCAGTGGGTAGGCGAATACGGGTCCACCAGAACCCGAAACGCCACTCACAAGACCCGACCCACTGCCCCACCGCCGCCCGCCGAGTTGTCCCCACCGAGTTACCCCCAGCCTGTGGATAACTCTGTGCACAGGTCTGTGGACCGTCCATAGGAAAGGCCCCGCCGAGCCGAAACTCGACGGGGCCACAATCCCTAGGGGCTTCAGCCGCCCGCGGGCACCGGAAGTGGGAGTCCGGGGAGGCTCTGGTCGTTCGGCACCTTGCCGTCGACGAGGAAGTCCTCCACGACCTTGTCCACACCCACGTTGCCGCCGGCGTAGATGCCGTGGTCACCCTCACCGGTCACCGTGATCATCCGCGAGTTGGCGAACGCGCGGTGCGCACGGGTCGCGCCCTCGATCGGGGTCGCCGGGTCGTGCACCGACTGGACGATCAGCACCGGCGGGACGCCGCGGCCGTCGAGCTTCGGCAGGTCGACCGGCTTGTTCTTCCAGAAGATGCACGGCTGGATGAGCCAGCCGGCGCCGAGCAGCGGCAGATCGCGGTCGATCAGCTTCTGCGACTGACGGATGACGCTCTGCCGGTTACCGGTCCACGGGCCCTCGTTGCAGGGGATGGTCCAGAAGCTGGCGTTGTAGGAGTCACCGTCGGTGGGGACGAACAGCGGCTGCGGGCCGATGACGCCGTCACCGTCCACCGTCTCCGCCTTGACCTTCTGCGCGGCCGCGGTCTTCTGCTGCTGGGTCGAGGTGCCCTCGGTCAGCGTCTTCAGGTTGACCAGGTAGTCGGCCAGCGCCGGGAAGTTGCGCTTCGAGTAGAGGTACGACGCGATGGTCGAGTCGAGGGCGTTGGCCGAAACCGGGACGCCGTCCACCTCGACGGGGTTCTGCGTCAGCGCGAAGCGGACCTTCTCGTAGGTCTGGCGAGCGGCCTCGCCGTTCTTGCCGAAGTTGTAGACCTTGTTGTACTTGCCGATCCACGGCAGGAAGTCCTGACGCCAGCGGCGCTCGAAGCCGAGCGGCTGCCCGTCGAACGAGTTCTGCCAGGTCGTCGTGAACTCGGTCGACGAGTCGAGCAGGAACTTGCCGGTCCGGGTGGGGAACTGCTGCGCGTAGTGCGCGCCCATCCAGGTGCCCGCCGAGTAGCCGACCCAGTTGATCTTGTCGCGGCCGAGGAGGACGCGCAGCAGGTCGATGTCGCGGATGGTCTGAGCGGTGTTGATGAGCGGGCCCAGCTCGCCGGACTTCACCTGGCAGGAGTCCGCCGCGTACTTGGTGGCGTCCAGGATCAGGTTGAGGTTCGCCCGGCTGCGATCGCGCGGGTCCAGGTCGGACCCGGTGCCGATCGCGTTGCCGCAGGTGATGTTGGTGCTCTTGCCGGTGCCGCGCGGGTCGAGACCGATGATCTCCTGGGTCGCGCGCAGCTTCGTCTGGTTACGCAGACGTGCCGGGAAGTTACGGCCCGGTGCGCCGGGGCCACCCGGGTTCGTGATGACGCTGGCCGTCGCGGGGCCGCCGGTGGCGGCGAGGCGGCTGACGGCGATCGTCAGGTCGATGTTCTCGTTCGACTTGTACCAGTTGCGCGGTGCGCGGTAGGTCGCGCATTCGATGTTTTCGGCCCCCGGCGGCGGCGCGGTCGGCAGCTCGTTCGCCGTGCACTTGTGCCAGTCCAGCTTCTGGCTCGCGTACTTCGCCGGAATGTTGGTGGAGTTCAAAGGCTGCTGTTTGGCAGCCTCCGGTCCTGCGAACGCAGGAGTGAACCCGGCCAGCATGGTGCCGGCGACAGCCGGGATCACCACCGCATAGCGGAGTTTCTTCATCCGATGCCCCTTTGATCTTGCGTGCGAAGGTTCCTGTTCGCGACTTGCGGCTATTGATATCCGGCGGGGAGCGGGACGGCAACCGCCCTTCGTCGGATCGGGCGCCGCTGATCAAATCGATATCGGGCGCGCGTGACCCGGGTGGGGGAGAGGTTCTAGGGTCATCGGGTCCATCCGGGGTACGGGAATGTTAGGTGAGGTCCGATGGCGTCAGGTAAGGCAGACGGGAAGGTGAGGGGCTTTCAGTTCAGCCCGTGGAACCTCCTGCTGGTCATCCCGTTGCTGGTGCTGATCACGTCCTTGTTCAATTCGGACGGCCCTCGGCTGTTCGGGATGCCGTTCTTCTACTGGTTCCAGTTCGTGTTCGTGGCCGTCGGCGTCCTGTGCACCTGGATCGTCTTCGTGATGACCAAGGACAAGCCGACCAGTGAGCGTCCCGACCGGTTGTCCGTGGACGAGCTCGACGAGGGGGACGTCAAGTGAGCAACATCCAGTGGCCCGAGCTGATCATCTTCACGATCCTCTTCGCGGTGGTCACCGTCCTCGGCTTCGTCGCGTCGCGCTGGAAGGCGGGCAACACCCTCGACCATCTGGACGAATGGGGCCTCGGCGGTCGCAAGTTCGGGTCGTGGATCACCTGGTTCCTGCTCGGCGGTGACCTCTACACGGCGTATACCTTCGTGGCCGTTCCCGCGCTGATGTTCAGCGCCGGCGCGATGGGCATGTTCGCCCTGCCGTACACGATCATCGTCTACCCGATCGTGCTGATGCCCGCGCTGCGCATGTGGTCGGTCTCCCGGGTCCGCGGCTACGTCACGCCCGCCGACTTCGTCCGCGGCCGGTTCGGTTCGCCGACGCTGGCGCTGCTGATCGCGATCACCGGGATCATCGCGACGATGCCGTACATCGCGCTGCAGCTCGTCGGCCTCGAAGCGGTGCTGCGGACCATGGGCATCAACGGCTCCGGCGTCGTCGGTCACCTGCCGTTGCTGGTCGCCTTCGTCATCCTGGCGGTCTACACCTACCAGTCCGGCCTGCGCGCGCCCGCGCTGATCGCGTTCGTCAAGGACATCCTGATCTACCTCGTGATCATCGTGGCGATCATCTACCTGCCCTCGAAGCTCGGCGGCTGGTCGGCGATCTTCGACGCGGCGGACGCGAAGTTCGACAAGACGCCGAACCCCTCGGACGGCATCCTGCTCAACGCGAACAACCAGTTGCAGTACGCCACGCTGGCACTCGGTTCGGCGCTCGCGCTGTTCCTGTACCCGCATTCGCTCACCAGCGTGCTCGCTTCGCGCGGCCGCAGCGTGATCAAGCGGAACATGGTCGCGCTCCCGGCGTACTCGCTGGTCCTGGGCCTGCTGGCGCTGCTCGGCTACGTGGCGATCAGCGCGTCGGTCTCACCGATCACCAACAACGCCACCGGCAAACCCGACACGAACACCGTCGTCCCGGTGCTGTTCGACTCGCAGTTCTCGTCGTGGTTCGCCGGGATCGCGTTCGCCGCGATCGGCATCGGCGCGCTGGTGCCCGCGGCGATCATGTCGATCGCGGCGGCCAACCTGTGGACCCGCAACATCTACAAGGAGTACATCAAGAAGGACGCGACGCCGGGCCAAGAAGCGAAGCAGGCCAAGCTCGCTTCGCTGATCGTGAAGTTCGGCGCGGTGGCGTTCATCCTGTTCATCGACCCGCAGTTCTCGATCGACCTGCAGCTCATCGGCGGGGTGCTGATCCTGCAGACGCTGCCCACGGTGGCGATCTCGCTCTACACGCGGTGGTTCCACCGCTGGGGCCTGATCGCCGGCTGGATCGTGGGCATCGGCTGGGGCCTGGTCATGCTCTACAACATCCCGAACGCGGCGACCGGCAAGGCGCACTTCGGCGGCTCTGCCTTGAAACTCGGCGACCTGTCGATCTTCGGCTGGCACCCGTTCAGCGGCTCGCCGCTGCAGATCTACGTCGGTTTCGTGGCGCTGGCGGCGAACCTGCTGATCGCGGTGATCTTCACGGTGATCGCGCGGCAGATGAAGGTCTTCAACGGCACGGACGACACCGAGCCCGAGGACTACCACGCCGACGAGCACGACAAGGATCTCCGCGAGATCGGCGTTCACTAGCTTCAGGTCTGAGAAGGGGCCGCGTCCGGTTCGGACGCGGCCCTTTCTCTTGAAAGTTTCCGCGTCGCCGCCGTCGCGGCCAGGTAGAGGACGAGGCCGTTCAGCAGGTGCCAGACGAAGTGGGTCCCGGCGGGGAAGTCGCCGCAGACGGTGTGATCGGCCGTGCGGAACGAAAGGGACACCCCGAAGACGCCCGCGGCGACGGCGAACCTGCGGCGATCGGCACCCTTGAGCACGATCGCGAAGACCACGAGCCCGATCAGCGCGGAAAGGTACAGGCCGCCGCCGAGTGAGGCGACGATCGCGGTGAACGCGAGGAACACCGGGATGCCGAGCCAGGAGACCTTGCGGCTCGCGCCGAAGAACACGCGCGGGAACACCGCCGCGTAGTACAGGACGAACACCAGGATGAAGGCGCTGTCGGCGGCCGCGGACCAGCGGGTGGCGAGCAGGTGGAAGGCCGTGCTGCCGAGGAACACGAGGCCGATGAGGGTCGCGAGGACGCGGCCCTTCGGTTGCCGCCAGACGGCGATCGCGGCGACCAGGAACGCGAGATTGCTGAGACTGTTGAGCGGCTCGCCCCACAGCCCCGGGGCGAGACGTTCGCAATAGCCGTCGACATACGCGATCCAGTTCACTCCCCCAGATAACCCTGCCCGCGTGAACCACGGGTATCGGGCCCTTGCTTCGCCTTGCCTTCGGACTTCGCCGCTTGTCTCCCGAGCCGCATGTCTTGAAAGGGGCTTTCAGGACGTTTTACGTCCTGAAAGCCCCTTTCAAGACACCCGCCCCCAGTTGTCCACAGCCCACCACCGTTGTGGACAACTCCACCCCCAAACCTCCACGACCCCGTCCCCCGACACCCCCTCCCGATACGCTGGTGCGGGGCGCGCCCCCCTGGGACGGGTGGGGGGTGGGGATCGTGCGGCCAGGGGTAAAAGTGCTGGTCAGGGGGTTGGGTCGCAGGTTGTGAGGCGTCGGGCGAGGAAGCGGCGCTGCGGGTCCGAGCAAGGTAGCGCTAGCGCCCGCCGGTAGTGGGCTGCGGCGCGGGCCGGGTCACCGGCGCGCTGCCAGAGCGCGCCGAGAACGGCGGGCAGCAGCGTGTAGTCCGGCAGGTCGGCCTCGACGGCTTCGAGTTCCGCGATCCCGGCGACGGCACCGTCCACCATGGACAGTGCGATCGCCCGGTTCAGCCTGGCCACCGGCGAAGGTCGCAGCGCCAGCAGGTCGTCGTAGAGTCCGACGATCCGGCGCCAGTCGGGAGGCGAGGTCGTGCCGTGGCACAGCGCGATCGCCGCTTCGACGTGGTACGCCGACATCTCCGGCCCGGTGCACGCCCGCTCGAACAGTCGCGTTCCCTCGGCGATCATCGCGTGGTCCCAACGGCCACGATCCTGCTCCTGGAGCAGCAGCAGATCACCGTCCCGGTCGACCCGCGCGGGCAATCTGCTCGCCTGCAGCAGCATCAGCGCGACCAACGCCCGCACCCGCGGCAGGTCCGTTTTCGGCTCGGTCAGCAGCAGCCGTCCCAGCCGGATCGCCTCACCGCACAGTTCGCCGCGCACCGCGACCTCGCCGGTCGTCGCGTCGTAACCCTCGTTGAACAACAGGTAGAGCACGGCGAGCACACTGTCCACTCTGGACTCCAGGGTGTCCGGGCCGGGAAGGGTGAGCGGTTTCCCGGACTCCCTCAACCACTTCTTCGCCCGCACCAGCCGTTGCGCGACCGTCGCCGGTTTCGTCAGCAACGCCGCCGCGATCTCGTTCACTCCGAGCCCGCCGACGGTCTTCAGCGTCAGCGCCACCTGCGAGACCGTCGGCAGCGCGGGATGACAGCACAGCAGCATCAGCACGAGTTCGTCGTCCGTGTGCGGGTCGGCTTCGTAGCCGTCGAGCTCCGCGAGCTTCGGCAACAGCGTTCGCAACGTCCGTTCCCGCCGGACGACGTCCATCGCCCGGTTCCGCGCGGCCCGGAACAGCCAGCCCTGCGGATTGTCCGGCACCCCGCTTTGGGGCCAGCTGCGCAACGCTTGTTCCAGCGCGTCGGCGACGGCCTCTTCGGCGAGGTCCAGTCGTTCGGGACCGAGCGCCCTGGCCAGCGTGGCGACGATCCGCCCGGCGCTGTGCCGGAACAGATGCTCCACCACGCCGGCCGGGCGGTTCACGACAACCCGAAGCGGCTCAGATGCTCTTCGCGGGGTGTGTCGAGATCGAGCGCGATCTCGCTGACGACGAACATCCCGACGCCGTCCACCGCGATCGGATGCGTCTCGAACAGCTTCGCCGCTTCGTCGAGATCAGCGGCTTCGACCACGAGATACCCGGCGACGATCTCGCTCGCCTCGGTGAACGGGCCGTCGGTGATCGTCCCGGCGCGCACCACGCGCGATTCCGGATCCAGTCCGGCGGCCGCGAGCAGCTTGCCCGACGCCCGCAGTTCCTCCTGCCAGGCGAAATACCGCTCGATGCCATCACTGCCACCGGGCTCCGCCGACGAGGTGTCCTGGGGAAAGGTCATCAGACCCACGAACTTCGGCATCAGTCCTCGCAACCGCGTTCGCCGACCTTGCGCACCTCGATCGGCCCGAATTCCAGATGCGGATGCGTCGAGAAGATCTTCTCCGCCTGGTCGAGGTCTCCGGCCTCGATCACCTGGTAGCCGCCGACGATCTCAGTGGCCTCGGTGTGCGGTCCGTCGGTCGCGCCGACCTCACCGCCGGAACCACGCAGCACCCGGCCGCTCTTCGACAGCCCGCCGCCGCCGACGAACAGGCCCTCCTTCGTGCGCTCGTCCGCCCAAGCCAGGTAGTTCTCGAGCACGCGTTGCGCTTCGCCGGGGCCGAGGTGATCGTGCGAGTCCTTCGTGGCGCGGATGAATCCGATGTACTGGGGCATGGTGTCCTCCCTGGGGATCGATGGTCCCTAGACGAACAAGCACGCCGCAAGTCGACACCGAAGCGGCCCGATTTCACGCACGCGGTGTCACAACTCCAGCCGCCAGGTCTGCCCCGTCAGCTCGTAACCGAAGCCCGGGATCGTCTCCTCGCTCGCCAGCCGGAAGCCGGCCTTCTCGTAGACCGCCCTGGCCGCGTCCAGCAACGAGACCGTCCAGAGTTCCATCGCCGCGTAGCCGGACGCCCTCGCGAACTCGACGCATTCGGTGACCAGGCGTTTCCCGACCCCGCGTCCCCGCGCGGCCGGTTCGAGGAGCAACATCCGCAGCTTCGCGGTCTTGCCGTCTTCGGCGGGCATGCAGAAGATGCTGCCGACGCGCTCCCCGTCGAGCTCGGCGATCCAGCCCGCTTGACGGGGCTCGCCGCGATTGTCGACGTAGTCCGCGACGACGCGGGCGACGAGGGCTTCGAAGCGTTCGTCCCAGCCGTACTCACGGGAGTAGAGCGCGCCGTGGCGGTGGACCACCCAACCGAAGTCACCCGGCCGTGGCGGGCGCAGGACCAGCGTGGGATCCGGCGCGCGTTCGCCGACCAGCGAGGTGATCGTGCCCATCGCGCCGAGCAGGCGCTCCTGCTCGTCTTCGCCGAACCGGCCGAGCAGCGAGCCGATCCGGCCCACGGATCGTTCGTCGAGGACGGCGAAGGCCTTCTGGCCGTTCTCGGTCAGCCTGATGACCTGGCGGCGGGCGTCCTCGTCGCTGCGTTCGCGCGTGAGGAGGCCGCGTCCTTCGAGCCTGGCGAGGAGCCTGCTCGCGTATCCGGCATCGAGGTCGAGACGTTTGCGCAGGTCGGTGACCTGGGTCGGATCCTGCTGCGCGAGTTCGAAGATGACCCTGGCTTCGCTCAGGGAGTACTCGGCGTCGGCCGGTCCTTCGTCGAGGACGCCGATCACGCCGGTGTACAGGCGGTTGAAGGCCCGGACGGTCGCCACCCGGTCTGCGGATCGATTCATTTGACCACCTCAACAGATTCGTTGACGAAGTCAAACATTACTCCGCAAGGCGGCGAAGGCAAGGAATTTCCAGGGAGTATCCGGACATATGGAAACCCCGTGATGCTGCCAGGTCGGGGGTCCGCCAGCATCACGGGGTCGTAGTGGGTATCGACGCTGCGTTCCGCGGCGTTACACCCCACACGCTATGTGTCGTAGGTCACTCGAATGGGCGACACCTACAACGGTTGTTGTCGGATCAGCGCATGTGCGTGTGGTGCGCCTGGGAAATAGCGATGAGCTCCTGACGAACGGTCGCGGTGGCCGCGGTGTCGATCGCCCGGTTCAGGGCCCGGCGAGTGCGAGCCTCGGCGCGACGGGCTCGGAGCTTGGCGGCGATGTTGTTCATCGGTTTAAGTCATCCCCTTGAGGGTCTTGAGTCTTGGTGGCTGTGTCTCTAGTATGCACTCTTTTTCACAAGGAAGCCAACGATTATCCGGTGACTTGGCACACCTGCCGATGAATCATCGGCAACTAGAGAGGAAATCCGGAGAGATTTGGTGTCACCGGTCACTTCTTGATAACGCCAGGTGTCTCTAGCGTCCTCGCTATACGGCCTCGGAAACCCTTATGGAGCAGGCGGCGCGCGAGCTTCGACGGCCCCCGTCCGAGAACGCCCAGGATGCCGCGCCGCGGGATGATCGTCGACGTCATCGCTTCTCGCAGCGTGACACCTTCCGGATCGGCCGCTTCGGTGTGACTGAGTAGCGCTCTCTACGGCTTTCTAGTTCTCAAGCTAGAGAAGAAGAGAAAGGTCTAGTCCCGGCCGAGCAGGTAGTGGCCGAAGTGCGGGACGGTGAAGGCGATGTGCCCGCGCTCGGCGGAGTACACCAGGCCCTTCTTCATCAGGCTGTCCCGCGCCGGCGACAGTGACGACGGCTTCCGCCCCAGGTAGACGGCCACATCGGCGGTGCCGGCGGGTTCGTCCCGGCCCTGCGTCAGCTCGGCCATCGCGAGCAGGTACTCGCGTTCGGCGGGCGTCGCGCGCTCGTAGCGGGAGCCGAAGAAGCCGACAGCGAGTTCCGATTCGGCCTCCGGCGCGGCGACCTGGACGTCCTTCACGGTGATCGGATCGGCGGGCGCCGCGTCCCAGGCGGCCTTGCCGTACGCCTGGATGAAGTACGGGTAACCGCCGGACGCGTCGAACAGCGCGTCCAGCGCCTCCGGTTCGATGCCCGCGTCCTCGCGTTCGATGGGCGCCATCACCGCGAGGTCGGCGTCTTCGCGCTCGAGCCTGTCGATGCGCGCGTAGCGGAAGAGACGTTCCGAGTACGACTTCGACGCCGAAAGGACTGCGGGCACGTGCGGCAGTCCCGCGCCGACCACGACCAGCGGCGCCCCGGACTGCGAAAGCTCGTGGCAGGCGGCGCAGAGCGCGGAAACGTCCTCGGGCAGCAGGTCCTGGATCTCGTCGATCAGCAGCGCGACCCCGGTGCCGACGTCCGCGGCCAGTTCCGCGACCTCGGTGAACAGCTCGACCAGGTCGATCTCGATGTCGCCCGAATCGGCCCGGCCCACTGCGGCGGGGACGTCGATGCCGGGCTGCCAGCGGTCACGGAGCTTCGCGTCCGGTTTGTTGGCGCGCAGCGCGAACGCCTTGAGCACGCCGAGTACCTGCTCGACCCGGTCCGGCGCGCGATGGCGGACGGCGAGATCGCGGATCGCGCGGTGCAGCGCGGCCGAGAGCGGTCGCCGGAGTTCGGTGTCGGGGCGGGCTTCGATCTTGCCCGCGCCCCAGCCGTGCTTGATCGCCTTCGAGCGCAGTTCGCCCAGCAGCACGGTCTTGCCCACGCCGCGCAGGCCGGTCAGCATCAGGCTGCGCTCGGGTCTGCCGCGCGCGACCCGTTCGAGCACGACCTCGAAGGCCTGGAGCTCGCGCAGGCGACCTGCCAGTTCGGGCGGCCGTTGACCGGCTCCCGGGGCGAAGGGGTTGCGGATGGGATCCACTCTCGCACGCTATCGGCGTTTCTAGCCTCGACCCGATATTCCGCCATAGAGGGATAGGCGTGTCGCGGCGGGTTACTCCGAGTGGACGGGTCTGCAGCCCCGTCCCTCGTTCTTACTCACTCAGGTTGCGCTCGGCATAGACCGCCATCGCGTCGCGGATGAACTCCGCGGTGCCCGGGCCGTGCTTCTCGTCGTACTGCCCGTAGCGCGGGTCGTCGACGTACAGCTGCCCGAGACCGGCGAAGTAGCCCTTCGACACGGCACGCACGGCCGGCCGGAGCCACTCGTACAGCCGACGCGTGATCGCCTGGACTTCGTCGCCGTCGGCGGGCAGGCCCTTGCCGCGGGCCTCGCCGAACGCGGCCGCGATGTCCTTCTGTTCCTGCTGGTGCGCCTTCTTGTCCTCGGTGCTCAGCGACTTCCACCACCGATCACCCTGCTTGTAGGCGTCGGCGCCCCAGCGTTCGGTGACCTCCTTCTCGTACTTCGTGTGGTCGAAGCCGTCGAACACTTCCGCTGCCATCAGTCGTTCACCTCTCTCTGTCTTCTTCAAGGTCGTCCTGACCGATTCGATCTGCCGTCCGAGCCGCTGTCGCTCCTGCTCCAGCCACTTCAGGTGCGTGCGTAGCGCCGCTGTCGTGTCCTGTTCCCCTTCGAGCACTTCGCCGATCGCGGGCAGGCTCAGCCCGAGTTCGCGAAGCAGCAGGATCCGTTGCAGCCGCACCAGCGCGTCCTGGTCGTAGTAGCGGTATCCGTTGCTCCCCACCCGGCTCGGTTCGAGCAGCCCGATGTCGCCGTAGTGGCGCAGCGTGCGGCTCGTGGTCCCGGCCGAGCGGGCGATGTCCTGGATCGACCACTCCGTCTCGTTCGGCATGTCCACGAAGGTAGAGGTTGACGTTGCGTCAAAGTCAATCGAAGTTCATCCGACGGTGGCATGGTTCACCCATGAAGACATTCGCGCTGGTCATCGCCGCCGCGCTGACCCTGACCACGGCGGGGGTCGCCGACGCGCATCCGCGTCGCGCCTTCGACGTCCAGGCTCACCGCGGCGGACTCGGTCTCACGGTCGAGAGCACGCTCGCGTCGTTCGGCAAGGCGATGGAGCTGGGGGTGACCACGCTCGAACTCGACATCCAGATCACCAAGGACGGTCGCGAGGTGATCACCCACGACCGCAAGACGACCCCCGCGAAGTGCCGCGACACCGCGCCCGCGACGCCTGGCGATCCGGCGTACCCGTACGTCGGCAAGTACGTGAAGGACCTGACGTTCGCGCAGGTCCGCACGCTGGACTGCGGCTCGATCCGGCAGCCCGCGCACCCCGGCCAGACGCTCTCCCCCGGCGCCAAGATGCCGACCCTCGCCGAGTTGTTCCGGCTCGCGCGCGACCACCGCGCCTGGGGCGTCAAGTTCAACATCGAGACCAAGGTCGAGGCCGCCGCGCCGCACGAGACGGCGCCGCGCGAGCAGTTCGTCCAGCGGGTGGTGCGCGAGATCCTGCGCGGCGGGTTCGCGCACAACGTCACCGTCCAGAGCTTCGACTGGGGCGCGCTGATGCTGCTGCGCAAGGTCGCGCCGTGGATCCCGACGGTCGCGCTGACCCAGCCCGAGTTCCTCCACGTCGGCCAGCCGGGCAAATCTCCGTGGCTCGGCGGGCTCGACATCGACGACTTCGGCGGCAGCCCGATCCGCGCGGTGAAGTCGTTCGGCGCGAGCGCGCTCTCGCCGGTGCACGGCAACCCGCAGGGCGGCAAGGTCGGCGATCCCGACTACCGGCCGTTCACGACGAAGGCGCTGGTCAGCGAGGCGCATCGCGCCGGGATCAAGGTCGTGCCCTGGACGATCGACGATCCGGCCACCATGCACAAGCTCATCGACGACGGTGTCGACGGCATCATCACCGACTATCCGGACCGGCTGCGGCAGGTCGCGGCCGACCGTGGCTTCAAGCTGCCGAGGGCGTATCCGGCTCGCTAGCCGAATCTAGCCCTCTCTAGTTCCAGAGAAATATTCGAAGATACTCCGTTAGCGCGGTTCGGCGCCCCGGCGGACGGGAAGTCTGGGGATAGATTTGCTTTCCTCAGGGTTCGGATCAAGAAAGGCAACGACCGTGATTCTCCGTCGCGTCGCACGTCCGCTCCTCGCCGCGATCTTCATCTCCGGCGGGATCGGCGCACTGAGGGACACCCAGGGGCACGCCAAGGCCGCGGAGCCGTTCCTCACCGAGTCCTTCGACAAGCTGGAGGGTGTGGTGCCGGAATCGGTGCCGCGCGACCCCGCCACCCTCGTCCGGATCGACGCCGCGGTGAAGGTCGGCGCCGGGCTCGCGCTCGCGGCGGGCAAGGCACCGCGGCTGGCTTCGCTGCTGCTGCTCGGCAGCCTCGTCCCGACCACGCTGGCCGCGCACCGGTTCTGGGAGATCAAGGAACCGGCCGAGCGTCAGCAGCAGCAGATCCAGTTCATCAAGAACGCCGGTCTCGCCGGTGGCCTGCTGCTCGCCGCCGCCGACACCGCCGGCAAGCCTTCGCTGGGCTGGCGCGCCAAGCGCGCCGCGTCCAAGACGGAGAAGCGCGCCGAGAAGCTGGCGAAGAAGGCTGAAAAGGCCATCACCAAGTAAGACGACCCGCGTTTAGTCCTCTGGATGCGTTCTTGGCGCATCTAGAGGACTAAACGCGTGGGGTCACGAGGTGAAGGCCTCGATGTCCTCCGCCTCGACGACCGTCCGGACCTCGACCTCGATCTCGTCGAACAGGGCCGCGTAGGTCTCGGCGAAGGCGACGGCCTCGGCCAGGTCCTTGGCGTTGATCAGCGCGAATCCGCCGATGACCTCTTTGGCCTCGGTGAACGGGCCGTCGGTCGCGGTGATCTTGCCGCCGCGCACCTTGCGGACCTTCGCGCCCCGCTCGGACGGGTGCACGCCCTCCGCCGTGATCAGGATGCCCTTCTTGAACGAGTCCTCGATGAAGGCGCCCATCTGCTCGATGAACTCCTTGCTCGGGTTCCACGCCTCCGGGGCGCTCTCGTCCAGCCGGTGCATCATCAGAAACCGCATCGCTGCTCCTCAGTGTCTTGGCGGGGCTTTGTCCGCTCCGCCCTCACCAGCGCGTCGACCGGTCCGACGACGGTTCGACATTTTGGACGAAGAAATTTCTAGCGGCTCGCGACCTTCTTGTACTGGGCCGTCGCCAGCGGCGCGAAGATCGCGATGATGGCGATGCAGCACAGGATCGCGTACAGCGACGCGTTCTCGGCGGGCCAGCCCGTCGGGGGTGCGCCGAAGCGGTTGCCGAACAGGTCACGCGCGGAGTTGATCACCGCGGTGAACGGGTTCCAGTCGGCGATCGCCTTCAGCACGCCCGGCAGCTTGTCCGCCGGGACGAACGCCGTCGAGATGAAGCTCAGCGGGAACATCCACATCAGACCGGCGCTCTGCGCCACCTCGACGCTGCGCGCGACGAGCCCGATCCACGCGCCGACCCAGGACAGCGCCCAGGCGAACATCAGCATCACCAGGTAACCGAGCACCGCGTCGAGGAAGCTGCCGCGGATCCGCCAGCCGACGAGCAGCCCGCACAGCGACATGACGATCAGCGCGACCACGCTGATCACCAGATCCGACGTCGTCCGGCCGAAGATCACCGCGAGGCGGGAGATCGGCAGCGACCGGAACCTGTCGATGATGCCCTTCTGCAGGTCGTTCGCGAACCCGATCACGGTGAACGCCGAGTTGAACGCGACCGTCTGCGCGAAGATGCCGGCGATCAGGAACTCGCGGTACGCGAGCCCGCCCGCTTCCCCGCCGATCGCGTCGCCGAAGACGTACGCGAACAGCAGCACGAACATGATCGGCTGAAGCGTCGCCGCCATCAGCCAGTCCGGGTTGCGCTGGACGTTCTTCAGGTTCCGCCAGGTGATCACTCCACCGTCGGAAAAGGCCTTCGCGACCGCGCTCACTTCTTCTCCCCCTCGTCCGTGGCGTGCCCTGTCAGCGAAAGGAACACGTCGTCGAGCGTCGGCCGGTGCAGCGCGACGTCCTGGACGGCGACGCCCTGCGCGTCCAGCCGCCGCAGCGCCTCGATCAGCGCCTTCGGCCCGCCCTCGACGAGGACGTCGACCTTGCGGGTGTGCTCGTCGATCGACGGCGTGCCCGAGCCGACCTCGGCGAGGACCTGGGTGGTCGCCGCGAGGTCGTCGGCGGACGCGACGACCAGTTCGAGCCGCTCGCCGCCGATCTCCTGCTTGAGCTCGTCGGCCGTGCCGCGCGCGATGACCTTCCCCTTGTCGATCACCACGATCGAGTCGGCCAGCTGATCGGCCTCCTCCAGGTACTGCGTGGTCAGCAGGACCGTGGTGCCGTCGGCGACCAGTTCCTTGATGACCTCCCACGTCTCGATCCGGCCGCGCGGGTCGAGCCCGGTGGTCGGTTCGTCGAGGATCACCACCGTCGGCTCGGCGACCAGCGCCCCCGCGAGGTCGAGCCGTCGCCGCATACCGCCGGAGTACGTCTTGGCGGGGCGGTCCGCGGCGTCCTCCAGCCGGAACCGCGCGAGCAGCTCGCGCGCTCGGGCCTTCGCCGCGGCCTTCTTGCTCCCGTACAACCTGCCGACCATGTACAGGTTCTCGAACCCGGTGAGGTTCTCGTCCACGGCGGCGTACTGCCCGGACAACCCGATCGAGCGCCGGACGGCGTCGGGCTGGGCCAGCACGTCATACCCGGCCACCTCCGCTTCGCCCGAATCCGGGCGAAGCAGCGTGGTCAGGATGCGGACCGTCGTCGTCTTTCCGGCGCCGTTCGGCCCCAGCAGGCCCAGCACCTTGCCCGTCGGGATCGACAGATCGACCCCGTCGAGTGCCCGGGTGGACCCGTAGGTTTTGACCAGCGCTTTCGCCTGTACTGCGAACATGCGGACAAACTAGACCCCGGCACCGACAAAGGCACCGGGGTTTTTCCCGGATCCGCTCAGAGCGGACGGGCTACTTTTCGAGGATCGCGGTGACGCCCTGGCCGCCCGCGGCGCAGATCGAGATGAGTCCGCGGCCGGATCCCTTCTCGTTCAACAGCTTCGCGAGGGTGGCGACGATGCGGCCGCCGGTCGCGGCGAACGGGTGCCCGGCCGCCAGCGACGAGCCGTTGACGTTCAGCTTCGCCCGATCGATGGAGCCGAGCGGCTCGTCGAGGCCCAGCTTCCCCTTGGCGAACGCCGGGTCCTCCCAAGCCTTGAGGGTGGCGAGCACCTGCGACGCGAAGGCCTCGTGGATCTCGTAGAAGTCGAAGTCCTGCAAGGTGAGCCCGGCGCGCGTGAGCATCTGCGGGACGGCGTATGCGGGCGCCATCAGCAGGCCTTCGTCGCCGTGGACGTAGTCGACGGCCGCGGTCTGCGAGAAGGTCAGGTACGCCAGCACGGGAAGCTTCCGTGCCTTGGCCCACTGCTCGGTCGCGAGCAGGACCGTCGACGCGCCGTCGGACAGCGGCGTCGAGTTGCCCGCGGTCATCGTGCCCTCGGGACCGCCGAAAGCGGGCTTCAGCTTCGCGAGCTTCTCGACGCTGGACTCCGGCCGCAGGTTCTGATCGCGGGCCAGCTTGAGGTACGGCGTCACCAGGTCGTCGAAGAAGCCCTTGTCGTACGCGGCGCCGAGACGCTGGTGGCTGGTCGCGGCGAGTTCGTCCTGCGCCTCACGCGTGATCTCCCAGACCTTCGCGGTCAGCGCGGCGTGCTCGCCCATGGACAGGCCGGTGCGCGGCTCGGAGTTGCGCGGGATCTCGGGGACGATGTGGCCGGGACGCAGCTTCGCGGCGAGTTTCAGCCTTTCGGGGAGCGTCTTCGCGGCGTTGAGCTGTACGAGGATCTGGCGCAGGTCGTCGTTGACCGCCAGCGGGGCGTCGGAGGTGGTGTCGACGCCACCCGCGATGGCCGAGTCGATCTGGCCGAGGGCGATCTTGTTGGCGACGTTGACGATCGCCTGCAGACCGGTGCCGCAGGCCATCTGCACGTCGGAGGCCGGAGTGGCGGGGTTCAGCCTGCTGCCGAGGACGCTTTCGCGGGCCAGGTTGAAGTCGCGGGCGTGCTTGAGCACCGCGCCGGCGGCGACCTCGCCGATCACCTCGTCCTGCAGGGAGAAGCGGCTGACCAGGCCGTCGAGGGCGGCCGTGAACATGTCCTGGTTCGACGCCTTCGAGTACGGACCGTTCGAACGGGCGAAGGGGATCCGGTTGCCGCCGATGATCGCTACCTTGCGCACGGGTGCCGTCCTTTTCGTGGCCATTTTTTCCACTCCTCCGTAGGCTCTCTCACACTGTAACCTACTCACGGGTAGGTTAGACTGCGACGTGATGCAAACGGCACGGGAGGCACGTAATGGCTGACAGGTACCAGCAGTTCACGAAATCCCCGGTGGGGAAGTTCGTGGTGCCGAAGCTCGGCCTGCCGAACCCCGCGACGCTTCGCCGGTACAAGCCCGGCCAACCCGCCCTCGAGGGTCCCGCACTTCTCGGCGCCGCGCCGGGCGGTCGCCTCGAAAAGGTGATCGAGGGGCAGCTGCACCGCGCGGGCATCGACGTCATTTCGACGGCGGCCGACAAGCACGCCGCGCTCGTCTTCGACGCGACAGGCGTGAAGGACCCGAAGCAGCTTCGCGAGGTCTACAACTTCTTCCACCCGGTGATCCGCAGCGTCGGTTCGTCGGGCCGCGTCGTCATCCTCGGAACGCCACCGGAGCTGGCCGAGGGGCACGAGCGAATCGCCCAGCGCGCGCTCGAAGGCTTCGTGCGCTCCGTCGGTAAAGAACTGAAGCGCGGCGCGACCGCTCAGCTCGTGTACGTCGCCGAAGGGGCCGAAGAGGCCACTGAATCCACGCTCCGTTTCCTGCTGTCGTCGAAGTCCGCCTTCGTCGACGCCCAGGTCATCCGCGTCGGGACCGAGACCAAGACCGCCTCCGCCCCGGCCGACTGGGCGAAGCCCCTCGACGGCAAGGTCGCGCTGGTCACCGGCGCCTCCCGCGGTATCGGCGCCGCCATCGCCGAGGTGCTGGGCCGCGACGGCGCCCACGTCGTCGCGCTCGACATCCCCGCGCAGGGCGCGGACCTGTCCAAGGTGGCCAACAAGGTCGGCGGCTCCGCGCTGCAGCTGGACATCACCGCCGCCGACGCGCCGGAGAAGCTCGCCGAGTACCTGACCACGCGTCACGGCGGTGTCGACATCGTCGTGCACAACGCGGGCATCACTCGGGACAAGACGCTGGGCAACATGACCGAAGGCGGCTGGGACTCGGTCATCTCGGTCAACCTCGCGTCGCAGCTCGCGGTGAACGAGAAACTGCTGTCCGGCAAGGTGCTCCACGAGAACGGCCGGATCATCGGCGTCTCCTCGATCGCGGGCATCGCGGGTAACGTCGGCCAGACCAACTACGCCACCAGCAAGGCGGGCGTCATCGGCATGGTGAACGTCGGCGCGCCGACGCTCGCCGAATACGGCGGCACGATCAACGCCGTCGCGCCCGGCTTCATCGAGACCAAGATGACCGCCGCCGTCCCGCTGTTCATCCGCGAGGCAGGACGGCGGCTGTCCAGCCTCGGCCAGGGCGGGCTCCCGGTCGACGTCGCCGAGACGATCGCCTGGTACGCGAACCCGGCTTCGGCCGCGGTCAACGGCAACGTGGTCCGCGTCTGCGGCCAGGCATTGCTGGGGGCGTGATCATGGCGGTCAAGGAACTTCGCGAGTCGCCGAGCCTGTCTTCGTTGTACCCCAAGGCGTTGCTCGGGTCGCTGCGCAAGAGCGGCGGGAGCACGCTGCCGTCGACCGAGTTCGTCCGCGAGGGCGTCGTCGTCGATCCCGCGCATCTCGCCGCGTACAACCAGGTGTGCGGATTCCGGCTGGACGACGTACTTCCGGCGACGTATCCGCATATTCTCGCGTTCCCGCTGCAGATGGCGCTGATGACCGAGGACGACTTCCCGTTCCCGTTGCTGGGCATGGTGCACGTCAACAACCGGATCACCCAGCACCGGCCGCTGCGGCTCGACGAGTCGTTCACCCTGCGCGTGCGCGCCGAGGATCTGCGCCCGCACGAGAAGGGCAAGCAGTTCGACGTGGTCAGCGAGCTGCTCGTCGGTGACAGTCCTGTGTGGACGGACGTCAGCACGTACCTGCGCCGCGGTGGCGGCAGTGGCGAGAAGACCTCGCGCGGTCAGCTCTCGCAGCCCTCGCCCACCGCGATCTGGCAGGTGCCCGGCGACATCGGCCGCCGCTACGCCGAGGTCTCCGGCGACCGCAACCCGATCCACCTGCACTCGATCACCGCGAAGGCGTTCGGGTTCCCGGCCGCGATCGCGCACGGCATGTGGACGAAGGCGCACGCGCTCGCGGCGTTCGAAGGCAGGCTGCCGGAGGCGTTCACCGTCGACGTCAAGTTCAAGCAGCCAGTGCTGTTGCCGGCGAAGGCGGCGTTCACCACGTGGAGTGAAGGCAGGGGCTGGGCCTTCGAACTCTGGAACGCGCGCAAGCCGAAGCCGCACTTGGAAGGGTCAGTCGTCGCTCTCTGACGGCTTCCAGATCTCGCCCTCGACGAGGTCGTTGAACCCGAGCCAGACGAGGTTCATCAGCCACGAGGCGAGTACGCCGTCGGAGACATCGGGGTGGTCGAGCGCCCAGTCGGCCAGCGACTCGGCCGCCCCGACCAGCGCGGCGGACAGCCCGGCACCGGAGAACTCGGCCTGCTCGCCGAGGCCCTTGCGGGTGCCGGCGGACACGACCAGCGCGGCGACCAGCTCGATCGCGCGGGTGCGCATGTCGGTGATCTCCGCGGCGAAGGCGCCGCCGACGGTCATCGCCTGGCGGTGCAGCACCGTCCAGGACTCGCGGTAGTCGGCGACGAACCGGTAGAACGCGCGGAGACCGTGCCAAAGCTGCATGTCAGGCGGCAGGTCGGGCTTGATCCCGTCCTGCACCGCCTCCAGCAGACGGGTGGCCTCGCGGCGGATGCACGCGCCGAAAAGGTCTTCCTTGGACCCGAGGTAGGTGTAGATCATCGGCTTGGACACGCCGGCGACCTCGGAGATCTCGTCCATCGACGCGGAGTGATAGCCGTAGCGCGAGAACACCGAGACCGCTGCGTCCAGGATCTGGCGTTCCCGCACCGCTCTCGGCAGCCTTTTGGCGCGTTCGGCGGGACGCGGTACTTCCTCGGACACTCAGGACCTCCCCTTAGTTCGCGTAAGACGCTACCGGGCTACCTCCGGCGGGGGTGATTTCGGCACGCTTGCCCGCCTACCTACTGGCGGGTAGCCTTACGCCTGGGTAGGCGAGCTGGAGGGAAAAATGACCGAGATCGTGGGGCTGACCGGCCGCGCGCTGGTCGACGCGCTGGAACGGATCGAGCCGGATTCGGCCGAGGCGCACTCTCTCGACGTCAACGAGGTCGCGGGCGCCATCGACCCGAAGGACCTCGGGAAGGACGACGTCCGGCGGCTGCTGGCCTCGCTCGGACGGCTCGCCGAGTCCGCGCCCGCGTTCGACCTCCGCAAGGTCGACCCGGCCCGGTTCGCGAACCTCGTCGCCCGCGCCTCGCGCACGCAACTCGAGAGCGTCGTCGCCGAGCGGCCGCTCCGGGAGCGCGTGCTGGCCGAGATCTTCGACCGCATGGGCGCCCACATCCGGCAGGACCGGGCGAAGTCGCTGCACGCCGTCGTCCACTGGCGGCTGTCCGGCGGCGTCGGCGATGGCGGGTACGACCGCTACGAGACTGTGATCTCGCACGGTGAATGCACGGTCAGCCGGGACATGAAGGAGAAGCCGAGGGTGACGATCACGATCGCGCCCGTCGACTTCTTCCGGCTCATCACCCATCAGGCGACCCCCGCTGTGCTATTCGTCACCGGAAAGATCAAAGTAAAAGGTGACCTGGCCTTCGCGGCGGGCCTGATCGGTTTCTTCGACCTTCCGAAACCGTCCTGAACCCGGCCGAGCAGATACACTTCCGTGCCGTGCCCCGAAATTCTCCGAACCGGCGCTGGCGGGACAAGGTGCGCCTTTCCCGTCCGTTGAGGCTGCACAAGACGCGCACCGGCGGCGAGCACGTCGTCAACGCCTTCGCGGAGAAGCTCGAGCTCGCCAAACTGAGCCCCGAGCAGTTCGTGCAGGTGCTGGAAACCCTGCACATGCTGGGGGAAACCGGCGCGGGTATCGAGTTGAGCTCCCTGGAGACCGAGGTGCTCGTCGACATCGTGCAGCGGGCGTCGCGGGAGCAGCTCAAAGCGATCTCCGATCACCCGGAACTGCGTTCGGCCTTCCTCGACGAGATTTTCCGCAGAATGTCGGACCATTTCGCTCCCGAACGCGCACGGCATGTCGACTTCGTCGTCGCATGGCGTTTTACCGACGGTAACGGAGAAGACGGTTTCGATCGCTTTCAAACGGTCATCGAAGACGGCGTCTGCGTTTCGAGCACCGATCTCGCGCGCACTCCGGACACCACCATCACGCTGTCCGTCGACGACTTCATCCGGATGGCCACCGGCAACGCGGCCGTGGCGGCGATGTTCGTGACCGGCAAGGTGAAGGTGAAGGGCGAATACGCGCCTGCGGTCCGGTTCAGCGGGTACTTCGACATCCCGAAGCCGAGCGGAAGCTAGCCACCTGGCTCGTCGAGAGTTCGCTGGGACGTGCGGCGATAACGGACGTTGGGGCTCCGCAGGTTTCGCTCCGTTGCTTCGATCAACCCCTGCCGGAGCAGGACGGTCAACCATCGCGTCATCGTGCGGTCGTGCAGTCCGGTCGCCGCCACCAGATCGGCGCGTGTCGCCTCGTCGTCACCCAGTGCGTCAAGGATTTCTTCGCGCCGGTCGGCGCGGCGTTTCGGAGGTGCCGGACTGTCCGTCGAAGCGGGGGCCACGTCCTCGGCGACGGTGTAGTGCGCGTACCGGCGACCGCCGGCCGGGACCAGGAGCCCCCGGGCGACAAGATCACCGAGCTCTTCGGTCGCCACCCTCGAATCGAGGTTGTTGGCGTTTCGATAAGCCTGATTGTTGAGTGGCTCCCCGTGGAACAGCATCGCGAGGCCGTGGCATTGGCTGTCGGTGAGGCCGTGCTCGTCCAGTGAAGCGATCCAGCGAACCGCGTCATCGCCCATCAACGTGTGGTTCGGGAAGGTCGCCGTGAAGGTGGAAATGTCATCGGCGAACCGAGGCGGGCTGAGCTTGGCGTCGCGCATGGCGGCCAGCATCGCCGGGATCCCGGAGCCGCGGTTTTCACAGATCGGACGATCCGACCCGGGCAACGGGGTGTCTTCGAGGATCTTCAGCAGCGTCGCGTTGCGAGCCGAAGACGTCCCTTCGACGCCGAGGTTCTCTTCGCGGACTGACCCGTAAAGGCCGCCGGGGTTACGGATGAGCAGACGGTCGGGGTACATCTCGACCTGCACCTGTGTCCCGTGGGAAGAGCCCGAGTAGTCGCGGTGCACCAGCGCGTTCACCACTGCTTCCCGTAGCGCGGTCTCGGGGTACTCGTACGTCTCGGCCCGCCCGGCGCCGCGAACGGTGGATCGTCGTTTCATGTTGCGACGGAGAGCGATGAGCGCTTCGTCCACCATCACCGGAATCGGTCCCTCGGCCGCGACGTTGTCGATGAACCGCGTCCCGTTTCGTGGATCAGGCCCGGATTTCGTCGGGTAGTGCACGAAGGTCAGCATGAGTTGCGGGAAGAACTCCTGAGGGTATTCCCCCAGCGCCAGCAGTCCCGCGAGGGAAAGTTCAGTGCCGACGAGAACTTTCGCGCGGCGCAACGCCGCGGTCGTGTCCAAGTTCGCGAAGGCCCTGCTGCGGTGCCGCCGGAGCCGGCTCAGAAAGGTGTCGACCAGGGCGTTGTCGAGATTCGCGACGGTCGTACCTGCGACGGGCTTCTCGTCGTCCCGAGGTTGACCTCGGTTCGCCATCATCAGTTGTACTTCGTACGGGGTCAGCCTGCGATCTCCATCGGCGACCCTGACGAAGCTCATACCGGTGCCGCGGCTGTACGAGGGCTTGCTGCCCGGCGGCAGTTCGGGGATCTCCGCGACCACCAGGGCCGCGCCCTCGAAACGGTGAGTCCCGATGAGCGGGCGTATCGGCGGCTCCAGGTTTTCCGAGCACAACGCCGCCAGATCGGCTTCCATCTTTGCCGGGTCGCGGACCCCGGTCGCCTCGAAACCCTGGGTTTCGTCGAGGCCGAGGATCAGGACGCCCCCGCTGGTATTGGCGAACGCGGAAAGTGTTTCGCGGACGCTCTTCGGCAGCTTGGTTTCAGCCCGTTTGGCCTCGACACAGGCGTGGTCGCCGCCGAGATCGCGAAGAACCGCGATGATCTCGGCGAGTTCGTCGTAGAGCATGCCGCCGTCCTAGCTTAGACATTAGCTTAGACATTAGCTTAGACACTGGAGTCCAGTGGCGAAGCTAGTGTCTAAGCTGGCGACACTCAGCCCTCGACGATGCGCCCCTCGATCACCGGCGGCTGCTTCTTGGCGGCCTCGGCGGGCGACGTGTCCATGACGACCTCGCTGTCCACGACCATCACCGGGCCGCGGGTGCGGTTGGCGAACTTGACCGCCCGGCGGGCCATCCGCTTCTGCCAGACCTTGCGCGCGACACTCCGTGTCGGCGGCAGGATCAGCAGCAGGCCGAAGACGTCGCTGACGAAACCGGGCAGCAGGATCAGCAGACCGCCAAAGCCGATCAGCATCCCGTCGGTGAGTTCCTTCTCCGCGTCGGCCGGTCGGCCGAGCCGCGCGGACTCGGCGAACGCCCGGAAGGCGCGGCCGCCTTCGCGGCGTGCGAGCCAAGACCCGATGAACGCACCGGCGAAGAGCAGCGCGATCGTGCCGAGCACGCCAACGGCCGAGCCCACCGCCCACACGGCGGCGATCTCGGCGACGACATAGAGCAAGAACGCGACAGCCATACTTGGACAACGTACGGCTTGCCCGTTTTGCTCCCAACCCCCGATACGGTGACCGAGGTCGCCGTATCGGGGGTTGGGTCAGCTGACGGCCTCGTCGAGATAAGCGGCGGCCTGCAGGGTGAAGAGGTCCGCATAGCCGGCCTTCGCCGCCATCAGCTCGTCATGCGTGCCGTATTCCGCGACCTTCCCGTGCTCCAGCAACAGAATCCGTTCCGCCTGCCGGACGGTGGAGAACCGGTGCGAGATGTACAGCGTCGTGCGTCCCTCCGAAAGCTCGCGCAGCCGCGAGAAGAGGTCGTGCTCGGCCTGGGCGTCCAGCGCGGAGGTCGGTTCGTCGAGGATCAGGATCGGCGCCTCCCGCAGGAATGCCCTGGCCAGCGCGATCTTCTGCCATTCGCCACCGGAAAGGCTGACGCCCTGATCGAACCAGCGGCCGAGCGGGCTGTCGTACCCGCTGGGCAGGCGCTCGATCCGCTCGTCGGCACCGGCTCGCTTCGCCGACTCCTCGATCCGCTCTCGATCGACGAGGTGCGTCAGATCGCCGAGCCCGATGTTCTCGGACGCCGTGCCCTGGTAGGTCACGTAGTCCTGGAACATCGCGCTGATCCGCTGCCGCAGTTCCACCGGGTCGTATTCGCGGATGTCGATGCCGTCGAGCAGGATTCGCCCGTCGGTCGGGTCGTACAGGCGGCACAGCAGTTTGAACAGCGTCGACTTCCCGGCGCCGTTGCGGCCGACGACGGCGACCGTCTCGCCCGGCCGGATCTCGAAGCTCACGTTGTCGAGCGCGGGTTCGACTACCCCGGGATAGGTGAAGGAAACTTCCTCGAACTCGATGTGTCCATCCACAGTGGACGGAAGGGGGCGCGGTTCCGGCGGCGCGACGATCTCCGGTTTCGTGCCGAGGAAGCGGTACAGCGTGTCGAGATAGAGATTGTTCTCGTACATTCCGGAAAACGCGGTGAACAGACCTTGGACCGACGTCTGCACCGACGCCGCGGCGGCCGTGTACAGCGCGAGATCGCCGAGGGTGAGCTTGCCGCCGACGGCCTCCAGCGCGATGTACAGCGCGATCGCGGATCCGGCGGCGGTACTCAGCAGACCCCACGACGTCGCGCTGACGCTGCGCTTGCGGGTCAGCGTCCGCTGGCGGTCGTAGAAGACCTGGCCCAGCCGCTGGAACCGGTCGACGAAGTACGGGCCGAGGCCGAAGAGCTTGGTCTCCTTGGCATACGTGTCCGTGGTGACCAAAGAGGACAGATAGTCCATCCGCCGTTTCAGCGGCGACATCATCAGTGTCAGCCAGAAGGCGCGGGCGCCGTATTTCGACTGCGAGATGAAGGCGGGGATCGGTGCCACGAGGGCGACGAGCGCCAGCAGCGGACTGACCGAGACGAGAAGCGCGATCATGCTGCCGAAGGTGATCGCCGTCCGGATCAGGCCCAGCGCCGAGTTCATCATCGACAGCGGCCGGGTCGGCGCTTCCTGCGCGGCCTGGCGCAGCATGTCGTAGGACGCTGAACCCTCGAAGTACGACAGATGCAGCTTGCTCGCGTGGTCCATCACCTGGTGGCGGATGGTCAGCGTCATCCGTTCCTGCAGCAGGGATTGGCCGTAGGTGGTCAGCGCCTGCGAGAGCGCGGTCAGCACGAGGACGCCGAACTGGAACAGCGCGACACCGACGATCGCGCTCTTGGTGCCGTGGCCCTGGATCGCCGCGACCACCGAGTCGATCAGCAGTTTCGCGATGTACGCGGTCGCCGTGGGCAGCAGACCGGAAAGCAGCGTCACGAGGGTGATCGTGATGGTCAGCAGCGGGCTCGCCTGCCAGGTCAGCTTCGCGACCTTGGGCAGGCCGCGGACCGTGCCCGAGACGTTGATCCACATGCGGCTGAGCCGCGATTTCAGGTCTTTCGGGACGGCTTCGGGTTCGGGCTCCGGGATGTCGACCGGACCGGTCAGCCCGCTGTCGGGCACCGTCGACGGCGGACGGCGTCGCCTGCCGCCCCGCGCCAGCAGCATCTCGATGCCGCCACCCCCACCGGGCGGGCCGATCACTCGGCCCCCAAGGCGCCGTGGAGGAACACGTCGACGAGTTCCATCGTGGTGGGTTCGTCGCCGGTCTCGCTGAACCGCATCCGGCCGTTGAACAGCAGCGACAGGAAGAGCGCCGCCAGTTGCGTCGCCGGCAGCCTGAGCCGTTTCTGTTCCGGTTCGAACAGCTCGGCCATGGCGTCACACATCGCGCTCATCGATTCCCGCCGCCGGTCCCTGCCGCCATGCTCGCGGTGTGCCGGCCGCTTGCCGGAACCGTGCATCGCGGCCATCAGCGCACCCATCCGCTGGAGGTGCGCGCTGAGCGCGTCGGCCGCCTCGACGAGCCTGTCGTCGAGAGGCTGTTCGAGGTCGATGACCGCGATGGCGTCGAGTACCTGGTCGGGCTTCAGCGCTTCGGCGAAGCAGGTGGCGAAGAGTTCGTCCTTGTCCTTGAAGACGCGGAAGACGGTGCCTTCGCCGATCCCGGCCGCGCGGGCGATCTGGCTGGTGGTGACCCCGGCGCCGTGCTCCACCATCAGTGGAAGCACGGACTGGACGATCATCCGGCGCCGCTCCTCCGGGCTCATTCCCGGCGCTCTCCGTCGGGTGGTGTCGGGGCTTGTCATGCGTCCAGTGTGCGGAGTGAGTGCTCACTCCGTCAAGCGATTAAGAATCACGGTACCTTCGATCCATGGAGCTGATCGTGTTCGCCATCTCCATCCCCGGCCTCTTCATCTTCCTCGCCGTGCTGATGGTGCTGGAGATCGCCGGCGGCAAGAAGCTGCCTTGGCGGCGCAAGAAGTCCGACGTCGAGAACCGCATGGCGACCGCGCTCGGCATGGAGGAACTCTTCGCGTTCTACTACGCGAGCAAGCGCACTGAGATGGAGCAGAAGCGCGTCGAGATCATGATGCGCGACGAAGACGCCGACGGTGCTCCGCCGCGCGGCCGCGTCGACCTCGACGCCGGGGTCGCGCGCATCCAGCTGCCACCCAAAGCCTAGAAGTACATGAAGGCCCCCTTCCTCGCGTCAGGCGCAAGGAAGGGGGCCTTCCTGTACTCGGGTCAGTAGGTGATCGCGACCGCGGGGTCGGCCAGCAGCGCGCCGACGTCGGCCAGGAACTCCGAACCCTGCTGCCCGTCGACCACACGGTGGTCGAAGCTCAGCGAAAGCTGGAGCACCTTGCGCACCTTGATCTCGCCGTCGACCACCCACGGGGTGTCCTTGATCGCGCCGAGGCACAGGATCGCGGACTCGCCGGGGTTGATGATCGGCGTACCGGTGTCGACGCCGAAGACACCGACGTTGGTGATGGTGATCGTGCCGCCGAGCATGGCCGCCGGAGTGGTCTTGCCCTCGCGGGCGACGTCGGTCAGCTCGGTGAGCGCGATCGCGAGTTCCTTGAGGGACATCGAATCCGCGTCACGGACCTTGGGCACGACGAGCCCGCGCGGGGTGGCCGCGGCGATCCCGAGGTGCACGTAGTCCTTGAAGACGATCTCCTGCGCCGCCTCGTCCCACACCGCGTTGACGTCCGGAGTGCGCTTGGCCGCCAGGCAGACGGCCTTCGCCGCGAAGGTCAGCGGGGTGACCTTGACCCCCGCGAACTCGCGCGACTTCTTGAGCTTCTCCCGGAATTCCATCATCGGCGTGACGTCGATGGTGAGGAACTCCGTGACGTGCGGGGCGGTGTACGCGCTCTGCACCATCGCGGCCGCGGTGGCCTTGCGGACACCCTTGATCGGCACCCGGCGTTCCCGGGTCGCGGGGTCGTAACCACTGTCCACAACGGACTGGAGCGAGGCGGCCGGAGCCGAACCGTTGGCGGCGGCGTGCACGTCGTCCCTGGTGATGACGCCGCCGTCGGCGGTGCCGGTGAGCGCGTGCAGATCGACGCCGAGGTCCTTGGCGAGTTTGCGCACCGGCGGCTTCGCCAGCGGTACGTATCCGCCCTTCGGCTTGGCGGGCGCCGCCGGAGCGACGGCCACCGCGGCGACAGGAGCGGCGACAGGAGCGGCGACAGGAGCGGCGACGGGAGCAGGAGCGGCCGGTGCCGCGCCCTTCCGAGCCCGGCGTGAAGTGACGACCGCCTTGGAGCCGTAGCCGACCAGCGGCTTCATCTCCTCCTCGGCAGGCTCCTCTTCCTTCGCGGCAGCGGGTGCCGGGGCGGAAGGGGCGGCCTTGCCGCCGGGGTCGACGTCGATGGTGAGGATCGGCGCGCCGACCTCCACGGTCTGCCCCGGTTCGACGAGCAGTTCGGTGACCACGCCCGCCCATGGGATGGGCAGTTCGACGGCGGCCTTCGCGGTCTCGACCTCGACCACGATCTGGTTCACCGTCACGGTGTCACCCGGCTTGACCTGCCAGGCGATGATGTCGGCTTCGGTCAGCCCTTCCGCCGTGTCGGCGAGGGGAAACTGTTTGTACTCGGGCATTTCAGGAATTTCCCCCTTACCAGGCGAGTGAACGGTCGACGGTGTGCAGCACCCGGTCCAGGTCGGGGAGGTAGTGCTCCTCGAGCTTGGCAGGCGGGTACGGCGTGTCGAATCCGGTCACCCGAAGCACGGGGGCTTCCAGCGAGTAGAAGCATTCTTGCTGCACGCGCGCGGCGATCTCCGAGGTCAGCGACGACTCCGACGGGGCCTCGCTCAGCGCGATCAGCCGTCCGGTCTTGCGCACCGACTCGAACACCGGCTCCAGGTCGAGCGGGGACAGCGTCCGCAGGTCGATGACCTCCAGCGACTTGCCCTCGTCCTCGGCGGCGGCCGCCGCGTCGAGCGCGACCTTCACCGACGGGCCGTACGCGACGACGGTGGCCGTCGTGCCTTCGCGGACGACGCGGGACTTGAACAGCTGGTCCGGCGTGCCGTCGACGTCGATTTCGGCCTTCAGCGCGCCGGAGTGGTACAGCTTCTTCGGCTCGAAGAACAGGATCGGGTCGTCGGCCTTGATGGCCTGCTGGATGCCCCAGTAGGCGTCGACGGCGTTCGAAACCGACACGACCTTGAGGCCGGGGACGTGCGCGAACAGCGATTCCGGCGACTCCGAGTGGTGCTCGACCGCGCCGATGCCACCGCCGAACGGCACCCGGATCACGATGGGCATCTTGATCCTGCCCTGTGTCCGGTAGTGCAGCTTCGCCACCTGGCTCACGATCTGGTCGAAGCCGGGGAAGATGAAGCCCTCGAACTGGATCTCGCACACCGGGCGGAAACCGCGGACGGCCAGGCCGACCGCGGTGCCGATAATGCCGGATTCGGCCAGCGGCGTGTCCAGGACGCGCTGCTCGCCGAAGTCCTTCTGCAGGCCGTCGGTGATGCGGAAGACGCCGCCGAGCTTGCCGACGTCTTCACCCATGATCAGGACCTTGGGGTCCTCTTCCATGGCGCGCCGGAGGCCGAGGTTGATCGCCTTGCCGATGGTGAGTTTCTGGAGGTCGGCCATTTCAGTGCTCACCCGCCCCGACGAAACCGTCCAGGTAGGACAGGAACTCTTCGCGCTGCGCGTCCAGCATCGGCGTGGACTCCGCGTACACGTTGGAGAAGATCCGCTCGGGTGGCGGTTCGGGCATGTTGAAGCAGTACTCGCGCAGCTCGGCCGCGAAGGCGTCCGAATCGGCCTGCACCTGGTCGAAGAACGCCTGGTCGGCGCCGCCACCGCGGGCGAGGTACGCCCGGACGCGCTCGATCGGGTCCTTCAGCTTCCACTCCTCCAGCTCGTCGGAGAGCCGGTAGCGGGTGGGGTCGTCGGTGGTGGTGTGCGCGTCCATCCGGTAGGTGAACGCCTCGATCAGCACCGGGCCGTTGCCGTGAC
Source organism: Amycolatopsis sp. NPDC031561 (assembly GCF_055580625.1). Taxonomy (NCBI): domain Bacteria; kingdom Bacillati; phylum Actinomycetota; class Actinomycetes; order Pseudonocardiales; family Pseudonocardiaceae; genus Amycolatopsis; species Amycolatopsis sp. NPDC031561. Next base: position 148,124 of record NZ_JBVILA010000005.1, on the reverse strand, counting down.
GGCATTCCTCCAGCGCCCAGCGGGAGACCGCGAGGCAGGCGAGGACGTCGTTGCCGTCGACACGGATGCCGGGGAAGCCGTAACCGCGGGCGCGCTGGTAGAGCGGCAGGCGCGACTGGCGTTCGGTGGGCTCCGAGATCGCCCACTGGTTGTTCTGGCAGAAGAACACGAGCGGCGCGTCGTAGACGGCGGCCCAGACGAAGCCTTCGTGCACGTCACCCTGCGAAGTCGCGCCGTCACCGAAGTAACAGATGGTCGCTTCGCTGTCGTCGTCGCCGACCTTGCCTTCGAACTTCTGGCCCATCGCGTACCCGGCGGCGTTGAGCACCTGGTTGCCGATCACGATGGTGTACGGGTGGAAGCCGTGCTCCTTGTAGTCCCAGCCGCTGTGGTCGGTGCAGCGGAAGATGCCGAGCACCTCTTTGAGGTCGACGCCGCGGGCGTACGCGACACCGTGTTCGCGGTAGCTGGGGAACGCCATGTCCCGCTTCTGCAGCGCACGGCCGGAGCCGATCTGCGCGGCCTCCTGGCCGAGTAGCGGGACCCAGATGCCGAGCTGGCCCTGGCGCTGCATCGCGTTGGCCTCGCGGTCCGCGCGGCGGACCAAGACCATGTCGCGGTACAGGCCCTTGAGGGCTTCGGCATCGACGTCGTCGACATACCGGTCGAATTGCGGCGAGGAGACCCGTTCGCCTTCGGGGGTGAGCAGCTGAGTCAGCTCAGCGCCACCTTCGCTCGTTGCTCGCAAACCGGCGATCACCTGTTCGGGGGACGGTTGCGCCGCTACCGCGGCGGGGCCATCTCCAGGTTCCGGGTGCGTCCAGTGTTCGGACGGCATGCGCTGCTCTCCTTGATGTCGGCGCCTCTGGCGGCCACTTGTGGCGGCCACAGTGACTGCGCCGGCGGGGACCAGCACATCGGATCTGAAGCGCTGGGTCACCATCGGCGTTGACGGTTCGTGCGCACATCCTGGCATGCCGGACGCCGTTTTGGTCAGTGGCGGATGCTGATTTGTTGCTGAGAAAGGGTGCCTGAACAGGGCAAATGCTAGGACGCCCGAGTGTGGGGCCGCCGAAAGTAGGGGTTTCACTCGCGGGCCGACCAGCGGACGGTTCGTCCGGACGGGTGCCGTGTCCGGCTTGATCGATGACGATCCGTGCCCGCTGTTGTGACCCATCACACGTGCCGGAGCCCGTGGCAGGATGGCGGACGTGGAGCACAAATCCGTACGCGAAACAGTGGTTTCGAACTGGACGAACGATGTCCTTCCCAGCCTGTCCGGCCTGGTGGCGATCCCCGCCTTGTCGCCGGCGTTCGACGCGGAGTGGGCGAAGACCGGTCATCTGGCCGCCGCCGTCGAGCACGTCCGTTCCTGGATCGCCGCCCGGGAGATCCCCGGCGCGACGCTCGAGGTCGTGGAACTCGAAGGCCGCAGCCCGCTGCTGGTCGTCGACATCCCGGCGACGTCCGACGAGGCCGACAAGGGCACCGTGCTGATGTACGGGCACCTCGACAAGCAGCCCCCGGTCGGCGGCTGGTCCGAGGGGCTGGACCCGTGGACGCCGGTGATCCGCGACGGGCGGCTTTACGGCCGCGGCGCCGTCGACGACGGCTACTCCGGCTACGCGGCGACGACGGCGATCGAAGCCGTGCGCGCCGCCGGTGGCGAGCACTCCCGTGCGGTCGTACTGCTCGAGACCGGTGAGGAGTCCGGCAGCCCGGACCTGCCCGCCTACGTCGAGCACCTGAAGGAGAAGCTCGGCGCGGTCTCGCTGGTCGTCTGCCTCGACGCGGGCGGTACCGACTACAACCGACTGTGGCTGACCACCAGCCTGCGCGGGATGCTGCACGTCAACGTCACCGTGAAGGTGCTCGAATCGGCACAGCACTCCGGTATGGCCAGCGGCATCGTGGCGAGCTCGTTCCGCGTGCTGCGCGCGCTGATCGACCGGATCGAGAATGTCGAGACCGGCGAGATCAAGCTCGCCGAGCTGAGCGTCGACATCCCGGAGAACCGTGTCGACGAGGCACGCGGCGTCGTCGAGATCGCGCCCGGCGCGGCGAAGACGCTGTTCCCGGTGGTCGGCCGCCCGGTGTCGGACGACGACCTCGAACTGCTGCTCAACAACTCGTGGCGGCCGACGCTGTCGGTGATCGGCGCGGAGGGCTTCCCCCTCCCGGCCGACGCGGGCAACGTGCTGCGTGACAGCACCACCCTCACGCTGAGCTTCCGGCTGCCGCCGACCGCCAACGCGCAGGTCGCGATGGAGGCGGTCCGCCGCGTGCTCACCACCGACGTGCCTTACGACGCTTCGGTCGAGCTGAGCGATTTCCAGGCTGAGAACGGCTGGAACGCGCCGGCCACCGCGCCGTGGCTCGACGACGTCCTGCACCACGTGAGCGGCGAGGTCTTCGGGGCGCCGCACAAGAGCTACGGCATGGGCGGGTCGATCCCGTTCATGGGGCTGCTCGGCGAGAAGTACCCGGAGGCGCAGTTCGTGGTCACCGGGGCCTGCGGGCCGGACTCGAACATCCACGTGCCGGACGAGTGGCTGAACATCGACTTCGCGCAGCGGGTCACCGAAGCGGTCGCGCACATCCTGGACGCGCACTCACGGAGCTAGACACTGCAATGAAAGTCCCCTTCATTGCAAAATTCGCAATAAAGGGGACTTTCATTGCACTCTCTGGAGGATCATGTTCGAGGGATTCACGCTCGAAAACGTCGACGTCGGCGAAGCGACCCTGAGGGTCCGTCACGGCGGCTCAGGCCCGCCTCTCGTTCTCCTGCACGGACATCCCCGCACCCACACCACCTGGTACGACGTCGCGCCCCGGCTCACGGACGCGTTCACCGTCGTCTGCCCGGATCTCCCCGGCTACGGTCAGTCCTCGAAACCCGAGTCCACCGAGGACCACTCCGCCCACTCGAAGCGCGCCATGGCTCGGCACATCGTCGCGCTCATGCGGCACCTCGGCCACGAACGGTTCGCCGTCGCGGGGCACGATCGCGGCAGTTATGTCGCGCACCGGCTGGCGATGGATCATCCCGAGGCCGTCACCAGGCTGGTCGTCCTCGACGGCGTGCCGATCGGCGAGGCGCTCGCTCGCGCCGACGCGAACTTCGCCCGGAAATGGTGGCACTGGTTTTTCTTCGGCCAGCTCGCGAAACCGGCTGAGCGTGTGATCAACGCGGATCCGGAAGCCTGGTACGGCGGCGATCCCGAAGCGATGGGCGCGGAGAACCACGCCGATTTCCTGCGCGCGATCCACGATCCCGAGACCGTCCACGCGATGCTCGAGGATTATCGCGCGGGCCTCGGGCCCGACCGCGAAGCCGACGACGCCGACAAAGCGGCCGGGCGGAAACTGGCCTGTCCCCTGCTCATGCTGTGGTCCAGCCGCGACGACATGGCCGACCTCTACGGCGACCCGATCGCGGTGTGGCGCGAATGGGCCGAGGACGTCCGCGGCTTCGCGATCGAGTCCGGCCACCACCTGGCCGAGGACAACCCGGCCGACCTCGCGGCGGCGCTGCGGGAGTTCCTGGGCTAGGCGAACTTGTTCAGCGCCGCGGTGAGTTACCTCGGCCGGCGCCTGCTGGAGTCCTCACTGCTCCCGGCCGGTGTCGTCGCGGCGGCCCTCGGCGGTGCGTACTTGCTTTGGCTGTTGCTGCGCCGCCGGGCTTGACGGCTCATGTCAGCCGGGTCAGCTGCACCGAGACGTCCAAAGTGGACTGGCCGCCGCCGGTGAAGATGCCCTTGAGCGGCGCGACGTCGGCGTAGTCCCGCCCGTACGCGACCCAGACGTGCCTGGTCCCGACCGGGATCGCGTTCGTCGGGTCGTAGGCCCACCAGCCGCCGGTCCAGACGTCGACCCAGGCGTGGCTTTCGCCCTCGACGGTCTCGCCGAGCTTCGCCTCCGGTTTCGTGTGGAGGTACCCGGAGACGTATCGCGCGGGGACGCCGATCGCGCGCAGCATCACCAGCGTCACGTGTGCGAAGTCCTGGCAAACCCCTTCTCGCGCACGCCAGGCGTCGGTCGCCGTGCTGTGCACGCCGGTCGTCCCCGGCTGGTACTTGAGCTGCTCGTTGACCCATTCGCAGATCGCGAGCACGGACTCCGCCGGGTCGAGCCCCTTCCGCAGTTCGCGCGCGACCTTCGTCAGGTCCGGATCGCGTGGCGTGTACGCCGTCGGGGTCAGGTATTCGGTGCGGTGGTCGACCACGGTGTCGCTGCGCAGGTCCTTCCACGACGCCGAACGGATCGGCTCGCCTTCGTCGGCGGTCTCGACCACCGACGTCGCGAGCACGGTGAACTCGGTGTGCGGCGCGTGAAGGTCGAACGAGGTCACGACGGTGCCCCAGTAATCCGTGTACCGGTAAGCACGGGTCGCGGGCGTCGTCTCGACACGGTTCACGACGGTGGTCTGCCGCCGGTCGGATCGCGGAGTCAGCCGCGCCTCGTTGTACGACTGCGTGGCCGGTGTCGCGTACCGGTATCCCGTCCGGTGGGCCACCCGAAGCTGCCAGGTCACAGCGAAACCTCCGCACCGCTCCAGGCCACCCAAGGCGACGAATGGAAGTACTGCACCGAAACCGCGTCGCCGATGTCCTTGATCGAAGTCTGCAGCGCGCCGAGCCGTTTCGGCAGGTCGTCCAGCAGATCGGACTGTCGCAGGAACTCGAGCTCGCTGCGCGCGCGGCCGAGTTGTCGCAGCGCCTCGGACTTCTCGTTGGCACGCGAGTTGACGCCGGGGTCCAGCCGCTCCAGGCATTCCTCGGCCTGGCGCAGCGCGTGGAACACCGACCGCGGGAACAGCGTGTCCCGCATCAGGAACTGCACGACCCTGGCGGCGTCGAGCGCGCCGCGATAGGTCCGCAGGTAGGTGTCCTGCGCGCCGGCCGAGCGGAGCACGGTGATCCAGCCGGGTGAGGACGCGCTGTCCTGGACCCGCGAAAGCAGCAGCCGCACCACCATGTCCGCGCGTTCGATCGAACGGCCGAGCACCATGAACAGCCAGCCGTCGTCACGGCTCATCGTCGAATCCGCGAGCCCGGCGAACATCGCCGCGCGTTCCTCCACGAAGGAAAGGAAAGCGTGCGGCCCGGCGCGGCGCGCGTACCGCTGTCTGTCCGGCACCGCGTTCCACGTCGCGTTCAGGCATTCCCACAGTTCGGTCGAGACGACCTCTCGGGCACCGCGCGTGTTCTCTCGGGCGGAGTTGATCGAGCCGACGATCGACGCCGGATTGTCCTTGGCGTAGGCGACCAGTTCGGTCAGCTTCCACACGTCGAGCGAGTCCATGCCCTCCGGCGAGATGCCGAGGACGGCGAGCAGCTGACGGCTCGCGTGGTCCGGGTCGACGCTCGCGTCTTCGAGCAGCTGGTGCACGGAGACGTTGAGGATTCGGGAGGTGTCATCGGCGCGTTCGACGTACCGGCCGATCCAGTAGAGCGATTCCGCGTTTCGGGCTAGCACGACTACCTCCCTATGCCTGTTGCTGCTGCTGTTGCTGGGTGGTGGTCAGCTCGGGGCCCTGTTCGGCGACCAGGCCGTCCACTTGGGACAGTGCGCCGAGCGCGGGCTGATCCAGCTCCCGCTCCGCCGTGGAGGACCGCGGCGCCAAAACCCAGGTGTCCTTGGAACCACCGCCCTGCGACGAGTTGACCACCAGGCTGCCTTCGGGAAGCGCGACCCTGGTCAGCCCACCGGGCAGGACGAAGATCTCCTTGCCGTCGTTGACCGCGAACGGGCGGAGGTCGACGTGCCTCGGCGCCAGTCGTTCGTCCACTTTGGACGGGACGGTGGACAGCTGGACCACCGGCTGGGCGATCCAGCCGCGTTTGTGCGCCCGGACCTTCCGCTTCAGCGCGGCCAGCTCGGCAGGCGTCGCCTCGGGACCGAACACGATGCCGTACCCGCCGGAGCCTTCGACCGGTTTGACCACCAGCTCTTCCATATGCTGCATGACGTAGTCGAACTCGTCCGGCAGCCAGCACCGGAAGGTGTCCACATTGGGCAGCAGCGGCTTCTCGTTGAGGTAGTACCTCACCATCTCGGGCACGTAGGTGTAGACGAGCTTGTCGTCCCCGACACCGTTGCCGACCGCGTTCGCGACCACCACGTTGCCCGCGCGGGCCGCGTTGAGGATCCCGGCGACGCCGAGCACCGAATCCGGCCGGTAGTGCACCGGGTCGAGGAATTCGTCGTCGATCCGCCGGTAGATGACGTCGACCTGCTGTTCACCCTCGGTGGTGCGCAGGTAGACGACGTTGTCGCGGCAGAACATGTCGCGGCCCTCGACCAGCTCGACCCCCATCAGCCGGGCCAGCAGCGAATGCTCGAAGTAGGCGGAGTTGTGCACGCCGGGCGTGAGCACGACGACCATCGGATCGGCGACGTTCGCCGCGGCCGCCGCCCGCAGCGCGCGCAGCAGATGCGAGGTGTAGTCGCCGACGGGGCGGACCCGGTGCTGCGCGAACAGGTCCGGGAACACGCGCGCCATCGTGCGGCGGTTCTCCATCACGTACGACACCCCGGAGGGGTTGCGGAGGTTGTCCTCCAGAACACGGAACGTGCCCTCCTCGTCACGCACCAGGTCCACACCGGACACGTGGATGCGGACGCCGTTGGGCGGGTTGATCCCGAACGCTTCGCGCTGGAAATGCTCACACGAGGTGATCAGCCGTCGCGGCAGAACACCTTCGCGCAGGATCTGCCGGTCGCCGTAGATGTCGGCGAGGAAGGCTTCGAGCGCGCGGACCCGTTGCGCCACACCGCGTTCGAGTTTGCTCCATTCGGCGGAGGTGATCACCCTCGGTACCAGGTCGAGCGGGAACGGCCGTTCCTGGCCGGACAGCGAGAACGTGATGCCCTGGTCCACCATGGCCCGGTCGATCGCCGCTGAGCGGGACGAAAGATCCGTGGAGGTCAGCGCGGAAATCGATTCGTACAGCGCCCGGTACGGCTGGCGGACCGTGCCGTCCGCGGTGAACATCTCGTCGTACGCGTCCGCGTGCGGCCGTATCGGCGAGAGATAGCCGTCGAACTGCGCTCCAGGCTTCGCCGCCCGCCTCGCCGACGTCGTCGCACGAGGGCGGCGGCCTGCCGGTGGAAGGCGCGGCGCCGAGTTGTTGTTCATGGAGGCCATCGTGACCCATGGACCCCGTCCGGCGCGAGATGTCCGGGTTGGCTTGTTGGAATGATCAGCCTGATGCTAGCCTCGGCGGGCGTATTCAAACCTGACTGGGGAAGGTTGGATTCTGTTCGGCGTTTCGCCATGTATAAAACTCGATAACTTGCGCATTACCTGCTGGATAAGCAGGCTCTGAATTCTGGATGCAATTTTCAAGGGGAATTGTGAAGAATCTTGTGAAGGCGTTCGTCGTGGCCGGTGCCGCAGTGGCGGCGTTGGCTGTTCCGGGTGTCGCTGTGGCTGCTCAGGACGGTGCCGCGACGCAGTCGGCCAGTGTCGGCGTAGCGGATGTCAAGAGTCGTTGGTGCGGCCATAACTACAATAGCTGTGTCCGTGAGCGGAGCGACTTCGCCCGATATTACAACGTTGGGCCGCTCCAGTACTTTCCTGTCGACCCCAATTGTGCGGGTATCTGCTACAACGGTTACAAGTTCGATTATTGGAACAAGTAGTAAGGCGGCGGTGGGGCGCTTCGGCGCCCCACCGTGTTTCACGTGCCGGGCCGGTTGAGCCCCTGTCGTAACCCATCGGGACCGAGGTCGGCTCGATCCCGTCCTCGGGACGAGTGACGGCCGAAACGGCGCTGTAACGTCGTAGTGCTGTGATTGCCGCCGGATGAGTGGCAATATGCGTGCTCTCGACACATGGGAACTACAAGGAGTGACGACGTGGCCCGATTCAAAGCGCTCGCCCTGATCCCGGCGCTCGCCCTAACCGCGGGCGCGCTGTCCGCGTGCGGCGAGGAAGGCGGAACCGCGGCCGGCGGCGTCCAGCTCGTCGCTTCCGGCAAGATCACCACCTGCACGCACCTGCCCTACCAGCCGTTCCAGGTCAAGCAGGGCGACAAGATCGTGGGCTTCGACGTCGACCTGGTCGACCTGGTCGGCAAGAAGCTGGGTGTCGAGCAGAGCATCGTCGACATCGCGTTCGAGAACATCGAGTCCGGCGAAGCGATGAACAGCGGACAGTGTGACGTCGCCGCCGCGGGCATGACGATCACCGACAAGCGCAAGGAGAAGTTCGACTTCTCCGACGCGTACTTCGAGGCGACCCAGGCGCTGCTGGTCAAGACCGGTTCGCCGATCAAGGACCTGTCCAACGTCACGGGCAAGAAGATCGGCGTCCAGTCGGCCACCACCGGCGCCGACTACGCCAAGGCCGAGGCCAAGGGCGCCGAGATCGTCACCTTCGACGACCTCGCGCTGCTGGAGCAGGCCGTGAAGAACGGCACCGTCGACGCGGGCGTCAACGACAACGGCGTGCTCTACGACTTCGCGAAGACGAACCCGGACACGACGGTCGTCACCGAGTTCAAGACGAACGAGTTCTACGGCATCGGTGTGAAGAAGGGCAGCACCGCCCTGCTCGGCCAGATCAACGAGGTCCTCAAGGCATCCGCGGCGGACGGCTCGTACGCGCAGATCTACCAGAAGTGGTTCGGCAAGGCGCCGACCTGGCAGCCGGGCGGCCCGACCGCCAGCTGATAATCCGTCCCGGTGGCCGGTGCCCAGTGCACCGGCCACAGGTTTGTCGCCACCTGTTTTGAGGAGAGAAATGGCTTTGAGCCGCCGCCAGCGACGTTCGGCGTTCCGGACCGGGCAATACGTCCTGCTGCTGGTGATCGTCATCGTGCTCGCACTGCTGGCCGACTGGAGCAGAATCGGCAAGGCGTTCTTCGATCTCGACGTCGCCGCCAAGCAGTTCCCGGACGTGATCACGGTCGCGCTGAAGAACACCGTCGTCTTCACCGCGCTCGGTTTCGTGCTCGGTCTGGGGCTGGGCCTCCTGCTCGCCCTGATGAGACTTTCCTCGGTCGGCCCGTACCGCTGGTTCGCGCGCGGGTACATCGAGTTCTTCCGCGGCCTGCCCGCGCTGCTGATCTTCCTCGCCGTCGGTATCGGTGTGCCCACGGCGTTCAACACGCAGGTACCGCGCAACGTCGCGATCATGCTGGCGCTGGGCATCGTGTCCTCGGCCTACATGGCGGAGACCATCCGTGCCGGGATCCAGGCGGTTCCGCGCGGACAGGTCGAAGCCGCGCGTTCGCTCGGCATGTCGCCCGCGCGCACGATGATCACCGTCGTGATCCCGCAGGCGTTCCGGATCATCCTGCCGCCGCTGGCCAACGAGCTGATCATGCTGACGAAGGACTCTTCGCTGGCGTTCCTGCTCGGCACCACGCCCGCGCAGCAGGAATTGGCGCAGTTCAGCCGTCAAGCGCTGCTGGAGGCCAAAGGCCTGACGCCGATCGTCGTCGCCGGTCTGTGTTATCTGGTCATCACCATCCCGCTGTCGATCCTGCAGCAGCGGCTAGAGAAGAAATACGGAGCCGGAGTGCCCGGCGGAGGAACGGTATGAGCACCCAGACGATCGTCGAAGTTTCGGGACTGCACAAGGCGTTCGGCGAACTCGAGGTACTCAAGGGCATCGACCTGCGGGTCGAGCGGGGCCAGGTCGTCTGCATCATCGGCCCGTCCGGGTCGGGCAAGTCGACGTTGTTGCGCTGCGTCAACCTCCTCGAGGAACCGCAGCAGGGCAAGATCGTGGTCAACGGCAGCGAGATCACCGATCCGGACGTCGACATCGACGGCGCCCGCACGAAGATCGGCATGGTCTTCCAGTCGTTCAACCTGTTCTCGCACCTGAGCGTGCTCGAAAACCTCACTGTCGCGCAGCGCAAGGTTTTGAAGCGGGGCAAGGAAGAGTCGGAGCGCATCGCGCGGGACAACCTCGCGAAGGTCGGACTGGCGGAGAAGGAATCTTCGCTGCCGACGCAGCTTTCCGGCGGGCAGCAGCAGCGTGTCGCGATCGCCAGGGCGCTGTCGATGGACCCTGACGTCATGCTGTTCGACGAACCGACGTCGGCGCTGGACCCCGAACTGGTCGGCGACGTCCTCGCGGTCATGCGGCAGCTCGCGCAGGAGGGCATGACGATGCTCGTCGTCACGCACGAGATGCAGTTCGCCCGCGAGGTGGCCGACATCGTGCTGTTCATGGACGGCGGCGTCGTCGTCGAACAGGGCGCGCCGGACCAGGTCATCGGCGACCCGCAGGAGGAACGCACGAAGACGTTCCTCTCGCGGGTCTTGAACCCCAACCACCAGGACTAACGGCCCCGGAGCTGCGACTCCAGCTGGACCACCTTCGCGGCGATTTCGTGCGGCCCGGCACCCATGAGGCTCACCCAGCCCTTGGTGTCCGGGCCGAACACGACGCGGCCCTGCTCGGTGTCCATCCAGCCCGGTGGTTTCTCCACGCGTTTCCGGTTGCCGCCACCGTCACGGATGGCGACGTACAGCCTTCCGAAGAAGGTGTGCGGCGACCGGATCCACTGGAGGATCTTCTTGGCGTCGCGAATGCTCGGACCGCCGCCGGTCAGCATTTCGCCCTTCATCAGGACTTGCAGATCGGCTTCCGAACAGTTCAGTGACGGCGTGCGTGCCGCAGGAGCGTCGGGAAGCAGTCCGGTGAAGTCCTGCGCGAGGCTGTCCGGCCGGGTCGGCTTCAGGTAGACGACCTTGTCGACCAGGACGACGGTGAGTGCTTCCCGGCCACTGCCCGCGGCGCGAACGGTCCGCTCACGCCCCTCGGACTTCACCCACGAGTAGTACTCGACCGCCGGCCGCTGCAGGAAACGCAGCGTGTCGAGGAACTCGGCGTCGATCCGGCCGCGCGTGAGCAGTCCTTGTCTGTCCAATTCGGACTGTGCGGTCGCGGCCAGCGCACGGCGTTCCTCGGGCAGGTACCACTGCGCACCGCGGACGAGCGTCGGGTGGATGTCGCCGAGATTGTTCTGGTCCAGCAGGGTTTCGTAGGTCTGGAGCGTCAGCTCGACGGGTTTCCGGAGCACGTTATGCGCCGATCACCGGGGGAACCGGCTTGTCCCCGTCGTAACCGCCGAAGAGGGAGTCTCCGTCCTCTTCCTGCAGCGTGATCTTGCGCTGGTGCTCCTCGTCTTCGCCGCCCTTGCCACCTTTACCCGCTCCACCCATGCCGCCACCCATCCCGGGCGCGCCGGGACGTCCCGCAGCCGGGCCTCCCGCCGGCGTTCCGGCCGGTCCGCGCATCGCGCCTTCGCCGGGCATGCCCGCGCCGACCCCGCGCCCGGGCCCCATGCTCCCCGGCCCGCCCGTCGACCCGCCCGGCCCGAACCCGCCACCGGGCCCGAATCCGCCGCTGAACCCGCCCGAACCCGGGCCGAATCCACCGCCGCCTCCAGGGCCTCCGCTGCCGGGCCCGAGGTTCGGCGGGCGGTGCTCGCCTGGACGCATCTGCGGCCCGCGACCTGTCCTGGACAGGTCGGTCTGGTCGTTCGGCCGCAGAGACGGCATCGGCGTCGGCCGCGGTTGCGGCATCTGTGGCATTCGCGGTGGCTGCGGGACCTGCGGCGGCCTCGGTGCCTGATACCCCTCGGCCCCCGGAGGCGCGCTGTACGAACTCGGACCGCCGGTGTATCCGCCGCCGGGGCCACCGTGCCTTCCCGAGTCCCCGCCACTGAAGCCGCTGACCTTGGTCTGCCCGGGATCCACCGGGTCCGGCGTGATCGGCCCGGCGGAGACGTTCGGATCGTGCGCGGCCGGATAGGCCGGCGCGAGCGTCAGCTGGCGCGGCTGGGTGCTCTGGTAGTACGGCTCGTAGACCTCGACGTTGTGCTTGGTGTCCGCGTCGAACTTCGCGGCCGCGATCTCGTCGTCACTCGCGCCGATGGACACGATGTCCTCAGGGCCGCTGTCCCCGGCGCGCTCCTTCTCCACCGGGCGGACGTTGCCGCGCGTGTAGTGGAAGGAGGCGTTCTGGTCGAACATCGACTGACGAGCGCGGTCCATGTTCTCGCCCGCGATCTTGGAGGTCGCGATGAGCGGGGCCAGTCCTGCTGCTCCGCTGTCGGCGGCCTTGCCCTTCCAGAAGGAACTCAGCGCCGTCTGGCTGGTTTCCATCGCCGTGCTCATGTTGTGATGGATGTCCATCAGCTTGTGCGAGGCGACCTGTGCCTTGTCCAGGGTCTCTGTCGTTCCCGGGAAGGCGTTGAGCTTGGTGAAGATCTCCCAGCCGCTGTAGGTCATCGCCTACGCCCCCTTGAGATTCTTGATCGCCGCCTCCGCGACCTTGACCGCCATTCCGCACGGGTCCGAGAAGGAAGGGTGGCCACTGCTCAGGCGCGGAATGACGTTGTAGACGAGGTCATTGCGAACACCGATGGCGAGAGTGCAGTTTCCCTTGCCTTCGCCGCCGTTGGCGTAGATGACCGCTGGGTACCCGTTGACCGGATCGACCGGTTTGAAGGTGGTGAGGCCGCCAGTCGCGTGCTGGGCATACAGGGCGCTAAGACCGTCTTTGTTCCCGGTGACGAGGCCGGCGCTGACGGTGTTCGGCGATTCTTGGAAGACCCAGGCGCAGGCGTTACCCATGGTCAACTGTTCCAGTTCGGAGCGCTTGACCTTGCCGCCGATGGACTCGATCTCCGGGTTGGAGATCGCGCTGCACGGGTCTGCCTCGGCTGCCGCGGTGTTGGCGATCGGGTCAGTCACCGTCGGAGCTCCATCAGTGGGGAGTCCCGTAGAGGAGGGTGCGCTCGTCGGTGTGGGGGTGCCGGTTTTCTGATCGCTGCAGCCACCGAGCAAGGCAACCGAGGCCAGCGCTGCGATGGTCATGAAAGCAGCCGTAGGTCGCATCAGTCGACTTTTCCAATCTGGCGGAGCGCGTCGATCGCCGCCTGGTCCTGTTCTTGATAAGCGGTCCGGATCTGCTTCAAGGTTCCGAGATAGGACGTGGTGTAGTCCCGGGCACCCTCGAGAAATGCTTGGTAGGCGGCGCCGGATGCGTTGGCGGCAGTCGTGTAGCCGTGGCTGCCGACCTCATCGCCGGCCGGTTTGATCTGTGTCAGCCAGCTGGCTTCGTCCTGTGCTCGGCGGAAGTCGGTGTCGACACAGTCTTCGAGGGACTTGATCACGGCGTCCATGGCGACCGGATCGAACTCCCAACCACCGTTCGCCGAGGCCGACGCGAAGTCGGCCTTCGCCTGACCACTACCCAGTTCACCGTAGTTTGGGGGCGGCGCCTGCGGCCCCGGCCCGTTGTTCTGGTCGTTGGCCCGCTGAGGGCCGCTTCCCGGTCCTGTCATGTCGTGCCTCCCCGCACGGGCCGCGTTGGGGCGCGACCTACCCGTAGTTCCCCACTGACTCCAACCGGTGACGATAGCAGCAGGTAAACCGCCGATCAGCCCCTTCGGGAAAGATCACCGCCGAAAGATGTCGGCCCGGTCTACTTTGTCCTGAACAGCCCTTTCGCGCGATTCGGAACCCCGGCGGCCGTTCTGCCGTCCCAATCCCATGACAGGTTCCGGTCTACTGCCCGGGGCCCCTTGCGAATCCCTTGTGTGATCGGCTTCGCTGGTGACCGGGGAACGACGGGGGAGGGAAGCGAGACGATGCCGGGCTTTCGGCGTAACAACGGGCCGCGCGATCCGGGGGAAGGCGAGCCGAACGGCGACGCGGCCCTGCCGCCGCTCGATCCGTTCGACCCGAATCCCGACAAGCGCTACGAGGTCCCGGCGTCCGAGCTGATGAAGCCGGGTTCGACCGGTCTGCTCCGGTGGCGCCGTCAGGCGACCAACGCGCCGATCGTGCAGGTCGAAGACGCCTACATCACCGGGACGCTCGATTTGCGCGCGGCCGACATCAAGTACCTGTTCCGGTTCGAGCGGTGCCGGTTCGAGCATCCGCCGGACGTCCGCGAGGCGCATCTGCTCGGGCTCGTGTTCCGCAAGTGCTGGCTGCCCGGGCTCAAGGCGCGCAACCTCCGCACCCGCAACGACGTCCGGCTGATCCGCAGTGTCGTGCACGTCGACGGCGAGCACGAGATCGAGGAGACCACGGTCCAGCGTGGCGACGATCGCGAGCGCGGGATGCCGAACGCGGCGGTCAACCTCACGGACGCCGTCATCGAGGGCTCTGTCGTGCTGACGCGCACGGTGATCTCCCATCCGCGCGGCAAGGCGATCCAGGCCGACCGGGTCAACATCGTCGGCGCTCTGCTCGCGTATCGGTTGGTGGCCAACGGAGAAGTCCGCATCCCGGGGATGCGGGCCGGCGGTAACGTCAACTTCTCCGGCGCGACGCTGAACAACCGGGACGGTTTCGCGCTCAACGGGAACGGGATCCACATCGGCGGCAGCCTGTTGTGCGAGGTGGACAACTACGGGCCCGCCTCGCAGCGGAAACGCTTCTCCGCCAGTGGGATCATGTTCCTGCCGAGTGCCACTGTGGACAGTGACATCATCATGCGGGAGGCCAAGCTCTCGGTGAACCAGGCCGGTCCGATCGTGGTGGCCGCCTGGAAGTCGAACGACCCGTACATCGATCCGAGGCCCGCGCTGGTCGCGGATCGCTTGACGGTCAACGGAAACCTCGAACTGAGCGACGGTCTGCAGGCGACCGGGACGCTGCGGATGGTCAACGCGCGGATCGGTGGTTCGCTCCGGCTCGCCGGCGCCGAGATCCAGGTCGTGCGCGGGCGCAGCATTCCCTACTACGACCGTGCGATCCACCTCGACGGGACGACGATCGGCGGCGACATCGAGGCGACGAGCCTGCGTGTCCCGTCGGGGCAGTTGCGCATGGCCGACATCACCGTCGGCGGCAACGTACTCGCCTGGAACTCGATGTTCCTGCACCCTCGACGCGACGTCTTCTCCGCGCGCCGCGCGAAGATCGCGGGGAACTTCCAGCTCACCGACGCGACCGTGCAGGGAACCCTGCGGTTGCAGGGCGCCGAGGTCGGCGGCAGCGTGAACCTCTTCGGTACCAGCCTGACCGAGCCCGGAGCGCGGACCAACACCAGCTACTCACTGGACGTCCGTACCGCGCGGATCGGCCGTGACCTCGTCCTCACCGAGAACAAGGAGCGCCCGTTCGTCGCGCAGGGCGGGGTCAACCTCGACGGCGCCCAGGTCGCGCGGCGCGTCGACTTCCGGGGCGCGCGGCTCGGATCCCTGCCGCAGCACGGGATCGCGCTCGACGGCAGTGACGTCTCGGCCGACGAGTTCCTGCTCACGCCCGCCGAGCCGCCGGACGGCCGGATCGTTCTTCGGCGCGCGCATTGCGGGACCCTGGGCGACAACGAGGCGTTCTGGGCGTCGACGGCGGGGATCGAGCTGGAGGATTTCCGGTACGACGCGCTGCAGGAGGACATCGCCCTCGACGACGACAGGGCGATCGATCATCGGATCGTGTTGCTGCGCAAGGCGATGGACGGCTATCGCCCGGGACCCTACGACCAGCTGGCGGCGACGCTGCGCGCGTCCGGTAACGAAGAGCACGCCTCCACGGTGCTGCTGAAGAAACAGCAGTTCCGGTATGTGGCGCTCGCGAAGGGCTTCAAGTTCTTCGGTCCCGGCGTGCACGTGTGGAGCTGGCTGCAACGGTCGATGGTCGGTTACGGCTTCCGCCCGGTGCGCGCGCTCGGCTGGCTGCTGACACTGCTCGTGCTGGGCAGCCTGTACTTCGGGCTCGGCGTCGACGACTGCATCACCAATCCCAAGCTCACGGTGAGCGGGCCGCGGTGCCTGGTCAACCAGGACGACACCGGGCTGCAGTGGAATCCGGTGCTCTACACGATCGACCTGCTGGTCCCGATCGTCGACTTCGGGAACAAGTCGCGCTGGTACATGCACGGCATGGACAACTGGGTCGCCGCCGGGTTCACCGCCTCGGGCTGGGTGCTGGCGACGACGGTCGCGGCCGGTATCAGCCGCATGCTCCGGCGGGACAACTGAGGGTATTTCACATACCCTCAGTACGGAGGTATGTCATGACCCAGCCCAGCGCCACCGGCAAGATCGCCATCACCGCTCCGCCCGAGAAGGTGTACGCCCTGGTCAGCGACCCGGGCGCGCTCGCGGGCATGGCCGAGGAGTACGAGGGACATCGCTGGGTCGGCGGCGCGGAGACCGTCGCCGTCGGCGCGAAGTTCCGCGGCCACAACCGTCGTGGGGTCCGCCGCTGGAGCACCCTCTCGACGATCACCGACGCCGAAAAGGGCAAGCGGTTCGCCTTCGAGGTGACCACTTTCGCCGGGCTTCCCGTGGCGCGCTGGCAGTACGACATCGAGGCTTCGGGCGACGGCTGCGTGGCCGTGGAGAGCACGTGGGACCGGCGGCCGGGCTGGCTCCGCGGGCCGACGTCGCTGTTCACCGGGGTCTGGAAGCGGGACGACGCCAACCGCGCGAACATCGCCGCGACGCTGGCCCGGCTGAAGATCGCCGCCGAATCCTGACCCTCACCGCCGCAACGAGCTGACCAGGTCGAGCATCTCGGCGTGATGCAGCGCGGCCGGGTCGCGCGCGACGGACCGGACATGGCCGTCGATCTCCAGGATCACCAAGCCGTGCATCCGGCCCCACACGCGCAGTGCGAGCGCGGCCGCGGCCGGAGACACGTCCGGGAGGTCTCCCTGGATCTTCGCGGCGTACTCGGGGCGCAGGTCCGACCAGGCGCCCTCCCCCGGCCGGTCGTCTCGCCACAAGTCGGCCACCAGCGAGGTCAGCCGGTGGCACACGCGATGGTCCGTCCGGTCCACCGGGCCCGCCTCGGGCGGCCGGTAACCGGGAATGGGGCGCCCGTAGAACAGCCGGAAGTCCTCGGGGTGCGCCAGCGCCCATTCCCGCAGCCCCTGGCCCCAGGCCACCAGCCTGCCGCCGGGGTCGGTCTCGGGCACGGCGTCGGTGGCGGCTTCCAGCGCCTCGGCCAGCGACGAGCCGATCCCGCTGATCAGCGCCGTGATCAAGTCGTCCTTGGTGGGGAAGTAGCTGTAGATGGCGCGAGCGGTCATGCCCATCTCGCGGGCGATGCCGCGCAGCGTGATCGCTCCCGGCCCCGCGTCGGCCATCTGCCGCCGCGCGATCTCCGTGATCTCGCGGCTGGTTTCCGCGCGCTGCCGATCCCGGCGGCGCGGGGGCACGTCATCGCTCTCGCTCACCCGGCGAGGATACAGTGTGTCATTACTACACACTGTGTCCGGAGGTCGAACATGCCCGCATACGTCTTGGTGGATGTCGGAACGGTCGACGAGGAGGCGGGCTGGGCTTACGCCCCGGTGGCCCAGCGGTCGATCCTCGATCACGGCGGCCGCTACCTGGTCGCCGGTCCCACGCCGGAACCGGTGGAAGGCACTTGGGACTCGCAGCGCCTCATGGTCATCGAGTTCCCCGACATGGATCGGGCCCGCGAGTGGTACGACTCCCCCGAGTACCGGCGCGCCCGGCGGATCAGGGAGGGCAAGGCCCAGTTGCGGATGCTGTTCCTCGAGGGCTCGCCGCCCGAGGGCTTCACTCCACGCGGCGTCTAGTCGACGAACTGCGACCAGAATTCGACCTGCTGCGGCCCGCCCTTCGGCGGCGGACCCAGCGGTTGGTCGCAGAAGTCGTGTCGCAGGTATCCCCGCAGGTCATAGCCGTAGTAGACGATGTCGGTCTGATACACCGACAGCACCGGATACCCCGTGCTCCCGGCGATCCCGGGCAGATAGCGATGGCCGCAGACCGGAACCAACTGCGGCACACGCGCCAAGTGTGAACGGGCTTGAGCGAGTGCTTCGGACAGGTCGATCGGCCGCATGCCCCAGTCCGGTGACCAGAAGCCGTTGTGCTCGATGTCGTAGAGCACCCCGTCGACCGGCCAATCCAGCCGTTTCCGCAGCTGTTCGGGGTTGCCGCAGCGCCAGTCCGGCCAGCGGTCGCCGATCGGCACCCCGGCGGTGAGGAAGGTCCGGTGGTCGGCGGCGAACCGGAAACCGAAGCGTGCTTCGACGTCGTCGAGCTCGGCCTCGCTCAACCCGGGACGCACGGGTTCGGCCAAGCTCGCCTGGAGGTCATGTGCCTCCTTCAGGGTGAAGGCGGGCTCAACAGTGGACATGTGTTCGAGCCTAAGTCGCCCGGCGCGGGGGCGCCTTCTCTTTTAATGCCACTCGAACACGGCGGCGAAAACGGGATGAAGAGGACGCGGTCGCGCGCTAGCGTCGGTGATCGTGAGCTTGGAAGACGACCCGGCGGACGGCTGGTTCCCCGAGAGTGTGGCCACGGACTACGACGACCCGGGCGGCGCGAACGCGCCCGAAGCGGTGGCGGCCATAGTGGACGTCCTCGAAGATCTCGCCGACGGACCGGTGCTCGAATTCGCCGTCGGGACCGGGCGGATCGCGGCGCCGCTGGCCACGCGCGGAGTGCCGGTGAGCGGCATCGAGCTGAGCCGGGCGATGGCGGCGCGGATCGCGGCCAAACCGGGCGGCGACGCGGTCGAGGTCACGATCGGCGACATGACGAAGACGCGGGTGGCCGGCGAATTCTCGATGGTCTACCTGGTCTTCAACACGATTTCCAACGTGACCACCCAGGACGGCCAGGTCGACGTCTTCCGCAACGCGGCCGCGCATCTGCGGCCGGGCGGGTCGTTCGTCGTCGAGGTGGGCCTGCCGGACCTGCGCCGCCTGCCACCGGGGCAGGACACCGTCCCGTTCGCGATGACGCCCGGAAGTTACGTCGGGTTCGACCAGTACGACGTGGTGAAACAGGAGTTCACGTCGAACCACGTCACCGTGTCACCGGACGGGACCGGGCGATTCCGCCGCATCCCCTTCCGGTACGCCTGGCCCGCCGAGATGGACCTGATGGCGCGCATCGCCGGGATGCGTCTCAAGCACCGCTGGGCGGGCTGGGACCGCTCGGAACTCACCGCCGACAGCACCGGGCACGTGTCGATCTGGGAGAAAACCCCGGCCCCTCATCACCCACATGAGGCTCCTCCCCTGGGGTGAGCTCGCCCTCTCAACGCCTGGACCTCGGAACAGAGCGGCTCCGGGTGTAGTTCACTCATGTCGTGACTTCTCCACGAACGCAGTCCCGCGTGCGGGCGCCCGAGCTCGCCGGCGACGTCTGGCTCAACACCGGTGGTGCGCGGATCACGCTCGCCGGGTTGCGCGGCCGCGTCGTCCTGCTGGACTTCTGGACCAGCGGGTGCGTCAACTGCCTGCACGTGCTGGACGAGCTGCGCCCGCTGGAGGCCGAGTTCGCCGACGTCCTGGTGACCATCGGCGTGCATTCGCCCAAGTTCCTGCACGAGGGCGAGGCGGCCGCGATCGAGGCGGCGGTGCGGCGCTACGAGGTGCACCATCCGGTGCTCAACGATCCGCAGATGACCACCTGGTCGCAGTACGCGGTCAAGGCCTGGCCGACGCTGGTCGTCGTGGACCCCGAGGGCTACGTCGTGCACGTCGCCGCCGGTGAAGGACACGCCGAAGCGCTGCGCCGGGTGATCGGCGACCTCGTCGCGACCCACGAGGCCAAGGGCACGCTGCGCCGCGGCGGCAGCCCGTACGTCCCGGCCGAGGAGCAGCACACCGAACTGCGCTTCCCGAGCAAGGCCGTCACCACCGCCGAAGGCCGGATCCTGGTCGCCGACACCGGCAACCACTCCATCGTCGAATTCGCCTCCGACGGCGAGACGGTCATCCGCCGCTTCGGCAGCGGAGCCCGCGGCGCACAGGACGGCCCCTTCGACCTGGCGACCTTCACCGAGCCGTCCGGGATCACGCTGCTGCCGTACGAGGTCGCGGAGCGCGCGGGCTACCACGCCGTCGTCGCCGACACGGCCGGTCACCGGCTGCGCGGAATCGACCTGATCACCGGCGAGGTCAGCACGGTCGCCGGCACCGGCCGCCAATGGCGCGACGGCGTCGACACCGGCAAGGCGCTCGACATCGACCTCACCAGCCCGTGGGACGTCGCCTGGTGGGGACCCGCGGGCGGAGTCGTGGTCGCCATGGCGGGCAACCACACGCTGAGCGTGTTCGAGCCGGTTTCGGGCAGCATCCGTCGCTTCGCCGGTACGACCGTCGAGGGCCTGCGAGACGGCGACGTCCACGAAGCGTTCTTCGCGCAGACGTCCGGTCTCACGCCCGACGGGCAGAGGCTGTGGCTCGCGGACGCCGAGACGTCGGCGCTGCGCTGGATCCAGCCCGAGGGCGAGACGTTCACCGTGCACACCGCGGTCGGCGTCGACCTGTTCTCCTTCGGCCACGTCGACGGGCCCGCGGACAAGGCGCTCCTGCAGCATCCGCTCGGCCTCGCCGTGCTGCCCGGCGACACCATCGCGATCGCCGACACCTACAACGGCGCCATCCGCCGCTACGACCCGCTCACCCGCCGGGTGACCACGCTCGCGACCGGTCTCGCGGAGCCACAGGGCCTGCTGGTGCACGACGGCGAACTGCTGGTCGTCGAATCGGCGGGCGGCCGGATCGGGCCGGTGCCGCTCGGCGAGCAGGCCGTGTCCGGGGACGCGCACGCGGTCCGCCGTCCGCCGACCGTGCTGGCACCGGGTGAGCTGGAGTTCTCCGTCGTCTTCACCCCGCCTCCCGGCGAGAAGCTCGACGACCGCTACGGCCCCTCGACGCGGCTGGAGATCAGCGCGTCTCCGCCGGAACTGCTCGCCGACGGCGCGGGGGTGGGCACGGACCTGTTCCGCAAGCTCCGCTTCGCCGAGGGAGTCACCGAAGGCGTCTTGCAGGTCGTCGCGCAGGCCGCGAGCTGTGATGACGGTGGCGAGCACCCCGCCTGCCGCATCACCCGGCAGGACTGGGGAGTGCCCGTCCGGTTCGAAAAGGGTGGAGAAAGCGTGCTGAGCCTGGTCATGGCGGGGGATCCGGGAAAGTAGAGTCGTACTCGTGTCAGACGGGCCGAAACTCGAGATTCAAATGCTGCAGGACAGGGTGCTCGTGAAGCTGTCCCCCGAGGACGGCGAGCGCCGGAGCTCCGGCGGGATCGTCATCCCCGCCACCGCGCAGGTCGCGCGGCGGCTCTCGTGGGGTGATGTACTGGGCGTGGGCAACAGTGTGCGGAACGTCAAGACCGGCGACCGCGTGCTGTTCAACCCGGACGATCAGCACGAGGTCGAGATCCAGGGCGAGGGGCACCTGGTGATGCGGGAGCGGGACATCCACGCCGTGGCGACCGAACGGTCCGAACACGGCACGGGGCTTTACCTGTAGCTCCGGTCGCGGGAGGGGTGGTGAGAGTTGGCGCGCGATGATCACGACGAACCGGGCACCAACCTGTTCACCGACGAGCTCCTTCCCGCCGCCCAGAAGACCGACGAAGACCTCGTAGACGAGCTTTTCGAGGGCGACAGGGTGGTGCACCCGCCGCCGACGCCCGCCTCGAAGTTCCGCAGGGGCCTCGGCAAGGCCTTCATGGCCGCCGGGCTGCTCATGGGCCTGTTCGTGCTCGCGTACGCGGTGGACCTGATCGTCAGCGCCGGGGACGTCCCGCGCGGGGTCACCGTCGCGGGGATCGACGTCGGCGGCCTCACGCACAAGGACGCCGAGTCGAAGCTTCGCCGCGAGCTGGAGCCGAAGCTGATCGAGCCGGTGCGGATCCGCGCGGGAGACGTCCGCACGGTGCTGTACCCCACGTCTTCCGGCCTCGGCCTCGACTGGCCTCAGACGCTGGGCCGCGCCGGTCATCAGCCGTTGAGCCCGTACACGCGGGTGATGTCGTTCTTCACCAGCCGCGAGGTCGGCGTCGTCACCTGGACCGACGCGCCGAAGCTCGAAAAAGCCGTCGCGGACCTCGCCGCCGCGAAGCTGAACCGTCCGCCGGTCGAGGGGAACATCGGTTTCCAGCCCGTCGCGGGCAGTGACGGCGGTGTCCTCCCGGTCGCGGTCGAACCGCGGTCCGGGCAGACGCTCGCCGACCCCAAGGCCGCGGTCACCGCGGTCACCGACGGCTGGCTGAGCGACGGCGGTGTCGAGCTGAAGGTGACCGTCGCGCCGGTGAAGGCGAATTCGCCGGGGGTGCACGCGGCGCTGACCAAGATCGTCGCCCCGGCGGTGGCGAAACCACTGGTCATCCGCGGCGAGGGCAAGGACGCGACGCTGAAACCGGACACGATCGCGGGGTCTTTCCAGTTCGCCGCCCGCGACGACGGCAACCTCGAAGTCCGCATCGACCAAGGCAAACTGCGGGCGGCGGCGCTGCCACAGCTCAAGGAGACCGAGACAGACGGGGCGGACGCGCAGATCGTCTTCGTCGGCGACAGGCCGGCAGTCCAGCCTTCGAAGGACGCGCGGAAGGTCAACTGGGACCTCACGTTCACCGCGCTGACCTCGGTGCTCGCGAAGAGCGACGAGCGGGAGCTGAAAGCGGTCTACGACGCCAGCAGCCCGGCCGTCAGCACCGACGCGGCGAACGTCTTGGGCATCAACGAGGTCATCGGCGAGTTCACCACGTCGGGGCTGAGCGGGCCGTCGATGACGAACACGCAGACGCTGGCCACCCGCGTCTCCGGCACCATCGTGAAGCCGAACGAGACGTTCAGCCTCGGCGCGCGGTCCGGGCCGAGGACGGCGGCCGCGGGCTACGTCCCCGCTCCGGCGAACGAGGACGGCACCGGTCCGGTCGTGGTCGGCGGCGGTGTCTCGCAGCTGGCGACGACGCTCTACAACGCCGCGTACCTGGCGGGGCTCGCCGACGGCGGGCATCTGGAGCACGACAACTACCTGGACCGCTATCCGATCGCGCGCGACGTGAAGGCGATCAACAACGACGGTTCACCGGTCGAGATGCAGATCGTCAACGACGCCCCGACCGGGATCGCGATCCAGGTGATCCCCGCCAACGGTTCGGTGACCGTGCGGATCTGGGGCACGAAACGCTTTTCGGTCCAGAGCGTCGGCGGCGAACGGCACTCCTACGTCCCCCAGCCGGTGCAGGTCGGCTCGGGCCCAGGTTGCGTGCCGGATCCCGGCGCCGCCGGTTTCAGCACCTCGGACACCCGGGTGCTCGTCGACGTCGTCACCGGCACGGAGGTCCGCCGGGAGACCCGCAACGCGACCTACTCGCCGCGGCCCACGATCCTCTGCGCCTGAGTCTCACCGCAGCACCATGCAGCCGCGGGCCTCGAAGTCCGCGAGCCACGACGGTTCCCGGAATTCCTTGTTCCACCGCAGATCCAGTTTGTCCAATTTGGACAGCCGGGCGATCGAATCCGGCAGTGTGGTGAGCCGGTTCTCTCGCAGGTCCAGCTGGCGCAATTCGCTCAGCTCGCCGAGGGAGTCCGGCAACGACGTCAGCCGGTTCTTCCGTAAATGCAGTTCACGCAACGAGGAAAGCGTCCCCAGCGACTCCGGCAACGCGGTCAATCCGTTGCCGTACAGGCGAAGTTCGCGCAGTGAGGTCAGCCCGGACAGATCGTCCGGCAGCGTCGCGATCCGATTGTCCGTGCACCCCAGGTATTTCAGCCGCCCGAGCGAGCACAGCGCGACGGGGAACTCGGTCAACCGGTTGTCGCTCACGTAAAGGTATTCCGTCAGCCCGGAAAGCTCGCCGAGCTCGTCCGGCAGGGCGGTGAGTTCGTTGTGCCCCAGATCCAGCGTGTGCAGCTGCCGCAGGGCGCCGATCGACGGCGAGACGGAGGTCAGCCGGTTGGTGGCCAGATTCAGCACCCGGAGCCCGGAAAGCGACCAGAGCTCGTCGGGAACCGACGTCAGCCGGTTGTCGTACAGGTCCAGATACTCGAGCGATGCCGGGAGGGGGACGCCGGACAGGGAGGTCAGCCCCTGGCCACTGAGTTCGAGTCGAGTGGTCACAGGGGCCGACCGTAGCCCTGGTCAGGTCATGGCGCGGTGCCCGCCGCCCTTGACCTTCGCGTAGATGGCGGCCGCGGCGATGACGCCGACGACGGCCGCGCCGACCTGGAAGGCGTGCCGGATCCAGTCGATGCCCGCGGTGTCGCGGACGCCGAACACGCCTGCCAGCCAGTTGCCGATGAAAGCGGCGATGATGCCGACCACGATCGTCAGCCACATCGGGATCTTCTGATCGCCGGACGCGAGCATCCGGCCGATGACACCGAGGATCAGGCCCACCACGATCGTGGTGATGATGCCCCAAAGGCCACCCAACATGGTTCCTCCTTCGCTGGAGAATCGAGTTGGGCCCACCGTGACACCAAAACGGCCTTGTCGCGCCTCAAGACCCCTTACCGGGTGACACCCCGGCGTCCGTAGAGATTCGCCGCCAGGGTGACTCCGATGCCGGCGACCACGATCTGGGTGATGAGTTCGAGCCAGTCGAAACCGTTGGTGTCCGCGTAGCCGAGCCCGCGGGCGATCCAGGTGCCGATGAAGGCGGCGACGATGCCCACCACGATCGTCAGCCAAATCGGGATCGACTGCTTGCCGGGGGCGAAGAACCTACCGAGCACCCCGAGGATCAAACCGACCACGATCGCCGTGATGATGCCGGTGACTGTCATTGACGTCTCCTTTGCCGAGGTCTCCGCCGAGGGGCGGACTCAGCACGGAAATTCCCCCGGGAAACCCCCGCGAAACCAGAAAGGCCCCCTCCCACACTGGGAGAGGGCCTTTCTCACGAAATCGTTTAGAAAGCGGCCTCGGAGATGTCCATGAGGCTGTTGTCCGCGGCCTCGACGATCGCCCGGCGCGACGTCAGCTCCGGCAGCACGCTCTTCGCGAAGAACGACGCCACGGCGATCTTGCCCTCGTAGAACGGGGTGTCCTTCGCCGACGCGCCCGCGTCGAGCTTGCCGATGGCGACCTCGGCGTGCCTGATGAGCCGCCAGCCGATGAGCAGGTCGCCGACCGACATCAGCAGGCGGACCGTGTGCTGGCCGACCTTGTTGATGTTCTGCGGGTCTTCCTGCGACGTGGTCAGGTAGCCGATCAGCGAGCCGAGCATGCCCTGGGTGTCCTCGAGCGCCTGCTTGAGCAGACCGCGCTCGTTCTTGAGCCGCCCGTTGCCGATCTCCGACTCGATGGTCTTCGTGATCTCCCCCGCGAGGTAGGCCAGCGAAGCGCCCTTGTCGCGGACGATCTTGCGGAAGAAGAAGTCCAGCGACTGGATGGCCGTGGTGCCTTCGTACAGCGAGTCGATCTTCGCGTCGCGGATGTACTGCTCGATCGGGTAGTCCTGCAGGAAGCCCGACCCGCCGAGGGTCTGCAGCGACTGCACGAGCTGCTCGGTCGCGCGCTCCGAGCCGACGCCCTTGACGATCGGCAGCAGCAGGTCGTTGACGCCGTGCGCGATCTTCTGGGAGGCCTCGTCGCCCTCGCCGGTCCACACCTGGTCCTGGAACGTCGCGGTGTAGAGGTACACCGAACGCAGGCCCTCGGCGTACGCCTTCTGCAGCATCAGCGAGCGGCGGACGTCCGGGTGGTGGGTGATCGTGACGCGCGGCGCCGTCTTGTTCAGCATGTTCGGCAGGTCGGCGCCCTGGACGCGCTCCTTGGCGTACTCGAGCGCGTTGAGGTAACCGGTCGACAGCGTCGCGATGGCCTTGGTGCCGACCATCATGCGGGCGTACTCGATGACCTGGAACATCTGCGCGATGCCGTCGTGCACCTCGCCGAGCAGCCAGCCCTTGGCGGGGGTGCCGTGCTGGCCGAAAGTCAGCTCACAGGTGGTGGAGGCCTTGATGCCCATCTTGTGCTCGACGTTGGTGACGTAGGCGCCGTTGCGCTCGCCCAGCTCACCGGTCTCGCCGTCGAAGTGGAACTTCGGCACGAGGAACAGCGACAGGCCCTTGGTGCCGGCCTTGGTCTCGATGCCGGGGCCCTCGGGACGGGCCAGCACCAGGTGCATGATGTTCTCGACCATGTCGTTCTCGGCCGAGGTGATGAACCGCTTCACGCCGTCGATGTGCCAGGAGCCGTCCTCCTGCTTGACGGCCTTGGCGCGGCCCGCGCCGACGTCGGAACCGGCGTCGGGCTCGGTGAGCACCATCGTCGCGCCCCAGCCGCGATCGATCATGATCTGCGCCCAGTGCTTCTGCTCTTCGGTGCCGTTCTTGTCGACGATCCCGGCGAAGCTCGGGCCCGCCATGTACATGAACAGCGGCGCGTTGGCGCCGAGGATCAGCTCGGCCGCGGCCCACTGCACGGTCGGGGGCAGGCCGAAGCCGCCCAGCTCGTTCGGCAGGCCCAGCCGCCACCATTCGCCGTCCATCAGCGCCTGGTAGCTCTTCTTGAACGACTCGGGGATCTTCACCGAGAAGGTCTTCGGGTCGTACACCGGCGGGTTGCGGTCCGCGTCGGCGTACGAGTCGGCGAGGGGACCGGAAGCGAGCTTGTTCAGCTCGGTCAGCACGCCGCGCGCGGTCTCCTCGTCGGATTCCGCGAGGACGCCTTTGCCGAGGCGGTCCTGTACGCCGAGGACCTCGAAGAGGTTGAACTCCAGGTCTCGGACGTTGCTCTTGTAGTGGCCCATTTCGTCACTCCAATGTGTTCGGCTCCCCGGCCGGGCACACGTCCCCTACTCGCCGGTAACTTCAGGATATTACCTGTGGGTAACCGGCGGCAAGTGAATGGCCACTGTTGTGATGTGTAAATCAGCAATACAGGGGGTCTCAGCGGGGTGACGGCGCGATCGAAGGAGCGGGCGTGGCGTCCGCCGGGCTGTGCGCGTCATCCGGATGCGTGACCAGGATGCCGGACCGGAACGCGATGGTGACCGCGTGTGTCCGGTCGCGGGCGGAAAGCTTGCGCAGGATGCTCTTGACGTGCGTCCGCACGGTTTCCACGGACAGGAACAGGATCTTCGCGATCCCGGAGTTCTCCAGCCCTTCGGCGACCAGCTGAAGGACCTGGTATTCGCGGCGGGACAGCGGCATCAGGCCGCGCGCGGTCGCGGGTTTGGGCGCGTCACCCGGTTTCGGGAGCACGGGCTGGCGCTTCGGCCGCGCTGTCAGCGCGGCCAGCGTCGGGTCGATGTAGCGGCGGTCACTGTGCGCGCGCCGGATCGCCTCGGTCAGATGCCGCCCGTCGGTCGCCCGCGGCACGATCGCGTGCACCCCGGCCGCGATGGCCGCGGCGAGGTACTGCTGCGTGCGGTTGGTGTCCCTGACCAGCGTGATGATGACCAGCGCCGGATCGCCGTTGCTGAGCAGCCGGGACAGGTGGCAGTTCGGGTCGAGCGCCGAATCCAGCACGATGACGTCCGGTTTGAGCTGCTCGCACAGCTGGAGCGCGGCGTGATGACTGGCCGCGTGCCCGAGCCACTGCAGCCCCGGCGTGCGGTGGACCAGCGAACTCAGGCCCTCGCAGAAGATCGGGATCGGATCGACGGCGGCCACGCCGAGGCCCCGTCCGCCTGGTGGCAGTCCGCCAGGCCTCCCGGCCTGCGTTCGGTTCGGCTCGATGCTTCGCGTCACGGACCCCTCCGTTTTCCTGCCCGTCATCCCCGGACGAGAGGACATGAAGTCCATTCGGTGCCCACGGCCCCCCGGCGTGGTCACCCTCGTCAACCGGTCCCCCCTGCGGGACCGGACGGAAATAACACCTCGTAACTATTACGAGTCAGTAGGTCTGCGGACGTGACGCGGTATCCCCCTCATAGATGTATCGCATCGTCGCAGCAAACTCTGCGTACCTGCTGGTTGTGGAACTCTGTCTCGAATGAGCGCGCCGACGGGAGAACTTGGCGCGTTCACTACTCAGAGTGGACTTCGGCGCGGAAGCGGCCGAACTCGTCCCCGAGCGCCGCGGGTGTCCAGTGCGCGTTCAGCCCGCTCGGATTCGGCAGAACCCAGACCTTGGTACCGCCGACCCCGACGATTTCACTGTCCTGCGGGCCGACTTTCGCCTTCGGCAGGCCGAAGGCGGTCCGGAAGGCCGTGATCCCGACCACGGCGAGCCAGCGTGGCCGGTATTCGGCGACCCTCGCGGTGAGGAGCCGTCCGCCTTCGAGGAATTCGTCCTTCGTCAGTTCGTCGGCCCGCGCCGTCGTCCGCGCGACGACGTTCGTGATGCCGAGGCCGAGTTCGAGCAGCTCGTCCTGCTCGCTCGGGTCGAACAGGCGCGGAGTGAAACCGCCGCGATGCAGTGCGGGCCAGAACCGGTTCCCGGGCCTGGCGAAGTGCAGGCCGAGCGCGCCGGAGTAGAGGCCTGGGTTGATCCCGCAGAACAGCACGTCCAGGTCGGGCGCGATGACGTCGTCGAGGGTCTTGCCGTACGCGGCGGCCAGTTCGTCCTTGGTCGGGTTTGTCCTCACGAAGCCAGTTTCCCCGCGTTTAGTCCTCTAGACGCGGTGGTTCGCACTACCAACGACCGCATCTAGAGGACTGAACGCGGCGTGGGCGTGACCCGCGACACCCACTTTCGTCGCAAGGGGTGGCCAACTCAGCACGACATGCGTACTGTTTGTGATCTCGCACACAAGGTCGTCTTCGAGGAGGAGTTTTGCAGCTTTCGCTCGTCCTCGGCCTGGTCGCGTTGATCTTCGTGGTGGCCACCGTGCTGGTGGTCGCGGAAGACCGGCGGGCCGCGCGGCGCGCGGCCCAGCGACGGCAGACGAGACTAGCGAACCTGGGCGAGGTCGATCCGCTCGCGCCGCAACGGCTGCATCTCGACCGCTGAGGGAACTGGCTTCCGCACGAGGCTGAGCAGCAGGGCTCCGGCGATCCAGCCGAGCATCGCGCCACCCGTGTTGTTGAGCAGGTCGTCGACGTCGAAGATCCGGTAGACGTGGGGCGCGGTGCCGAAGTTCGCGGTCAGCTGCGTGATCTCGATCAGCAGCGAAGCGGCGAGACCGATCAGCGTCGTGCCGATCAGGCCGCGCTTCCACAGCGTCCTGGCGAAGAACCCGAGCGGGACGAACAGCAGCACGTTCATGGTGGCCTGCTGGAAGGTCTGGGTGGTGAACCAGTCGGCCATCGGCAGCCCGTGCTTGAGCAGTTCGGTGTGGATGTCGGTGATCCACTGGAACGGATGCAGCTGCACGGTCTGGCTCAGTCGTTTGACGCCGGGCCCGGGCAGCGGCAGGAAGGTCACCGCCAGGGTCATCGTGGCGTAGAGCAGCACGGCGGCCATGGTCAGGACGGGACGAAGGCGCACCCGGCCGCGCGAACGCAGGACGATCAGCTGCGGGATCAGCACCGTCGCCCAGAGCGCGAAGAAGCCGATCAAGCCGTACTGCAGGGCGGTGACCTGTGCGTTCGTCATGACAGTGACGTTATGGATCTCGGAGGCCCCGACACTTCGGTCGAAGGGCCGCGGCGGCCGGGGCCGGATCGGCCAAGTGGCCGACCTTGATCTTGGCCGATCGGCGATATTCGCTCCCCAGGGCGACGGTGGACGTGGGATTCTGCCCGGATGTTGCTCGTTCGACGGCTGACCTCCGAAGACCTCGACGTCTTCCGTGAGATCCGCCTGCGTGCCCTGACGGACACCCCTGAGAACTACGGCTCGATCGCCGCCGCCGAACGGGCTCAGCCCGACGAAGAATGGCTCGCGAGGCTGGCCGGAGACGCCTGGTTCGCCGCTTTCGACGGCGGAAGTCCGGTCGGCCTGGTCGCCGGGCGGGCGCGCGAAGACGGCTGGATCCTCTACTCGATGTGGGTCGCGCCCGACGCCCGCGGCCAAGGGCTGGGCTCGAAACTGATGGGTGAGGTGCGGTCGGCCGCCGAGGACGACGGCGCCCGGGAGGTGTGGCTGCACGTCGCGGAGGACAACGACCGGGCGCGGCGGCTGTATCTGAAACTCGGCTTCATCGCGACAGGGGAACTGGAGCCGATGCCGAACGACGTCACCCGGCGGCGTGAGCGTCTTTATTTGCCTGTTACCGCCGGTAGCAGGTAAATAGCTTAACCTCGCGGGATGGACAACGTCGTCTTCGACCGCGCGGGCAAGGGCGAGCCGCTGGTGCTGATCCACGGGGTCGGCCACCGGCGCCAGGCCTGGTCGCCCGTGCTCCCGCTGCTCACCCCGCACCGCGACGTCATCACCGTCGACCTGCCCGGCTTCGGCGAATCGGCACCGCATTCCGGCGGTTACGGCGTCGAAGCCGCGGTCGAGATGTTCGGAAAGTTCTTCCGCGAACTGGGTCTCGGCAAGCCGCACGTCGCGGGCAACTCGCTCGGCGGGCTGCTCTCGCTCGCGCTCGGGGAAGCGGGTCTCGTCCGCAGCGTGACGGCGTTGTCCCCGGCCGGGCTGTGGACGCCGCGGCAGCAGCGATACGCGCTGAGCATGCTGCGCACCCACCGCCTGCTCGCCGAGCGGATCCCCGAGCACACCGCGCGGCGTCTCGCCGCGACACCGGCGGGCCGGTCGGTGCTGACCGGGATGATCGTCGGCCGTCCGGACCGGCTCACCACGCAGGTCGTCATGGAGGACATCCGCGCGCTCGCGGGCTGCCCCGGCTTCCGGCCGACGCTGGAGCAGGCCCGCGGCGGCTTCCGGTTCGCGGGCGTCGTCGAGGACGTCCCGGTGACCATCGCGTGGGCGCGGCACGACCGCATCCTCGCCCGCCCGAAGGCCGCCGAGCTGCGCCGGATCGCGCCGAAGGCGGAACTGCTGGTCCTTCCGGGCTGCGGGCACGTGCCGATGAACGACGAGCCCGAGCTGGTGGCGCGGGTGCTTCTGAACGGTTCACGCGACATGTGACGTTTGCTTATCGTCCTGCTTTTTCCTCTGGTGAAGGTCAGGTTCGCCAGGCAAACTCCTCCGCCGTGCGCCCCATAACGAAGCTTTCCACCAGGCTGGCCGTCATCACCAGTGCCGCGCTGACCGCGCTGGCCACCGTCGCCGCGCCCGCGTCCGCCGCGCCGGCCACCACCGACGTCCGGATCGTCACGTTCAACGATCTGCACGGCAACCTCGAACCGCCGTCCGGCTCCAGCGGCCGCGTCACGCTGCCCGGTGGCGCGATGGTCAACGCTGGTGGCGCCGCCTACCTCGCGACGCACCTGAAGCGGCTTCGCGGCGAAGCGCGCAACTCCGTCGTGCTTTCGGCAGGTGACAGCATCGGCGCGTCGCCGGTGATCTCGGCGCTGTTCCACGACGAGCCGACCGTCGAACTGCTGAACCTGCTCGGTGTCGAGGCGTCCGTGGTGGGGAACCATGAATTCGACGAGGGCCTCAAGGAGCTCCGCCGGATCCAGAACGGCGGCTGCCACCCGACCGACGGCTGCCAGTTCCGGAAGTCCTTCAAGGGCGCGAACTTCCCGTTCCTCGGGTCCAACGTGTACTACGAGAACGGCTTCCCGGCGTTGCTGCCGTTCAGCATCGAGTTCTCCGGCGGCGTCCCGATCGGTGTCATCGGCGCGACGCTGAAGGACCTGCCGCAGGTCGTCACCCCGGAGGCGATCAAGGGTCTCAAGTTCGGCGAAGAGGTCCAGGCGATCGACCGCACCGCCAAGCTGCTCGACCTCTTCGGCGTCAAGGCGCAGGTCGTGCTGCTGCACCAGGGCGACAACTCCGAGACCGCCGGACCCGACGAATGCAAGGTCAAGCCGGGTGCCGCGACCACGATCGCGCGGCAGGTTTCGTCCAAAGTGGACGCGATCTTCACCGGGCACAGCCACCAGCAGTACAACTGCGTGATCGACGACCCCGCAGGCAACCCGCGCCCGGTGATCCAGGGTGCGTCGTTCGGGCGTCTCCTGTCCGTCGTGGACCTGAAGATCGACCGCCGGACCCGCGACGTCGTGCGCGGCGAGACCAAGGCGCACAACGAGATCGTCACCCGCGACGTCACGCCGGACGCCGACGTGCAGAAGCTGATCGACGAGGCCAAGGCCAAGGCCGCGCCGATCGCGAACAAGGCCGTCGGCACCATCACCGCGGACCTGGTCGCCAAGGGCGCGGCCTCCGGTGAGTCCCCGCTGGGCGACGTCATCGCCGACGCCCAGCTCGAGGCCACGCGGTCGAACGGCGCGCAGATCGCCATGACGAACCCGGGCGGTATCCGCACGGACTTCACCTACGCGTCCTCGCCCGCCGGCGAAGGCGACGGTGTGGTGACCTACGGCGAGGCGTTCGCCGTGCAGCCGTTCGCGAACATCATGCAGACGATCACGCTCACCGGGGCGAACCTGAAGAACGTGCTCGAACAGCAGTGGCAGGCGAACGGGATCGTGCGGACCCTGCAGATCTCGAAGTCGCTGAAGTACTCGTTCTCGGCGTCGGCGGCCCAGGGTTCTCGCATCTCGAACCTGACGCTCGACGGCACGCCGATCGACCCGGCGGCGTCGTACCGCGTTTCGGTGAACAACTTCCTCGCCGCCGGCGGGGACGGCTTCACCGAGTTCACGCAGGGGACCAATCTGTCCGGTGGTCCGGTGGACCTGGACGCGCTGATCGCGTACTTCGCGGCGCACCCTGGCATCGCGCCGCCCGCCGCGGACCGGATCATCGCCCTGCCGTAACCCTCAGGTGTGTCATGAAAGGGGCTTTCAGGACGAAAAATGTCCTGAAAGCCCCTTTCATGACGTCTTCGGGGGTGGATTTGTCAGTGACCCAGGGCACAATGTCCGCCATGACGACCTGGGAAGAAGTCGTGGACCTGGCCGGCAGGCTGCCGGAGGTCGAGGAGTCGACGTCGTATCGCACGCCGTCGCTCAAGGTCGCGGGCAAGAACTTCGCCCGGCTGCGCACCGAGGCCGAGGGCGGGCTGATGCTGCTGTGCGAGCACGCGGAGAAGGAGGCCCTGCTGGCCTCCGGAGACCCCGCGTACTTCACCACGCCTCATTACGACGGCTACGGCGCGATCCTCGTCGACCTCGAGAAGGTCGAGACGGCGCAGTTGCGTGAGCTCATCGAGGAGGCCTGGCGGATGAAGGCACCCGCCAGGCTCACGAAAGGTCTGGGCGACTAGCGGAGTTCCCCTTCGAGCAGGCTCATCAGGTACTCGTCGTGCCACTGGCCGTTCTGGCCGCGGAACGATTGCCGATGCCTGCCGTCCACCTGGAACCCGAGCTTCTTGTAGATGTGGATCGCGGCCTCGTTGTCGACGACGACCCACAGCGCGATCATGTGCAGCCGCATCATCTCGAAGCCGTAGCGGCAGAGCGTGCGCATGGCGTCGGTGCCGTAGCCGCCGCCCCAGTGATCCTTCTCGCCGAGGTAGATGTCGAGTTCGGCGCGGCCCTGTTCCGGGGTGGCGTCCCGCAGGGAGGCGGTGCCGATCAGCGTGCCGACGGCGAGGCTCTCGATCGCGAAGTCCGCCTGCGCGTAGCTGTTGGGCTTCCGCTTGGCGAAGCGCTCGCGGATCTGGGCGAGCGATTCAGGATGGTCCGCCATCATCCAGCGCATGACCTCCGGGTCGTTGTTCCAGCGCCACAGCGTGTCCGCGTCCTCGGGCTCCAGCGGCCGCAGACGGATCAGTTCACCGGTCAGCATCGTCCATCCCCATCGGTATCGGACTTTCCAGACTATTGGGCGACACCCTCGAGCAGCCACCGCTTTACGGGGACTTCTATGAGCACTCGGGCGCCGAACGGCTCGATTTCCCTCCCCGCCGCCCAACCGTCGTACTTCGCCGCGAGTGCCATGAGAACGTCTTCGCGGAGATCCCCTCGATGGACGCGTGCCAGGCCTTCGGCGACCGCGGGGGCGTCGCCGTCCTCGAGGGCGAGGCTGACGCGCTGGTCGTTGCCGACGTTGCGCACTTTCACGTTCCGCTCGCCGCTGCCGATCCAGAAGACGTCGTCGAGATACACGAACCACACCGGCGTGACGTGCGGCGAACCGTCCCGGCGGAGCGTGCACAACCAGACATTGCGCTCCCGCGCGAGGCGTTCGATAAGCGATTGATCACGTTTCACCTGGTCAGCCTGCCCGAAAGCTAGGGTGCCGGGCGTATGAAGGTCCACCAGTACTGCTACTTCGCCTTGAAGAGCGAAACCGTGTCCGCCGGGGAGATCACCGCGCGGCTCGGCATGGCGCCCGACGAGGCCCTGGTACTGGGTTCGCGGTCCGCCGAACATCGGTTGCCGCGGATGCACACGTGGAAGGTGACGCATCGCGGTTCGGGACCGGTCGACGACCAGATAGAGAGCGTGATCGGCAGGCTCGCGCCGGTCCGCCCGGGGATCAGGAAGCTGGTGGACGAGGGTGTGAGCGCGGTGCTGCAGGTGGTGCGCTACTTCCATCACCGGGACGGTGACGAGGAATTCGGCTGGCACCTCTCGCCGGCCGTGCTCGCGTTCCTCACCGAAGCCGCCGCCGCACTGGACGTCGACGAGTACGACCTCAGCGAATGAGCTTCCGCTGAGCCGGTGCGCGGCGGGAACTCCGGAGATGGTGGGATGGTGCCCCACAGCCGGACAACCCCGTTGGGAGCCCAGCATGTCGAGCGAGAACTGGCCGCTGCGTCAGGATCCGGAGTCGCCGGTCATCATCTCCCGGTCGCTGGTGGAGGACCCGTCGAATCTCGCGTTCGTCGTGCTCGACGACGACGGTGACTGGTTCATCAGCGACGGCAACGAGTTCTCCGAGGACATGGAACTCAACCGCGACGCTTTCGGCGCGCTGCCTCTGAAGGACGCTGTCGACCTCATCCCCGAAATCGCCGCCCTCGCCGTCCTCCCCACCGGCATGGCCGCCGACTGGGACCCGGAACGGCGCGCTTGGCTGCTGAGCTCGGTCGCCGACTCGGATGACGACGACGAAGACCTCCTCGTACGCGCCGCCCGCCTCGCCGCGTGGACGCATCCGGGCTCGCCGCTGGAAGAAGTCCAGGTGAGCACCGAACTCGCCGAGATCTCCACCGACCCCGCCGCCCCGGTCCGCGCCGTGCGCCAGGTCGTGCGCGAGGCCGACGGCAGCTGGCTGCTCGTCGGTTTCCAGGTGCCGGAGGACGAGGATTTCGAGGTCGAAGCCCTGGAGATGGAGCACGCCGTCACGCTCTACCCGGACGTCGCCCTGGTCCTGAGCGCCGCACCCGGCCAGGTCTACGACCGTCCGAGCGCCGACGCGCCGTGGGAACTCGTCGAGGGCTAGGCGAAGTCGCAGTACATGACGTGCAGCCCGATGCGCCCCAGCGTCGGGTGCTCGAACGCGCCCGGCACCGTTCCGACGATCTCGAACCCGAGCCGCTCGTAGATCCGGATCCCGGCCACGTTCGACTCGGCGACCGCGTTGAACTGCATCCCCGCGAAACCCTGTTCCCTGGCCCAATCCAGGGCGTCCGCGCACAGCGCACCGCCGATACCCTTGCCGCGAACGTCCTTGTCGACCATGAAACTGGCCGTCGACACATGTGATCCGGGTCCGCCGCGGTTCGGGCTCATCTTTGCCGTGCCGAGCACCCTGCCGCCCTCGACCGCGACCACCGTCCGGCCCGGCGGCGTCTCGACCCAGGTCTTGCGAGCGTCTTCCTCGGTGAGGTCCGGGTCGTAGGTGTACGTGTCCGCCGCGCGCACTACTTCGCGCACGATCGGCCACACCTGACCCCAGTCGTCGTCGGTGAACCCCCGGATCTCCATGTCCCGCACGCTACCCGTAACAACCACTCCGCCTCACCCGACTTTCTTGCGACCCGAGGAGTTCGGATGGCCGAGTACGAGATCGTCTGCACCGTCCAGACCGGCTGCGCCACCGGTGGCCACATCCTGGCCGTCGGCCGCGGCGACGATGTGCTGCGGGTCGACGACGTCTACACGTCGATGGACAACGGCGATCGGTACTTCACCGACGCCGACGGCCGCAAAGCCTATGTGCGGAAATGGGCATGCACCTGCGGTGTCGGCACGCTGAAGTCCGCGGCCGACGCGACCTTGCGGAACAACCTGGACAGTTTGCCGCTCTGCGGCTAAAAACCGTTCCGGCGGTTCCGAAACCACCGCCAGGCGAAGCCTGAGCCCAAGAGCAGCCCGGCACCCGTCAAACCCGCGCCGATCCAGATCTCTGTCGTGCCGGACTTCCGCTCGACCCGCGCTCCGGGCGGCAATTCAGCCGTGATCCCCTCGACCCTGCCCTGGATCGCACGCTGATCGAAGACGCTCAGATCGCCGTCCTCCAGCAACGTGGTCAGCCAGCGGCGCACCTCATCGTTCTGCTCTTGAGAGAAACCGGGGAATTCGATCGAGGACGTCCGGAACCCTCCAGGACCGATGCATCTCAGCGGCTCGCCTGAGGAGGCGTCGAGGTACTGCCCGATCGTCTCGCATTCGTCGCCCGCCTTGGCGAAAACGACGGTGTACGGCCCCGGGCCGCTGCCCGCGTTGAGGCCGACGAGGAGGAAGATCACGCCGACCATCAGGAGCGGAAGTATCAGCGACCCCGCCAGGAGGGGCAGCAAGGCCGCCGCGGTGCTGTCGCTCGATTTTCTCCGCACGGTGCAGAAGGTAGTGGGGACAGTGGGGAGGGGTCCCCAACCGAGTGGTTCGCGAATGACCGGTGGCGTGGACGATTGCGGCCAGGGCCGCCCGGTCACGAATTCAGCGGCGGGTCCGGTGGTTCTGGCCGAGTTAGATAAGGCGTTTCCGGAACCCTGCACGGACTAGGCGACCGTAAGCTTCTTCGACGTTGACCGGAACTTCCTGCTGGACCGCGAAGCCGCGTTCGGCGTAGACGGTGATCCGTTGGGTGTCACCGACGAGCATGTTGACGACCCGGTCCACGTCGCCGATGCTCTCGATGTAGTCATCCAGCGGCAATGGCCGGGAAGCGCAGATAACGTCGACCTCGGGCCAGAGCTTCTTGCAAGTCGCATAAGCGCGCCGCTGTTGATATGGCCGGGAAACAAGAACAACCGACCCGACCGCGATGCCGCGTGACTCCAGTAGTCGCCGCGTGAGCGTGATGTTGTCCCCGGTGTTCCGCGCTTCGGGCTCGATCAGGATCGCGTCGTCCGGCACGCCCAACTCAAGCGTGTGTTCGCGGTAGTGCACCGCTTCGCCGCGCGGGAACCGCTCAACGGTGGTCGGCGCGTTGGCTCCGGTGAAGACGATGAGCGGGAACATCCCGGTCTGAAACAACTCCGCGGTGTAAGTCGCGACGCCGAGGTCATGGCTGCCGAGTCCGATCCCGACGTCGGAGGGCCGGGGTGCGTGGTGCATGTCGTGGTAGTCCCAGAGCGTCTGGACGTCGGTGCGGAGATCATCCGGCAGGGTCTCGGTCATCAGGGGACTCCCCGGACAAAGCGAAAGCCCCAGGTCCTAAGTGGACATCCACTGACCTGGGGCTTCGCGTGAGAGCGGATGACGGGAATCGAACCCGCGTATTCAGCTTGGGAAGCTGATGTTCTACCATTGAACTACATCCGCAGTGCTCGGCCAGCATACATGGTCCGGATCTCTCCCTGCCAAGACCCCGCCCACCTTGACGTCGCCACCTTCAAGTGACAACACTTGTTGTCTACATCGGAGGTGATCCGGATGGGCGAGAGGCTGCCTGACCCCGAGCTGTTCCGGCAAGGCGGGTTCCGGGTCGCGTCGAGGTTGTTCATCGAGGGCGACATCAGGGGTGACGAGCGCCAGGTGGCCCGGTTGCGGAAGTTCGCGCAGCGGGAGGATCCGGCGGCCGACGTGCTGGTGCCGCTGCTGCGAAAGGGCGCCCAAGGGCAGTTCGAACAGGCGCTCCGGCAAGGCATCGACAGCGTCGAGGAGCCGCCGGAGGAGCTCGAAGCCTTCTTCCGCAACGTCGAGGCGACGCCGTACTGGGTCGACCCGGATCGCCTCGACCGTGGGGCGCGGGCGATCACGCGTGCCGGGTTGCTCGGCCTCTTCCCGCTCGGTGACGTTTCGCTGATGGGCGGGTATCTCGCGTCGCGCGCGACGAAGTCGCTCGTCGGTACCGGTGAGATCGAGTACAAGGCGGCGCAGCGTCTCGTCGAGACGGCGACCTGGTGG
The DNA here is from genome assembly GCF_055580625.1 of Amycolatopsis sp. NPDC031561. Lineage (NCBI taxonomy): Bacteria > Bacillati > Actinomycetota > Actinomycetes > Pseudonocardiales > Pseudonocardiaceae > Amycolatopsis > Amycolatopsis sp. NPDC031561. The sequence goes on along the minus strand of NZ_JBVILA010000005.1, from coordinate 110,288 downwards.
ATTCACGTGACCACGCCGGGCGCGCTGGTGCTCGGCGGGCGCGGGTACGAGTCCGCGTTGCGGGTGCGGGTGGTGCACGCGCACGTCCGCGCGGCCATGAATCGCCGCAAGGACTGGGATTACGCCGCCTGGGACAGGCCGGTCAATCAGGTCCAGACCGCGGGCACGCTCCTGCTCTTCTCCCTCGTCTACGTCTTCGGCACGCAACTGCTCGGGCTCCGCTACAGCGACCGCGAGCGCGCCGACATCCTGCACCTTTGGCGTTACGTCGGCTGGTTGATGGGAGTCGACGAGGAACTCCTGCCCGCCGGCGAGGAAGACGCCTGGCGTCTGCTGTGGCTGCTCGCCACCACCGAGTTCATCCCCGACGACGACTCCAAGCGGCTCGCCGCGGCGCTCATGAAGTCCCACGCCGGGATCGGTGACGGCCGCGGCGCGCTCGGCAAGGTCCTCGCCCACGTGTCGGTCGCGGGGCACGGGGCGATCAGCAGGCTTCTCCTCGGCAAGTCCAACGCCGACTTCCTGGAGCTGCCCGACGATCTGATCGCGCAGGCGGCCGTGGTCGCGGTGGCGGGAGTCAACTTCGCCGCCGAGACGGTCCGGCGGGTGGTGCCTGGGGCGACGGCCCTCCAGGAACTGATCGGAGCGGCCGGGCGGCGCCATTACCTCCGGCAGGTCACCAAGGTCTTCCGGCTCGACCCCACCTACGGCAGGCACATGAAGGCCGCTTGACTACGCTGATCTCGTGCTCCTCAGCGACCGTGACCTCCGTAAAGAGCTCGACGCCGGCCGTCTCGGCGTCGACCCGTTCGACCCGACGATGGTCCAGCCGTCGAGCATCGACGTGCGCCTCGACCGCTTCTTCCGCGTGTTCGACAACAGCAAGTACACGCATATCGACCCGCAGCTCCAGCAGGACGAGCTGACGTCGCTGGTCGAGAAGGAGGGCGAAGACCCCTTCGTGCTCCACCCCGGCGAGTTCGTGCTCGGCTCCACCTACGAGACCGTCACGCTCGCCGACGACCTCGCCGGCCGTCTGGAGGGCAAGTCCTCCCTCGGCCGCCTCGGCCTGCTCACGCACTCCACCGCGGGCTTCATCGACCCCGGCTTCTCCGGCCACATCACGCTGGAACTGTCCAACGTGGCCAACCTGCCGATCACGCTCTGGCCGGGGATGAAGATCGGCCAGCTCTGCATCTTCCGCCTGTCCAGCGCCGCGGAGTTCCCGTACGGCTCGAACGAGGCGGGCTCGCGCTACCAGGGGCAGCGCGGACCGACCCCGAGCCGTGCGTACAAGAACTTCCACCGCGTGGACACCTGGCGTTAGCCGACGGGGGCTTCCCAGTCGATCCGGTGCTGCCACATGAAGGCGTTCGGATCCTCCTTCGGCGGGTTCTTGAACGCCCGCGCGATGAAGAAGTCCCGGATCACCCGTCCGACGGACCCGACCGCCTTCGCGTCGCCGTTGCGCTTACCGCGCTCGACGACGGCCTCGACGCGCTCGCGGCGTAGTCCTTCGTAGGCGGCGAGAGCTTTCGGGATCGAGGGCACGTCACGCAGGCAGCGCGCCAGCGTGACGGCGTCTTCGATGGCCATCGCGGCGCCTTGGCCCGCCGCCGGTGAGGTCGCGTGGGCGGCGTCGCCGATGATGACCATCTGGTCCGTCCGCCAGGTCGGCACGGTCGGGAAGTCGTAGGTCGCCCACGGCCGGTAGATCTCCCGCGTCGCGCGCACGATCTCGACGGCAGGGGTGCGGTCCACCGCGAGTTGCCGGATCAGGTCCTCGCGCCAGCCGGTCGTCGCGGCGAGGTCGGCAGCGGACGGCTCATGGCCCGCGGGTCGATGATCTCCCGCACTCGCGACCGGAGCCCGTCCGCGCCGACCAGCAGGTCGCCCTCGGACGACGAGCCGTCCTCGAACGTCGCGAGCACACCGGAAGCGGTCTCTCGTGCGTCTGCCAAACGTTTGCCATAGCGGACTTCGATGCCGCGTCTCACCGCTTCGTCGCGAAGGGCGACGTACAGGTCGGAGCGCAGCACGGTCTGGCTCAGGGTGCCGTCTTCCAGACGCCCGCCGAGCGCGAAATCCGCCACCTCGCGCCCGTTCCCCACGTGCATTTTGATCTGCGGCGTGTCGAATCCCAGGTCTTTGACCAGCTCTTTCAGGCCCAGTGGCGCCAGCGCGTCGAGTCCGTTCACCGCGAGCGTCAGGAACGCGCCGACGCCCTCGGCGGTCCGGTCGTACGCCTCGTGGATCACCGGTTCGTGGCCCGTCTCGTGCAGTGCGATCGCCGTGATCGTGCCCGCGATACCCCCGCCGGCGACCAGTACCTTCGCCATGTAGTTCACCCATCGAATCTCTTAGAAACTAATTCGTTCTATCGAACTAAAGACTCCGCTAGGCTGGTCGACGTGTCAAGCGAGCGGGCGGAACTGGTCGAGCGGATCCTCAACGGGTCGCGGGCCCTGTCCACCGAGACGGTCATGTTCCACACGGCGATCGCCGAGCGGAGCGGCCTTTCGGCGGTGGAGAGCAAGGTGGCCGACTACCTCGCTCGCTTCGGCCCGCAGACGCCGAAGGCGCTTTCGCAGCTCTCGGGGCTCGCGCCGGCGTCGATCACCGCGCTCATCGACAGGCTCGAGGGCAAGGGGATCGTCGCGCGGAAGCCGCACCCCGAGGATCGGCGAAAGGTGCTCATCGAGATCGACGGGGCGATGATGGCCTCGGCCGCGCCGATGTGGGATCACCTGGTGAAGTCGGTCCGCGAGGCCTGCGAGAAGTACACGGACAGTGAGCTGGAGACGGTGATCCGGTTCCTGGGCGACGCCACGACGATCACGAACGAGTCCACGGGGTTGATCACCCAGCGCGACCGTTGACCGGTATTACTACTTTCGGGGGTATTGCCGTAACCAGTTCGTGATAGTTTTCGGCCTCGTGTCCCCCAATAGAACACGAAGCCGGTTACTGCTTGTCACACTCAGCGTTCTGTTGGGCGGGGTGATCGCCAGCGCGAGCTACCTGATGGTGACCGACCGTTTTCAGGGGACGGCACTGAGTAACCTGTCGTTGAGCATCCCGGACACCAAGGGCAGACCCGGCGACGCGCTCGCGAAGCCTCCCGCCTACTTCGGCCAAACGACCGCTCCGGCGCCAGGCGACCCCGCGCCCGGTCAGCCCGCTCCGGCACCGTCTTCTGAAGCTCCCACGACCTTCTCCGCCCCGCCCAGCTCGTCCTCCGCCGCGGCTGAGCCGCCCGCTCAAACTTCCGAGGCTCCGAAGCCCACCTCGAGCAAGGCTCCCGTGCCGCCTCGCTCGCAGGACAGTTCGCTCGCCGGTCAGGTCATCGACCTCGTCAACGCCGAGCGCGCCGACGCGGGCTGCTCGCCGGTGAGCAACGAGTCGCATCTCGCCGCGGCCGCGCAGGGACACAGTGACGACATGTCGGCCCGGAACTACTTCTCGCACACCACGCCGGAAGGCACCACGTTCGACCAGCGCATCCGGGCCGCCGGCTACGACAAGCCCGGCGCCGAGAACATCGCCAAGGGACAGTCGAACGCCGCCAAGGTGATGGACGCCTGGATGAACTCCGAGGGCCACCGCGCGAACATCCTCAACTGCAAGCTGAAGAAGATCGGCGTCGGCGTCAACACCAAGGGCATGTACTGGACGCAGAACTTCGGCTACTGACCCTTGTCCCATCGTTCCGCGATGTCGCCGTAGCGGGCCAGAACCGCCGCGCGCAGCTCGGGATCCGTGCGCGGGACCGGTTCGATGAACACCTCGGTGATGTCACCGAACGTCCGCGTCAGTTCGGCGGCCATCCGGACGCAGGCACGTTCGACGTCCGCCGCGCCCAGCGCGTCGTCGAAGTCGACGCGAGCGCAGACGAGCACCTGATCGGTGCCCATCAGCATGGTCTGCAGGTCGACGACGGCCTCGATCTCGGGCGCGCCCACCAGGTGGTCCCGCACCGCGCGCACCAGCCTCGGATCCGCCTGCCTGCCGATCAGCAGGCCGCGGTTGGTGCGCCCGAGCACGTAGGCGACGAGCGCCAGCAGCACCCCGATCGCGATCGACGCCGCACCGTCCCAGACATGCGATCCGGTGAGCTGGTGCAGCCCGATCCCGGCGAACGCGAGCAGCAGGCCGATCAGCGCCGCCGAGTCCTCGAACAGGACGGTCTTCGGCGCCGGGTCGTCGATCATCCGCAGGTAGACCGAGATCTTCTGGCCCGCTTCGGCGGCGTCGCGCCGCACCTGCCGCACGGCTTGGAACCACGAGACGGATTCGAGGACGAAGGCGATCGCGAGGACGACGTAGCCGACGATCGGATCGGTCTGCTCGGTCGCTTCGCCGAACACCGTCGAGAAGCCTTCGTAGAGCGCGAACATCGCGCCGGAGGCGAAGATCGACACCGCCGCGAGCAGCGACCAGAAGTACCGTTCCTTGCCGTAACCGAAGGGGTGGACGCGGTCTGCGGGGCGGTCCGAGCGTTTCAGCGCTGTCAGCAGGAGTACTTCGGTGATCGTGTCGGCCACCGAGTGCGCGGCTTCGGACAGCATCGCGCCGGAGCCGGTGATGATCCCGGCGATCAGTTTCAGCACCGCGATGGCGAGGTTCACCCCACCCGCCAGCACTACGGTCAAGGTGCTTTCGTCGCCGGATTCTTCACTCACCTTGCGTAGCGTAGTGCGAGTGCGCCGATCTCACAGGCGACGCAAACCCTGCAGCACGCGTTCCATCAAGGCGAGTGCCGGATGACCGTCGAATTCAGCTTGCGTTTCATGAACGGTAACCAAGCCGAGTTCGGCCATGTCACCCAAAAGGACCTTTGCAACGCCGAGTGGAACGCATAGTGACGCGGCTACTTCCGCGACAGAAGTCGGACGGCGGCACAGTGATCGGACCGAATGGAATTCGACGCTGAACCCCGGAGCGCTCCATGGCGCGTCGTTCCGGACGGAAATCATCGCTTCGATGGCGAAGTTCCGCTTGGACTGCGTGCGTCCGCCCGTGCGAACGTACGGGCGGACGCGCGTGCGTTGCCGTTCCTGTCGCGGCGGCCGCCGGGCGGCCGGGATGCTGGGGATGGTCGCTTCCTGAGCCATCCGGGCGAGTGCCGCGGCCGATGGGAGGCGGGCCATCGGGCGAGGGGTCGACGATCCCGGCGTCGCGAGGCGGTGTTCCTTGCGCTGACGGAGTTCGTGCCGGTTACCCATTGATTTCCTCGCCCCTTATTTCAGACCCAGAGCCGTGCCGCCTAAAGAAACCTCGCAGACGGACAACGGCAACGAGGAAACGCCAGCTTATCGTTGCCGTGTACCGCCGAACGGGTAACGGGACGGAATGGTCCGGACGGGATAAAACAAGAGGGAACATTCTCTCGCATTATGTGCGAGAGAATGTCCCCTCCGGCCTCGAGGTTCTACTTGTCTTCCTCCGAAGGAGGCGTTTCGCTGGCAGGCGCTTCGGTCTTCTCGTCGAGTTCAGCATCTGGGACGGCGTCCAAGGACGGCGCTCCCGCCGGGACGAGTTGCGGTTCCGGCTTGCGCTTGACGGCGGTCAGCAGCAGCTGCGCGACGTCGACGATCTCGACCTTTTCGCTCGCCTGGCCGTCGCTCTGCCGTGCGGTGAGGCCGTCATTGAGCATCACCTTGCAGAACGGGCAGCCGGTCGCGATCTTCGACGGCGCGGTGCCGAGCGCCTCATCCACGCGCTCGACGTTGATCCGCTTGCCGATCTTCTCTTCCATCCACATCCGCGCGCCACCGGCGCCACAGCACATCGACCGGTCGCCGTGCCGCGGCATCTCCCGCAGCTGCGCGCCCGAAGCGGTGACGAGCTCGCGCGGAGCGTCGTAGACCTTGTTGTGGCGGCCCAGGTAGCAGGGGTCGTGGTAAGTCACGTCCTCGGCGACCGCGGCCACCGGGGTCAGGTGCTTCTCCCGCACCAGGCGGTTGAGCAGTTGCGTGTGGTGCACGACGTCGAACTGGCCGCCCAGTTCCGGGTACTCGTTCGCGAGGGTGTTGAAGCAGTGGGCACAGGTGACGACCACCTTGCGCGCCTTGCGTTCGCGGCCCTCGAAGACCGAGTTCAGGACCTCGACGTTCTGCTGCGCCAGCATCTGGAACAGGAACTCGTTGCCCGCGCGGCGGGCCGGGTCACCGGTGCAGGACTCCTCCGAGCCGAGCACCGTGTACTTGACGCCCGCGATGTGCAGCAGCTCCGCGACGGCCCGCGTGGTCTTCTTCGCGCGGTCCTCGAACGCACCGGCGCAGCCGACCCAGAAGAGGTACTCGGCGTCGCCGAGGTCGCCGTCGAACACCGGCACCTCGAACTCCAGGTCCTCGGTCCAGGCGAGCCGGTCCTTGGCGTTCTGGCCCCACGGGTTGCCCTTGTTCTCCAGGTTCTTGAACATCCCGTTGAGCTCGCTGGGGAACGAGGACTCGATCATCACCTGGTAGCGGCGCATGTCGACGATGTGGTCGACGTGCTCGATGTCCACCGGGCACTGCTCGACGCAAGCACCGCAGGAGGTGCAGGACCACAGCACCTCGGGGTCGATGATGCCGCCGTCGTCGCCGATGAGCGCCTTCTGGGACTCCGCGATCGCGAGGACGTCGATGCCCGCGTACATGTCGTCACCTGACAAGCCGACCTCGTCACCCGCCATGTCGCGCTTACCGCCCGCGAGCAGGTACGGCGCCTTCGCGTAGGCGTGGTCGCGAAGCTGCGTGATGAGCAGCTTCGGCGAAAGCGGCTTGCCGGTGTTCCACGCGGGGCACTGCGACTGGCAGCGGCCGCATTCGGTACAGGTGGAGAAGTCCAGCCAGCCCTTCCAGCTGAAGTCCTCGACCTTGCCGACGCCGAAGGTGTCCTCGTCGGGGTCCGCCTCTTCGAGGTCGAGCACCTTGCCGTTGCTCATCATCGGCTTGAGCGCGCCGAGGGCGACACCGCCGTCGGCCTCGCGCTTGAAGTAGATGTTGAAGAAGGCGCTGAACCGGTGCCAGGCGATACCCATGGTCATCGTGCGCGCGATGACGATGAGCCAGATCGTGGCGCTCATCAGCTTGACGAACGCGAACACCGAGACCAGGTTCGGGCTGGCGGGCAGCAGCTCACCGATCGGATGCGAGACGAACGCGGCCCAGACCGGGGTTTCGTGGACGTTCAGCGCGGACTTCGCGGCGCGGACACCGATGATGCCGATGCCCTCGATGAGCACGACGGCTTCGATGAAGTACGCCCACTTGAAGTTGGAGCCCTGGAAGCGTGACTGCCTGTCGGCACGGCGCGGGTGGTTCTTCTGGCGGACCCAGATCAGCACCAGGATGCCGACGATGGTGCCGACGCCGAGCAGTTCCATGAGCAGCTGGAACAGTGACCAGTCGTCGAGGATGGGCCAGCCCCAGGTCGGCACGAAGACCTCGCCGTACGCCTCGAACAGGGCGAGCGACCCGATCAGGAAGCCCCACATGACCAGCCAGTGCGCCGGGCCGACGCTCTTGACCTTGTTCATGCGGGTGTGCGCGGCGAATTCCTTGATCAAGGTCTTCATCCGCGGCACGAACGGGCCGTTGCGGGTCGAGTCCGGCTGACCGAGGCGGATCACCCGCACGAAGCGGGCGATGGTCGCGAAGAACATTCCCCAGGCGACGACGCCGAGCAGGACCGCGATCCCGCCGAGCGTCAGCTGTACAGCGCCCATCGTCGGGTGCCTTTCGTCCGAGTGAAGCCATGTGGTGGGTGGGCAGAGTGTGGTTCGGGCAGACTAATGCTTCTTACTGATGGGTAACCCACTGACCGCGCCCAAGTCCCACCGATGTGGTGTACGCCTCTCTTTGTTTTAAGACGATCGTCCAGGTAGTTTTTGTGACATGGGTGCGTACCTTCTCCTCGCTTTCGCCATCGCCGCCGAGGTGACCGCCACGGTCTCGTTGAAGCTCTCCGAGGGCTTCAGCAAGCTGGGACCGTCGATCGTCGTGGTGGCCGGATACGCCTTCGCGTTCGTCGCGCTCGCGTACGTTCTGAAGGCGGGCGTGCCGGTGAGCGTCGCCTACGCGATCTGGGCCGCGGCAGGCGTCGCGCTGGTGGCGGCCGTCGGCATCGTCTTCTTCAAGGAGCCGGTCAACTTCGCCGTGATCGCCGGGCTGGCGCTGGTGGTCGGCGGTGTCGTGTTGATCGAGGTAGGGAGCGCGCACTAAGTGAAGATCCAGGTCGACGGCCGAAAGGCCAGGGGCGAGAAGCGGCGCGAGGAGATCATCGCGGCCGCGCTGCGGGTGATCGAGCGCGACGGCGTCGCCGGGGTCACCCATCGGACGGTCGCCACCGAGGCGGGTGTGCCGACCGCGTCGACGACCTATCACTTCTCCAGCCTCGACGACCTGCTGATCGCGACCCTCATCTCGTGCGCGAGGGATATGGCGACCGAGGTCTACTGGATGATCGACAGGGCCCGTTCACGCGGCAGCCGCGGCGCGGAAGAGGTCGCCGGACTGCTCGCCGAGGCGCTGGGCCCGCGGCGCGGGCGGACGATGGCGGAGTACGAGCTGTACCTGCTGGCCGCGCGCAAACCCGAGCTGCGGCCCGCCGCGCGGCGCTGGCTGGACGTGCTGACCTCGATGGTCCGGCACGACGACGAGGTCGCGTTCCGGGTGTTCCTCGCCGGTATCGACGGCCTCCTGATCCAGGGCCTCATCGACGACGAGCCGCCGTCCGCGGACGAGCTGCGGCCGGTGGTGGACTACCTGCTGAAACCTCGTTGACCTGCCGGGTAACTTGCGGATCATGAGGACTGTCGGTGCTTACGAACTGGACGACGACCCGGCTCGGGTGGACCTCGACGTGGTGTGGAAGTGCCTGTCCACCAGCGTCTACTGGGGCAAGTGGCGAGACCGCGAGATGATCGAGACGGTCTTCCGGAACGCGTGGCGCGTCGTCGGCGCGTACGAGGCTTCGACTGGCCGCCTGGTCGGCTTCGCGCGGGCGTTTTCGGACACCATCGGCAGCGCCTACCTGGCGGACGTCTTCGTCCTCGAAGACGCGCGCGGCGCGGGGCTCGGCAAGGAACTGGTCCGGGAGATGATCGACAACGGGCCGGGCGCGGAGTTCCGGTGGATGCTGCACACCGCCGACGCGCACGAGCTGTACCGGCCGTTCGGCTTCGGCGATCCGCCGGAGGGGCAGTACATGGAGCGGTCCCGACCCAACGGGCAGAGCTGAAGGGGACTTTCCCCGCATGGCACGCGGCGAAGGACGCTTTCACCACGTCGCATGCGGTGAAAGCGTCCTTCAGCCCCTGAAGCCGGTCAGCCCTTGTTCTCGTGCAGCGCCGTGAGCGACGCCCGCGCGATGGCGTGACTGAAGAGGTTGAAGCCGAGAAGAGCCGGCGTGGCGTCTTCGCCGACGTCCAGCTTTTCGACGTCGACAGCGTGCACCGCGAAGATGTACCGGTGCGGCCCGTGCCCGGGCGGCGGGGCGGCCCCGAGGAACTGCTTCACACCGCCGTCCCCCTTCAGGGTGACGGCACCCGCCGGCAGGCCGGAGCCCGCCTCGTCGCCCGCGTTCGCCGCGAGCGCGTTCACCGAAGCGGGGATGTCGAACACCGCCCAGTGCCAGAATCCGCTCGCGGTGGGAGCGTCGGGGTCGTAGCAGGTGACGGCGAAGCTCTTGGTCTCGGCGGGGAAGCCGGTCCAGGACAGCTGCGGGGAACGATCTTCGCCGCCCGCGCCGAAGATCCCGGAGAGCTGGGGCGTCGGCAGGAAGCCGCCTTCTTCGATGTCGGTGCTGCTCAAGGTGAAGGCAGGCAGATCGGGCAGGAAATCGTACGGATCGGGTGCCTGCGGCATGCGTCCTCCTGATCGTGGAACCGATGACCCCGCCAGGTTATGACCCCGGCGACCCTGGCGCGGGCTCAGGGACGATTCCGGGGGTTACCCCTATGTCCAACCCGTCGCGCGCCCCTTAGCGTCGAGACAGACGAAAACCTGCTCTGGAGGGACTCAAGACCATGGCGCGCCCACTCCTCGCAATCGGAGGCATCGCCCTGATCGGCGTCGGCGTCCTCACCGGCCTCGGCTGGTGGTGGCCGTCCGACGCGTCGGCGACCACCGAACTGACCCAGTCGATCAAGAGCGTCCGCGTCGAGAACGACAGCGGGGCGCTCAAGATCCGCTCGGGCGGCGGCCAGGCCGTGGTCCGCCAGGACTTCTCCTACCGCTGGAACAAGCCCGGCGACGCCTACCGCGTGGAAGGCGACACCCTGGTCCTCGCCGGCTGCGGAGACCACTGCGAGGTCGACTACGACGTGACCGTCCCGGCGGGGGTCCCGGTCACCGGCCGGGTCGACTCCGGCGCGGTGGAGATCGCCGGGGTGTCCACTGTGGACATCCAGGTCGACTCGGGACGGGTCGAGGTACGCGACGTACCCGGCACCGTGAAGGTCCAGGCCGACTCGGGCCGCGTCGAACTGAAGAACATCGGGCAGGACGTCGACATCCACGCGAGTTCCGGCGCCATCAAGGGCGAGCGGCTCGGCGGGAACGTGAAGGCCGACGCCAACAGCGGCCGTATCGAACTCGAACTGGTCAAGGGCGCGGACGTCACCGCGCGGACCGACAGCGGTTCGATCGAGGTCAAGGTGCCCTCCGGCGACTACAACGTCACCGGCACCACCGACAGCGGCAGTCGCGACATCGACGTGAACCAGTCGGGTTCGGCCCAGCACAAGCTCGATCTCACCACGGACAGCGGAAGCGTCTCGGTCAAAGCGGCCTGACGCACTTATCGGGGGAACACTTTCTCATGGTCAACAAAGCTCTGTTCACTAAAGAGCGGCGCGTCCTCGGCGCGCTCGCTCTCGGCGCGCTGGTGGCCTTCGGCGTCGTCGGCTGCACAGGCGAAGGCCGCGAGACGCTGAGCGACGGGACACCGGTCACCGAGCAGATCACCGCGATCCGGGTCGACGTCCCGGTCGGCGGGCTCAAGCTCCGGGTCGAGGACGGCGCACCGGTCTCGCTGCATCGCGAAGTCACTTATACGGGCCGGAATCCCGGCAAGACGCACAGCGTCGAGAACGGCACGCTGGTTCTCGGCGGTTGCAGCCAATGCGGCGTGGACTACGAGGTCGTGGTCCCGCGTGAGCTCGCGATCTCCGGATCCATCGGCACCGGCAAGATCACCCTCACCCGCGCGGCCGCGGTGGACCTCCGGGGTGACACCGGGGATCTCGAGGTCTTGAGTTCGACAGGGCCGGTGAAAATGGTCACCGGCACCGGGGACATCAAGGTCGGGCTGACCAAGCCGGGCGCGGTCACCGCGAGCGCCGACACCGGGCAGGTCACCGTCACCGTTCCCGACGGCGCGTACCGCATCAACGCCAGCTCGGAGACCGGCAAGGTCGAGACCGTCGGCGTGCGGCAGGACCAGGCCTCGGCGAACGTGCTGGACCTCAAGTCCGGCACCGGCAAGGTCACGGTGCGGCCCGTATGAGGACGAAGGCACTCGCCGCCGTCACGGCGCTGACCCTCCTGCCGCTGTCCGCGCTGCCCGCGTCCGCCGCGCCCCGGCTCGACTGGAAACCGTGCGCGACCGAGTACGCGCCGACGCTGGAATGCGCGAACCTCCAGGTGAACGGGACGATCTCGATCGCGCTGGCGAAACTGCCCGCCACCGATCCCGCGCGCCGTATCGGTTCGCTGCTGACGAATCCGGGTGGTCCCGGCGGCGCCGGGGTCACCGTGCTCAAGTACGGCGGCCGCGGTTTCGCGTTGGACAAGCCGGAAACGGCCGCGCTGCGGCAGCGGTTCGACGTCATCGGGTTCGACCCGCGCGGCGTCGGCGACAGCAGGCCCGCGGTCACTTGCGCGCCCACGCTGCACGACCCGGCGATCGGCCGGTTCCCGAAGAGCCGCGCGGACTACGACAAGTTCATCGAGCACAACCGTGCTTCGGGCGCGGAGTGTCTCAAGAGGACAGGACCCGTGCTGTCCCAAGTGGACACTTGGCACGCGGCCGACGACATCGAGTCGATCCGGGTCGCCTTGGGTGAGCCGAAGATCAGCTGGCTCGGCGTCTCCTACGGTTCCGAGCTCGGCGCCGTGTACGCGGAGAAGTACCCGAAGCGAGTCCGGGCGATGGTGCTCGACGGTGCCATCGACCACTCCCTGCCGACGAGGAAGGCGATCCTCGACGAGGCCATCGCGACCGAACGCGCGCTCGGCGACTTCGCGAAGTGGTGCCCGACCTCGGACGAGTGCGCGCTTCGCGGCAAGGACGTCCTCGCCACCTACGACGCGCTCATGGCGACGCCTGGCGGTGTCCCGGCGAGCGCGCTCGGGCGGAACGTGACCGCCGAGGAAATGGCGTCCGGTGTCTACGGCGCGCTCATCCTGCCGGCGTTCTGGCCGGAGCTGAGCAAGGTGATCTCGGCCGCGACGGCGGAGAAGCCGGACGCGTCCGGGCTGGCGCCGTACTCGCAGCTGGACCCGTCCTACGGCGCGTACCGCGCGATCGGCTGCCACGACTTCGGCCCGGCCTTCACCTCCTACGCCGACATGCGCGTCATGCAGGGGCTGGTGAAGACCCTCGCGCCGCACAGCTGGCGCTACTCGGAGTTCTGGGACATCACGAGCGGCTGCGCGGGCTGGCCCGTCGACCCGGCGTATCCGCCCCAGCCGCAGAAGGTGCGGGGCGCGGCGCCGATCCTCGTGGTCGGCGGCGAACACGATCCGGCGACGCCACTGGCCTGGGCCCGGGGGCTCGCGAAGAACATCGAGAACTCGACGTTGCTGGTCGACGCCGGGTACGGGCACACGGGGCTCCTCAACTCGCCCTGCGTGCGCACCGAAGAGGTGAAGTACCTGGTGAGCGGGGTCACACCCGCTCCGGGCAAGGTCTGCCGGTAGTCCGGGAACAAGACGCCCCGGCCGCTCGTTGAGCCGGATACAAGGTTGAGTGCAGTCGGCTCAAGTCCGGCTTGACGGAAACCCCACGATCCCGATAGAACTTGCGTGACGCCCACTCAACATGGGGGCGAACGTGCAGGTCACGAATAGCAGGAGGAACACACCATGGCGCGAGCGGTCGGCATCGACCTCGGCACGACCAACTCGGTCGTCGCTGTCCTTGAGGGCGGCGAGCCGACGGTCATCGCCAACTCGGAAGGTTCACGCACCACCCCGTCCATCGTCGCCTTCGCCAAGAACGGCGAAGTGCTGACCGGTCAGCCGGCGAAGAACCAGGCCGTGACGAACGTCGACCGGACGATCCGGTCGGTCAAGCGGCACGTCGGTACCGACTGGAAGACCGAGATCGACGGCAAGGCGTACACCTCGCAGGAGATCAGCGCCCGGGTGCTGATGAAGCTCAAGCGCGACGCCGAGGCGTACCTGGGCGAGACCATCACCGACGCGGTCATCACCGTCCCCGCCTACTTCGAGGACGCGCAGCGGCAGGCCACGAAGGAGGCCGGGCAGATCGCCGGCCTGAACGTGCTCCGCATCGTCAACGAGCCCACCGCGGCGGCGCTGGCGTACGGCCTGGACAAGGGCGAGAAGGAACAGACCATCCTGGTCTTCGACCTCGGTGGCGGTACGTTCGACGTCTCGCTGCTGGAGATCGGCGAGGGTGTCGTGGAGGTCCGCGCGACCTCCGGTGACAACCACCTCGGTGGTGACGACTGGGACGAGCGCATCGTCACCTGGCTGGTCGACAAGTTCAAGGCCTCCAGCGGCATCGACCTCACCAAGGACAAGATGGCGCTCCAGCGCATCCGTGAGGCCGCCGAAAAGGCGAAGATCGAGCTGTCCAGCTCGAACTCCGCGGGCATCAACCTGCCGTACATCACGGTGGACGCGGACAAGAACCCGCTGTTCCTCGACGAGCAGCTTTCCCGCGCCGAGTTCCAGAAGATCACCTCGGACCTGCTCGAGCGCACCCGCAAGCCGTTCAACAACGTCATCCGTGACGCGGGTGTCGCGGTCGGCGACATCGACCACGTCGTGCTCGTGGGTGGTTCCACCCGCATGCCCGCCGTGTCGGACCTGGTCAAGGAGCTGACCGGCGGCCGCGAGCCGAACAAGGGCGTGAACCCGGACGAGGTCGTCGCCGTCGGCGCCGCACTGCAGGCCGGTGTGCTCAAGGGCGAGGTCAAGGACGTCCTGCTGCTCGACGTGACCCCGCTTTCGCTGGGCATCGAGACCAAGGGCGGGGTGTTCACCAAGCTCATCGAGCGCAACACCACGATCCCGACCAAGCGTTCGGAGATCTTCTCCACCGCGGACGACAACCAGCCCTCGGTGCAGATCCAGGTGTTCCAGGGTGAGCGCGAGATCGCCGCGCACAACAAGAAGCTCGGCATGTTCGAGCTGACCGGTCTCCCGCCCGCCCCGCGTGGCGTGCCGCAGATCGAGGTCACCTTCGACATCGACGCCAACGGCATCGTGCACGTCCTCGCGAAGGACCTCGGCACGAACAAGGAGCAGTCGATGACGATCACCGGTGGCTCCGCGCTGCCGAAGGACGACATCGAGCGCATGGTCAAGGACGCCGAGGCGCACGCCGAAGAGGACAAGCAGCGCCGCGAGGAAGCGGAGACCCGCAACCAGGCGGAGACCCTCGTCTACCAGACGGAGAAGTTCGTCAAGGACAACGAGGACAAGCTGCCCGAGGAGCTCAAGGGCAAGGTGAAGACCGCGATCGACGAAGCCAACGAGGCGCTCAAGGGCACCGACTCGGCGAAGATCCGCGAGTCCATCGAGAAGCTGAACACCGCTTCGCAGGAGCTCGGCACGGCGCTCTACGCCAACGCGGCGGGCAACGCCGCCGATGGCGCAGCTGCCGGTGAAGGCGCGGCCGGGACCGCGGGCGCGGGCACCGGTTCGCAGGCCAAGGCCGACGACGTCGTCGACGCCGAGATCGTCGAAGAGGACGAGAAGGACAAGAAGTGACGGGACGCTACGACGAAACCGAGGGCCGGGGCCCCGAGGAACCGGTGGTCGTGCGGGACCGTCGGCGGATCGATCCGCTGACCGGTGAAGTCCGCCCGGCCGCCCCGGCCGCCGAAGCGCAGGACGGTCCGAAGCACGCCGCTCCGACCGAGGAACCCGTAGTGGCCGAAATGCCGGAGCCCCCCGTGACCCACGCGGGGCCCGGCCTCGGGGACTCCATTGTGGACGATTCGGTGTCGGTGGCCACCGGTCTGGAGAAGGAGCTGGCGGAGCGCACCGCCGACCTCCAGCGTCTCCAGGCGGAGTACGCCAACTACCGCAAGCGCGTGGATCGCGACCGCGAGCAGGTCGTCACCGGCGCGAAGGCGTCGGTCGTCAACGACCTGCTCCCGCTGCTCGACGACCTCGAGCGCGCGGAGCAGCACGGCGATCTGACCGGTGCCTTCAAGGCGGTCGGCGAGAAGCTGGTCGGGAGCCTGCAGCGGTCGGGTCTCGAACCGTTCGGTACCGAGGGCGAGCCCTTCGACCCGAGCGTGCACGAGGCCGTGCAGCACAGCACGTCACCGGACGTCGCGGGCCCGACGGTCACCACGGTCATGCGCCGCGGTTACCGCTTCGGCGAGCGTGTGCTGCGCGCGGCGCTGGTCGGGGTCACCGACCACGAGCCGGGTGCCGCCGGAGCACCGGCGGCGCAGGCCGCCCCGGTGGACCCGCCCGTCGGCGGCGAGCTGCCGCTCGAGGGCGAGCTCTTCGATGAGAACGACCGCTGATCGGCGATACGGCGTGAAAGGAGGAGACGTTCGGTGAGTGCACGGGAATGGATCGGTAAGGACTTCTACCGTGAGCTGGGCGTCTCCTCCGACGCCACCGCGGACGAGATCAAAAAGGCCTATCGCAAGCTGGCCAAGGAGAACCACCCCGACGCCAACGCGGGCAACGCGGAAGCCGAGAAGAAGTTCAAGGCGGTCTCCGAGGCGTACGGCGTCCTGTCCGACACGTCCAAGCGCAAGGAGTACGACGAGGCACGCCGCCTCTTCGGCTCCGGCGGTCCCGGTGGCTTCGGTTTCCCGGGTGGTGGCGGTGGCGCCGGCGGTTTCGACGTCGGCGACATCTTCGGTCAGGCGGGTGGCCAGCAGCAGGCCGGTTTCGGCGGGCTCGGCGACATCCTCGGCGGTCTCTTCGGCCGCCGCGGTGCCGCGGCCGGTGCCACGGCGAACCGGCCGCAACGCGGCGCGGACGTCGAGACCGACGTCCGGATCGACTTCACCGAAGCGGTCAAGGGCGCGACCCTGCCGCTGCGGCTGTCGAGTCCGGCGACCTGTTCCACCTGCGGCGGGAACGGCGCGAAGCCGGGGACCTCCCCGAGGACGTGTTCGACCTGTCAGGGCAGCGGGCTGGTCAGCCGGAGCCAGGGCGCGTTCGCGTTCTCCGAGCCGTGCCGCGACTGCCGCGGCCGCGGCACGATCATCGACGAACCCTGTCCGGAATGCGCGGGCGAGGGTGTCTCCACCCGCACCCGCACCCTGACCGTGCGGATCCCGCCGGGCGTCGCCGACGACCAGCGGATCCGGCTGGCTGGCCAGGGCGAACCGGGCCGCGGTGGCGCGCAGGCGGGCGATCTGTACGTCCGCGTGCACGTCGCACCGCACGCGGTGTTCGGGCGGCAGGACCTCGACCTGACGATCTCCGTGCCGGTGTCCTTCGCGGAACTGGCCCTCGGCGGCACGATCACCGTGCCGACGCTCGAGGGCAAGGTCTCGCTGAAGGTGCCGCAAGGTACGGCGAGCGGTCGCGTGCTTCGCGTGCGTGGCAAGGGAATCGCCAAACGGGACGGCGCGCAGGGCGACCTGCTGGTCACCCTGCAGGCGGCCATCCCGTCCAAGTTGGACGACAAGGCCCGTGAGGCCCTCGAGGCCTACGCGGAAGCCATGTCCGACCACGATCCACGACCGGAGATCACCGAACTTCTCGAAGGCAGGTGAGCAGGATGTTCGGCGGGCTGCCGCACGGCGCGGACGAGGACACCCCGGTGTTCGTCATTTCGGTGGCGGCGCAGCTTTCCGGCCTGCACGCGCAGACCCTCCGGTCCTACGACCGGCAGGGTCTCGTGTCGCCGGGCCGGACCTCCGGTGGTGGACGCCGATACTCCATGCGGGACATCGCGCTGCTGCGTGAAGTGCAGCGACTGTCCCAGGAGGACGGTGTCAATCTCGCGGGCATCAAGCGGATCATCGAGCTGGAGAACCAGGTCGACGCCCTGCGGGACCGGATCGCCGAACTGACCGAAGAACTCACGGCCGCGTACCTCACCGCCGAACAGACGGCCGCGGCCGTGCACGCCTCCTACCGCAAGGACCTCGTCCCGCTGCGGCAGCAGACGGCGCTGGTGGTCTGGAAGCCCAAGCCCAGAAGGATCTGAACCACCGGGCAGGACCCGATTCGGCACCTGGTTCCGGCCAGGTGCCGAATTGCTTTCTTGCCCGCTTCGGCGCGGGAGACAGGACTAACGGGCAGCGTTCTCCGAGTTCGGGCCGACGCTCACCGTCCGTGTGTATCGTCGCGACCGAAAGGGGCGGCGCGGATGACGGCGGCACTGCCTGGGGTGGGATTCGTTCTGCTGGGCCCGATGCGGCTGCGGCGGCCCGATGGCGTGATGGTCCCCGTCGGGACACCCAAACAGCAGGCGATGCTGGCCGCGTTGGCGCTCGCCCCCGGAACGGCGCTGTCCCTGGCCAGACTGACGGACACGTTGTGGGACCAGGACATTCCCGCCCGGTCCGCCTCGATCGTGCGGACCTACGCCTGGCGGCTGAGACGGCTGCTCGCCACCTCCGGAGCCGAAGACGAACTGCTGGTGACGGCGGGCGACGGCTACCGGCTGGTCGTCCCCTCCTCGGCCGTGGACACCTCCCGCGCCGAAGAACTCGGTGCCGTGGCTCAAGAAGCGCTGGCTTCGGGCGACGCGCACCGGGCCAGGCGCGTGCTGTCCGAAGCACTCGGGCTGTGGACCGGTGAGCCGCTCGCCGGGGTGCCGGGACTGTTCGCCGAGCACAGCCGGAGCTGGCTGGACGAGCTGCACACCGCGCTCACCGAGCAGTACCTGGAGGCGGAGCTCCGCCTCGGTCACTACTACGAGGTCCAGCCGCGGCTGACGGCGATGATCGCGGAACACCCGATGCGGGAACGGCTGTACGTCCTGCTGATGCGCGCGCTCCACGGGATGGGCCGCCAGGTCGACGCGTTGCGCGTGTTCCACGACGCTCGCCGGACCCTGGTGGAGGCGCACGGGATCGACCCCGGTGCGGAACTGGTCGAACTCCACGAACGCATCCTCCGCGGGGACGACGTGGCCCCGCGCGCCGAGCCGCCGGTCGTCGTCCCGTCGCCCGCCGAACCGCCCGCGGGCGCCTGGCGACCGATCCCGGCGCAGCTTCCTCCCGATCTGCCGGACTTCACCGGCCGCGCCGATCAGCTCGCCGCGCTGCGGGAGGTGCTGACCGCCGCCGACCGGGCGACGCCCGCGGTGGTGGCGATCACCGGGATGAGCGGGGTCGGCAAGACCAGCCTCGCGGTGCATCTGGCCCACGGACTCCGCGAGCGGTACCCGGACGGCCAGCTGCACGCCGATCTCGGCGATCTCGACCAGGTCGGCGATCCGCTGACCGGCCCGGAGCTGCTGGAAGTGCTGCTCACCGGGCTCGGCGTGCCATCGAACCGGCTGCCCGAGCGACTGGCCGAGCGTCGCGGGTTGTGGCGGTCGCTGGTCGACGGCCGCCGGATGCTCATCGTGCTGGACAACGTCTTCGACGCCGCGCAGATCCGTGACGCGCTGCCCGGTACGCCGGGGTGCGCGGTGCTGATCACCAGCCGCGCGCGGCTGGACGGGCTGCCGCTGCTCACCCAGGTCAGCCTGGAGGTGTTCACCCCGGACGAGGCGCTCGGCCTGGTCCGGCAGTGCGTCGGCGCGCACCGCGTGGCGGCCGAACCGGCAGGCGCGCTCGACCTCGTCACCGCGTGCGGACTGCTCCCGCTGGCCGTGCGGATCGTGGCGTCGCGGCTCGCGGCACGCCCTCACTGGACCCTTGCGTCCATGGTCGAGAGGTTGCGGGACGAACGCCGCCGGATAGCCGAACTGCGGGCGGGGCCGCTCGCCATCGAAGCGGTCTTCGAGGTGGCCTATCGGCAGCTTCCGGAGCCACTCGCCGGAGACTTCGTGCTGCTCGCCACGGTCGCCGGCGCCGAGTTCACGCTGCCGGAAGCGGCGGCGGTCCTCGGCGTGGACCCGGCCGAGGCCGAAGCAAGGCTGGAGGGCCTCGTGGACGCCTCCATCCTGGACGACACCTTCACCGGCAGATTCCGCGTCCACGAGCTCCTGGTCGCCTTCGGCCGCAGTCGTGACCGGGACCCGGCCGACGAGGCCGCCGCTCTCGACCGGTTGTTGTCGCTGCTGGTGGCCACCGCACGCAACGCGTTCGCGCACGCGGTCCCGGGGGATCCGACCGGCGACGTGCTGGGCACGCGGTCGCCCGCGGGCGCGGGACTGCCGATCGCCGACCTGCGGGCGGCCAGGGAGTGGGCGTCGTCGGTGGGGGACACCGTGGTGTCGGCCTGCGCCAGGGGCGTCGAAATCGGCATCGCACCCTTGCTGAGCACCGCTGTCGACCTGCTGATCGCGATGAGCCCGTTCACCGCCGAAGCGGGCGCGAGACGACTGGACGTCGCGGCGGCGAACCTGACGAAGGCGGTGGCCCGGCTCCCCGAGCCGATGGGGCCGGGACGGCGGGAGCATCACCGCACCGTCGGCCGTGCCGAATTCCTGGCCAGCACCGTCGCGTTGCGCACGGCCACCCACGCCGACGTCGAGGCGCACGCGCGACGCGCGGTCGACGCCGCGACGGCGGGCGACGATCCGGTGATCCTCCGGCAGGCGCTCAACAATCTCGGGCTGGCCGCCCAGCTCCGTCACGACTACCAGCTCGCCGTCCGGTGTTTCGATCGCTCCGCCGAGCTGGCGCGGCAGCTCGGCCACGGTTCGGGAGCGGTGACCAGCAGCCTGAACTCCGCGCACGCCATGCTGCGGGGCGGAGACCCCGCGAACGTCCTCGCCGTCTGCGAGTCGGCTCTCGCCCTGGCCAGGGAAATGGGCGACGCGTCGGGGATCGGGTACGCGCTTTACGTGCTCGGCCTCGCGAACCAGGCGCTGGAGCGCCACGAAGCCGCGGCCGAGCGGTTCACCGCCTGCGTGGAGAGCTGCCTGGCGGCGGGAATCCGGGAGCGGGCGGCGCACGCCCTCTACCGGCTCGCCGAAACCCTGCTGGCGCTGGGCCGGGCCGAAGAGGCCATGACAGAGGGGCTGTCGGCCCTTCGGCTCTGCGAAGAAATCGGAACCCGGCGCGACCAGGCCAACGCGCTGCTCGTGCTCGGCAGGGCCCTCGCCGCGCTGGGCAGATCCGCCGACGCCGTGGCACGGCTGGACCAGGCGCATCTGCTCTTCGTCGATCTCGAACTCCCGGAAGCCGATGACGCGATCCGCGCGATCGAGGAACTCACGCGGTGAGTTCTCAGCTCGCCGACGACGGTGGCGGCGTATCCGAGATGGTGTTGTTCCAGGACGGTCCGGGATCGCTCGCGCTCGCCTGAGCGGCAGGGAACCCGGACACCGCCAGCAATACCGCCGTGGCCAGCACGACGACCGTCGCACGCCGAGATCGTCTCCGGCCGCCGTCTTCCAAGATCACGCAGTAGCTCCTTCGCGTCCTCCCCAGGTCCCTTCCACCTTCTCGCGGGTCGATCTACGTCCGATCTACGACCACTGCGAGCGGGCGCAGATCCGCCGTCACGACGATCGGTTGTGCCAACGCGCCACGCCGGTCATCGGTCGTGGCGCAGCCGCACCAGGAAGGAGCAAGTGCATGAACGCGAATCTGGTGACCGCGGAGCAGCTGCTGAAGGTCGAGGCCATCGTGACCGGCCTCCGTGAGCTCGACGCCACCGACGAGGGCCACCAGGCCCTGGTCATGGCCCAGGCGGGCTTCACCCACCCGGACGACCTGTAAGCGCTCCGCAGGCACGGGCCGGGGAGCGATCCCCGGCCCGTGCCTGCGCGGAAGGGGGCCGGATTGCTCACCACCGATGCCATCGGTCTGTTGTTGTCCCGGTTCGCCGAGGTCGGCAGGCGGACCGAGGACTCCTACGGCCCGCACTCGCAGGCGAGGGTGTTCGTCCTCTACGAGGAGCTGATCGCGTTGCGGACGGTGCTGACCGCGGACCCGGGCGAGGAGCGGGTCGCCACCCGGATCCGCGAGCTGAGTGCGCTGATCGGCCAGGCCTATCTCTCCTCCGCGGGCGCCGCGCCGCCTCCCCGGCGAACGGTGCTCTCGGCGGATCCACCGTTGCTGGAGTTCGACCGCGAACTGTTCGAGGAGCGCTATCGTTCCGTCTGCGACGCCGTCCTCGCGGACACGATCGAGCTGCGCGATCCGGTGGAACCGTTGCGGCACTTGACTTCTGGCATCTCTTACATGTTCGTCATCGACGAAGACGAGCGGCTGCTGGTCTGGACGCGGCCGTTCGAACTGGTCGATCTGATCTTCGGCCGCAACCGCGCCAGCGTGGACGGTGTCCCGGTCGCGCATCCGATGCTGGTCCCCGATCGCCTGCTCGCCCGCGCGGCGGGCGAAATCGTGCTCATCGGCGCGGACCGGGTCGCGATGGTCGTCGCCAACACCAAGTCCGGGCACTTCCAGCCGCCCCTGCAGTCGGTCGCGGTGGTGCGGGAGACCTTCCGAAGGGTCTTCGGGCTGACCGAGCGGGACGTCGACGTCTTCCACCTCTTCCCGCCTGCCTCGCCGGACGAAAGGACGGGCCGATGACCCGGATCGTGGGTGTCGAGCACGA
The DNA here is from genome assembly GCF_055580625.1 of Amycolatopsis sp. NPDC031561. Classification (NCBI taxonomy): domain Bacteria; kingdom Bacillati; phylum Actinomycetota; class Actinomycetes; order Pseudonocardiales; family Pseudonocardiaceae; genus Amycolatopsis; species Amycolatopsis sp. NPDC031561. The sequence goes on along the minus strand of NZ_JBVILA010000005.1, from coordinate 88,437 downwards.
AAGCAAATGGGCACTCGACCACGCCGACGCCCTCGCGGATCCGTTGCGGTGGCTCGATTCCCCCGCCGTCCGCGAGAACCTCACCGGGCTCACCGAGACGGTGGTCGCGACCCAGAGCATCCTGTACCTCGACGACGCCGAGCGCAGCCTCACCGGCGACGGACACTCGTTGCGCATCGCCGCGAACCAGGGCGCGCTGGCCGGGATCGGCTGGATCGGGATCAAGCAGACCATCGACTGGGAGGGCCGCCGGGACGCGCTGGAGATCTCCGAGCGGATCGACCCCGGCGAGCTGACGGCGGTGCTGACCGCCGGGGAGGTCCTGCCGCTGCGCCATCTCCGGAACCTCGGACTGGTGCGAGGGCCGCTGGAGACGGTGGGGATCACCAGCCAGCGGCGGATCAAGCGCTTCGGCACGCTCGCCGGCGGCCACCCGTGCGTGTTCAGTGTCGATCTCGTCGAGTTCCGGCGGCCGGACGGGGAGATCACGCCGATCGGCCGGTACGCCTGCCTGGAGGCCGAAGTCAACCAGTCCTCGTTGCCGTGCCTGGAGGCCTTCGACGAGTTCTGCGGGGCCGTCGACGGATGGCTCGGCTCGCCGCGGGAGTCGCGGACCAAGGCGCAGCTGGCGGTCGCCGTGGCGGACGCGGCGCGGCTTCCACGATGACGGCGGTCGCCGGCGCCGAGGTCAAGGAGCGGCTCGGGCGGCCGTTCTGGTGGCTGTGGGCCGGGCAGTCGTTGTCCGGGCTCGGCGGCACGGCGCAGTCGCTGGCCATGCCGCTGTGGGTGCTGCAGGTGACCGGTTCCGCGAGCCTGACCGGCGGCGCGTTCGTCGCCGGCCTGCTGCCCAGGATCGTGTTCTCGCCGTGGGCCGGGGTGCTGGCCGACCGGTTCGACCGGCGCGGACTGTCCATCGTGCTCAATCTCCTCGCTGGTGCGGTCACCCTCGTGCTGCTGCTCGTGGTGGAACTGCGGAACATCCCCCTGTACTACGTGCTGACCGTGTTGCTCGGCACGGTCAGCACGCTCAACTCGGCGGTGCTGCCCAGCCTCACGCCCGCCTTGGTGCCCGCATCGCGCCTGGCCGCCGCCGACGCCGCGCAAGAGGTGACCAACGGCGCGATCCTCGCTCTTGGCCCGTTGCTGGGGGCGGTCGTCGCGGTCGGGCTCGGCTTTTCCGGTGCGGTGGCGGCGAACGCGGCCAGTTTCGTGCTCGCCGCGCTGCTCACCTTGCCGATACCGCGTCAACAGCCCGCCGCACGGGGCAGGAGCAGCCCGCTCGCCATGCTGCGTGACGGCGTGCGTGCCCTGACCGGCGACCGTCTACTTCGGACGGCCGTGCTGGCCGAGGCGTCGCTTTTCGCCTGCCTCGGTGCCGTTCCGCAGTTCGCGGTGGTGCTGGTGGGCGCGGACGGCCGGACCGCGCAGGCGGGGTTGTTCGCCTCCGCGATGGGCGTCGGGTGGCTGACGATGTCGGCGTCGGTGGCCAAACGGCGGGGCGCGCTCAACCCGGCCGTGATGGTGACCGTGGGCGCCGCGCTGGCCGCGCCGGTCATCGGCCTCGTGGTCCTGTGCGCGCACGCCTCGCCGGTCTGGGTCTTTCTCGCCGGATTCGTGGCCGGGGCGCACAACCTGCTGTTCGCGATGCCCAACACGCTGCTGTGCCAGCGACACGCGGATCCGGCCGCGCTCGGCCGGGTGCTGGCGTTCCGGCGGTCCTTCGTCGTCGCGGCCCAATGCGTTTCCCTTGCCCTGGTCACCTTTCTGGCGCCCATCTGGGGAGTGGGGCCGGTGCTCGCCGTCGCCGGGATCGCCGCCACGGTCATCGCCCTGCCGACGGCCGTCTTCGCGGCGCGACTGGCCCGGAACCTGCCGAAGGCGGTGACGGCGTGAGTCCCACATCCGACGCGGCCATCGTCGATCTCCCTTACGGATACCTGGCCGATCCAGAAGGTCTCGAAGGCCTGGCCGCGCTGGCGGCGCGGTGGATCGCGGCCACCCCGGGCGGTTCGCTGCGGGAGGAACTGGGCTGGCACACCCGGCACCGGCTCGAAGCGCACGTTTCCTCGTTCTCCTACTGGACGGCTATGGGTGACCTGGGCAGGCTGGCCGGGCACTACGAGTCCCGCTTCGGCGGACCGGCCACCCGGCAGCTGACCGGATTGCGCGAGGCACAGACGCGGTTGCTGCGGAGCCGTTCGGGGAACCTCTATCTGCGGATGCTCGACACGATCGAGACGGCGGCTTCCGGAAAAGTCCACTGTGGACCATTGGGCGACGCCGAATCGATGGCGCGGGTCTCGGCCGAGGACGTCAAGGAGTACCTGGATCGCTGCCGGGAGACGGGCATCGACGTCCACTACGCGAGTGGCTCACCCCTCGGCGCGGTCACCCACCGGAGCGATGCCGCGAACCCTTGGCACGGTGGCCTGGTCACCGCGCCGGTACCCGGGGAGACCAGCGCCAGGGTCGCGGTCCGGCTGCCGCTGCGGGCGGACACGCTGCCGGACGGCGCGTTGCCGCTGCTGGTCGAGTCGCTGGGGACGGGAGCCGAGGGCCGGTTGATCCGGCTGCTGCGCGGGGAGCGCGGTCTCGCCTACGGAGTCGCCGCGCTGAGCTGGGACGAAGGCGCCGGAGGGGCGAGCGTGGGCGGTTACGCGCTCGTGGATCCCGGGCGCGTGGCCGAAACCGCGACGCTCCTGCTCGACGTGGTGCGCGAAGCGCTGTGCCAGCCGCCTTCCGCCGAACTGGCCGACGCGGCGGTGCGCTGCCGCACGTTGCTGCTCGTCCAAGCCGACGAGCCGTTCGGCGCGGTGGCCGACCGGCGACGTCGGGCACGGGGCGAAATCCCGCTGGGACGGCTCGCCGAAGCGGTGGCGGAACGTGCGGAGGAAGGTCTCGACTTCGGCGTTCCCGACCCGGCTCCGCCCGCCGTCGCGGTCACCGGAGAAGTGCGCCCGGATCAGCTTTCCCGGCTGGAGTCCCTGACATGACCATGCCCGAAGAGACCGTGGTTTCCGGGCTCCGCGTCCGGCTGCTCCCGGTGCCCGGCGCGCATACCGTCGGCGCCTGCCTGCGGGTTTCCGCCGGATCCAGTGCGGATCCCCCGTTCCCCTGGGGGACGGCCCATCTGACCGAGCACCTCCGGATCGCCGCCGCGCTCGACGGCGGTTCCCGGTCGCACCTCACCGGCCACACGGGCAACGCGGAGACCCGGTTCACCGTGGCCGCGGTGCCCGAACACGGCGACCGGGTCGTCCGGACGCTGGTCCGGCTGCTCGACCCGGCGCGGTCCGGCGCCGCCGCACTCGAAGCCGAACGGCACGCGGTGGCACTGGAAATGCGCGCCGGGGCGGTCAATCCGTTGGTACTGCTCGGTCCGGCCGCCGCCGAAGCCGCCGTACCCGAGGGACGGGCGGCCGATACCGCCCGCGCCGACGGGGAAAGCCTCGACCGGATCACCCTCGACGACGTCGCCAGGTTCACCGCCGGGCACTATCGGCCCGAAAACGCGGTGCTGGTCCTCGCGGCGCCTTCGGTGGACCGGGAACGAGTACTGGACGTCATCGCCTCCGCCCTGCCGTCACCGAGCGCGCCGGTGACGCCCGGGAATGGCGGCGCGGAAAGGCTTCCGCTCGTCCTTCCGTCCGATGTGGACGGACTGACGGTACTCACCCTGCCGTCCGCCGTCAGCGACCTCGTGGGCCGCTCGGCCGTCCGGGCCCTGACGTCACGATCCGGTCCACTCGCGACGCGGACCGCCCGTGCCGGATTCCCGTTGGTGGGTTCCACCGTCATCACCGCCGAGGAACACGAGGTCACCGTGCTGTGCTGGCGTGACGAACGATCGGATCGACGGCTGCGGGACGCGCTGACGAGCGCCTTCGCGGCCGAGGACGAAGGCGTCGCGGCCTGGCAAGGCGCCGACCGGCGGGAGTACCAGGAACGGGCGTTCGCGGGCGTTTCGCCGCTCGGCCGGGCTCAGCTGGCCTTGGTGCCGCCGTCACCGGTGCCCGGCGCGGGAACGATGCCCGGGGAGTTGCGCCGGGCGGCGGGATCGGCGCGCCTGTGGCGGATGCGCGCCGGAGTACTGCACGCCGAAGACCTTCCGGAGGAGCATCGTGATCAGCAGTTCTGAACTCGTCGACCTGCCCGAGGATCTCTACCGCGATCCGTATGCCGTGCTGGCCGGACTCCGGGAACGGGGACCGGTGCATCACGTCCGGTGGCCGGGTGGCGGCGACGTTTGGCTCGTCGTCGGCTACGACGAGGCCTTCGCCGCGCTGGCGGAGCCGACCCTGATCAAGAACTGGCTGCGCGCCACCGGCCGGATCGGACCCGGCGCGATCGGGGCCAACATGATCTCCAGCGATCCGCCGGACCACACCCGGCTGCGCAGGCTGGTCTCACGGTCGTTCACCGCCCGCCGGGTCGCCGCGCTGATCCCGCGCGTCGAAGCGATCGCCGTCGAACTCGTCGACCGGATGGCCGCCGCCGGCGGCCCGCGCGATCTGATCGCCGAGTTCGCCTTTCCGCTGCCCGTCTCGGTCATCTCCGAACTGCTCGGAGTGCCGTTCCTGGACAGGGCGGAGTTCTCCGCGTTGTGCGGCCGGATCATGGCCTCCGCCGGGGACGCCTCCGCGGGCCCGATCGACGTCGACGAGATCAACCGGTACTTCGACGGCCTGATCGAGCGGAAACGGGCCGACCCGGGCGAAGACCTGCTCAGCGCGCTGATCCGGACCACCGACGAGGACGCCGACCGGTTGAGCCAGGCCGAACTCCGGGCCACGACCTTCCTGCTCCTGGTGGCGGGACACGTCACCAGCACGAACCTGATCGCCAACGGTGTCCTCGCGCTGCTCGACCACCCGGATCAGCTCGCGGCGTTGCGCGCGGACTGGGACCTGCTGCCTCGCGCCGTCGAGGAGATCCTGCGCTACGACGGACCGCAGCCGTTCTCGACCCGCAGGTTCACCACCACACACTGGCCGGTGGGCGAATCGGGAACGGTGATCCCGCCCGGGGAGACGGTGATGATCGCCCTCGCCGCGGTGGGTCGCGATCCGGAACGCTTCCCTCGGCCCGGCGGCTTCGACATCCACCGCGCCGCGACCGGCCATCTCGCGTTCGGCCACGGCATCCACTACTGCCTCGGCGCGCCGCTGGCCCGGATCCAGGTGAGCACCGCGCTCCGGGTGCTGCTGACCCGGTTCCCGGATCTCGCCCTGGCGTCCGGTCAGGACCGCTCCTGGCGACGAACGCTGATCTCGCGCGGTGTCACCGAACTTCCCGTTCTGCTCGGCTGAGAGCGACGGCCTCGTGAGTGGTAAGGACGGTTAGAGCGGACCGGTATTTGCCTACCTACGTGTGACCAGGGTGAAGGTGGGGTGCGGTAGTCGAGGGGCCCGCTCCGTTCTCGGAGTTTGATGACACCGGGGTTTCACCGCGACAGGGTTCGGGTGTGGAGGATTTGGGACGTTGAGTGTCCTGATTCCTTCATCGTCGAGGGGGGTCGGTCCGGTCTGGGTGCTTGATCGACGGAGGATCGGGGACGCTCAATGTCCCCGATCCTCCGTTGATCAAGACCGTGCCATCCCCGTGACCTCGCGGACGGCAGCCGTGTGGGGAAGATTTAGGACGTTCACCGTCCCAAATCTTCCCCGCTCACCCAGGATCCAGTGGGTAGACAAATACGGATCCACCAGAACCGCCCTTACCACTCACGAGATGGACCGAAGGTTCACTGGCCGGGGACCAGGGTGCGGATCTGCTGGACTTCGCCGGTACGCGAGTCCATGATCCGCTGTGCCAGCGCCTTCGACTCCGGGTTCTTGCCGTCCTTCAGCTCGGTCCTCGCCAGCGCGACCCCGTTGTGCTGGTGCGCGACGAAGATGTCGGCGAAGTCGAGGGTGAACTCCTGGCCGTCCTTTTTGGACAGTGCCTCGAGCAGTCCCTTGTCCGTGAGCCCGTCGCCACCGTGATGGTGGTGCGCGTGCGGATCCATCGAGCCCGTCTCGGGTTTGCCCCAGGCCTTCAGCCAGTTCCGCATGTCGGTGCTCTCGGTCTGCTGCGTCGCCTCGATGGCGGCCGCGAGATTCTTGAGCTCCTCCTTCTGCGCCTGTTTGGCGGGCACCAGCTTGACGATCTCCACGCCCTGGCTGTTGTGGGCGAGCATCATCTGCAGGAACATCACGTCGGCGTCGTTGTACTCCGCGGACGCCGGGGCGCCCGTGGCCGACTGAGGAACCGGGGAGATCGGGGCGCCGGCGGTGTTGGGTGAGCCATCGCCGGCCCCGCAGCCCACGAGGGCCACGAGACCGGCGACGAGAACGAGGGCGAGCTTCACTGCCGTGTCCTTACTGCCGAGACCACAGCGCCGGGGTGTTCGGGGGTTCCCAGCCCTGGATCGCCGTGTGTGCCAGCTGGCAGCGGTAGCTCGCGCCGCCGTAGGTCACCGTGCTGCCGACCGCGTAAGCCGTTCCGGTCGCCCAGGTGCCGCCGGCGGGCGGGTTGCTGGTGCTGGTCGGGGGGTTCGACGTCGACGGCGGGTTGCTGGTGGTCGGCGGGTTGCTGGTGCTGGTGGGCGGGTTGCCGCCGCCGATCTGCAGGTCGATGCAGCTGTAGAAGGCCATCGGCGTGTCCGCGATGTTCCAGATGGCGAGCACCTTCTGACGGCCGCTGAAGCCGTTCAAGCTCACCGTGTGGGACGTCGGGTCCTTCGGCGCGGAGTTGTTCCCGCTGATGTCGGCGATCTTGGTGCCGCCGATGTAGTACTCGTAGTTCGTGGTCCGGTGGTAGGCGGTGAACTTCCAGTTGAAGGTCACGCTGTTGCCGACCGACGCGGCGGGCCACGGCTTCGAATCGTCGTTGAGCTGCGCGAACCCCGGGAGGCCGCCGTTACAGCTGCGTAGCCCCTTGGGGCCCTCGACACTCTGGGGTTCGTAGACGATGCTGCCGCAGCCCGAAACCTTGCCCTGGGCGCAGTTCGCCTGGCGGCTGGGCGGGGTCAGCACGTAGCCGTGCGCGCTGGCCACCTGCGGGATGGCCACGATGGCGATCGGGGCGAGGATCGCACCGGCGGCGGCTGCCACGAGTTTGCGTTTGACGGTCATGCCGGCTCCTGGGGTGGAACGACGGTGTTCCCGTGAGGGGGAGCAATGTGGTCTAGACCATAAATCCGACGGTGACCGTGGTCAATGATTCACAGACCTACTGCTGCATAGAGCCCAGGTAGAACAGCCGAACGGCCTAATACGAACGAACCACTGGATCAGTCCAGGGTGAAGGGGTCGTACTTGATCCGCGCCAGGTCCGTGCCGGCGGCGAGCAGTTTCGCGATCGTCGCGCGGATCATCGACGGTGACCCGGCGACGTACACGTCGCGGTCCTTCCAGTCGCCGCGCTGCGTGACCGCCGTGGCGAGCGTGCCGCGGTCACCGCCGGTGATGGTGCCTTCCTCGGTCACCGGCGTCACCGTCAGCCAAGGGCAGGTGACGGTCAGCCCGCGGAGCTCGTCGAGGGCGTAGAGGTCTTCCGGCCTCCGGCCGCCGAAGAACAGGTGTACCGGCGGGTTGTGCCGCCAGCGTGACATGTCGTCGATCAGGGCGAGCAGTGGCGCGATCCCGGTACCGCCGCCGATCATCAGCAGCGGACGGCTTTCCGTGTGGTGCACCGAAAGCGCGCCGAGCGAGGGGCCGAGGCGCCAGACGTCGCCGAACCGGGTGTGGTGGGCGATCGCGCGCGAGACCCAGCCGCCGCGCACGGCGTGCACGTGGAACTCCATCGTCCCGTCGTCGTGCGGCGCGGTGGCGGGTGAGAAGTACCGCCACATCCGGGGCCTCTGGGGGACCTCGACGCTGACGTAACCGCCGGCGCGGTACGGGAGCGGCTGATCCGTGCGCACCTTGATGATGGCGACGTCGCGGGACGCGAGACGGTGTTCGATGACCGTCGCCTTCCACCACGCGGGCCCGATCTCCTTGCCCGCGGCTTCGCGCATGCTCTTCGAAATGACGCCGTACGCGGTGACCCAGGCGTCTTCCACCTCCGGCGTCCAGTCGTCCTTCAAGAACCTTTTCAGCGCGGCGATGAGCGCGACGCCGACAGCGTCGTAGTGGCGGCCGAGGACGTCGAACTTCCGGTGATCCCGGCCGAGCTGGGCGAGGAAAGTGGTCAGTTCGTCGGGCCGGTCCACCATCTGTACGACGTAGACGAGGGCGCGCAGTAAACGATTTCGTTGCGTGGCCATGTTGATCGGGAACAATGCCCTGGCATCCGGCGAAACGGAGAAGAGTACCCCGTAGAAGTACTGGGACAGCTCTTCGGCTCTCGTTTCGACGGAGGCGAAACTTTCCCGGATGAGCTTCGCCATCTGGACGGTCTTGTCCGCGGCGGGTGCTTCGACCAGAGGCGGGACGGGAACCGGTGAAGATCTCGACGAACTCGGTGGATGTTCGTATTTCACTGTTTCTGCTGTCATGGGTGAACGATGTTCTCCTGTTTGATCGGGCATATTCTCCAGACCCGATGTCGTGATGGTGCTCTTGTTCCCCTGAAGGTTCTCGACTGTAGGCCCGAAAGTCGTAAAAGGATCCGCGAATGGATGTTTCCCGCTCGAACGGACCAAGCGATATACGCGCCGTCAACGCCATCTGGCACTAAGTAAAGGTGATCATGCGCGGGCGCTTTTTGTTGCTCACCAGTGGTTTTTCGCCAGTTCGCGGCGAAACATGATCCGCCGATCGGGTGGCGTTCTTTCCGCGATTAGCCGGTTACGTAACGGTGCGCCGGTTTTTGCTGATCTCCATTGTGGAGTCGCATTCACCGGGGTCTAGTCGATGGTGAAGGGGTCGTACGTGATCTGGTCGAGTGCGCTGCCCGCGACCAGCATCCGGGACACCGTCGCGCGGATCATCGTCGGCGAACCGGAGACGAGGATCCGGTGGCCCGGCCAGGATCCGTTCTGGGTGACGGCTTCCGCGAGGGTGCCCTGGACGCAACCGGGCGCTTCCTCGCCGCGCTCGACCACCGGGGTCACGGTGAGCCAGGGGTTGGTGGCAGCGAGGGCGCGCAACTCGTCGAGGTCGTACAGGTCCTCACGCGACGGTCCACCGTAGAACAGCTGGACCTTGGGATTCTCGCCCCACTGCGCGAGGTCGTCCAAAATGGCGCGCAACGGCGCGACGCCGGTGCCGCCCGCGATCATCAGGACGGGGCGGCCGTCGGCGCGGTCGATCGAAAGCCTGCCCAGCGGCGGACCCAGTCGCCAGACGTCGCCCGGCTGTGTGTGACTCACGATCGCGCGGGACACCCAGCCACCGTCGACGGCGCGCACGTGGAACTCGATGCCGCCGTCCTCGCGCGGCGCGTTCGCCGGCGACAGATAGCGCCAGAGCCTCGGCCGCTGCGGGACTTCGACACTCATGTACTGCCCAGGCTGGTACGGCACCGGGAATTCGGGCTGGACGCGGACCAGGGCGAGATCCCAGGTGAGCCGCCGGTGTTCGAGCACGGTGGCCGACCACGACGCCGGGTTGACGTCGGCCGCGGCGGCCTCCTGCATCGCCCTGGCGACGATGGTGAACGCCTCCGCCCAGGCCCGTTCGACCTCCGGTGTCCAGTCCGGACCGAGGTGGTTCTTGAGCGAGGCGAGCAGCGCGGTGCCGACGGCCTCGTAATGCCGCGGGATGACGCCGAACTTGCGGTGGTCGCGGCCGAGCTGCGTCAGGAACGGCACGAGGTCGTCCGGCCGGTCGACCATCTGCACGATGTGGACCAGCGCCCGCACCAGCCTGCCGCGCTGGACCTCCATGTTGATCGGGAAGAAGTCCCGGGTCGCGGGCGCGAGGGTGAACAGCATCCCGTAGAAGAACTGGGAGATCTCCGGGATGAAGGGTTCCGACTTCGCCCACGTGTCACGGATGAGCCGCACCATCGCGGTGACCGCGGGCGGGGCTTCCCTCGGCGCCGAGGACCGGGGGACCGGGCTGACCGCGTCGGCCGTCACGGGCTGGGAGTCGCTGATCGGGAAGTGCATACCGGAAGGGGAATCCGACGGTTCACGGACGAGGGACCACCGGAGAAGGATTCACGGATCATTCACCTCTCCGGTCAGTGGCTGTCGGCCGGTCGGCTGGTTCCGGCTCGCTCGCGAGACTAGCTGTCGAGAGACCTTTTGCCTGCATCGTTGCTCCGGACGGGTGTACTCGAATCCGGGTCGCAGTGGGCGATCTCACGAGGTAAATAGTTGCCTTACGCAAGTGTCGCCGAATAAAGTTGTACTGTACAAGTAGCTGGGAGGCAACGATGAGCTCCGCCGACGACGCCAGGGTCGAACTGATGCGTGAGCTGAAGGCCGCCTCCCAGCTGCAGCACGCTTGGATCATGCAGGCCTGGCAGGACGACCCCGGTCTGCATCCGGCGGCCGCGATGCTGCTGTCCGACCTCGCGAAGCACGGCGAAGCGCGCCCCTCGGAACTGGCCAAACGGCGCTTTGTGGACCTTTCCGTCGTGAGCCGACAAATCTCCCAGCTGTCCGCCGCGGGCATGGTCGACCGCCGACCCGCGCCCGAGGACGGCCGCGCGTCGATCATCAGCATCTCCGAACAGGGCCACGAGGAACTGGGCCGACGGCGGGCCGGTTATCTGAAGTTCATGGAGCGCGCGCTCGGTGATTGGGACGAGGAGAAGGTCCTCGAACTGACCACGCGCCTGGCGGAGATGAACGCCGACGTTCGCGCCGTCCTGTCGGTACGGACTTGCGACGTTTGAGAGCGGCCGTTGCTACCCGTCGGTCTTGACTGAACGGACCTTTCGTAGCGCTGTGGCGCCGGTAGCGTCGAAGTTGTGCGGAGCAGGGTCGCGTTGCTGGTCGCTTTGGGAATCGACAACTTCGGCTCGGGACTCTTCCTCCCGCTGGGCCTCGTCTTCGTCATCCGTGTGGTGGGTCTTCCGCTCGCCCAAGCGGGGGCGGCCGTCACCCTCGGTGCGCTGGCCGGGCTCCTCGTCCCCGTGTTCGCGGGGCGGTTCGTGGATCTTTTCGGCCCGCGGACGGTGATGATCTGCTCCCACCTCCTCCAGGCCGCCGGGGTGGGCGCGTTCCTGCTGGCCGGCGGTTTCACCGGGGTCGTCGGCGCGTCGGTCATGCTCGCGGCCGGGCAGCAGTTGTTCTACAGCTCGCAGTTCTCGCTCATCGCGGACGTCGCGGGCGAAGGGCCGAAGGACCGGCCGTTCGCCGAAGCCGCGATGGTGCGCTCCGCCGGCTTCGGGCTCGGCGGGCTCGCGGCCGCCGGGTTGCTGGTGTGGGTCGGGCGTGAGGGCCTCTATGTCGCCGTCATCCTCGACGTCTTCACGTTCGTCGTCGCCGCGGCGATCCTCGCGACGCTGGTGCCGCCGGTCCAGCGTCGCGTGCGACGGCTTTCGAACCCCGCCCGTGTTTGGCGAAATCGCCCCTACCTGGCGCTGATCGTGTTCAGCGGGCTCTTCGCGCTCACGATGGACTTCTTCCTCATCGGAATGCCGGTGTACGTCTTCAACGCGCTGCAGGGTCCTGGCTGGCTTCCCGGCGCGATCATCGCGCTGCTCACCGTCGTCACCAGTCTGGGTGGTGTCGCCGGGTTGCGGCTCACCCGGAGGCTGACCCGGATCGCCGCGATGCGCGCGGGCTCGGCACTGTTCGCGGTGTGGTGCCTGGCGTGCCTCGCGGTGGTGCTCGTACCGAAGGTCTTCCAGCCGGTTTACCTGCTCGGCGCGACCCTCGTGCTGGCCGCGGGCGATCTCGCGTTCGGCCCGCGGTCCGGGGCGCTGGCGGAAGCCGCGGCGCCACCCGAGGCGCGAGGCCGCTACTTGGCGGCCTTCCAATACGCGTTCACCCTCGCCGCGGTGATCGCTCCGGCCGTCGTCGCGCTGTTCTCCGTGGCAGTCTGGATCCCGTGGGTGCTCGTCGCCGCGTGCGCCTGCGCGGCCGTCGTCGGCCTCGGCCGGGTGGGCCCGCGGTTGCCCGCGGAAGCCGTCTCGCCGACCGGAGTTCGACCGATTCAGAGTTGAGCGGAACAGACTCAACTTTTCTGACGTTGTACCTGTCGACAGACTTGGAAAACAGCTAGTACGAGGTGAGGGATGGACGCTTTCAACCCGACCACGAAGACCCAGCAGGCGATCTCGTCGGCGGCACAGGCGGCAACGATGGCGGGGAACCCGCACGTGGCGGCCGCGCATCTGCTCGGCGCCCTGCTGGCGCAGGGTGAGGGGCTCACCGCACCGCTGCTGACCGCGGTCGGGGCCGACCCCGCGCAGGTGCACAAGGAGCTGGAGCCGCTGATCGCGGCGCTGCCGTCGGCGACCGGCGCCACCGTGTCGAGCCCGCAGTTCGACGCGCACGCGGTCAAGGCGCTGACGCACGCGCAGAAGCTCGCGACCGAACTCGGCGACGAGTACGTCTCGACGGAGCACCTTCTCGTCGGCCTCGCCACCGAAGGCGGCCCGGTGGCCGACCTGCTCAAACGGCACGGCGCCACCCCGGACGCGCTGCGCGAGGCGTTCGCCAAGGTGCGCGGTTCCGCGCGGATCACCAGCGCGGATCCGGAGAGCACGTTCAAGGCGCTGGAGAAGTACGGCGTCGACCTGACCGAGCGCGCCCGCGCCGGCGAGCTGGACCCGGTGATCGGCCGCGACACCGAGATCCGCCGCGTGGTGCAGGTGCTCTCACGCCGGACCAAGAACAACCCGGTGCTCATCGGCGAGCCCGGCGTCGGCAAGACCGCCATCGTCGAGGGGCTCGCCCAGCGGATCATCGCCGGTGACGTGCCGGAGTCGCTGCGGGGCAAGCGCGTCGTGGCGCTGGACCTTGGCTCGATGGTCGCGGGCGCCAAGTTCCGCGGTGAGTTCGAAGAGCGGCTGAAGGCCGTGCTCAAGGAGATCACCGACTCCGCGGGCGAGGTCGTCACCTTCATCGACGAACTGCACACCATCGTCGGCGCGGGCGCGACCGGCGAAGGCGCGATGGACGCGGGCAACATGATCAAGCCGATGCTCGCCCGCGGCGAGCTGCGGATGGTCGGCGCGACCACGCTCGACGAGTACCGCCAGCACATCGAGAAGGACGCCGCGCTGGAGCGGCGCTTCCAGCAGGTGCTGGTCGGCGAACCGTCCACAGAGGACACGATCGGCATCCTGCGCGGGCTCAAGGAGCGGTACGAGGTGCACCACGGGGTGCGCATCACCGACGCCGCGCTGGTCGCCGCCGCGACGCTGTCCGACCGTTACATCACCGCCCGGTTCCTGCCGGACAAGGCGATCGACCTGGTCGACGAGGCCGCGTCGAAGCTCCGCATGGAGATCGACTCGCGGCCCGTCGAGATCGACGAGGTCGAGCGCGCCGTGCGGCGGATGGAGATCGAAGAGATGGCCTTGTCCAAAGAGGACGACGCCCCCTCGAAGGACCGGCTCGCCGTGCTGCGCTCGGAGCTGGCGGAGAAGCGGGAGACGCTGACGGCGCTGACAGCGCGTTGGCAGAACGAGAAGGGCTCGATCGAGCGCGTCCGCGATCTCAAGGGGCAGCTGGAGCAGCTGCGCGGCGAGTCCGAACGCGCCGAACGCGACGGCGACCTCGGCAAGGCCGCCGAACTCCGCTACGGCCGGATCCCCGCGCTGGAGAAGGAGTTCGAGGCCGCGACGGCCGCCAGCGAGGTCAGCCAGCAGAACGTCATGCTCAAGGAAGAGGTCGGCGCGGACGACGTCGCCGACGTGGTCAGCGCGTGGACCGGCATCCCGGCGGGACGGCTGCTGGAGGGCGAGACGGGCAAACTGCTCCGGATGGAGGAGGAGATCGGCAGGCGGGTCGTCGGGCAGAAGGAGGCCGTGCAGGTCGTCTCGGACGCGGTGCGCCGCACCAGGGCGGGCGTCGCGGACCCCGACCGGCCGACCGGTTCGTTCCTGTTCCTCGGCCCGACCGGGGTCGGCAAGACCGAGCTGGCGAAGGCGCTGGCGGAGTTCCTGTTCGACGACGAACGCGCGATGCTGCGGATCGACATGAGCGAGTACGCCGAGAAGCATTCGGTGGCGCGCCTGGTCGGGGCGCCGCCGGGGTACGTCGGCTACGACCAGGGCGGGCAGCTGACCGAGTCCGTGCGCAGGCGGCCGTACTCGGTGGTGCTGCTGGACGAGGTCGAGAAGGCACACCCGGACGTGTTCGACGTGCTCCTTCAGGTGCTCGACGACGGACGGCTCACCGACGGCCAGGGCCGCACGGTGGACTTCCGCAACACCATCCTGGTGCTGACCTCGAACCTCGGTTCGCAGGCCATCGCCGATCCGGCGCTCGACGAGCGGCAGCGCAACGACGCGGTGATGTCGGTGGTGCAGCGGCAGTTCAAACCGGAGTTCCTGAACCGGCTGGACGACATCGTGGTCTTCCACGCGCTCGGCACCGACGAGCTGACGTCCATTGTGGACATCCAGATCGACAGGCTCGCCTCGCGGCTGTCGCGGCGCCGCCTGACGCTGGACGTCACCGCCGGGGCGCGCGAGTGGCTCGCGCTGAACGGCTTCGACCCGATCTACGGCGCGCGGCCGCTGCGGCGGCTGGTGCAGTCGGCGATCGGCGACAAGCTGGCGAAACAGTTGCTGGGCGGTGAGGTCCGGGACGGCGACACGGTCCGGGTCGACATTCCGGCCCAGGAGGCGTCGGAAGCGCTGACGGTCACCCGGGTGGACTGACCGCGATCTCGTGAGTGGCAAGGACGGTTCTAACCGTCCTTGCCACTCACGAGCCTTGGCGACACGGCGACTTGTCGACGTTTTCCCGCGTCTTTCGTGGTCTTTCCCGCGCCCGCCACCGAAAGGTGGGCGCGACACGGCGCCCGGCGATCACATCCGGTGAGGGCAGGGGGATACCCTGACCGTCGTGGGTATTCCGGCGTGGATCTGGTTCGTCATCGCCGCCGTCGCCTTGGTGGCGGGGCTGGCGCTGCTCGCGGCCGACCGGGCGAAGGAGGGCTCGCGCAATCGCGAGCGAATGCGCTGGGCCGAGCTGCGAGGCTGGCAGTTCGTCGAGGAGGACGAGCGGTTGCCGCGGCAGTGGTCCGGCGGCGCGATCGGGTACTTCGGCGCGCAGGTGGCGGTCAACGTCGTGGCCGGGTCCACCTTCACCTCCGACGGGCGGCGCCCCGTCTTCATCTTCGACATCGAGACCGAGGGCCAGATCCCGGCGGTCGTGGTCGCCGTGCGCTGCAACCGCGTGCACGAGACGCCGCTGGAGATGTGGTTGTCCAGCGTGCCGTTCCAGCGCCAGGACATGCCCGAGATGCTCGGCCCGATCGGCCAGCGCTACGCCTTCGCCGACGATTCCGAGGGTGCCCGCAAGGTGATCACGCAGGAACTCGTCGACGCGGCCGACTCGCTCGGCGGCGACGTCGGCGTGGCGTGGCTGGAGAACGAGTGGGTGCTCGCGAGCGTCGCGCCGAACGCCGGCCCGTCGCGGCTCGAGCGGCTGCTGCGCGACCTCGGCGAGATCGCCGACATCGTGGACCCGTTCGACGAGGAGTACGACAACGCCCAGGCCCCGGGTCGTCACTGGCAGGCCGAGGCCGCCGATGACATCGAGCCCAAGAGTTAGGACGGCTTGAGCTCCAGCGGGAGCGCGCTCGCGGTCATGCCGGTGTGCGACGGCTGACCGAGCACGGTCAGGTCGAGCGTCCCGGACTGCGTCAGACGCCCGGCCTGTGCCGGATCGGTCGTGGGCAGCACTCCGCGCAGCGAAGTCGTCGCGGTGCCGCGGGCGGACGCCACGTCGCCGATGCCGAGGTCGCCGCTGATCGTGTTCGCGCCGGATCCGGTGAGCCCCGCGCCGCGCTGCGCCAGATCCGCGTCCTGCCCGGTGGTCACCAGCCCCGTCGCCGGACCGATGGTGCCGCCGAGCGCGTGTTCCTGGCCGAAATCGGTGCCCGAGCCGACGTCCAGCGGCAGGACACCTTTGAACCGGCCGCCGCCGTGCTGCGCCGACGTCGTCCCGACGGCGGCGAAGTCACCGAGGTCGACGGCGTGCCCGGAAGACCGTCCCGTCTCCAGCATCCCGCCGAGGTCGCCGGAGAACCCGCCGTCGAGCCGCAGCGCCCGGCCGAGTCCTCCGGTGGCGTGCTGTTCGGTCTCGTTGATCACGCCGACGCCGGGCAGCGGGCGGACGGAGTGATAGGTCCCCTCGGAAGCGCCGACACCACGGCTGTCTTGGGAGATGAGGCGGGGGGTGCCCGTGCGCGGGTCGAGCGCCGCCTCGGTCAGCCGCGCGCCGGATCGCTCGAGTTTGGTCTCGTTCCCGGCCACGACGCTGCCGTAGCGGTCGAGCTTCACCGTGTCCCGCTGGCCTTGCGTGACAGCCTCGGCGGTCTTCGCCGCGGCGAGCGCGCCGACCTTGTCGGGACGAACGGTGACGCCGTCGCGGGTCTCGATGGTCTCGCTCGCCGACCGGCGGACGTCCGCGACGATCTTCGCGTCGCCGAGGTCCTTGCTGTAGACGTTCCGTTCGGTGCTGGTCAGGAAGCCGCGAAGGACGGACGTGTCCCCTTCGCTCGTGAAGCCGACACCGCGTTCGAGGGTGCCTTCGCGCTGATGATCGAGAGGGAGCGGGATCGCCGGATCCGTCTGGGCGGCGAGCGCGGTGGCCGGACCGGCGAACAACAACGCCAGCGGCGCGGCGCCGGCCGCGACTTTGGGCAGGTAGCTCGGCTTGCGCCTGCTGTGCTTCCCCATGGTGCGGGACGATACTTCCCGACTTGGGCGGATGCACGCCAGGTCCCCACGGTGGGTGACAAGCAGGCTTGGACTCCGGAACCCGACTGAGGAGTAGGTTCCCGATATGACACAAACCGCCCTGATCACCGGCGCCACCGCCGGCATCGGCGCGCAGTTCGCGCGCAGGCTCGCCGCCGAGGCGTACGACCTCGTGCTCGTCGCCCGCGACGTCGACAGGCTGGAGAGCTTCGCCGCGGAACTGGTCGAGGCGCACGGCGTCGACGTCGTCGTGCTGCCCGCCGATCTGTCCGAAGTGGACGGACGTGGGCTGGTCGAGGCCCGCCTGGCGGACGAGCCCGTGGATCTCCTGGTGAACAACGCGGGCTTCGGCCTCAACGGAGACTTCTGGACCATCCCACCGGACGCGCTGCAGCGTCAGCTCGACGTCAACGTCACCGCGGTCCTGCGGCTCACCCGCGCCGCGCTGCCGGGGATGATCGAACGCGGCGAAGGCGCGATCATCAACGTCAGCTCGGTCGCCGGCTTCTTCAGCGGCCGCGGTTCGACGTACACGGCCAGCAAGAACTGGGTCACTTCGTTCACCGAGGGCATCGCGGCCTCGCTCCCGAAGAGCATCCGCATGATGGCGCTCTGCCCCGGGTTCACCACCACGGAGTTCCACGAGCGGGCCGGGCTGGACCGGCCGGGCCCCAAGGCGTTCTGGCTCGGCGTCGACCAGGTCGTGGACGAGGCGCTCGCGGATCTGCGCCGCGGCAAGGTGATCTCGGTGCCGAGCCTGCAGTACAAGGCGCTCGTCGCGGTCGGCGGGCTGCTGCCGAGGGCGGTGCTGCGGAAGCTCGGCGGCGGGTTCGGCGGCAAGGGCCGCACCTGAGGGGTGTGTGAGACCGGCACCTCGCCGCACGGCGGTTCGAGCCCGTGCCGGGCGGGTATCTCTCCGATCATGAGGTCATCACGTCTTGTCGCGGCCGGAGTGCTGACGCTGGCCTTGGCCGCCTGTTCCACCGAGCCGCCGGCGGGCCCGCCGGCACCGGCGCCGGGCGGAGAGAGCGCGCAGCCGGTGAAGGCGATCGAAGCGGCGGCGGGCGCCGTGCCCGACGGGAAAGTCTTCGACGTGGAACACGCCAACGACGGCTGGGAGATCAAGGTCGCGTCGAGCGGGCAGGAACACAAGGTGCGCGTGAGCCGCGACGGTGCTCGGATCCTCGGCAAGCAGCAAACGGCCAAACCGAGCGACGACTTGGCGAAGGCCGAACAAGCGAGTGTCGACGCGGTCAAGGCGCTGCGGTCCGCGCAGCAGCGTCAGCCCGGTGAGCTGGACGAGATGGAGATCGATCGCGCCGCCGACGGCACCGTTGTCTGGGAGGTCGGGCTTCGCGACGGCACGGGGACCGAGCATGAGGTCATCGTGGACGCCAAGACCGGCGAGGTGAGGTAGGGCGCGCCCTACCAACGAGACGCACGCTTGCCCCAGGGTGCTTCCGACCTGGGATTTCTAGGGTTTTCACCATGAACACTGGGTGGAACGGTGACGCGGTCCGGCTCGACGGCGTCCGCAAGGAATACGGCAAGGGCGTCATCGCTCTGGACGGGGTGACGCTGGCGTTCCCGCGCGGCGGCTTCACCGCGGTGATGGGACCTTCGGGTTCGGGCAAGAGCACTTTCCTGCACTGCGCGGCCGGGCTGGACAGGCCGACGTCGGGGTCCGTCGTGCTCGACGGGCAGGAGCTGGCCGGAATGAGCGAGACGAAGCTGACGAAGCTGCGCCGCGACCGGGTCGGCTTCATCTTCCAGGCCTTCAACCTGCTCCCGGCGCTGACCGTCGAGCAGAACGTCACGCTCCCGCAGCAACTCGCCGGTGCCAAGCCGGACCGCCGCGTCGTCGAAGAGATCCTCAACCGCGTCGGGCTTTCCGGCCGCCGCAAGCACCTTCCCGGTGAGCTTTCCGGCGGGCAGGCACAACGCGTCGCGATCGCGCGAGCGCTGGTCACCCGGCCCGCGGTGGTCTTCGCCGACGAGCCGACCGGCGCGCTCGACACCCGCACGGCCGCCGAAGTCCTCGAACTGCTGCGTGCCTCGGTCCGCACGACCGGCCAGACGGTGATCATGGTGACCCACGACCCGATGGCCGCCTCCTACGCCGACCGCGTCATCTTCCTCGCCGACGGCCGGATCGCCGACGAACTGCACGCGCCGACCGCGGACGTCGTCGCCGAGCGCATGACCCACCTGGGTGCCTGGGGCAGCCCCGTGCGGGCGGGTGCGTGATGCTGCGACTCGCCTTCCGGACCCTGCGCCTGCGCAAGGGCGGATTCATCGGTACCTTCATCGCCGTCTTCTTCGGCGCGTTGATCGTCGCCTCCTGCGGTGGCCTGATGGAGACCGGGATCCGCAGCGACGCGGAACCCCAGCGGCTCGCGGCCGCCCCGATCCTCGTCACCGGCGGTCAGACCTTCGCTCTGCCCAAGAAAGACCCGGCTTCCCTCGACGCCGACGACAAGCACAAGTTCGAGGACGCACGGCTCCCCGAGCGCGTCCGGCTCGACAACGGCCTGGTCTCCCGGTTGCGGTCGGTGCCCGGCGTTGCGGACGTCGTCGGCGAAGTGAGCTTCCCACTCGCGGCGAGCGGGCGACCGGCACTCGGCCACGCCTGGGATTCCGCCGCGCTGACCCCGTACGCGCTGGTCACTGGTGCCGCGCCCGTCGCGGGCGAGGTCGTCGTCGAGTCCGCGTCCGGGTTGAAGCCCGGCGATCTCGTCGACGTCGCCGCGCGCGGCGAGACCGAATCGTTCCGGGTCGCCGGGGTGGCGGGAGGGCCGCGGCCGATCACGCAGGCCGCCGTGTTCTTCTCCGCCACCGACGCCGCCCGGCTTTCCGGGCACCCCGGGAAGGCCGACGTCATCGGCGTCTTCACCAAGCCGGGCGCCGATCTCGAAGAGGTGCAGGCGAACGTCGCCAAGGCCGCGGCCGGGGCGACCGTCCTGAGCGGCATCGACCGCGGCGTCGCGGAGTTCCCCGAGGCCGATTCGAGCGGTTCCAACCTGATCGTCATCGCCGCGGTGTCCGGCGGGCTCTCGGTGATGGTCGCGATGTTCGTCGTCGCGAGCACGTTGAGCCTGTCCACCCAGCAGCGTTCGCGGGAACTCGCCCTGATGCGGGCGATCGGCACGACGCCGCGCCAGCTTCGCCGGATGGTCCTCGGCGAGGCGTTGGCCGTCGGCCTGCTCGCCACCGCGCTCGCCGCCGCCCTCGGCCCGATCCTCGGCGAGTGGCTGTTCGGCCAGCTGGTCGAGAACGGTGTCGTGCCGGGGGTTCTGCGGTTCTACCAAGGCTGGCTGCCGTCGGTCGTCGGCGCGGGCGCCGCGATCCTCGCGGTGTTCATCGCCGCCTTCATGGCGGGCCGCCGCGCCGGGAAGATCCGGCCGACCGAGGCGCTCGCCGAGGCCGCGGTCACCCGCCGCTGGCTGACCCCGACGCGTTTCGTGCTCGCCGCACTCTGCTTCGGTGGCGGCACCGCGCTGGCCATCGTGACCGTCGCGGTGATGACCGGTCCGATCGCGGCCAGCACCGCCGGGCCCGCGGTGATCCTGTGGGCGCTCGGCGTCGCGATGATCACCCCCGGCGTCGCGAAGGTGATGACTGCGATCCTGCGGTGGCCGATGCGCCTGCTCGGCGGGATCGACGGGCACCTCGCCGTGCTCAACACCCGCGCCGGGATCGTCCGGGCGGCGGGCGCGGTCACCCCGATCATGCTCGCCGTCGGGATCGCGACCGCGAACATCTACCTGCAGACCACCCAGCAAGAACTGGCAAACCAGGCGTTCACCGAGGACGTCCGCGCCGACGCCGTGATCGGTTCGACCGCGGGCGGGCTGTCGCCGGACCTGGTCCAGCGGATCCAGGCCGTGCCCGGGGTCGCCGGAGCGTCCGAGTACGTCACCAGCAGCGTGTTCCTCGAGGATCCGTACGACTCCTCCGACGACGGACGCCCGGCGATCGGCCTCACCGCGTCCGGTGCGGGCGCGACGACCGACACCAAGGTGACCCAGGGAGACCTGAAGGCGCTGACCGGCAGGAGCGTCGCGCTCCCGGAGGTCTTCGCGAAGGACTTCAACCGCGGCATCGGCGACACGCTGAGCCTGAGGCTCGGCGACGGCACCCCTGCCGACGTCAAGGTCGTCGCGGTGCTCAGCCAGCGACCCGGCTTCGAGAGCCTGCTGTTCCCGGCCGATCTCCTGGCCCCGCACACCACCGCCGGGCTCGCCGGGCAGCTGCTGGTCCGCGCCACCCCGGACGTCGATCCGGCGGCGCTGACCGAACGGCTTCGCGAGGTGACGGCCGGGCTGCCGGTGTCCGTCGGCGACCGGGAAGCGCTCGTCGCGGCGCATTCGAAGGACCAGGCCGTCGGCGCGTGGGTCAACTACCTGCTGGTCGGGATGATCATCGCCTACACGGTGATTTCGGTGGCCAACACGCTGGTGATGGCGACCGTGCGGCGGCGCCGTGAGTTCGGGTTGCAGCGGCTCACCGGTTCGACCAGGGCGCAGGTGCTGCGGATGGCGGGCTTCGAAGGCGGGCTCGTCGCGCTGATCGGGATCGTGCTCGGCACCGTCGTCTCGGCGGGCGCGATCGTCCCGTTCTGCCTGGTGGCGGCCGATTCCCTGCTGCCGATGGGCTCGCCGCTGATCTACCTGACCATCATCGGGCTCGCCGCGGTGCTCGCGCTGACGGCGACCCTGGTCCCGGCCTGGGTGGCCACCCGTGGCCAGGCCGTGGACGCCGCGACGTCCGGCAGTGACTGAACACACGGGGACCGACTCCGGGGAAACACCCCGGTGGTGCGCCGCGAGCCGTGTGTAAGACTCTCGGCCGTGGCGTACCCCGGGGTTGATCAAGCGGCGAAACTCGAACTGGCGAGACTGGTCGGCGAACTCGCCGTCGTGCACGGAAAGGTGACCTTGTCGTCCGGCAAGGAAGCCGACTACTACATCGATCTCCGGCGGGCGACGCTGCATCACGCGGCCGCCCCGCTCATCGGGAAGCTGCTCCGTCAGCTCACGCACGACTGGAACTACGTCGCCGCCGGCGGCCTGACCCTCGGCGCGGACCCGGTGGCGCTGGCGATGCTGCACTCCGCGGCCACCGACGGTGTCGTGCTCGACGCGTTCGTCGTCCGCAAGGGCGCGAAGGCGCACGGCATGCAGCGCCAGATCGAAGGCGTCGAGGTGCTGGGGCAGCGGGTGCTCGCCGTCGAGGACACCTCGACCACCGGCGGCAGCGTGCTCACCGCCGTCAAGGCGCTGCGCGACGCCGGGGCGAACGTGGTCGGCGTCGCGACCGTCGTCGACAGGGACACCGGAGCGCGCGAGGCCATCGAGAAGGAAGGCCTCGAATACCGTTACATTCTGAACAAGGACGATCTCGGTCTGTCCTGATTAAAGCTTCCCCAAGGGGGCATCCTCCGTTCGCGAACGGAGGATGCCCCTTTTTTCGTGAGCGATTCTCAATACGAGAGGGGTAACGTCGCTGGTAGGGGAGTGAAAGGGGGCTTGAGGTGGCGGGTTTCCTGGCGAACGTGACAGTCGCGGTGCACATTTTCGCGCTGCTGTTCATCGGATTCGGTGGTTTTCTCGCGTGGCGGTGGCCGAAGGTGATCTTCGTGCATGTGTTCTTCGCCGCATGGGGGATCCTCGTCAACGTCTTCCCCTGGCCGTGCCCGCTGACGGCGGCCGAGAACTACTTCCGTCACCAGCAGGGCCTCGGCGACCTGCCCGGCGGCTTCAACGCCTACTACCTCTACGACACGGTGTTCCCGCGCTCGATGCTGCCGGTCGTGGTGCTGATCGCGATGGTGACGGTGATCGTCTCCTACGTCGGCACGGTCCAGCGCTGGCGCCACCGCCACCACGACGGGGACGCACCGGCGCACCGCGTCAGCATGGGCTGAGTGACAATCTCCGGGTGAACTCGTCGGAAGAAGCGGGCCCCACCGAATGGGTGGCGCGGGAAGAGGTCGGCGTCGGACCGTGGGAGGGCGAGTGGCCCGCGGACGAGCGGTACGACCCCGAACTGCTGGCCAACGGTGACCGCCGCAACGTCGTCGACCCGTACCGCTACTGGCGGCGCGAGGCGATCGTGTCCGATGTGGACGCCCGGCGGCACCCGTTCCACGTGGCGATCGAGAACTTCCAGCACGATCACAACATCGGCACCGTGGTCCGGACGGCGAACGCGTTCGCCGCCGCGGCCGTGCACATCGTCGGACGGCGGCGCTGGAACCGGCGCGGCGCCATGGTGACCGACCGCTACCAGCACCTTCTCCACCACGAGGACGTCTCCGGGCTGCTGACCTTCGCCGCCGAAGAGGGGCTCGCCGTGGTCGCCGTCGACAACACCCCCGGCTCGCAGCCCGTCGAGACCGCGGAACTGCCGCGCGAGTGTGTCCTCCTGTTCGGCCAGGAAGGGCCGGGGCTGTCGGCCGAGGCGCAGAAGACCGCGTCGCTGGTCGTCTCGATCGCGCAGTTCGGCACGACGCGCTCCATCAACGCCGGCGTCGCCGCCGGGATCGTCATGCACGCCTGGGTCCGGCAGCACGCCGACCTCGCCACGGCCTGGTAACCCCCCGCGTTTCGTCCTCTAGTTGCGGTAGTTGCGTGTGCAAGGACCGCAACTAGAGGACGAAACGCGGGCTAGACCGGGGCGACCTCGACCGGGATCCCGTTCAGCACGGCGTTCCCGGACGGGACGTCGAGCAGGGTCTCGTCGGCGACGAGGTTCGAGTTGACCCCGGCATGCGCCGTCGCGACCTTCGTGCGCATGCCTTCGGCGTCGTGACCCCAGCCGTGCGGCATGCTCACCACGCCGGGCCGGACGTCGGCCGTGACCTCGACCGGCACTTCGAGCTTCCCCGCCCTCGACGTCACCGACGCGAGCCCGCCGTCGGTCAGCCCGAGCCGGGACGCGTCGTCCGGGTGAACTTGGACGGTGCACCGGTTTCCGCCGCGCACCAGGGGCGTCAGGTTGTGCATCCACGAGTTGTTCGAGCTCAGATGCCGCCGTCCGATGAGCAGCAGCCCGCCGTCGGGTGCCTTGCCGAGTTCCGCGCGCAGCCGCGGGACGTCCTTCGTGATCGCGTCCGGGGCCAGCTCGACCTTCCCGCTCGCGGTGCTGAGCACCTCCGGCAGCCGCGGCTTCAGCGCGCCGAGGTCGATGCCGTGCGGCGCGGCTTCGAGGTCGGCGAGTTTCAGCCCGTACGGTCCGCCGCGCAGCATCAGGTCGATCATCCGCGCCGGTCCCGTGCGGCCTTCGGCGAGCGACAGGTCGACGCCGGTGCGCCGCGCCGTCTCGGCCGCGACCATCGTGTCGAAGGCGGCGACGTCGACGTCCGGGCCCTGGCCGGCGGCGATCCCGGCCATCCGCAGCAGGGTCACCCATTCCTGCGGCATGTCCGTTTCGAGGGTCGGAGGCGTCCAGTTCGCCACGTTGCGCACGGCGAGCGTGTACAGCGCGACGTCGTAGTGCGGCCGCTCCAGCGGTGACGGCCCGGGCAGGATGACGTCGGCGTGCCGGGTGGTCTCGTTGAGATAGACGTCGAGGGAGACCATGAAGTCCAGCTGCCGCAACGCTTCCGTGAGCCGCGCGGAGTTGGGCGTGCTCAGCGCCGGGTTGCCGCTGATGGTCACCAGCGCCCGGACCCGGCCCTCGCCGGGCGTCTCGATCTCGTCCGCGAGGGTGGCCACCGGCAACTCGCCGAGCACCTCCGGATAGCCGCGCACCCGGCTTGTCCAGCGGCCGCTGGTGAACGGCGAAGACCGTCGCGGCTTCCACGCGGCGGGCAGCGGGAACATGACGCCGCCCTCGCGGTCGAGGTTGCCGGTGAGCGCGTTGACGACGTCGACCAGCCAGCTCGCGATGGTGCCGTACGACTGGGTCGTGGTCCCCATCCGGCCGTAGACCGCGGCCCGCTCGGCGTTGGCGAGCTCGAGGGCGATGCGGCGGATCTCGGCGGCGTCGATCCCGGTCGCGGGCGCGACCGCCTCCGGCGTGAACGGCTCGGCGAGCGCGCGAACCTCGTCGACACCGTTGACGTGCTCACCGGGACTGACGCGATTTTCCGCGAACAGGACGTTGACCAGCGCGAACAGGAACAACGCGTCGGTGCCGGGCCGGATCGCGTGGTGCTCGTCGGCGAGCTGGGCGGTCCGGGTGCGGCGCGGATCGAGGACGACGATCTTGCCGGCCCGCTTCTGGATCCCGCGCAACCTGCCGCGGGTGTCGGCCGCGGTCATCAGGCTTCCGTTGGACACCAACGGGTTCGCTCCCAGAATGAGCAGGTGCTCAGTGCGGTCGAGGTCGGCGACGGGAATGGTCTGCGGATCGCCGAAGAGGTAGCCGGACGAGAAGTGCTTCGGCATCTGGTCGACCGTGGTCGCGGTGTAGAAGTTCTTGGTGCCCAAGGCTTTGAAGAACACACGGCCGTAGAGCACCAGTGCCGCGTTGTGCACCGTCGGATTGCCCGAGTAGACGGCGACGGCGTTCTTGCCGTGCTCCTCGATGATCGGCCGGAGCCGCCGGTCGATCTCGGCGAAGGCCTCGTCCCAGCCGACCTCGACGAACTCGCCGTCGCGTTTGACCAGCGGCGCGGTGAGCCTGTCCGGATCGTGGTGCAGCGCGCCGAGCGAGGCGCCCTTCGGGCAGAGGTAACCCTGGGAGAAGACGTCCTCGCGGTCGCCCTGGACCCGGGTGACGAGGCTCTTCTCGTCGATCGTCACCTCCAGGCCGCAAGTGGCTTCGCAGAGCGGGCAGGTCACGTGCGCCGTGGTCATGAAGCACCTCGCGGGGTCGGGTATCGCCTTAACATACTGAGCGGTATGTCAGCGGGCAAGGGATGATGGCGCGATGACCGCACTCGCCGACCGGGCCGCGGCCGCCGAACGCGCGGTCCGCGACCGGCATCTGCGCCGGGTATGGGGACTGCCCGGGACCGTGCTCGGCCGCAGCGGCTGGCCGCCGTCGGTGGGTCAGCGTGTCCACTGGCACTGGAACTACTGGTGGCAGGCGCATCTGCTGGACACCCTCGTCGACGCGCAACTGCGGGACCCTTCGCCGGACAGGCTGAAGCTGATCGACCGGTTCGTGGCGTCGGTGCGACTGCGCAACTTCGGCAAGTGGATCAACGACTATTACGACGACATCGCCTGGCTCGGCCTCGCGCTGCAACGCGTGGGGCACCTCGGGCTGGACGTCCGCGGCGGGCTGGAGGCGATCAGTTCGCGGCTGCGCGAAGGCTGGACCGACGAAGCGGGCGGCGGGATCCGGTGGCGCGTCGGCGACGATTTCAAGAACGCGCCCGCGAACGGCCCGGCCGCGATCTTCCACGCGCGCGAAGGGGCCGAACAGCACGCGCGGGGTCTGACCGACTGGATGACCGAGCGGCTCGTCGATCCGGAGACCGGACTAGTGTGGGATGGCCTCCGCGTCGGCTCCGGCGAACTGGTCAAGCACATTTTCACCTACTGCCAAGGGGTTTACCTCGGCGCCTGTCTGGAACTGTCCGAAGTGGACAGAGTGGAGCACGTGATCCACGCGGTAGCGGAGCACGTCGCGCCGAACGGGGTGATCCGGGGACAGGGAGACGGCGACGGCGGCCTGTTCGCCGGGATCCTTGCGCGCTACCTGGCCCTCGCCGCGCCGCTGCTGCCGAGCGGGGTGGCACGCGATCTGGTCATCCGGTCGGCCGAGGCCTGCTGGACCGGCGCCACCGAGACGCCGCACGGGCCGCTCTTCAGCGCGGACTGGGCGACTCCGGCGCCTTCGCTCCCCCTCGCCCCCGACGCCCCCGAACGCGACCTGTCCGTTCAGATCAGCGCTTGGATGCTCCTCGAAGCCGCCGCCACCCTGGAGCGCCGGATGTCTTGAAAGGGGCTTTCAGGACATTTTTCGTCCTGAAAGCCCCTTTCAAGACACAGGCGAGACCGCACGCAAGTAGTCCTCTACTTGCGGCGCTCACGTGGGGTGACCGAGCGCGAGTGGGGGTAAGCCGCAAGTAGAGGACTACTTGCGGTCAGGGGTCACCAGACGTCGCCCGAGCGCCAGTCCGCGGTGATCTCCCCGTCCAGATCCATGGTGACCCCCACCGGCAGCACGTGGATCGACCCGTCGTCCTCCTTCGTCGCCTCCACGCCCGAAGGCGTCATGGCCGACGAAGGACCGCGCCACAGCAGCCACCCGCGCGACGCGTAGAACTCCAGCGCCTCGTCGGACGCCGAAAGCGCCCCGAGGTCGTACGCCTTCCGCAGGACCAGCTCCAGCGCGTCCATCATCGCGGCGCCGTGACCGCGCCGCCGGTGATCCGACCGGACGGCGACCGCCTCGACGTACCCCGTCCGCAGCGCCCGCCCGTCGTGCATCAGCCGTCGCTGGACCAGCGACGCGTGCCCGATCAGCTCGCCGCCCTCCCAGATCAGCGTATGCATGCCGCCGAGGGCGTTCTGCCAGTCGTCTTCGCTGAAATCACCGTCGAAGGCGTCGTCGAGCAGGGCGCGTGCCGCTTTCAGCACGGCGGCGTCGAGGTCGGCGGTGTGCACGGTCCACAGCTCGGTCATTCCGCCATCATCACCCGGAGGCGGCCTTCTGACCAGCGGGTTGTGATTCAGCAGCCGCACGACTGACGGTGTATGAAGCGCGGTGCGAGCCGTACGGATTCGGGTCGTCGCTCAGGGTCGGTGATCCGGGCCAGCAGGAGTTCGACGGCCTTGCGCCCGATCTCCTCGATCGGCTGCGCCATCGTGGTCACCGCCGGGGTCACCTGACCCGCCCACTCCATGTCGCCGTAGCCGACGATCGCCAGGTCGCGCCCGATCCGGATGCCGAGCCGGTGCGCCTCGTACTGGACGCCGATCATCATCGCCTCGCTCGCCACCACGAGCGCCGTCGGCGACGGCCAGCTGTCGAGCAGTTTCGCCGTCGCGGCGGCCGCTCCACCCGGGGTCGACTGCCCGCACGCGACCAGCTGCGACGTCCACCGGATGCCGGAGCGGCCGAGGCCGAGCCGGTACCCCAGCGCCCGCTCCTCGAAGGTGGCCATGTCCTCTTCGCCCGAGATGAAGCCGATCTTGCGGTGCCGCAGCCCGGCGAGGTGCCGCACGAGCGCGCACACGGCCTGGATGTTCTCGGAACCGACCTGGTCGACGTCGTTGCGTCCGGCCATCCGGTCGACGAGCACGGTCGGCACACCCATCCGGACCAGTCCGTTGATCACCGCTTCGTCACCGGCCGCCGGGACGAGCAGGACACCGTCGACGCGGTCCGCCCGCAGCGCGCGGATGACCGCGGCCTCTTCGGCGACGCTGTCCCCGGTGTCGGCGAGGGTGATTTCGCAGCCGTGACGTCGTCCGGCGCGGCGGATGGCGCGGATGAGCTCACCCGAATAGGGGTTCGCGTGCATCGCCATGGCCACCCCGAACCGGTGGGTGACAGGGGTGTCCTCCCACAGGGGTAACGCCGGCGACAATGCGGTCATCGGTCCACGCCTTCATCCGAGCTTGAATGAAGGTAACGGCTGACGGACCCCCGCTCGGCGGCGAGACCGGAAAGTCGGCCAACAATCATCAATGTGAGTGAACATGCGCGCATCCGCAGGACGCCCGATGGCGGAGAGTAGGCGGAATCCGAAGCGTCTGGGCCTTGCGTGCCGGATCGTTGATCCTGGCCAGCAACAGGCGCACCGCCTGTGTGCCGATCTCCTCGATCGGCTGCGCCATCGTGGTCAGCGGCGGATCGACCAGATCGGCCCACTCGACGTCGTCGTAGACCACCACCGGCAGGTCGATCCCGGCGCGCAGCCCGCGTTTGCGCAGCTCGTGCAGCACCCCGACCATCATGCTGTCGTTGCCGACCACCAGCGCCGTCGGCGGTTCCGGCAGCGCGAGCAGCGTGCTCAGCGCCAGCGCGCCGCCCGCACGCGACGACTGTCCGCACGCGACCAGGTCCTCCGACCAGGTCAAACCCGACCGGCCGAGCCCCAGCCGGTAGCCGAGGATGCGTTCCTCGCTGGTGCTCAACCCCGCCGTGCCGCTGATCATGCCGATCCGCTGATGCCCGAGCGACGCCAGATGCGCCGTCAGCGCGGACGTCGACTGGATGTTCTCCGCGCCGACCTGGTCGACGTCGGTGCGGGTGGAGAGCCGGTCGATGAGCACCGTCGGAACGTCCAGCGAGACGAGCTCGCCGATCACCGAACCGTCGCCGGGCGACGGCGTGATCAGCAGTCCGTCGACCCGGCGTGAGCGCAGGGTTCGCACGGTTTCACGCTCGGTGTCGACGGTGTCGTGCGTGTCCGCCAGCAAGACCGTGTAGCCGGCTGACGCGGCTTCGCGCTCGATCGCCTGGATCAGCAGGGCGAAGTACGGGTTCGCCAGCAGGGAGATCGCGACGCCGATCGACCGCGTGCCGCCGGTGACCAGGGAACGGGCGATGGCGTCACCGGTGTAGCCGGTCTGCTCGATCGCGCGCAGGACCGCGGCCTTGGTCTCCTCGGCCACCGCTCTCGTCCCGTTGACCACGTGTGAGACCGTCGTGATCGAGACTCCCGCCAGCTCGGCGATATCGCGTTGGGTGGGGCGGGAGGAGCGTGACGGCGGCATTACCAATCCTCGATCAAAGTCGCTGGCAAGCGTTTGCGCAAACGCTTGCGAGTGAGCATAACCCTGTCTACCTTCCGGTCCATCGCCGATAGCCTTGAATCGGAGGGCATCTCTCATGAGACAGCGCAGTCTCACTGTGCTCGCCATGGCCGCCGCACTCGCGGTGACCTCGGCCGGGTGCACGGTCGAACGCCACTGGGGTGGCGGATCGAACGCAGGCGGTGGTGGCAAGGCCAAGGTCGGCCTGGTCACCAAGACCGACACCAATCCCTACTTCGTCGAGCTGAGAGCGGCGGCCAAGGCGGCCGCCGAAGCGAACGGCGCCGAGTTCAACGCGCTCGCCGGCCAGTTCGACGGTGACAACGACGGCCAGGTCCGGGCCATCGAGAACCTCATGCAGCAGGGCGCGAACACCATCCTGATCACGCCGAGTTCCTCGACCGGCGTCCTCGACGCCATCGACCGCGCCCGCAAGGCCGGGGTGCTGGTCATCGCGCTCGACACCGCGACCGAACCCGACACCGCCGTCGACGCCACCTTCGCCACGGACAACTTCGAGGCCGGACGTCAGCAAGGCGCGTACGTCAAAGCCGTGCTGACAGGCAAGCCGCCGAAGCTGTTCATGGTGGACGGCACCGCCGGATCCACAGTGGACACCCAGCGGCACACCGGGTTCCTCAAGGGCATCGGCCTGACCGACGCGTCGCCGGAGATGAAGGGCAAGACGCCCGCGAACGGCGACCAGAGCCTGGCTCAGCAGGGCGTGGAGAACCTGCTGCAGCGCACCACCGACATCAACGCCGTCTACACGATGAACGAGCCGATGGGCCGCGGCACCTACGCCGCGCTCCAGGCCCGCGGCCTGGTGAACCAGATCGTGATGGGCTCGATCGACGGTGGTTGTGAAGGTGTCAAGAACGTCCGCGACGGCCAGTACGCCGCCACGGTCATGCAGTTCCCCAAGAAGATGGCGGAGCAGGGCGTCCTCGCCGCCGTCGAGTACGCCAAGACCGGCAAGAAGCCGAGCGGGTTCGTCAACACCGGATCCGCGGTGATCACGGACAAGCCGATCCCCGGCGTGGAAAGCCAGGACACCAAGTGGGGCCTCGAGAACTGCTGGGGGACGAAGTGATGGCAACAGCGACCCTCAAGGGCAACGAGCGGCCGACCATCGGTGAGTTCTTCCTGCGCGCACCGGCGGTCGGGCCCGCGCTGGCCCTGCTCGTCGCGATCGTGGTGTTCTCCCTGTCGACGGACACCTTCCTCGATCTCGACAACCTTTCCCTTGTGGTGCAACAGTCCCTGGTGGTCGGCACGCTCGCCCTCGGGCAGACGCTGATCATCCTGACCGCGGGCATCGACCTGGCCAACGCGGCCGCGATGGTGCTCGCGACGCTGATCATGGCGAAACTCGTCGTCGGCGGCGTTTCCGGGATTTGGGCGCTGCTGCTGGGAATCGTGGCGACGGTGGTGATCGGGATGGTCACCGGTTCGCTGGTCACCCGGATCAAACTGCCGCCGTTCATCGTCACGCTCGGCCTGCTGACGGTGCTCACCGCGGCCGCGAAACTGTTCGCGAGCGGCCAGGCCGTCCCGGTCGCCGACTCGCTGCTCAAATGGCTCGGCACCCGCCGCTACCTGTTCGGCGGCATCCCGATCACCTACGGCATGACGCTGGCTTTGCTGATGTACCTGGCACTTTGGTACGCGCTCACGCGGACGCCGTGGGGCAAGCACGTCTACGCGGTCGGCAACGCGCCGGAATCCGCGCGGCTGTCCGGGATCAAGGTCAACCGGACGATCCTTTCGGTGTACATCGTCGCCGGGGTGATCGTCGGGATCGCGGCCTGGCAGGCGCTCGGCCGGGTGCCGAACGCCGACCCGAACGCCTTCCAGCTCGGCAACCTCGACTCGATCACCGCGGTGGTGCTCGGCGGCGCGAGCCTGTTCGGCGGCCGGGGTTCGGTTCTCGGCACGATGATGGGCGCGCTGGTCGTCGCGGTCCTGCGGTCCGGGCTGACCCAGCTCGGGGTGGACGCGCTCTACCAGGACGTCGCGACCGGTGCCCTGCTCATCGGCGCCGTCTGCGTCGACCGTTTCGCGAGGAGGCAGCAGTCATGAGCCCCACTCCCACGTTGTCCGCCCAGGGACTCGTCAAACGCTATGGCCGGGTCACCGCCATCGACGGCGCCGACTTCGAACTGTTCCCCGGTGAGGTGCTCGCCGTCGTCGGCGACAACGGCGCCGGGAAGTCGAGCCTCATCAAAGCCCTTTCGGGCGCGGTGATCCCGGACGCCGGTGAGATCAAAGTGGACGGTCGGACCGTGCACTTCAAGTCCCCTTTGGACGCTCGCCACTACGGGATCGAGACGGTGTACCAGGATCTCGCCGTCGCCCCGGCGCTCGACATCGCGTCGAACATGTTCCTGGGCCGGGAAAAGCGGCGCAAGGATCTGTTCGGACAGCTGTTCAGGAAGCTGGACACCGCGACCATGCGGGCCGACGCCCAGCGGATCCTGGACGAACTCGGCATCAACATCAAGTCCATCACGCAGCCGGTGGAGACGCTGTCGGGCGGGCAGCGCCAGGGTGTCGCGGTCGCGCGGGCGGCCGCGTTCGGCACCAAGGCGGTGATCATGGACGAGCCCACCGCCGCGCTCGGCGTCGCCGAATCCGGCAAGGTGCTCGACCTGATCAACCGGATCCGTGAACGCGGCCTGCCGGTGGTGCTGATCAGCCACAACATGCCGCACGTGTTCGACATCGCCGACCGCATCCACGTGCACCGCCTCGGCAAGCGCGTCGCGGTCGTCTCGCCGAAGACGCACACGATGAACCAGGTCGTCGGCCTGCTCACGGGTGCGCTGAAGCTCGGCGAGAACGGCGAAGTCGAAGAGGTAGCCGCAGCCGTGCACACGGGCCTGTAGTGCGGCGGGTGCTGCTGGCGGGCTTGTGCACCGTCGACCAGGTTCAGCGCGTCGCCGAATTCCCGGCGCCGGGCGAGAAGGTGCGTTCGCTGTCCGTGGACGTCGCAGCCGGGGGGCCGGCGACGAACGCGGCGGTGACCGTGGCCGCGCTCGGCGCCGGGGCGACGCTCTTGACGGTCGCCGGTGCGCACCCGCTGGCGGCACTGGCCCGCACCGACCTCGAGGCGCACGGCGTCGACCTCGTCGACCTCGATCCAGCACTGCCCGATCCGCCCGCGATCAGCGCCATCGTCGTCCGTGACTCCGACGGGGAACGCACCGTCGTCTCGCGCAACGCCCACGCCTCTGGACACCCCACCCCGGCGCAATTCGTCCTCTCGTTGCGGTCCTTGCACGCGCAACTACCGCAACCAGAGGACGAATTGCCCGGGTGCGTGCTCCTCGACGGGCACCATCCGGAGGTCGCCCTGGAGGTCGCGCGCTGGGCGCGGGAGCGCGGCGTGCCGGTGGTGCTCGACGCCGGGAGCTGGAAGCCGGTCTTCGCCGAACTCCTGCCGCTGGTCGACATCGCCGCGTGCTCCTCGCTCTACCGCGGGGACGATCCGCGAGCGCACGGAGTGCCGGTGGTGATCACGACCGCGGGCCCCGATCCGGTGCGCTGGTCGACGGCGGACGGCTCCGGTGAGATCCCCGTCCCCGTCACCCGGGCGCGTGACACGCTAGGGGCGGGCGACGTCTGGCACGGCGCTTTCGCGTACGCGGTCGCCAGGGACACAGGGGATGTCCCCGGCTGGATCGAGTTCGCCAACGAGGTGGCCGCCGAACGGGTGCGGCATGAAGGACCGAGGTCGTGGACGGCCGCGGTCGCGAAGAAAGGACTGCCATGACAGCCATGCCTCCGGTGTTCGAGGACCTGTTGAGCAGGGCTCAGACGCTGGCGAAGCCGGGGCAGCGCAGCGTGCTCGGGATCGTCGGTGCCCCCGCGTCCGGCAAGACGACCCTGGCCTGGGGCCTGGCGAAGGCGCTGGGCACGAGGGCGGCCGTGGTCGGGATGGACGGTTTCCACCTGGCGCAGGTGGAACTGCAGCGCCTCGGCCGCGCGGAGCGCAAGGGCGCGCCGGACACCTTCGACGCCGCCGGGTACGTGCACCTGCTGCGAAGGCTCGCCGAAGGCCGCGAGACGGTCTACGCGCCCGAGTTCCGCCGCGAGGTCGAGGAGCCGATCGCCGGTGCCGTCGCGGTCACGCCGGACGTCCCGCTGGTCATCACCGAGGGGAACTACCTGCTCATGCAGGACGACCCGTGGAGCGGCGTGAAGCCGATCCTCGCCGAGTCCTGGTTCCTCGCACCGGACGAACCCGAGCGCATCGAGCGGCTCGTTTCGCGCCACCGCCGCTACGGCCGTTCGCTGGTCGACGCGCGCCGCCGCGCACTCGGTTCCGACCAGCGCAACGCCGATTTGATCGCGTCCACCAGCGGCCGGGCCGACCTGGTCCTCGAAAATCTTCCGCTGGTCAACTTCGCCATATGAGTGGTGTTCTCATCGTCACCGGCGGCAGCAAGGGCATCGGCGCGGCGGTCTGTGAACTGGCCGCCGCGCGCGGGTACGACGTCGTCGTCAACTACGCGGGTGACGCCGAAGCGGCCGAGGACGTCGCTTCGCGTGCCCGGAAGCACGGCGTCCAGGCGATCGCCCAGCGCGGGGACGTCGCGTCCGAAGACGACGTGCTGGCCCTGTTCGACGCGGCCGCCGGACTCGGTCCCCTCGCCGGGGTGGTCGCGAACGCGGCCATCACCGGCAACACCCCCGGCCGCTTCGACGAATATGACGTCGACGTCGTCCGTCGCGTGGTGGATGTCAACATCACGGGCGTCTTCCTGTGCGTCCGCGAGGGCATCCGTCGGATGTCCACCCGGTACGGCGGCGCGGGCGGCGCGATCGTGACGGTGTCCTCCACCGCCGCGCGGACCGGCTCGCCCGGGGAGTGGGTCCATTACGCGGGGACCAAGGCGGCGGTCGAAACGATGACCTACGGCGTGGCGCAAGAAGTCGCGCGGGAGTCCGTCCGGATCAACGCCGTCGCACCGGGGATGATCCACACCGGCCTGCACGCGGCGGCCGGGCTGCCCGATCGGATGGACCGGATCGCCCCGACCATTCCGATGGGGCGAGCGGGCGAACCCGGCGAAGTCGCGGAAGCCGTGCTGTGGCTGCTTTCCCCGGCCGCGTCGTACACCACCGGAACGGTGCTGACCGTCGGCGGAGGGCGTTGACCCCCGGGGCCACGGACCGGTTACGAGCGGATATCGGGTCCGCGTGCGGTTCAGCCACTTTTTAACACGGTTTCCCGGCAGATATCACGATTCATGTGGGAAGTCGGCGGATCACCTCGTGGCCCCAGGCGCCTGTGTCACCCTGGTTGCGCCCCCAAGCTCTTGATCAGGACGGTCATCCCCGATGTCCAAGCTCATGTCTGTGCACCACCTGGCACTCACCGTGACCGACGTGGACCGGAGCGTGCCCTGGTACGCCCGCGTGCTCGAACTCGAGGAGTTCACGCGTCGCGAAGACCCCGAAACGGGTCTGCGGAAGGTCGTGTTGCGCTCGCCGAGCGAGGGTTTCGCGGTGGTGCTCGTCGAACATCAGGACACCGAGCGGCCGCGGTTCGACGAACGGCGGACCGGTCTGGACCACGTGGCGTTCAAGGTCTCGTCGCGGTCGGAACTGGCCGAGTGGGAAGCGCGGCTCTCGGAGTACGGCGTCGTCTACACGCCGTCGAAGGGATCGCGAACCCTGGCAGGCTCGTCGGTCATCGTGTTCCGTGACCCCGATGGCATCCAGCTGGAGATCTGGGCGGATGCCTAAGTGATCGCGGGGTCCTCGACCTCGTCGGCGGGGCGCCGCATCTCCTGGCGGTAGCGGATCACGCCGTAGGCCGTGCCCACCACGAAGAACGCGACGCTGATCCACAGGGCGGCCGTCTTCACCCACGGGAGTTCGTCCAGCAGGCCGGCACCGTAGTAGCCGAGCAGGACCAGCGTCGGGACCCAGAGCAGCCCGCCGAGCGCCGTCGCGAGGGCGAAGCGGCGCGGATCCATCCGCGCGGTCCCGGCGATGAGCGGCGCCAGCGTGCGGATCCACGGGATCCAGCGCGCGGCGACGATGGCGAAGAAACCCCTGCGATCGAGGAAGTTCCTGGCGCGTTCGAGATTGTGCCGGTTCAGCACCTTGCCTCCGCGCCGGGCGATCAGTTTCGTGCCCGTCGTCCGGCCGATGTAGTAGCCCACCTGGTTGCCGAGGATCGCGACGAGCAGCGCGGCCGCCGAGAGCAGCCACGCGTTCAGGTCGGAGCCGTGCTGCGCGAGGACGACCCCGGCCGCGAACAGCAGGGAGTCGCCGGGCAGGAACAGCCCGATGATCAGCGCGCACTCCACGAAGATGAAGCTCAGCACGATCACCCAGACGAGCACCGGCCCGGCGGTGTCGAGCCAGCTCACGCCGATGCCCGCGGCCTCGGTGTACACCTCACTCACGCCGCGAGCCTACGTGTACTCGGCGAACCGCATGCGGCCGAACCGTGGAATCGGGGTGTCCGAAAGTTCCGGTCACGCGCCCCACGGACGCAATGAACGGGACTTTCATTGCAAAATCTGCAATGAAAGTCCCGTTCATTTCACTCGCGCCTAGTGCTCGACGAGCTCGTCGAGCGCCTGGTCGTAGCTCAGCCGGACGTCGTGTTCGGCCTGGTCACCGCCCAGCAGCTCCACCCGGCTGGTGGCGGGCGGGTAGCCGCTGGCGATCACCGTGTACGTCCCGGCGGGCAGGTCGCTGATCGTGTAGTTGCCCTCCGCGTCGGTCCTCGCCACGGCGGCGACGCCGCCCGAGGAGTCGAGCACGGTGATCCGCGCGTCCGGCACGATCCGTTCCCCGTCGGTGCGGGCGACCCCGCTCAGCAGGATCGTGCTGACCAGTTCGACGTCGTGACGCAGCACGCCGGCGCCGGTGGCGGTCAGCGTCGCCGCGACCGGCCGGAACCAGCGACCGCTGGCGACGATCGTGTACCGCCCGCCCACGATCCCGGCGAAGGAGTAGACGCCGTTCTCGTTCGTGTGGGTCCTGGCCACCTGATTGCCGTTGTGGTCGATCAGGGTCAGCGCCGCCCCCGCGACGTTCGTCGCGTCGTCCCGGCGGACGTGCCCGCTGATCTGCGCGGATCCCGCCCGGTAGACGCCGTTCCCGTTCCCGTTGGTCATCGCGTGCTTGCCGGGTTCGGGAGTCACCGGAGCCGTGACGACCGTCTTCTCGGAGGCCGTCTCGACAGGCGCGGGCTCCTCTTCTTCGAGAAGAGCTTCGCCGCCTTCGAGAGCCGATGCCGCCGAAGGAGCCGAGCCGCCGAGCAGCGGGATCTCCTTCATGAACATCAGCACCAGCGTCGCCAGCAGCGCGACCGCGCCCGCCACGTAGAACACCGTGGTGATCGACTCGGTGAAGCCGATCAGCACCGGGGTCTTGATGGCCTCGGGCAGGCTCGCGATACCGCTCGTGTTCGACTGGATGTCGCCCAGCGCCGCGGCGCCTTCCCCGGTCGGCGCGTTGCCGCCGAACGCCTTGGTGATGTTGCCCGGCAGGACGTTGAACAGGATCGTCAGGAACACCGCGACACCCGCGGTACCACCGATCTGCCGGAAGAACGTCGCCGAAGCGGTCGAGACGCCCATGTCGCTGCGCGGGCCCGCGTTCTGCACCGCGATGATCAGCGTCTGCATGCAGGCACCGAGGCCGAGACCGATGATCGCGGCCGCGACCAGCGGGTGCCACAGCGCGCTGTTGTACTCGACCTGCGCGAAGAAGAACGCGCCCGCCGCGATCAGCAGCGTGCCGACCACCGGGAACACCTTGTAGCGGCCGGTCTTGCTGGTGATCTGGCCCGAGATGATCGAACCGCTCATGATGCCCGCCATCAGCGGGATCATCAGCAGACCCGATTCGGTCGGCGAGAACTCCTGAACCACCTGCATGTACTGCGGGATCATCATGATCGCGCCGAACATCGCCACACCGACGATGACGCCGCCGATGATCGCGACCGTGAAGGTCGAGTTCTTGAACAGCCGCAGCGGGATCAGCGCGGCGTCCTTCATCAGCTTCTCGATGAAGATGAAGGCGACCACGCCGATGGCGCCGATGACGTAGCAGATGATCGCGTTCTGCGAGCCCCAGCCCCACTTGTTGCCCTGCTCGGCGACGATCAGGAACGGCACCACGGCGACGACGAGCGCGAGCCCGCCCCACCAGTCGATCTTGTGGTCGTGGCGCTGGTGCGGCACGTTGAGCACCTTGGCGACGACGAACAGCGCGACGATCGCGATCGGCACGTTGATCAGGAAGACCCAGCGCCAGCCGGCGATGTCGTAGCCGAAGACGCTGCCGAGCTTGTCGAAGTCGGCGAAGAACCCGCCGAGCACCGGGCCGAGCACGGTGGAGATACCGAACACGGCGAGGAAGTAGCCCTGGTATCGGGCGCGTTCCCGCGGTGGCACGATGTCGCCCATGATCGTCATCGCCAGCGACATCAGACCACCGGCGCCGAGGCCCTGGATCGCGCGGAACGCGGCCAGCTCGTACATCGACGTCGCGAACGCCGAGGCGATCGAACCGATCAGGAAGATCGAGATCGCCGCGATGTAGAACGGCTTGCGCCCGTAGATGTCGGACAGCTTGCCGTAGATCGGGGTGACGATCGTCGAGGTGATCAGGTAGGCCGTGGTGATCCAGGCCTGCAGGTCGAACCCGTTGAGGTCATTCGCGATGCGGACGATCGAGGTGCCCACGATCGTCTGGTCGAGCGCCGCCAGGAACATGCCCGACATCAGGCCGATCAGGATCGTGACGATCTGACGGTGACTGAGCCGGGGCCCCTCTTCGTGGACCGATGGCGGACTTTCTACTGCGGAACTCATTGTTCAGGCCCCCTTGGCCTTCGACGCCGACGCGGGGTCGGCGAACTGTGGAGATGTTTTTTCGATGTCGTCGTTCAGCCGGTGGAACAGCGAGTTGAGGGTTTCCCGGTCCGCGTCGGACCAGTCGCCGAGGACCTCGGCGAGCCACTGATTCCGTTGCTTGCGGTTCTCCTCGAACACCCGAAGCCCCTCGGCGGTCGGTGCGAGCAGGCAGGCGCGGCCGTCTTCGGGGTCGGCCAGGCGCTCGACCAGCCCGTGCTGGACGAGCGAGCTCGACTGCCTGCTGATGGTCGAGATCTCGGAGTGCAGGAACTCGGCGAGTTTGCTGGTCCGCTGGGGCCCGCCGTGGATGAGGCAGAAGAGGATCGCGTACGCGGCCCGCTCGATGCCGTCCGGCCCCTGCTTGGACACCTGGGACTTGGCCCGGTTGACCAGGCGGACGAGCCGCACGAGCTCGTGCCCGAGGGTGTCGGCCAGATCGAGGTCGGACTTCGACCTGGTGCCGGGTGTCGTGGGTGTCATGGTGGTCTCTCTCGCCGGTTGCTTGGTCACTGCAACTAGTTGCCTAGAGCAAGGATGTTCCTCTCAAGGGTGCTTCGCAAGGAGAAAACGACCTGGTGTGTCGGACAACACTTTAGTTGCCGCATGCAAGCACATTTATTCGTGCATATTTGTCCGGTTCGCCCGTCTTGGAGCGCTGAGCAGGGGTTTTGTCGCCAAGGGAACAAGCCGGGCCGGTCGCGCTTTGATGAAGTCATGACCGACTCCGCGCTTCTCGCGATCCTCGCCGGCCACAACCTCGGCACTCTCGCCACCATCAAGCGGGACGGCAGGCCGCAGCTCTCGACCGTCAATTACCTCTACGACGCGGACGCCGGCGCGATCCTGATCTCGATCACCGCGCCGCGCGCCAAGACCAGGAACCTTCAGCGCGACCCGCGGGCGACGTTCCACGTCGCGACCGAGAGTGGCGGCAGCTACGTCGTCGTCGAGGGTCCTGCCGTGCTCACGCCGACCGCCGCTTCGCGCGACGACGCGACCGTCGACGCGCTGGTGGATCACTACCGGCGGGCTCGCGGCGAGCATCCGGACTGGGACGAGTTCCGGGACGCCATGGTCGCCGACCAGCGGGTCCTGCTGACCATCCCGATCGAGCGCGTCTACGGCCTCGACCGCGTTTAGTCCTCTAGTTGCGGTCCTTGCGCGTGCAAGGACCGCAACTAGAGGACTAAACGCGAGGGGATCAGCGCTGGATGCGGGCCTTGATCTCGTCGATCCGGTCGAGGAGGGGGCTCGGGTCGTCCCGGCCGAGTGCGGCCCGCAGGTAGAGGCCGTCGCCGACCAGGATGACCAGCTCGGCGGTCAGCGGGTCGTCGACGTGCTCGCTGATCAGGTCGTGGACCCGCTGGTTGTAGACCTGCACGACCTCGGAGACCCGCGGCTCGTTGAGCATGATCCGGATCGTCGCCATGGTCGTGCGGTGCAGCGGCTTGCGCTGGGTGACGTCGGTGATCGCGGTGCGCAGGTACCACGAGACGACACCTTCGGGTGCGTTTCGTGCCCGCTCGAGGTCCTCGTCCGAGAGCCGGGCCAGGCGCTCCATCATGCCGTCGACCAGGGCGTCCTTCGAGCCGAAGTGGTAGAGCAAGCCACCCTTCGACACTCCGGCGTGCGCGGCGACGGCTTCCAAGGTGATGCCGCCGGGGCCCTGCTCGATGAGGATCTCTTCGTACGAGTCGAGGATGCGTTCCTTCGCCGTGGGCTTCGCCATATCAGTTGACTATACCGTCCGGACGGTTTACCTTCGAACCAGGCGGTAACTGTACCGTCCAGACGGTTTACCTATTTGAGGAGAGTGCGCCATGGCGGGGCGCAAGCAGTGGTGGGCGTTGGCGGTACTGGTGCTTCCGGTGCTGCTGATCAGCGTGGACATGACGGTGCTCGGGTTCGCGCTGCCGTTCCTGTCCGAGGATCTGGCGCCGACCGGTGCGGAGCAGTTGTGGATCGTCGACATCTACTCGTTCATGCTGGCGGGCCTGCTGGTCCTGATGGGCACGCTCGGCGACCGCATCGGGCGCCGCAAGCTGCTGCTCATGGGTGCCGCGGCGTTCGGCGCCGCGTCGGTGCTCGCGGCCTTCTCGACCAGCGCGTTCATGCTGATCATCGCCAGGGCGCTGCTCGGGATCGGTGGCGCGACGCTGATGCCGTCGACGCTGTCGCTGATCCGCAGCATCTTCCTCGACCCCAAACAGCGCCGGACCGCGATCGCGGTGTGGAGCGCCGGGTTCTCCGGCGGCATGGCGCTCGGACCGGTGCTCGGCGGCTGGCTGTTGGAGCACTTCTGGTGGGGTTCGGTGTTCCTCATCAACGTCCCGGTGATGCTGGTGCTGCTGGTCGTCGGACCGTTCGTGCTGCCGGAGGCGCGTGACCCGAAGCCGGGCCGCTTCGACCCGTTGTCGGCGCTGCTGTCCCTGGCCGCGATGCTGCCGGTGGTCTACGGCATCAAGCTGGTCGCCGAACACGGCTTCACCCTCAAGGCCGCGATCAGCATCCTGATCGGTCTCGCGCTCGGTGTGCTGTTCGTCCGCAGGCAGAACCGCCTCGACGAGCCGATGCTCGACCTGAAGCTGTTCTCGAACCGGGCCTTCAGCGGGTCCGTCGTGACGAACATGCTCGGCGTGTTCGCCATGGTCGGCCTGTTGTTCCTGGTACCGCAGTACCTGCAGCTGGTGCTCGGGCTGACCCCGGTCGTCGCCGCACTGTGGATGCTCCCGGCGACGGTCGCCGGGATCACCGGCGCGCTTCTCGCGGCTTGGCTCGCGAAGCGGATCCGGGTGTCCGTGCTGGTCAGTGTCGGTCTCCTGGTCGCCGCTGTCGGGTTCCTGGCGTTGACGCAGGTCTCGTCCGGCGGCGGGCTCGCGTACGTCGTGGTGTCGTTCACGCTGCTCGGGGGCGGTGTCGCCCTGTCGGAGACGCTGACGAACGACCTGGTCATCTCGGCCGCGCCTGCCGAACGGGCCGGGGCCGCGTCGGCGATTTCCGAGACCGGCTTCGAGCTGGGCGGCGCGCTGGGCACCGCGATCCTGGGTAGTGTCGCGACCGCGGTCTACCGCTCCGGCCTGCCGGAGGGCACGCCCGAGGCCGCGCGGGACACGCTCGGTGGCGCCGTCGCCACCGCGCAGCAGCTAGACCCCGCGCAGGGGCAGGCGTTGCTGACGTCGGCGCGTGAAGCCTTCACCCAGGGGATGCACGTCACCGCATGGGCAGGCGTCGCTGTGCTCCTCTATACGGGTGTTCAAGCGTACATTCTGCTCAATCGGAAGAAAGATTCCGCAGTGCGGATCTGATGAGCCTACGATAAGGGTATGAGCAACGACGCCTTGGTCATCCGGCTCCGCGAGCATCTCGGCGAAGCCGCGGTACTCACCGACTACGACGTCACGGCCGCGTACTCGCGCGACATGATGCCGCTCGCCGAGTCGGGCAGGCCCCTCGCGGTGGTGCTGCCCGCCGACACGGCGGGGGTGCAGGCCGTGGTCAGGGCCTGCGCGGAGTTCGAGGTGCCGATCGTGCCCCGCGGCGCCGGCAGTGGTCTGTCCGGCGCCGCGAACGCGATCGACGGCTGTGTCGTGCTGGTGCTGACCAAACTCGACCAGGTCGTCGAGATCGACGAGGGCAACCGGCTCGCCGTCGTGCAGCCCGGCGTGGTGAACCTCGATTTCCGTACCGCGGTGGAGAAACACGGCCTGTTCTATCCGCCGGACCCCTCCAGCTATGACTGGTGCACCATCGGCGGCAACCTGTCCACCAACGCCGGTGGCCTGTGCTGCGTGAAGTACGGCGTCACCACGGATTCCGTACTGGGCTTGGAAGTCGTGCTCGCCGACGGGTCGCTGCTGAAGACCGGGCGTCGCACGGTGAAGGGCGTCGCGGGCTACGACCTCGCGCGGCTCTTCGTCGGCAGCGAGGGCACGCTCGGGGTGATCACACAGGCGACAGTCGCGCTGAAACCGTTGCCGCAACTGCCTTCCACGCTCGTCGCGGCCTTCAACAGCACTGAGGCCGCCGGGGAGGCCGTCGCGCGAGTCGTGCGCGAGGGACTGGTGCCGTCACTGCTGGAGATCATGGACGCGACGTCCATCAAGGCCGCCGAGGCCTATCTCAAGACCGACCTCGGCACCAGCTCGGACTGCAAAGCCTTGCTGCTCGCGCAATCCGACTCCGGCGGCGAGGTCGCGCGGAGGGAACTCGCGGCGCTGGAACAGATCTGCGTCGACTGCGGCGCGGATCTGGCCTACGCCACCGAAGATCTCGAAGAGGGCAAGATGCTGCTGCAGGCGCGGCGGGTCGTGCTCA
This sequence comes from Amycolatopsis sp. NPDC031561, assembly GCF_055580625.1. NCBI lineage: Bacteria > Bacillati > Actinomycetota > Actinomycetes > Pseudonocardiales > Pseudonocardiaceae > Amycolatopsis > Amycolatopsis sp. NPDC031561. Next base: position 45,803 of record NZ_JBVILA010000005.1, on the reverse strand, counting down.
CCGCGCTGGAGCTGTACGGCGTCTGGCTGACCGACGACGTCTGCGTGCCGCGCACCCGGATCGCCGAGCTGATCGCGGGCTGCGAGCGGATCAGTGAAGAGGTCGGGCTGCGGATCGCCGTCGTGGGCCACGCCGGCGATGGCAACATGCACCCGACGATCGTCTACTCGCCGGACTCCGAGGAGGAGTTCGCCCGCGCACGGAAGGCTTTCGACGCGATTCTGGAGGTCGCCCTGTCGCTGGGCGGGACGGTCACCGGCGAGCACGGCATCGGCAGGATCAAGCGCGAGTGGCTCGTGAAGGAGATCGGCGAAGTCGGCCTTCGCGTGCATCGCCAGATCAAGCAGGCTCTCGACCCGGGGAACCTCTTCAACCCGGGTTCGATGTTCTCCCTCTGAACGCCAGGAAAGGCCCGTTACTTGCAAAATTTGCAAGTAACGGGCCTTTCCTGGCACGTCGGAAGGGGTCAGTCGCGCACGCGCGGGATCTGCTGCGTCGCGTCCATGTCCACGGCCGGAGCGGCGTCGGTGCCCGAGTGCTTCTTCTCGCGGCGCGCCTTCAGGTACTCGATCACGATCGGCACCACCGACACCAGCACGATCAGGATGAAGATCGCGTCGATGTTCTTCTCGATGAAAGCGACCCCGCCGAGCAAATGGCCGAGCGCGGTGATCCCGGCGGCCCACAGGATGCCGCCGATGACGGTGTAGGTGAAGTACTTCTTCGGGTCCATCTTGCCGATGCCCGCGATCCAGGTGATGAACGTCCGCACGAACGGCACGAACCGCGCCAGCACGACCGCCTTCGGCCCGTGTTTCTCCAGGAAGGCGTGTGTCTGGTCGACGTACTTCTTGTTGAAGAACTTCGAATCCGGCTTGCGGAACAGCCAAGGCCCGATCTTCCAGCCGAGGCCGTAGCCGAGCATGTTGCCGATCAGGGCGGCGAGCGTGACCAGCACGCACACCAGCCAGAGCGGGGCCTTGATCGAGCCGTTCGCGATGAGCAGGCCCGCGGTGAACAGCAAGGAGTCTCCGGGCAGCACCGGGAAGACGCTGCTTTCGATGAAGATGATCAGGCAGAGCACGGTGATGACCGGGACGGTCAGCCCGCTCAACAGGATCTTCGGGTCCAGCCACTCGGGCAGGAGCCCCATCGTCGTCACGGTGTTCTGCGCCAGGATCACACCAAAACGGTACAGGGTGACGCAGAGTGCCTTAACCCGACGGGAGAGGGCGGCTCAGATCAGGGTGAGCAGCCCGATCACCGAACCGGCGGCCAGTCCCAGGAGCACGGCCAGCAGCAACACCCAGTACGCGGGCAGCGGGGCACTGCCGGGCGAAGGTGCCGGAGGCGGTGTCGGACGCTCCGCCATCCTGGCCGTTTCCGCGTTCTCCAGCGCGACGCGCTCCCGTTCGAGCGAGTCCGCGCTCGCACCGGAAAGCAGGCCGTACTGGAGAGGCAGCTCGTGCTCCCCCGGAGCGGCCTCGACAGTGTCAGAGTCATCCGAATCACTCTGCGTGTCCGAATTGCTCTCTGTGTCCGGTTCGACCGGTTTCTCGGTGGAAGCCTCGGTGATCCGCTCCGCCGAAGGGGCGAAGACGGCCTGAGCGCGCAAGGCGTCGGCTAGGAGCTTCTCCGGGTCCTTGGGCTCGCTCATCCAGGCTCCCTTCGCCGCTACCCGTCGCTGACCGACACACCACCTTCGACCGCGCCGCTCAGCGGGGCCGTGGCGCTCAATGTAGCCGCAGCGTCGTCCTCGACCCACTCGCCCTGGCGCAGCACCTTGACCGGTCGCAGGTCGCGGTCCAGCACGACGACGTCGGCCGCGAGCCCGGCGCGCAGCGACCCGGTCCGGTCGGCGATGCCGAGCAGTTCGGCCGGTCGGCCGGAGGTCGCGCGGACGGCGTCGAGCAGGTCGATGCCCGCGCCGCGGACCAGGTTGCGGAAGGCCGCGTCCATGGTCAGCGTGCTGCCCGCCAGTGAACCGTTCCCGGCCAGCGTGGCGACACCGTCGCGGACGTCGACCTCGAGGCGGCCGAGGATGTAGCTGCCGTCGGCGGCGTCGGTGGCCGACATGGCGTCGGTGATGAGCACCGTCCGGCCCTTGCCCGCGTGGTGCGCGGCGAGCCGCAGCACCGTCGGGTGCACGTGGACGAGGTCGCAGATCAGCTCGACGGTGATCCGCTCGTCGTCGAGGAGGGCGCCGATCGGGCCCGGCTCGCGATGGTGGAGGGGACGCATGGCGTTGAAGAGGTGGGTCGCGACGGAGGCGCCCGCGTCGATCGCGGGGATGATCTGGTCTTCCACGCCGTCGGTGTGCCCGATGGCGGCGATGACGCCCGATTCGGCCAGTTGCCGCACCGCTTTGACGCCACCGTGCAGTTCCGGGGCGAGCGTGACCATCCGGATGTCGCCGCGGCCCGCGCCGAGGAGCGCGTTCACCGTCGCCGTGTCCGGCTCGATCAGCGTCGCCGGGTCGTGTGCCCCGCACCGCGCTTTGGAGATGAAGGGTCCTTCAAGGTGAATCCCGGCAAGTTCACCCTCTTGGACCAGCTCTCGGAGGGCCGCGATCTGGTCCCTGAGCACCGGGATGGGATCCGAGACCAGACTGCCGAGCATGGTCGTGGTCCCGTGGCGCCGGTGCGCGCGGACAGCGCGGAACAGCTCCTCGGGATTTCCGCTGGAGAACGACCCGCCCCCACCGCCATGGCAGTGGGTGTCGATGAAGCCGGGGATGACCAGGCCCCCGTCGACATGGACGCGGTCGATGTCCGGGGGTGTCCCGGAACCGACTTGGACGATCGTGCCGCCGGCGATAGCCAGCCAGCCGTCGTCGAGTACACGGTCCGGGGTCACTACCCGGCCGCCCACGATCACGAAATCTCCGGCGCCTCTCACGCCCCCCAGCATATATTGGTCTGGACCAAGCATGGCGGCACAACCCAGCGGTCGAGATTAAAGCCGGGTGTCAGTTCGGCGACTGCATCGCTTTCTGCAGTGCCTCCAGCGCCCGGCTGGCGGTTGACTTCACGGTACCTTTCGAAATACCGGCGGCCTCGGAAATCTCGGCCTCACTCAGCCCACCGTAGTAACGGAGCACCAGAACTTCACGCTGGCGGGGCGGCAGTTTGGACAAAGCGCTCACAACGGCCTGATGTTCACTCGACAGCATGGCGAGGCTTTCGGCCGAACGCGCGTTGACGGCGTGCGGCGCGACGTACTCGCGAGCGGTCTTGCGGCGGCGCAGCACACTGCGTGATCCGTTGACCACCGCGGTGCGCAGGTAGCCGACGGCCGCGGCGGCGTCCCGCAGCTTTCCCCAGTTGCGATGGAGCCCGGTGAACGCCTCCTGGACGACGTCCTCGGCCGTGGCCGGTTCGTCCACGAGCAGGATGGCCAGCCGGACGAGCCGCATCCGGTGCTGGCGATAGAGATCCTCAAGGGTCAGCGGCGCCGCCGGCGGCGGTGGTGTGACCGGTCCGTCCATGGTGCGCAGATGGCCGAGGGTCACCTCGACACTGCGTTCCGCGTTGCCCTCGAGCATGTACCCCTACCTGTTCATTTACCCCTTTGAAGCACAACCTGTGCGTGGCGCCCGATCAGCGTATCGGGTGGGGCGAGACTCCCGCCTGATCGGATCCTGAGAACGTGGGCGGGGGTCGGATAGCGTCTACCACCGACCCGTTGAAGCGATCTTGGAGACGTCGATGGCCTGGTTCCTGGTGGAGATCCGGTACGTGCAGGAAAAGCTGGAGGACGTGCGGCCCCGGCACCGGAAATTCCTCTCCGACCTCGCAGAACAGGGTGTCGTCGCGCTCGGCGGCCCGCTGGGCGACGGCTCGGGCGGCATCTCGCTCTACCAGGCGGCCGACGAGGCGGCGCTGGCCGAGATCATCGATCAGGATCCGTACCACCTCGAAGGCGTCGTCGCGGAGCGAACCGTGCGCGAGTTCAATCCGGTGATCGGCGCCTGGCTGCCGCAAGAAGCCTGACAGCTCAGAGGTCGAGGGTGACCGGCTCGCGTTCGACGCAGATCCGGACGCGGTCGCCGGTCACCGTCGGCAGCTCGCAGGTCCCGCAGAAGCCCTGCCTGCACGAATACGCGATACCGGGCACGGTTTCGCGCAGGACGTCGAGCGTGGTCCGGTCGGCCGGCACGTCCAGCGTCCGGCCGCTGCGGGCCAGTTCGACGCGGAACGGCTTGCCGCCGACGATCGGCGGCGTCGAGAACCGCTCGAAGAACACCGGTCCCGAAGTGCGCAGCGCAGCGTCCGTCCGGACGCCGACGATCATCGGAACCGGGCCGCAGCAGTAAATCGGGGCACTCTTTTCTGCCCCTTCGAGCAATTCCGCGCCCGAGGCGGGGATCCCGTAGTCCGTGTCCGGCCGAACCCAGACACGATCGCCGAATTCGGACAACTCATCCAGGAACGGCATCGAAGCCTCGTCGCGACCGGTGTAGACCAGCCGCCAGTCCGCGCCGGACGCGGCCGCCTGCCGCACCATCGGCAGGATCGGCGTGATCCCGATACCGCCGGCGATGAACAGGTACGCCGGGCTCGCGACGAACGGGAACGCGTTGCGCGGGCCGCGCGCGGTGACCCGCGCGCCCTTCTTCAGGGCGTGCACGGCCGTCGATCCCTCGCCCAGCAACCGGACGCCGACGCGGTAGGCCGAGCGGTCGTCCGGATCGCCGCACAGGGAGTACTGCCGGACCAGCCCCGGCCGCGGCGAGAGGTCGACGTGCGCGCCGGGCCGCCACCTGGGCAGCGGTTCGCCGCGTTCGTGCACCAGCCGCAGGCTGACCACGCCGTCGGCTTCGGCACGGAGATCGTCGACGACCAGCGGGAGATCGCGGTCGACGGCGGCCACCGGCGGACGGCGGCGTCCGCTCACGCCGCTGAGCCTGCGGTACGCCGCGACGACACCGGTCAGCGACGCCATCGCGTGGTCGGTCCGCCCGCTGCCGTCGAGCCGCAGCGGGCGCGTCGGCGGCGTCACCGCGGTTCGTCGGCCGCCAGCGCGGCCGGGGAACTCGCGAGGTACGCGACGGCTTGGTCGGTGTCGCCGGTTTCGGTGGGGTGATAGGACTTCTTGAAGTACGGCTTGATCTCGCGCCGCAACTGCTTGCCCGAAGGCAGCAACCCGAGCTTCGCCACTCGCAGATATGTCCGGAAACTTGTCTTGCCCGGCCGCGTCGGGTCGTTCTTCATGAGGAACCTGGTGCCGCGCAGGAAGACCCACGCGAGCACCGGCGTCACGACGAGCATGCTGCGCACGCGACGGCCGTAGCGGCCGTCGAGGTGCATGAACAGGTCGAAGGCGACCGAGCGGTGCTCGACCTCTTCGGCACCGTGCCAGCGCAGGAGATCCAGCATCGTCGGGTTGGCGTTCGCGTCGTCGAGGGCCTTGGCGTCGAGGATCCACTGGCCGAGGAACGCGGTGTAGTGCTCGATCGCGGCGATCACCGCGAGCCGCTCGATCAGCCATTCTTCGCGCCGTTTGGCGGAAAGCTCGCGGTCGCCGAGCAGACGGCGGAACATCCACTCCATCTGCGCGATGTACGGCCGCACGTGGACGCCCGCCGCTTCGAGGTGTTCCGCGGCGCCGTCGTGCGCCTCGGCGTGCATGGCTTCCTGGCCGATGAAGCCGAGGACGTCCTCCTTGAGCCGCTCGTCGCGGATCAGCGGGACGGCCTGCTTGAACACCTCGACGAACCAGCGTTCGCCCTCCGGCAGCGCCAGGTGCAGCACGTTGATCGTGTGCGTCGCCTGCGGTTCGCCCGGGATCCAGTGCATCGGCAGCGAGGCCCAGTCGAACTTGACGTCGCGCGCGTGCAGGACGATCTGCTCGTGGTCTTCGTGCTGAGCCGTCACGACGCCCTCCCGCTGAGTTCGTAGTCGGCGGGATCGACCTTGCGGGTCTCGAGCCAGTAGCGCCAGGTGAATCCCGGCCAGATCGTGCGGTTGACGCCCTTCGCGTCGAGGTACCAGCTCTTGCAGCCGCCCTGGGTCCACACGCCCTTGACGAGCTTGTCCTGGATCCCGCGCTGGAACTTCTCCTGGACACCGGCGCGGACGTCGAGCGCGGCGGCGCCCCGCGAATCGGCGAGCTTGATCGCGTCGACGACGTAGCGCGCCTGCGATTCGATCATGAAGACCACGGAGTTGTGGCCCAGCGCGGTGTTCGGGCCGAGGAGGAAGAACAGGTTCGGGAAGCCGGAGACACTGATGCCCTTGTGCGTGTGCATCCCCTCGGTGGCCCATTCCTTGGCGAGGTCGCGGCCGCCGATCCCGGTGATGTCCAGGTATTCCAAGGCATCGGTGACCTTGAAGCCGGTGCCGTAGACGATCGCGTCGACTTCGTGCTCGACGCCGTTCCCGTCGACGACGCTGTGCGCCTTGACCTCGCGCACGCCATCGGTGTTGACGTCCACATTGGACCGGTCGAGCGCCGGGTAGTAGTCGTTGGAGATCAGCACCCGCTTGCAGCCCATGGTGTAGTCCGGGGTGACCTTCTTGCGCAGCTGGGGATCCTTGATCCCCTTGCCGATATGGCGCTTCGCGATCACCTCGCCGGCCTTCATGATCGCGGGGTGGCCGTTGAAGCCGACGGCGCGCACTTCGAGGAACCAGTACAGCGCGTTGCGGTAAAGCCTTTGCACGCCGGGAATCCGGCGGAACGCGGTCTTGGCCCAGCCCGGCATGGCGTGGTCGGGCTTCGGCATGATCCACGGCGGCGTGCGCTGGAACAGCGTCAGCTCGTCGACGTCCGGGGCGATCCTCGGGACGAACTGGACCGCGCTGGCGCCGGTGCCGACCACGGCGACCTTCTTGCCGCGCAGGTCGTATTCGTGGTTCCACTGCGCGGAATGCCAGGTCTGGCCCTGGAACTTCTCGATCCCGGGCAGCTTGGGGACCTGCGGGATGTGCAGGCCGCCGACACCGGAGACGACGAACTGGGCTTCGAACTCACCCGACTTCGTGTGCACGCGCCAGAGCCGCGCGGTGTCGTCCCAGTCGGCGCCGGTGAGCTCTACGCCGAACCGGATCTTGCGCCGCAGCCGGTACTTGTCGGTGACGTCCTTGAGGTACTGGAAGATCTCCGGGGCGGGTGAGAACGACCGCGACCAGTCCGGGTTCTGCTCGTACGAGAACGAGTACATGTGGGACTGCACGTCGCAGGCGCAGCCGGGGTACGAGTTGTCGCGCCACGTACCGCCGACTTCGTCCGCCTTCTCCAGGATCACGTAGTCGGTGATCCCGGCCTTTTCGAGCTGGATGGCCTGGCCGAGCCCGGAGAACCCGGTGCCCACGATCACGACCTTGAATCGCTCGGTCATCTGCTGCGCCCTCCGCGTCGAGGCTTCTTGCGCGGATGACGTTACCGGAAGTAACAGTTACTTTCTAGTACGACTTACCCGTCAGTATGTTCCGCCGAGCTTCCCGTGGTTCCAGCTCACGATCTTGGTCGGCGTGAAGATCAGCCCGATTCGCTTCGGTGCCTGCTTGCCGATGAAGCCGGCGAGCTCGTCGGGCACCGGGTCCCCGGGCTTCGCGCCCGCGTAGCGCTGCATGAGGTTGATACCCATCTGGGTGACCACGGCGGTATCGGTGATGACCTCGACGTCGGCTTCCAGCGAGATCCCGCGGAGCTTGTCGTAGCTATCGCCGTCCTCGATGAGCACCGTGGCGCGCGGGTCGCGCTCGAGGTTCTTCGCCTTCTGTGACGAGCCGTAGGTCCAGGTCGCGACGCCCGACTCGTGCGGGTAGTACCAGAGCGGGGCGAGATGCGGGCGGCCGTTAGGGCCGATCGTCGCGACGTTGATGACCTTCTGCTCGTCGAGGTACGCGGTGAGCTCGTCGGGGGTCATGCGGATCTGGTCGCGACGGGACATCTGCGGTCAGCCCTTCTTCGTGGCGGCCCGGCCTGCTTGACCGGTCACTGAAGATTCGTACGCGCCACGCTGCTCGATGTCCACGAGCGCGGCCGCGTCGGCCTTCTTGATCCGGCCTCGGGAGCCGATCTCGATGATCGGGGGCAGGAACGCCCGGATGAGCTTGAGCCCGCCGACCCAGCGCGGGACGTGGATGGTGCGGGCGCGCTTGTTGACGCCGGCCTGGAGGAGGTCGAGGGCGACCTTCAGCGGGTACGTCTTGCCGAGCAGGCCGGGCATGCCCGCGCGGAGCTTGCCGAACACCGGGTGCTGGTCGGCGCTTTCGACGAGGTCGGTGCGGATCCAGGTCGGGTGCGCGACGCCGACCTTCACGCCGAGGTGGGCGACTTCGGCGCGGAGGCTGTTGGAGAACGCCTCGACGCCCGCCTTCGCGGCGGCGTAGTTCGCCATGCCGGGCGCGTGGGTGATCGCGGCCAGCGAAGAGATCGCGAGCAGGTAGCCCTTGCGGTCGATGACATGCGGAAGGGTGACGCGGAAGGTGCGCCAGACGCCGAGGAGGTCGACCTCGATGACCTTCTCGAAGGCGACGGGGTCCACCGACCGGACGAAACCGGAGGTCGCGATGCCGGCGTTCGCGATGACGACGTCGATCCCGCCGAAGTGCTCGACGACGCCGGAGGTGGCGCGTTCGAGGTCGTCCCAGCTGGTGACGTCGGCTTCCCAGGCGTGGGCGTTCGCGCCGATCTTGTCGGCGACAGCCTGCTGTTCCTTGGCTTCGATGCCGACCAAGGCGACCTTCGCACCCTGCGCGGCCAGGCGTTCGGCGAGTCCCGCGCCGATGCCCCTCGCGGCGCCGGTGATCAGGACGACCTTGCCGTTAACGCTGTTCTTGGCCACGTTGCCTCCTCGTCCGAGCCCTAAGACTTTCGGACGGTACCCCAACCTACCCGGAGTAAGCTACCCGCAAGTAAGTCCGCGTTTCGTCCTCTAGTTGCGGTAGTTGGTGGTGCGAACTACCGCAACTAGAGGACTAAGTGCGGGGGTTTCAGCGCGAAGCGGTGGTGAGGGCGTCGAGTTCGTCGGCGGTGAGGGCGAGGTCGGCCGCGGGCAGGAGGTCGGTCAGCTGCTCGACCGAGCGGGCGCTCGCGATGGGCGCGGTGACGGTCGGCTGCGCGAACAGCCACGCCAGCGATACCGCCGCGACCGTGACACCGCGGTCGGCCGCGATCGTGTCCAGCGCGGCGAGGACCCGCTCGCCTCGTTCGTCCAAATAGGACGATGCGCGGGCGGCGCGAGGGCTGTCGCCGAGGTCGTCCTTCGACCGGTACTTTCCGGCGAGGAAACCCTTGGCCAGCGAGAAATACGGCAGGATGGTCAGGCCTTCGCGCTCGACCGTCGGCGCCAGGTCGTGTTCGTAGTCCCGCTCGACGAGGTTGTAGTGCGGCTGCAGCGCGACGTACTTCGCCAGCCCTTCGCGGTCCGAAGTGGACAGTGCTTCGCTCAGTCGTTCCGCGGAGAAGTTCGACGCCGCGACGTAGCGGACCTTGCCCGCGCGCACGAGCGCGTCGAAGGCCCGAAGCGTCTCCTCGACCGGGGTCTCCGGATCGTCGATGTGCGCGTAGTAGAGGTCGATGTGATCGGTCCGGAGCCGTCGCAACGAGTCCTCGGCCGCCGCCGCGATGTTCGCCGCCGAGAGTCCCTTGCGCTCGTCCCACATGCCGGTCTTGGTCGCGATGACGACGTCGTCGCGGTTGCCGCGCTCGGTCAGCCAGTTGCCGATGATCGTCTCGGAGCCGCCCTGGGAGTACAGGTCGGCGGTGTCGATGAAGTTGCCGCCCGCCGCCGTGTAGGCGTCGAGGACGGCGAAGGACTGCTGCTCGTCCGCGGTCCAGCCGAAGACGTTTCCGCCGAGGTTGATCCCTCGGACGTCGAGGTCGGTATTCCCGAGTTTCGCCATGTCTCGAACATAAGGGAAGACTTCGGCCGAGGCCGGTGTTAGCTCGGAACATGGGAATCGAACTCGGCAGGATCGGCATCTGGCAGCACGAAAGTGTGTTCACCCCGGAGCTCGCGCGCGAACTGGAGGAACTCGGCTACGGCGCCATCTGGCTCGGTGGCTCGCCGTCGGGCGACCTCGCGAAGGCGGAGGAGCTCCTCGACGCGACGAAGACGATCAAGGTGGCCACCGGCATCGTCAACATCTGGAAGGACGACGCGGCCACGGTCGCCGAGTCGTACAAGCGCATCGCCGCGAAGCACCCGGATCGCTTCCTGCTCGGTGTCGGCGCCGGGCATCCGGAGCACACCGCGGAGTTCAAGAAGCCGTACGTCGCCCTCGTCGAGTACCTCGACGCTCTCGACGCAGCCGGAGTGCCCGTCGAAGCCCGCGCGCTGGCGGCCCTCGGCCCGAAGGTGATCAAACTCGCAGGAGACCGCACAGCGGGAGCCCACCCGTACCTGATGACGCCCGAGCACACGCGTCAGGCGCGTGAAATCCTCGGCGAAGGACCGCTGCTCGCGCCCGAGCAGAAGGTCGTCCTCGAGACCGATCCGGCGAAGGCCCGCGCGATCGGGCGGGGTGGCGTCGGGTTCTACCTCGGCCTGGTCAACTACACGAACTCCCTGCGCAAACTCGGTTTCACCGACGAGGACCTGTCAGGCGAGGGCAGTGACAAACTGGTCGACGCGCTGGCCGTCCACGGCGACGCGGAGACGGTCGCCCGCGGTGTCACCGCGCACCTCGAGGCCGGGGCGGACCACGTGAACATCCAGGTACTGAACCAGGACCCCCTGCCGGTCTACCGCGCGCTCGCCGCGGTCCTTCTCTGACGCGACGGCTGTAGGCACCTCCCGGCCGACCTCGTACGATGCGGCCGAGAGGTGCACCAGCCTGCTTCGAGGAGGAGTAAACGATGCCCATCGCCACCCCCGAGGTCTACGCGGAGATGCTCGACCGGGCGAAGGCGAACGAATTCGCCTACCCGGCCATCAACGTGACCTCGTCGGAGACCCTGAACGCCGCGATCCGCGGGTTCGCCGAGGCGGAGAGCGACGGGATCATCCAGTTCTCCACCGGCGGCGCGGAGTTCGCGTCGGGCCAGAAGGTCAAGGACATGGTGACCGGTTCGGTCGCGCTGGCCGAGTTCGCCCAGGTCGTCGCCGCCAAGTACGACGTCAACGTCGCGCTGCACACCGACCACTGCCCGAAGGACAAGCTCGACGGCTTCGTCCGCCCGCTGATCGAGATCTCGGCGGAGCGCGTCAAGAACGGTCAGCTGCCGCTGTTCCAGAGCCACATGTGGGACGGCTCCGCGATCGACCTCGACGAGAACCTCGAGATCGCGCAGGAACTGCTCGCCAAGGCCGCGGCCGCGAACATCATCCTCGAGGTCGAGATCGGTGTCGTCGGCGGCGAGGAAGACGGCGTCGAGGCGGAGATCAACGAGAAGCTGTACACCGCCGAGGGCGACTTCCTGAAGACGATCGACGCGCTCGGTTCCGGCGAGAACGGTCGCTACCTGCTGGCCGCGACCTTCGGCAACGTGCACGGCGTCTACAAGCCCGGCAACGTGAAGCTGCGCCCGGACGTCCTCAAGGGCGGCCAGGAGGCGGCGTCGAAGAAGCTCGGCCTCCCGGCCGGTTCGAAGCCGTTCGAGCTCGTCTTCCACGGCGGTTCGGGCTCGCTGCCGGAGGAGATCCGCGAGGCGGTGTCCTACGGCGTCGTGAAGATGAACGTCGACACCGACACGCAGTACGCCTTCACGCGTCCGATCGCGGAGCACTTCTTCAAGAACTACGACGGCGTCCTGAAGATCGACGGCGAGGTCGGCAACAAGAAGGTCTACGACCCGCGTAGCTACCTCAAGGCCGCCGAGGCCGGCATGGCCGCGCGCATCGTCGAGGCCGCTCAGTCGCTGGGTTCGGCGGGCAACAAGCTCTCCTGATCCGCTTCACTCGCGTGCAATGAAAGGCCCGTTACTTGCAAAATTTGCAAGTAACGGGCCTTTCCTTGCGTCTTGAACCTCAGGCGGCCGGGAGCTCCGTGCGCTTCCGGCGCTTCTCCAGCAGCGAGTTCACCGCCCGCGTCCCGGGCCCGGCGGCGGCCCACAGCACGCCCACCCCGACCAGGCAGACCGCGGCCGTCCAGTACGCGACCGGCGGCGCCGACTCCGTATGCGCGTCGCCGAGGATCCACGGCCGGAACTGCGACTGCACCCACAACATCCCGTACCCGAAAGCCGTCACCAGCAGCGCGCCGACGCCCGCCGTCAGCAGCGGATGCCCCCGCCCGATGCGGAACGCCAGGTCCACCGCGAGCCCGACGGCGAGCAGGTAGAACGGCACGACCGAGATCGGGAAGCCCATCCCGAGCAGCAGCGGCCACATCACCAGCCGGTAGCCGAGGTAGGCGGCGGCGACCGTCGTCCCCGCCCAGCGGAAGCCGGTCGTGTGCCGCGCCAGCGCGAAGATCAGCGCCATCACGCCGATACCCCACAGCGGGTAGACCCAGTCGTCGATCGGCATCGTGAAGTACTCGACGGCCACCCTGTCGACCGGATGCCCGATCTGGTTGGCGGCGAAGTTCAGCAGTTCCGGCTCGGCCTCGGGCGCGCCGCGCTCCCAGGCGCGCAGCCCGAGGATGCCGTACTCCTGCTGGCCGTTCGGGAAGAACGTGTTCTCCAGGAAGAACGTCCACAGTCCGATCAGGACGCCGGTGCGCATCCGGCCGGGCTTGGCGTACTTCAGCCAGCCCATGATCACGCCCGCCTGCATGATGCCCGTTCCGATGTAGAGCATCATGTGCGACGGGCTCCACGCGGTCAGGTCGAGACCGTTGACGCGGTGGTTGATGACGTCCAGCGGCGCCGCGATGAGGAACACCACGAGCCCGATCTGCATCAGCCGCAGCGAGCGTCGATCGGCGCCCATCCCGGTATAGCTGTGGATCGCCACGAGCACCATGATGATCACGGTGCCGACGGTGTTGATCAGATGCGGCGGGGCGAGGTCGTCCCGGAGCCACATGAAATGCCACGACATGTCCCAGGACGAGCCCACCATCTTGAAGGCGAACGCGGCGAGCCACATGCCGTAGCAGAAGTTCAGCACCCAGTCCGGCGTCGTCTGTCCCGGCGCGCCTCGGTGCCAATGAAGCTTGAAGAACAGCTTCGTCTTCGCGATCGGACTGCGGGGGATGACACCCGGCGAGAGGTCCCCGGTCACTTCTGTCGCCTTTGTCATGCCGGTATCTTCCCTGCTCCAGGTCACGAGATGGGCATTTGGGGTCGAAAATCGGGGTTCACCCGTAGGGGTGGCGGATTTGCGGTCGGCGTGCGAAGCAGGGCAAGGTGTGCCGCCATGATGCCGAAACGACTTGTCGCGGCGGTCCTCGTCGCCGCTCTGGTACTGGCCGGTGGGGGCATTCTCGGGAGCCTGTTCTTCTGATCACAGGGCACGAGCACAATGGCCGGTATGACGAACCTCCTCGGCCCCCAGCCGACGCATCTCCCCGAGCACACCGCGGCCCAGGCGGCCCTGGACGCCGGGAGCGACCCGGCCGCCGTCGCCGCCGAGCACCCTGACTACAGCGAGGCGTGGGCCTCGCTCGCCGAGAAGGCTTTCGAAGCCGGCGAGACCGTCGCCGCCTACGCGTACGCCCGCACCGGTTACCACCGCGGCCTCGACCAGCTCCGCCGCGCGGGCTGGAAGGGACACGGCCCGGTGCCGTGGGCGCACCGTCCGAACCAGGGCTTCCTGCGCGCGCTCGCCGTCCTCGGCAAGGCCGCCGGAAAGATCGGCGAGACCGAAGAGTACGACCGCTGCCGGACCTTCCTCGGCGACTCGGACCCCGCCGCCGCGGAGGCGACCGGCCTCAAGTGACCAACGTGTCATGAAAGGGGCTTTCAGGACGAAAAACGTCTTGAAAGCCCCTTTCATGACACTCGAGTGCCCCCTAGAACAGCCCGCAGTTCCCCACGGCCGGGAGCCCCGCGAAGCGCCCCTCAAGCCAAGCGAAAGCCTCCGGGAACGCCCGGATGGCCCCGCCGACGTGAGTCGGAACCAGCGAAGTCGAGAACTGCACCTTCGCGCCCTTCGCGCACCACGAGCGCGCCATGGTCCGTCCCTGCGCGTAGGGCACGATGTCGTCGAGTGCACTGTGGACGACCAGCGTCGGCACGCCCGGCTTACGCGCTCCGATGAGCTGCTCGTCGACCCGCGTCTTGAACGGCTCCTCGCCGAGGTACGCGGTCAGCGGCCTGCCGTCCTTGGTCAGGTTCTTCGACTGGGTGAACGCGTACCCGAAGATCGCGCCCACCGTGCACTCCTGCTTGACCTTCTCGAACGCCTCGACTCCCTTCGCGTTGAGCAGGGCCGGGATGTTCAGTTCCGGATACGCCGCGTCCATGCTGACCAGCGTGAATCCGAGGAATCCGAACGCGTAGTGCCCGTCGATGTTCTTGCCGACTTCGGCCAGGTCCGCCGGGACGGCGCCCGCGTAGGAGCCCTTCAGCTTGAGTTCGGGCGCGTATGACGTCTGCAGTTCGGCGGCGGCCGCCGACGCTCCGCCGCCCTGCGAGTAGCCCGCGGTCGCGACCGGGCCGTTGTCCGGCAGGTTCGCTTCGGGCAGGCGCTGTGCCGCGCGGATCGAGTCGAGGACGGCGTTGCCCTCGGCGGCGCGGTTGACGTAGGTGTGGACGCCGGGGGTGCCGAGGCCCTCGTAGTCGGTGACGACGATGCCGTAGCCGCGAAGCAGCAGCTCGGCGATGAAGGGACCTTCGTACTCCATGCCCGCCGAGAGGGCCTTCGACGGCGCGCACTGGTCTCCGACGCCCTGCGTCCCGGCCGCGTAGCCGATGAGCGGGCGCTCGCCCGGTCCGGTCCACGCCTTCTTCGGGGTGAGGACGGTGCCGGTCACGGCGTTCGGCTTGCCGTGGGTGTCGGTGCTGCGGTACATGATCCGCTGGACGTCCGCGTCGGCCTTGATGAGTTTCACGGGATCGACGTAGAACACGGACGGTTCGTGCCGGATGATGTCGCCGGGAGCACCCGCGGGCAGCGGCGACGGGGGATCGTAGAAGGACGGGGCGGCGATGGCCTGCTGTGCCCCGAAGGTCAGCAAGGCCGCGACGGTGGCCGCTGAGACGGCGGCGGCCACACCACGCCGGGAACCTGGACGCATGCTTGCTCCTCGTTGAGCAGAAACATTTTCGACAGGGGTGTCGAAAAAGAGAGTCAGTGAGGTGGCGCACGATGTCAAGTCCGGCGCCGAGAGGGAGGCCCCGCAAGCTCCCGGTCGGCGAGCAACGCGCGCGGGTGCTGGGTTCGGCGGCCGGTGTCTTCGCGGCGCACGGCGCGCAGGCCGCGACGATCGAGCAGATCGCCCGGCGCGCGGGGGTTTCCCGCCAGGCCGTCTACGAGCAGTTCGGCGACCGCGCGACACTGTTCGCCCAGGTCGTGGCCGACATCGAGGAGCGGGCCTTCGAGGCGATCGGCGCGCCCGCCCTCGACCTTTCGCAGCCGGAACTCCGGTCGTGGGCGCGTGCCAACTACGCCAACATGTTCGCCTTCGTCGCGGCGAACCCCGAGGCGTTCCCGGTCCTGCGCGAGGCGGAACGCATGGGCGATCCGGCCCTCACCCGGCTTCGGGTACGGCTCGCGGGCGTCTACACCGAGGCGAGCAGGCAGCGCTGGGCGCGCCACGGCGTCGACTCCGGCCGCGCGGACAAGGCACTGGTCACCCTGTTCTTCGCGATGACCGAGGCACTCGTCCAGGCGAGCTGGGACGGTGAGCCGCCCGACGCGGACGCGCTCATCGACCTGCTCACCGAATTCACCGTCGGCGGCGTGGTCCGCCTCAGGACCGCGGCCGCCGACGTGATGGAACGGTTGCGTTAGGCCGCGACAGCCTCCAGAGGCCTTCCAGCCTCTTCGGCGACCGCCGCCAGGTCCGGTGAGGACACGACGCGGTTGCGGCCGTTGCGTTTGGCCGCGTAGACGGAGGCGTCGGCCGACGCCATGACCTCTTCGATGGTCCTGCCGTCGAGCGGGAACGTCGCGACGCCGACCGAGGCCGTCCGCTGCTCGATGACCACGGAGTTGCCTTCGTTGTCCTGGGTCTTGATGACCATCTCGCTGATCCGCTGCCGGATGCGCTCGGCGACCGCGACGGACTCCTGCTTCGACGACGATGTCAGGAGCACCACGAACTCTTCACCGCCGAAGCGGCCGGCGAGGTCCTGCGTCCGGGTTTCGGCTTTGACCAGCGCCGCGACACTCTTGAGCACGTCGTCGCCCGCCAGGTGACCGAAGGTGTCGTTGATGCTCTTGAAGTGGTCGAGGTCGATCATCAGCGCGCCGAACTGGCCGGCCTCGCGCTCGGCGCGGGCGACCTCGCGGACGGCGCCCTGCTGCCAGGTCGTGGCGTTGAGCAGCTGGGTCTTCTGGTCGGTGGTCGCGAGTTGTTCCAGCTGCTTGATCAGCACCGAACGCTGCAGCAGGTACAGCGGCAGGAAGACGAGCAGGACCAGTACGGGCTGCTGCGGCAGCACGGCGAGCACCAGCGCGCCGATGCAGACCGTCGAGGCTTCGAGGATGTTGTCGTCCCAGGAGCCGAGGAGCGTCTGGACGGTCGCCTTCTTGGGCGCCGCGTAGTACAGGCCGGTGCCGGTGAAGACGGCGTTCATCAGGAAGAAGGCGAGGCTCGCGACGCAGATCGCGGTCACCGACGCCGGGTCGGCGCCGACGGCCTGCACGGCCGCCCAGGATGCGAACGCGGTCAGCGTCATCGATGTGGCGTTCGCCACAGTTCGATGGGGGTTGACCGTGCGAAGACCTGCCCAACTGCGGTATCCGAGGTGAAGATAGATCACGGTTACGAGAAGCGCGGTCAAGTGCGGCGGCAGCAGGATCGCGCCCGGCAGCACCCAGACCGAGGTCATGTTGATGTGCGGAGTGACGCTCATGCTGCGCCGCTGCCGCTCGATCCGGCGAGTCGCCTCGGTGTGCGCGATGGCGAGTCCCGCGAGCAGAAAACAAAGCAAGACCTGCGAAGACGTGATGGCGATGGATGCTGCGAAGACCCCCGTCAGTGCCAGCATCGTCGCCACGGAAAGCCCTGTGTAGGCGATCCAGTGCTTAGGCCTCTTCCACAGCTCCCACGTCGCTACCGTGAGAGCCGAACGATGTCCAGCGCGTTCCTCCGATGTGATCATCTTTCCCCCTGACTCTTGCGTCATTCTCCGAAACCCCCTACTTACGGACAGCTTCTACCGACTTGCGGGCTGTCGACAAGCTCCCTAGGTGTGTACTTTTCTCTGAGAGGTCGAGGGAAAGGTGCCAGCGATGGCCGGTAGGGATCAGTGAACTGGGGCGCGCGCCAGATGGCCGCGCGATCGGGCCGGCGCGTGGAACACCTCAATGTTCCGCGCGTGCGGCGTCTTTTTCCTGCCACCGTTCCGGATCACCGTTGAGGCTCCGCCGCCAGCTCAACGCCAGCGGGATCGTCAGCAACAATCCCGCAAGCCCGAAGACGCCGACCGTCGACTGCGGGCCCACCTGATCCGCCAGGATGCCGCCGATCAGCGGGCTCACGCCCATCGTCGTGGTCAGCCCGGTGTTCGACAGCCCCATCACCTGTGCCCGGCTCTCGTCCGGCACGGCCAGCGTCAGTGACGCCGTCGCCTGCATCAGCGCCACCGTGCCGAAACCACCGCAGACCACGAACAGCAGGATCGACGACAGCGGACCCGGCTGCAGGAAACACAGCAGCAGCGGGATCGCCGTCAGCGCCGAAAGCGGTCCGATCAGCTTCGGTCTGGCGTGCGCCGGCACCCAGCGCGAGTAGATGAACGCGCCGATCACGCTGCCGATCGGGTCGGCGGCGAGCAACAGGCCGATGACTTCGGGGCCACCGCCCGACGAGGCGACGTAAGGCGCCGCGATGCCCTCGTACACCGGCAGCAGGCCCATCAGCCAGGTGAACAGCAGCAGCGAGCGCAGCCCTGAGCTGGCGAAGACGATCTTCCCGCCCGAGCCGATGGACGCGAAGAACGACTTGCGCTTCTCGCCGGACGCCGCGGCCGGGCGCGAGGCGAGGCCGAACCGGACGAACAACGCCGAGATCAGGAACGTGATCGCGTCCAGTGCGAGGGCGATGTGGGGTTCGAGCGCGGTCAGCAGGAGACCGCCGCCGGCGAATCCGGCCAGCTGCGCCGATTGGACGGTCATGCTGCGGATCGCCATGCCGACGACGAACCGGTCGCCTTCGAGGATCTGCGGCAGCAGGGCCAGCTGGGCGGCCTTGAACGGCGGATTCAGCAACGAGACGGCGCCGACGAGGACGCAAAGGACCCAGAACGGCAGGACCGGGACGGCGACCAGCGCGATCAGCGCGGCCCGCAACAGGTCCACGACCACCATCACGGTCCGCCGGGGGAAGCGGTCCGCGAAGCCGGTGAGGAAGACGCCGCCGAGCAGCGAAGGGGCGTAGGTCAGCGCGTACGTGAGGCCGGTCAGGGTCGCGGAGCGGGTTTCGGTGAAGACGAGGACCGAGAGCGCGACTCTGGCGAGTTGATCGCCGAAGATCGAAAAAAGCTCCGCGAACCAGAGCGAACGGAACTCGGCTACACCGAACACCTCACGGTAGGTGACCCGTCCGGCCGAAGCCATGTTGCCCCCAATAGGGTCCTTATTACGCGACAAACTCGTGACCGAGAGTAACGCGGTCACGAGCTCGTCACGAAGCGTCATTCGTTCACGTAAGTGTCTCCTGACTGTTGGTGATTGGCTAGGTTCTTTCGCCGGGTTTCTGGAGTTAGAGATCTTTTTCGGTGAAGGGCGCGCTGACGTCGCTGATGTCCCTCTGGTCGGGACTAAGGTCCAGACCAGCGACTTTCGGTTGTTTCGGGTCTGTCGTCAGTGAAATCCGGACTCGGCCGCGTCATCCGGCTCGGGATTCCCGCTCCACGCCGACCAGCCGGAGAGAGATCCGCACCGCCGCGCTGCCGAAGGCGCCCGACCGCGCTCCGACTCCGCTGAGCAACCGAACGCGACTTCGGCGCCAACCGCCAAACGGATGATCGAACCGCACTCGGTGGAGTGAACGGCTCAGCCGTCGACCGCGAGCACTTCCCGGACCGGGGCCACCTTCGCCGCGTCCCGCTTGGCGACCTCCTCGCGCACGATCGGGATGACGTGACGGCCGAAGTCGATCGTGTCGCCGAGCATGTCGTAACCGCGCGCCGAGAGGATGTCGACGCCGAGGTCGTAGTAGTCGAGCAGGGCCTGCGCGACGGTTTCGGGCGTGCCGACCAGCGCGGTGGAGTTCCCGGCGCCGCCGGTCGCGGTCGCGGTGGGCGTCCACAGTGCCCGGTCGAACCGCTCGCCCTCGGCGGCGACCGCGAGGAGCCGCTGCGAACCTGTGTTCTGCGGATTCGTGAGCGAATGCCGCCGGGTGAGCTGCTTCCCTCCGCTCGTCCGGGCCTTGATCGCGTCGACCGTGCGGTACGCCTTCTCCCAGGCGAGTTCCTCGGTCGGCGCGATGATCGGGCGGAACGCGACCTGGATCCGCGGGACGTCGGTCCGTCCGGCGGCCTTCGCCGCGGCCTTGACCGACTCGATCTGCTCGGCCGTCTGTGCGAGGGGCTCACCCCACAGGCAGAAGATGTCCGCTTCGGCCCCGCCCGCCGCGTACGCCGCCGGAGACGACCCGCCGAACGAGACGCCCGGCCGCGGCTGCTGCGCAGGACGGACATCGAGGACGAAGTCGGCGAAGCGGTAGTGCTCGCCTTCGTGGTCGAAGGGCTCCTCGGAGGTCCACGCCTGCTTCACGATCTGGATGTACTCGCGCGTGCGTGAGTACCGCTCGTCCTTGGTGAGGTAGTCGCCTTCGCGCTGCTGTTCGTGGTCGCTGCCGCCGGTGATGAAGTGGACCGTGAGCTTCCCGTCGGAGAGCTGATCCAGCGTGGCGAACGTCTTCGCCGCGAACGTCGGATACGAGACGTTCGGCCGGTGCGCCAGCAGGATTTGGAGCTTGTCGAGCTTCGCCGCGACGTAGGCGGCCGCCTGCGCCGGATCCGGCCCGCTCGAGCCGTACGCGAACAGCACCCGGTCCCAGCCGAAGTCCTCGTGCGCCCGCGCCAGGCGCAGCGTGTAGTCCTTGTCGAAGACGCCGCCCGACCGTGTCTGCGTCTCCGAACCGTCGTTGGTGCCTCCGATACCCAGGAATTCGACCGGCATCGTCCGTCCCTCTCGTCCGTGTCCCCCTGCACGACGAGTACGCCCGGGTTCCTCGATATGGCAACGAGTTCCGCTCCGTGAGAACCCGCACGCGCCCCGGGATCCCGGCGTAACTTCGGCCTCGTGAGTACTCCAGACGTTCCCTACGTGCTCGCGGTGGTCGGCGCCGGTCCGCGTGGGGTCGGCGTGCTGGAACGACTCGGGGCGAACGCCGCCGAACTGCTCGGCGGGCGGCGGCTGGTGGTGCACCTCGTCGATCCCTTTCCCGCCGGGGCCGGGCGGGTCTGGCGGTACGGGCAGTCGCCGCTGCTGCGGATGAACTCCATGCCCGAGGACGTCACGGTCTTCACCGACGACACCGTCAAGATCGACGGTCCGATCCGGCCGGGGCCGTCGCTGATCGAGTGGGCCCGGCAGGTCCGCGCGGGCACGCTCGACGCCGAGGTCGACGAAAGTCTGCGCGCCGAACTGGACGCGCTGCAGAGCGATCACTTCCCGACGCGACGGCTGCAAAGCGCGTATCTCGCCTGGTTCCACCGCAAAGTGCGCTCCGAACTCCCCGACGGGATCGAGGTCGTCGAGCACCGGACTCGCGCGGTGCGGCTCGAAGACGGCGAGCCGCAGTCGCTCTGGCTGGAAGACCGGGCGGATCCCCTGAAGGTGGACGCGGTCCTGTTCACCGTCGGACATCTGGACGCCGAGCCGAACGCCCGCGAGACCGAACTCGCGGAGTTCGCCGCCCGTCACGATCTCGCGTACTACCCGGCCGGATACACCGCCGACGTCGACTATTCGGCGATCGGACCCGGGGAAACCATGCTGGTGCGCGGATTCGGTCTCGCGTTCGTCGACCTGATGCTGCTGCTGACCGAAGGACGCGGCGGCCGTTTCGAAGAGCAGGCGTGCGGAGGGTTGAAGTATCACCCCAGCGGCGCCGAGCCTGTGCTGCACATCGGGTCGCGCCGCGGGGTGCCGTATCACGCGAAGATCGGTTACCGGCTGGGCGGAAAGCCGTTGCAGCTTCCCCGGTTCTTCGACGCCTACGCCATCGAGAAGCTCTGCGCCGTGCCCGGCCGGATCGACTTCCGCCGCGACGTCTGGCCGCTGATCTCGAAGGAGATCGCCTGGGCCTATTACAGCGAGTTGTTCACCGCCCATCCCGATCGGGTGCGCATGGAGTTTGCCGTCTTCGCCGACGCTTTCGCGGACGCGGCACCCGGTGACCTCGGCGCGCTGGTGGCGCGGGCGGTCCCGGCGCCGGACGACCGGCTCGACCTCGACCGGCTCGACCGGCCGATGGCGGGCTCGGAGTTCGGCACCGCCGAGGAATACGGCAAGGAACTGCGCGAGTACGTCGAGGCGGACTTGAGCCGCCGGGCCGACGCCGAGTACAGCGCGGATCTGGGCGCGTTCATGGCGCTGCTGTCCGTGATGGGCCAGCTTCCGGCGCTCGTGCAGACCGGGCGGCTCGACGCCGCTTCCCAACTGTCCGATTTGGACGGATGGTTCCTCGGTTTCTTCTCCTACTTCGCCAGCGGGCCGCCTCCGCGTCGGCTGGAAGAACTGCTCGCACTCCAGGAAGCCGGACTCGTCTCCTTCTTGGGCGCCGAAATGCGGGTGTCGGCCGACGAGGAACGGCGGGCGTTCGTCGCGTCCGGTGCGAGTTTCCCGGGAGAGACCGAGGCGCGGACGCTCGTCGAGGCGCGGTTGCCCGAGCCGAGTATCGAGCGCGCCTCGGATGTCCTTTTGCGACAGTTGCGCGACAGCGGCGCGCTCGGGGAGGAAGCGGTGCTCGACACGGTCACCGGTGACCGGCTGCTCGCCGGCCGGATCCACACCCGCGTCTCCGACGGCCGGATGCTCGACGGCGAGGGCCGTCCGCATCCGCGCCGGTTCGCGCTCGGCCCGCACACGTCCGCGCGGTCCGCGGGGGCGTTCACCCGGCCGCGGACCAACGCGCTTCCCTTCCGGCAGAACGACATCGTCGCTCGCGAGATCTTGAAGCTGACCTAGCCCTCCCATCCACGGGAGGGCAGTTCCTTCCGCACGATCGGGATGACGTCGGCGGCGAAGAGCTCCAGGACGTCCCGCGCCTCCTCGGACGTCAGGCCGTCGACGGAGACCGCCTGCACCTCGTGCCCGAACGACGCGTGGTAGTCGCCGATCTTGTCGATCACCTGTTCCGGGCTCCCGACCAGCGCCGAACCGTTGGTGATCTTGTCCTCCAGAGAGGTGAACTCCGACTTGTTGTGCTGGTACGCGGGCGTTCGCATCAGCGCCTCGAAGTACGGCCGGTAGCCGTCCAGGGCCGCCTGCGACGTCTTGGCGACGTACAGCCCGCCCGCGCCGGAACCGACGAGCGCGTCCGCCGGGTCGTGACCGTACTCGACCCACCGTCGCCGGTAGTGGTCGATCAGGTCGGCGTATTTCTTCTTGGGGTGGAAGCCGTTCGCGGTGAACAGCGGGTCACCGAACTTCGCCGCCAGTTCGGTCGACTCGGTGCTCGACGCGCTCCCGTGCCAGATCCGCGGCCGCGGCGAGAAGGGGCGGGGCTGCGTCGTGACGTCCGTCAGCGGCGCGCGGAACTCGCCCTCCCAGGTCACGCCCTCCTCCAGGAAGAGGCGGCGCAGCAGGGCGAACTTCTCCGCCTGGTACTCCCACTGCCGGTCCTCTTCCAGGCCGAACAGCGGGAAATGCCGGGGATCGTTGCCCTTCCCGATCATGAGTTCCAGCCGCCCGCCGGAGAGCTGGTCCAGCGTCGCGTAATCCTCGGCGACGCGGACCGGGTCCAGCACGCTGATCACGGTCAGCGTGGTCAGCAGCCGGACCCGTTCGGTGCGTTCGGCCACCGCGGCCAGGATCACCGGCGGCGCCGAGGAGAGGAACGGTTCGCCGTGCCGTTCGCCGACACCGTACGCGTCGAAGCCGAGTTCCTCGGCGAAAATCGCTTCGTCGACAACTCGACGCAGACGTTCGTACTGGGTCGGCGTCGCCCCGGTCACCGGGTCGGGGTGGTTCGCGACGAGGGAAAAGAGCCCGAACTTCATCGTGCCTCCAACGGTTTCCGGCCCGGGATCGCGGCCAGCAGCTCCCGGGTGTAGTCCGCGCTCGGCCGGTCGAGGACGTCCTGCGCCGGGCCTAGTTCGACGAGCTCGCCGCCGCGCAGTACGCCGACGGTGTCCGCGATCTGGCGGACCACCGCGAGGTCGTGCGAGATGAACAGGTAGGTCAGCCCGAGTTCGTCCTGCAGGTCGGCGAGCAGCCGCAGGATCTGCGCCTGCACCGAAACGTCCAGCGCCGAAACGGGTTCGTCGGCGACGATCAGCTCCGGGCGCAGGGCGAGCGCCCGCGCGATGGCCGCCCGTTGCCGTTGCCCGCCGGACAGTTCGGCGGGTTTGCGCTCGAGCACCGAGGACGGCAGCGCGACCTGGTCGATCAGTTCGGCTGCGCGGGCCCGGCGTTCCGCCTTCGTGCCGACACCGAAAGCCCGCAGGGGCTCGGAGACGACGTCTTCGATGCTGAACTTCGGGTTCAGCGAGGCGTACGGGTTCTGGTACACCAGCTGGAACCGGCGCCGAAGCCGCCGCAGTTCCTCGCCGCGCAGCGTGGTGATGTCCTGCCCGTCGAACTCGACCGCCCCGTCGGACGGGGTCTCCAGGCGGAGGATCATCCGTGCCGTCGTCGATTTGCCCGAGCCGGATTCGCCGACCAGCGCGAGCGTCCGCCCGCGGGCGATGTCGAACGAGACGCCGTCGACGGCTCGGATCGCCCCGAAGCTCTTGCCGAGGTCGCGGGCCGAAACCAGGACGTCGGACGACGGTGGTTTCGGTTCCCGCAGCGGCGTGTCGGAAAGGCTGGGCGCGGCGGCGAGCAGATCCCGGGTGTACTTCTGTGACGGGGCGGAAAGGATCTCGCCGGTCGTACCCTCCTCGACGACGCTTCCCTGGGACAGCACGACGATCCGCGACGCTCGGTCGGACGCGACACCGAGGTCGTGGGTGATCAGCAGGACGGCGGTGCCCGCTTCCGAGGCGAGTTCTTCGAGGTGGTCGAGGATCTGCCGCTGCACGGTGACGTCGAGCGCGCTGGTCGGTTCGTCGGCGATGATGAGCTTCGGCCGCCCGGCCAGCGCGGAGGCGATCAGCGCGCGCTGACGGAGTCCGCCGGACAACTCGTGCGGATACTGCCGCGCGCGTGCTTCGGGGTCGCTGATCCCGGCCTTGCGCAACAGCTTCACCGCCTCCGCACCCGCGGTCCGCTTGTCTGCCAAGCCGTGGATCAGCAGCACCTCGGCGACCTGGTCGCCGATCCGGTGCACGGGATTGAGCGAGACCGTCGGATCCTGGGGGACCAGGGCGATCTCGCGACCGCGCACGGAACGCCACGCGCGGTCGGAGAGTTTCGTCAGGTCACGGCCGTCGAAAGTGATCTCGCCGCGCTCGATCCGCCCGCCACGCGGCAGCAGCCCGATCGCCGCGTGCGCCGTCGTGCTCTTGCCGGATCCCGACTCGCCGACGACCGCGACAATCTGTCCCTTGTGGACGGAAAGGTTCACCCCGTTCACAGCGGATATGTTCTTGTAGGAAACCGCGAGATCCCGGATGGTCAGCAGTTCGCTCACCGCTCGTCTCCTTCGATCGCTCGGGACAGCCGGTTCGCGGACAGCACCACGGCCGCGACGGTGAGTCCGGGGAAGGTCGTCATCCACCAGGCGGTGGCGAGGAAGCCGCGGCCGCCGGCCACGAGCGAGCCCCACTCCGGGGTCGGCGGGGTGGCGCCGTAGCCGAGGAAGCTCAGCGCGGACACCTCCAATACGGCCGTGCCGAAGGTGAGCGTCGCCAGGGCGAGCACCGGGCCGAGCGCGTTGGGCAGCACATGCCGTCCGAGCACCCCGGTCCACCGCACGCCTCCGGCACGAGCGGCCTCGACGAACACGCCGCTGCGGACACGCAGTACTTCGGCACGCATCAGCCGGGCGAACTGCGCGAGATTCGCGACGCCCACCGCGATCGCGATGTTGGTCGTCCCGAAGCCGAGCGCGGTGACCAACGCGAGCGAAAGCAGGATGGACGGGATCGCCAGCAGCACGTCGACACAGCGCATGATCGCCGAATCGAGCGCACCGCCCCGGAAACCGGCGAGCAGGCCGAGCGCGGAACCTGCCACGAGCGCGACGAGGACGGCGATCACGGTCGCCTGCAGGGAAAGCGCGGCGCCGTGCACCACCCGCGCGAAGATGTCCCGCCCGGTTTCGTCGGTGCCGAAGAGATGCGCGAGCGAAGGGCCCTGCATCTTCTCGGCGGGGACACCGGCGAGCGGATCCTGCCCGGTGAACAGGTCCGGGACGAGCGCGGAGAGCAGCGCGAACGCGAGGATCGCGATCGCGACCACCAGCCCCGGCCGCTGCCGGGTTCGGGTGAGAACGTCAGGCATCGGCCGTCTCCCGGTGTCGGATTCGCGGGTCCAGCAGCGGATAGACGAGGTCGACGGCGAGGTTGATGACGACGAACACCAGCGCCGCCAGCACGATCACCGCCTGGACCACCGGGATGTCCTGCGCGGTGACCGCCGACGACGTCACGCGCCCGATGCCGTCACGGGAGAACACCGTCTCGGTGATCACCGACCCCGCGATCAGGTTTCCCGCGACCACCCCGGCGATGGTCAGGGTGGGCACCGCCGCGTTGCGCAGAAGGTGTCCGAAATGGACTCTCAAGCGGCTCGCCCCTTTCGCCAGCGCGATTTCGGTGTAGGGCTCGGCGAGTTGCGTGCGGAGGCTCTTCGCCAGCACCTGTCCGATGATCGCGCCGGTCGGGATGGCGAGGGTGATCGCGGGCAGGATCAGCGACTCGAAGCCGTTCGATCCCAGCGCGGGCAGCAGCCTGAGCTGGAAGGAGAAGAACTGGATGAGCAGCAGCCCGACCCAGAACGGCGGCAGCGAGATCCCGAGCGGCGGAAGCGCGAGCAGGATGTTGCTCAGCCAGCGATGCCGGGTGTAGGTGCCGGCGATCGCGACTCCGCCGCCGAACAGGATCGCGAGCACCAAGGCGAATCCGGTGACCGCGAGCGTCGGCGGCAGCGCCGAGACGACCATGTTCGTGGCGTCGTCCCCGGTGGCGATCGAGCGGCCGAAATCGCCCTGCAGCGCGGCGACCAGCCGTTTCCCGTACTGCAGCGGCAGCGGGTCGTCGAGTCCGTACTCCGCCTTGGCGAAGGCGAGTTGCTCCGGTGTCACGGAGAGACCGGCCTCGCCCCCGCCGAGCTTCGCGCTGACCGCGTCGCCCGGCAGGAGGTAGAGGATCACGAAGGACACGGTGAACGCGGCCCACAGGACGAAGACCGCCTGGAGGATCCGCCGGAGCAGATACCGCGTCACGAGCCGGACACCCAGGCGTCGAACAACTGCAGCCGGGACGACGCTTCGAAGCCGACGCCGTGCGCGTTCGGCCCGTGCGCCAGCACCTGGGTCAGCTCGAACACCGGAGCCGAGTAGCCGTGCTCGATGATCGCGCGCTGTGCCTCTTCGGCGGCGGGCTTCCGCTTGGCGGGGTCCACAGTGGACGACTGCGCGTCGAGCGGCGCGTCGACCGGATTGCCCGCGGGGAGCTTGCTGCGGTTGTTCGCCTTGGTGGAGAACAGGTTGCGCAGGATGTCCGGATCCGCGCGGGTGGTGTTGTACCAGAGGTACTCGTAGTTGCCGCTCTGCGTGACCTGCACGGTCTCGGCGGTGGTGCGCTGTTCGATCTGGAGGTCGAAGCCGATCTTGCGCAACTGCTGCTGCACGAGTTCGAGCACGCTCTTGTTCTGGTTGAACACCAGGGAGAAGAGCACCTTCGCGGTCAATCGTTGGCCGTTCTTCGTGCGGATCCCGTCCGGGCCGGGCACCCAGCCCGCGCTCTCCAGCAGCGACGTCGCCCCGGCCGGATCGTAGGCCAGCAGCGGGGAAAGGTCGGCGTAGAACGGGGTCGCCGAGCCGAGGATGCTGGTGGCCGGCTTGTAGTTCGGCGTCAGGACGGTGTTCGTGACCTCGGGCCGGTTGATGCCCTTGACCACCGCCTGGCGGACCTTCTCGTCGGTGAGCACGCCCTTGGTGACGTTGGCGTGCAGGTTGAACACGACACCGGGATTCGGGCGGGTGGGCTCGGTGAAGCCGTTCCCGGTGAACTGCGGTTCGTCGACCGGCTGGACGTCGGTGATGGCGTCGAGCTGCGCGGACGCGAGACTTCCGGTGCGGACGCCGGGTTCCGGCACGATCTTGTAGGCGATCTTGTCGAGGTACGCCTCGCCCTGGTGCTTGAACAGCGACGACCCCCAGCCGTAGCCCTTGCGTTTGGCGAGGACGATTTCCTGGTTCTGCTTCAGGCTTTCGAAGACGAACGGGCCCGAGCCGATCAGGCCGTCCCCTTGGCAGCGCTGGTCCGCGGTCTTCTTGTACGCGGCGGGCGCGAGGATGCCGAGCGACATCGTCGAGCTGGCCTGCAGGAATTGGGCGCTGGGAACGGAGAACTCGATCTTGATCGTCTTCGGGTCGACGACCGTCGTGCCCTTGTACACGGCGAGGTAGCCGGAGCCGAGCTGCGATTTCGGGCCGAGGGCCTTGACCGCGTCGAAGCTCGTCTTGACCGCGGCGGCGTCGACGGGGCTGCCGTCGGAGAACGTCGCGCCGTCGCGCAGCTGGAAGGTGAACGCGGTCGAATCCGCGTTGCTCTCCCACTTTTCGGCCAGCCAGGGCTTGATCTCACCGGTGGACGGATCCTGATCGGTCAGCGAATCGACCAGCTGACGGCCGACGTTGAGCGACGCGTTCGTGCCGACCTGCTGCGGGTCGATGCAGTCGGGGCTCGACGAGATCCCGAGGCGCAGCGTGCCCCCGGGTTTGGGCGGCCCGGCATCGGCCCCCGTCGAACCACCTGCGGACGAGCAGGCGGTGAGGACGAGGGCGGACAAGGCCAGCAGGGATGTGGCGGCGGTACGGGACACCGGGTGGCCTCCAGCGGGAACGGGGCGCGCTTTTTCTTGCGCCGACCCGATTCACGCTAATCACGCCACTTGAGGGCGGCCCACATGCTGAGCGCCACTCCCAGCCCGCGAAACGTCCCATGATCTCGCTTGACAGCCCCGAATGCGCGTGAAGGCCCCCTTCACGCGGCTCAGCCGAGGGAAGGGGGCCTTCATGCGGGAAACGGCTTCAGCAGCGGTTGAGCATGTCCGTCAGCGCGGTCTTCTCCGCCGACTTGATGGTGAGCTTGTACTTCGCCTTCACCGTGGTCCACATCTTCGCGTAGGTGCACCAGTAACCGGTGGACGGCGGCTTCCAGGCGTCCGGCGACTTGTCGCCCTTCTCCTGGTTGACGTTGTCGGTGACGGCGATCAGCTGCGGCGCGCTGAGGTCGTTCGCGAACGCCTGCCGCTGCGCGGTGGTCCACGACGACGCACCGGTGCGCCACGCGGCCGAAAGCGGCACGACGTGGTCGATGTCCACATCGGACGCCGCGGTCCAGGTGGCGTCGTCGTACGGGCTGAACCAGCTGCCGGAGACCGCGGCGCAACTGCCGTCCTGCTGCACGTTCGTGCCGTCCCGCTTCAGCACGACCTCGCGGGTGTTGCAGCTGTTGCCCTGGTCGGACCAATGCGGGAACTTGTCGCGGCTGTACCCGCTCGACGAACCGTCCGGCTGGACGGTCAGCGCGGCGAGCTGCGTTTTGGCGGTCGCGGTCGACGGAATACCCGGGGGTGTCGCTTCGGCGACGCCGACGACGCCTGCCGAGACGATCGCCGAGACGGCGAGGACGGTGAATGAGCGACGAACAGCAAGCGCAGTTGGCATATTGCTGCCTCCGTGTCAGGTGTGGGGACCAAGTCACCTTGCGACACGGATATGACCTGCGCAACACCATCGGGTGACACCCGGCTGGCCATTCGTGAACAGAGGGTGTCGCGAGCAGGCAGGACTCGGCGCACGCCGCCGAAAAAGATTCGGAAAGTCCAGCGGATGGTTCTGGGCCGAACGGGCTACACCAGCCCGCGGACCAGCCGGAGGTCCTCGGTGTGCCGGTACCAGGTCCACCGGCTCATCGCGCGCGGGTGGACGACGCCGTCACTGCTCGGCCGGGTCGGGATGCAGCCGAGCTGGAACGCCCGCGCGTACTGCGTCGAAGGCCGTTTGAACAGCGTCCCCTTGGTCACCCGGACCATCAGGCCCGGCCCGCTCGCGTCCGGTTCGACCTCGATCGAGCGCGCGGGCCCGCGCAGGACGGTGTGCTCGTCGCAGTAGGCCACCCCGCGCACCATCCCGACCACGCCGCGGCCGACGAGCACGCCGCCGGTGTCGTCGCGGATCAGCGGCACCGGGTCCACCTCGCCACGCAGCGCGAGCGCGAGGGCACGCAGCGGCTGGGTCGGCAGGCTCCAGACGCGGGCGACGTCGGAGTCCGGCGAGGACGGCACGAATCCGAGCGACACGCCGGTGAGCTGTTCTTTTCGCAACAGTCGAAGCGCGACCGCCGCGAGGTCGGCGTCGGTGCCCGCGACCACCAGGTGATCGTGTTCCCCCAGCAAGGGGTCGATATCCGCCTTGCCTGGACGGCTCGGGACGCGCACCATTTCGACGTCGTCGATCTCCGGGAGTGTGGGCTCGCCCTCTGGACAGACCACCACTATTCCGCGCACCCGAAGGCCCTCCGTTACGCTCATGCACCGGCATTTACCAGCGCCAAACCACAAGTCGCCGAACACCTGGAGTGTCACATGCCGGCCATCGTGCTGATCGGGGCCCAATGGGGGGACGAGGGCAAGGGCAAGGCCACCGACCTGCTCGGCGACCGCGTCCAGTGGATCGTGCGTTACCAAGGCGGTAACAACGCGGGCCACACCGTAGTCCTTCCCGACGGGCAGAACTTCGCACTGCACCTGATCCCGTCGGGGATCCTCACGCCGGGCGTCACCAACGTCATCGGCAACGGCGTCGTGATCGACCCGGGCGTGCTCCTCGACGAGCTCGCCGGGCTCGAGGAACGCGACGTCGACACCAGCAAGCTGCTGATCTCCGCCGACGCGCATTTGATCATGCCGTACCACGTGGAGATCGATAAGGTCACCGAGCGTTACCTCGGCAGCCGCAAGATCGGCACCACCGGCCGCGGCATCGGCCCCTGCTACCAGGACAAGATCGCCCGTGTCGGCGTCCGGGTGCAGGACCTGCTCGACGAGAAGATCTTCCGGCAGAAGGTCGAGTCGGCCCTGGAGTTCAAGAACCAGGTGCTGGTCAAGGTCTACAACCGCAAGGCGCTCGACGCCGACCAGGTCGCCGACGAGGTGCTGGCCGCTGGCGAGAAGTTCGCGCACCGCATCGCCGACACGCGCCTGCAGCTCAACCAGGCCCTCGAACGCGGCGAGATCGTGCTGCTCGAAGGCTCGCAGGGCACCCTGCTCGACGTCGACCACGGCACCTACCCGTTCGTGACGTCGTCGAACCCGACGTCCGGCGGCGCGAGCGCGGGTTCGGGCATCGGCCCGGGCAAGATCACCACCGTGCTGGGCATCCTCAAGGCCTACACGACCCGCGTCGGCTCCGGCCCGTTCCCGACCGAGCTGGACGACGAGTCCGGCGAGTACCTGCGCAAGCAGGGCGGCGAGTTCGGCGTCACCACCGGCCGCTCGCGGCGCACCGGCTGGTTCGACGCCGTCATCGCGCGCTACGCGGTGCGGGTCAACGGCATCACCGACTACTTCCTCACCAAGCTGGACGTGCTGTCCGGGCTGGAGAAGGTGCCGGTGTGCGTCGGCTACGAGGTCGACGGGTTCCGCACCTACGACATGCCGATGACGCAGACCGACGTGCACCACGCGCTGCCGATCTACGAAGAGCTGCCGGGCTGGTTCGAGGACATCTCGGGCTGCCGCACCTTCGAAGAGCTCCCGGCGAACGCGCGGGCGTACGTCGAGCGGCTCGAGGAGCTTTCGGGCGCGCGGATCTCGGCGATCGGCGTCGGCCCGGGCCGGGAGCAGACGATCGTGCGCCACGAGTTCGTCTGACAGGTCCTCTGAGTGCCCTCAAGCGCGCTATGAAAGGCCCGTTACTTGCAAATTTCGCAAGTAACGGGCCTTTCATAGCGTCTCGGGCGCCCCAAACCTCAGGCGAGCGAGGTCTTCACCGGAGTCTCGTTCCGGAACAGGTCCAGCACCGGGCAGTGCTCGTCCACCTGCCGCTTCAGGTCCTCGTAGGCTTCCGCCCCCGCAGGCCCGCTCAGCTCGACCGAGACGCGCACGTCCCCGAAGCCCGGCCGGGTCGACGAGAACCCGAAGAACCCGTGCAGGTCGATGTCGCCGTCCACGGTCACCTTCACGCCTTCGAGCGGCACGCCGAGCTTCGCCGCCCAGAACTGGTACGTGATCACCTGGCACGAGCCCAGCGCGGCGAGCGCGTATTCGACCGGGTTGGCCGCGGTGTCGCCCCCGCCGAGTGCCGCGGGCTCGTCGACGGTGAACGCGTGGTCGCGCACCCGCACGTCCACCTGCGTCGCGGTTCCGGGGTTCAGCGCGTTGGCGACGCTGAACGAGACGGCGGCGTTGCGCGGGTCGGCGTCGACGGCGGTCTTGGTTCCTTCGATGACATCGGTCAGCGACATCGGGTCTCTCCAGGATCGAGGTGTCGGACAGCGCCCAGGGTGCGGCAACGCGCGAAACCGCGCGCGTGATCTCAGCTGGTGAACGGCGAAATATCCTTTCGACACCGTGGTTAGCGTTGGACATGACCATCGGAGTGGCACTCCCGTCCGGGGACACCGCGAACGCCGTCAACATCGTCGACGAACTCGTCACGCAGACCCAGCAGGCCGCCGACGCCGGGCTGACGTCCGCCTGGTTCTCCCAGCAGATGGAGCACGACGCGATCACCGTCGCCGCCCTCGCGGGCCGCGCCGTACCGGGGATCACCGTCGGGACCGGCGTCGTCCCGATCTATCCGCGACATCCGCTGCTGATCACCGGCCTCGCGCAGACGGCGCAGGCCGCCACCGGCGGCCGGTTCGCGCTCGGCCTCGGAACCGGCGCGAAGAACTGGCTCGAACCTGCGTACGGCATCGAGTACCCGTCGCCGATCAAGCACCTGCGCGAGTACCTCACGATCCTCCGGCAAGTGCTCGAAGGCGCCGAAGTCGATTTCGAGGGTGAGACGGTCAGCGCGCACGCCAAAGGCTTCGCCGCTTCGCTCTCGGTCGCGGGCTCTTCGGACATCCCGCTGATCATCGCCGCGATGGGGCGGCAGGCGCTGCGCGTCACCGGTGAACTCGCCGACGGCACGATCCCGTTCCTCGCCGGGCCGAAGGCGCTCTCGGAGCTGATCGTCCCGGAGATCACCAAGGCCGCCGCGGGACGTCCGGCGCCGCGGGTCATCGCGATGGTGCCCGTGGTCGTGACCGATGACCCCGACGCCATCCGCGCCATCGTCGACAGGCAGTACGCGTTCTTCCGCGACATCCCGTCCTATCGCGCGGTCTTCGACGTCCAGGGCGTGGATTCCGCCGGTGAGCTGGTGATCGCCGGGGACGAGGAGACGGTCGCGGCCGAGATCCGCCGGTACTTCGACGCCGGGGCGACCGAGGTCGTCGCGACCCAGAGCGGCATTCGGAACTCCGAGGAGCGGCTTCGTACTTGGCGCGTTCTCGGGGACCTCGTGAAGCGCTAGCCCGCAGTGTCAGGAAAGGGGCTTTCAGGACATTTTTCGTCCTGAAAGCCCCTTTCCTGACGTCCAGGGGTCCAGTGGCCTTGCTCACAGCGTTCGTATTGTGCATACTCGTGCGCATAGCGAACACA
This sequence comes from Amycolatopsis sp. NPDC031561, assembly GCF_055580625.1. Lineage (NCBI taxonomy): Bacteria > Bacillati > Actinomycetota > Actinomycetes > Pseudonocardiales > Pseudonocardiaceae > Amycolatopsis > Amycolatopsis sp. NPDC031561. The sequence continues at coordinate 12,856 of NZ_JBVILA010000005.1, read as the reverse complement.
GCTGGAGGTCCCCATGTCCCCTGCCGCGGCCCGTTCGTGGGTGGTACCGCTCGCCTGGACGGCGGTACTGCTCGACGGATTCGACCTGGTCGTCCTGGGTACGGTGCTGCCCGCACTGCTCCGTGACCACGTCTGGGGGCTGACGCCGGGTACGGCGTCGGTGATCTCGACGTTCGGCCTGATCGGCATGATGATCGGCGCGATGGCGATCGGCACGATCACCGACGTCATCGGCCGCCGGAAGGCGCTGATCATCGCGGTCGCCGCCTTCTCGGTGTGCACCGCGCTGTGCGCGATCGCGCCCTCGGCGTTCGTCTTCGGCCTGTTCCGCTTCCTCGCCGGGCTGGGCCTCGGCGGCTGTCTCCCGACGGCGATCGCGCTGGTCACCGAGTACGCCCGCAAGGGAAAGGGTGGCAGCGCGACCACCACGGTGATGACCGGCTACCACGTCGGCGCGGTGCTCACGGCGCTGCTCGGGATCTGGCTGATCCAGCCGCTCGGCTGGCGCGCGATGTTCGTCGCCGGCGCGCTGCCCGCGCTCGTGCTGGTACCGCTGATGATCAAGTATCTGCCCGAGTCGGAGTCCTTCGAACGGGCGAGGGAGACGCAGGAGAAGTCGGCGACGCAGGTCGTCGGCGGACTGTTCCGCGGCGGGCTGCTGCGGGCCACCATCGCGTTCTGGGTGACGTCGTTCATGGGACTGCTGCTGGTCTACGGGCTCAACACCTGGTTGCCGGAGATCATGCGCCAGGCCGGTTATCCGCTGGGCGCGGCGCTCGGGCTGCTGCTCACGCTGAACCTCGGCGGTGTCGTCGGCCTGCTCGTCGCGGGCCGGGTGGCGGACAAGGTCGGCGTGCGGCCGGCGGTGATCTTCTGGTTCCTCGGCGCGGCGGTGTTCTTGGCCCTCCTGAGCGTGAAGCTGCCCGCCGTCGGCCTGTACGTGGCCGTGTTCCTCACCGGTGGGTTCGTGTTCAGCGCGCAGGTGCTCGTGTACGCGTACATCGGGAAGACGTACCCGGATTGGCAACGCGCCACCGGGATCGGCTGGGCCGCGGGTGTCGGCCGCATCGGCGCGATCAGCGGCCCGATCCTCGGCGGCGCGCTGTTGACCGCCGGGATCGCGTACCCGTGGGGTTTCTACGCTTTCGCCGCTGTCGGTGCGCTGGGCGCGGCCGCGGTGACCGGAGTCCGCGCCGGCCGCGCCCAGGAGACCGCTACCCCAGTTCCTTGAGTTCCTTCTCCACGGCGGCGAGCTCCGCCTCCGAACCCTGCACCTTCGGGCCGGTGAACCACTTGCGGGCCGAGGCGAACCACCACACGGCCGCACCACCGAGGACGACGAGGAAGGCGATCGGCGTGTAGTTGAAACTGTCGATGGTGATCGGTGATCCCTGCGGGAGCATGAAGAGCACGAAGATGAAGCAGACCCAGACGGTCGCGACGATGCCGACCGGTTTGCCCCAGCGGCCGAGGTTCCACGGTCCGGGTTCGAAGTCGTCGCCCTTGCGCACCCGCAGGAACACCGGGATCACGTAGGCCACGTAAAGGCCGACGACCGCGATCGAGGTCACCGCCGCGTAGGCGGTCGCGCTCCACAGGTACGGCAGGGCGAGCAGGAGCGCGCCACCCGCGGCCAGCCACACCGCGTTGGTCGGTGTCTGGGTGCGTTTGTTGATGCGGTGCCAGAACTTCGACCCCGGGATCGCACCGTCGCGGGCGAAGGCGTAGATCATCCGCGAGTTCGCGGTCACCGACGCCATCCCGCAGAACAACTGCGCGCCGATGCAGATCAGCAAGAGGAACTTGCCGGTCGTCGCGCCGGTCGCGTCGATGAAGATCTGCGCGGGCGGCACCCCGGTCTCGGAACCGGCGGCGCCCTCGTAGTCCTGGATGGCGAAGGTGAGGCCGATGAGCAGGATCCAGCCCGCGACCAGGGAGACGAGGATCGAGTTGACGATCCCGCGAGGCCCGGCCTTCGCCGCGTTCTTGGTCTCTTCGGTCATGTGGGCCGAGGCGTCGTACCCGGTGAGTGTGTACTGCGCGAGCAGCAGGCCCAGTAAGAAGACGTAGACCGGTGACGCCCAGCCCGTGTTGTTCACGAACTCGCCGAAGACGAACGACGCGTCCTGGTGCTTCTCGGGCACGATGACCAGCACCCCGACGATGACCAGCACGCCCGCGAGATGCCACCACACGCTGACGGTGTTCAGCAGCGCCACGATCTTGACGCCGAAGGTGTTCAGCAGGCCGTGGATCACCAGGATGATCGCTAGCAGCAGGATCGTGTTGCCGGGTGTCGCCTCGAAGCCGAACTGCAGGTCGAGGAAGGCGTTGAGGAACAGCGCCGCGCCGAAGTCGATGCCCGCGGTGACCGCGATCTGCCCGATGAGGTTGAACCAGCCGGTGAACCACGCCCACGCCGCGCCGTTGCGCGGGGCGAGCTTCGCGGCCCAGTAGTAGAGCCCGCCCGCGGTCGGATAGCTGGAGCAGACCTCGGCCATGCCCAGCCCGACCAGGATGACGAACAGCCCGACCAGCGGCCAGCCCCAGATCATCGCGGCGGGACCACCGGTCTTCATGCCGAACCCGTAGAGGGTCAGGCAGCCGGAGAGGATCGAGATGATCGTGAACGAGACGGCGAAGTTGGAGAAGGTCGACATCGTGCGCCGGAGTTCCTGCGCGTAGCCGAGTTGGTGGAGCCGGGCACTGTCTTCGTCGGCGGGTTCGGCGGCACGGGCGTCTGAGACATCCATCGGGCACCCACTTAAAAGGTATGCGGACAGACCATTGAGATCCGCCGAAATTAGGCCCGCCGACCTGCGCATGTCAAGGTCCCGTCAAGAAACCCGCCCCAGATGCCATGAAAGTCCCCTTCATTGCAAAATTTGCAATGAAGGGGACTTTCATGGCACTTCAGGTGAGGCTCAGCGCCCCCGGAACGCCTTCACGGCCTCCAGCGCCGTGTCCGGGTGGTCGGCGAAGTACCCGTCGACACCCGCCTTGAGGAACGCCTCCTGCTCGGCGAACGCGTCGCCGTACTCGGCGAGGTTCGCCGACGAGCGCAGGTTCTGCGGGAGGAAGTTGTTCTCGTTGCGGAACGTGTACGGCCCGACCTTCAGCCCGGCCTGGTGCGCGTCGGCGACGAGTTTGGTCGGCGCGCCCAGCGCCCCGTTCACCACCGGGATGACCTGCGCCTTCTCCGGACCCAGGTAGTCCGCGTACTTCGAGATCTCCTTCAGGCCCGCCGGGGTGACGAGGTCGGCGTACGTCCGCGGGTCGCCCTTCGCGACGAAGTCGGCCGGGGCACCGGTCGCCGAGGTCAGCTGCAACAGCGGCACCCGGACCTGACGCGAAAGCGCGATCAGGTTCGACACCTCGAACGACTGGATGATCACCGGCGCCTTCGGGTGGTTGAGCCCGTTGCGCTTGAGCAGCTCGACCAGCTTCGGCTCGGTCGGGTTCTTGATCGAGGAGAAGTACGTCGAGTGCTTGATCTCCGGGTAGGTCCCCAGCTCACGGCGCAGTTCGCGGCCCAGCCGGCGCGTCAGGTCGAGCACCTCCTGGTAGGTGGCGATCCGGTACCGGCCGTCGTAGATCTTGTTGTTCGGCCGCAGCTGCGGGATCCGCTCGGTCGCGCGCAGCGTCTTCAGCTCGGCGAGGGTGAAGTCCTCGGTGAACCAGCCGGTGAACGACGCGCCGTCGATGACCTTCGTCGTCTTCCGGTTCGCGAACTCGGGGTGCTTCGCGACATCGGTGGTCCCGCCGATCTCGTTCTCGTGCCGGGCGACCAGCTGGCCGTCCTTGGTGGGCACGAGGTCGACGTCGACCCAGTCGACGCCCTGGCGGTAGGCGAGCTCATACGAGGCGAGCGTGTGCTCCGGGCGGTAGCCCGGCGCGCCGCGGTGTCCGACGATCACCGGCCCATCGTGACCCCTGGCCTGTGCTGACACATCTTGGGCACCCGGCTCGGCGGCGCCGGCCAGCCCTGTGACGCTGAGTACGGCGAGACCGGACAGGGCGAGCACGCCCAGGCGCTTTCGCATGGTGGGTAACCTCTTTCGCTTGAACTCGGGGTACCGCGCCACCCTTGACGCAGGAGGCGTCCGGACGGCGAAGACGGACCGGCGGAGCGCTGACCGCCGGGTGAACGCCGGATGGAACCACCCGCTCGAGGACGGCGACGTGTTCGGGGCTCACCGGCACGGTTACCCTGTGCGTCGTGCGCGTACTGGTAATCGGGTCCGGCGCCCGTGAGCATGCACTTGTCCTCGCGGTCGCGGAAGACCCTTCCGTCACCGCACTGGCCTGTGCCCCGGGCAACGCCGGCACCTCTTCGGTGGCCGAGCAGCTCGGTGTCGACGCGGCCGATCCCGAATCGGTCTCCGCCCTGGCCAAGCAGTGGCAGGCGGACCTGGTGGTGGTCGGTCCCGAGGTCCCGCTGGTGGCGGGTGTCGCCGACGCGGTCCGGAAGGCGGGCATCGCCTGCTTCGGCCCATCCGCGTCCGCGGCCAGGATCGAGGGCTCGAAGGCGTTCGCGAAGGACGTCATGGCCGTCGCGAAGGTGCCGACAGCGCACTGTGAGGTCGTCGACAACCCGGCCCGCCTCGACGCCGCGCTCAGCCGCTTCGGCCCCACCTGGGTGGTCAAGGACGACGGCCTCGCCGCGGGCAAGGGCGTCGTGGTCACCACGGACGTCGACGTCGCGCGCAAGCACGCCCTCATGCTGCTCGACGGCGGTCACCCCGTACTCCTGGAGTCCTTTTTGGACGGCCCGGAGGCCTCTCTCTTCTGCTTCGTCGACGGCCGCACGGTCGTCCCGATGCTGCCCGCGCAGGACTTCAAGCGCGTCGGCGACGGCGACGCCGGTCCGAACACCGGCGGCATGGGTGCGTACGCGCCGCTGCCGTGGGCGCCGAAGGACCTGGTCGACGACGTCGTCGAGCGGATCGTCCAGCCCGTGGTCGACGAACTCGACAACCGCGGCGCCACCTTCTCCGGCCTGCTCTACGCCGGTCTCGCGCTGACTTCCGAAGGCCCGCAGGTCATCGAGTTCAACTGCCGCTTCGGCGACCCGGAGACCCAGGTCGTCCTGGCGCTGCTGCGCAGCCCGCTCGGCCAGGTCCTCCACGCGACGGCGACCGGCAAGCTCGCCGACCTGCCGCCGCTGGACTGGGACTCGGGCGCGGCTGTCACCGTCGTGCTCGCCGCCGACGGCTACCCCGGCAAGCCCAGGACCGGTGACGTCATCACCGGTGGCGAGATCGAAGGCGTGCTCCACGCCGGGACCCGCCGCCGCGACGACGGCGCCGTGGTCTCCTCCGGTGGCCGCGTGCTGTCGGTCGTCGGCACCGGCAAGAACCTGAAGGCCGCCCGCAAGGACGCCTACGCGACTGTCGAGAAGGTCCACCTGGCCGGCTCGCACCACCGCACCGACATCGCCCTGCTCGCCGCCAAGGGAGAGATCGCCACCCCGGTCTCCTGAATTCGGGCGGAACCGTCCCGGTCCTGGGTACGTCTAACCCGGTATTTCCTGTGAAGCTTAGGCGCGCGATACATAGGCGTTGGTAGCCTCGACGGGACGGACGGTCACCGTGCGTATCAAGGGGTGGGGAATGGCAGCATCGGGCAAGATCCAGGACCTCACGTCGGCGGTCCCGACACCGCCGTCGGTGGCCGACATCAGAGTGGATCCGTCGAAGCTGCTCGAAGTGGCGAAGATCGTCGAGGAGCAGGTCGACGCGCTGCAGGACAAGCTTCTGACCCGGCTGGACCAGCTGCGCATCGACACCCCGGCCAACGACACCGTGAGCGTGCACTCGACCAGTGTCTGGAACGAGCTGGTGGCCGACGGCGACCAGTCGTACGCCGCGCAGGTCAAGGCCTACGTGGCCGGTCTGCGGGGACTGGTCAACCAGCTCCGCACGGCGGCCAAGGAGTACAAGACCAGTGATGCGGACAAGGCCGCCGCGTTCGGGGACCGTGGTGTACACCGGGCGTAGGCCTCGCGTGCTGGTCTCCGGTGGGGTGCTCACCCTCGTGCTGGCCGGATGCGCCACGGACACGGGTGGGCAGGCTTTCCCCAAGGAACCGGCGCTGGCGTCGGCGACGCAGGGCGCCAAGGCGTCCGCGCTGCCCGCCAGGCCAGCCGAACTGAGCTTGCAGGGTGTCGATCCGTGCGCCCTGGTCACCACGCCGCAGCTCGACCAGCTCAAGATCAACAGCAAGCCGCGCGCGGCCGCGGAACCGATCGACGGCCCGACCTGTGTCTTCGACGCGGACGCGGCGGAGCCCTTCCACACCTATTACGTCCGCACGGTCACCGCGGACGTCGAAGAGTGGTTCACGGGCAAGCGCCGCAAGAACAGCATGACGACGGAACCGAAGGCGGTCGGCGGATTTCCCGCCGTCACGAGCTACCGCGACGCCGGGAAACCGGGCGATTGCGAAACGCTCGTCGGTGTCGCCCGGGGACAGACGCTGGCGGTGCGGGCCGTCACCGTCACCGCCGGCGCGTTCACCATGCCGCAGCTGTGCGAGATGTCCGCGCAGGCGGCCGATCTGGCTTTGCAGACCTTGAAAGCACGCAACTAGGGAGGGCGCCGTGAACGTTTCCGACCTCGCGGGCAAGCTCCGCGATCTCCGGTTCGACGGCTACACCGACACCGGGATCGCGACCGAGATCGAGCGCTTCCGCAGCGGCGACGGCACCGGCAGCATCGGCATCGCCGTCGACGCGCTGAAGTCCGTCGCGTCGGCGCTCGCCGACACCGACAAGACGCTGCGCGACGAGCTGGGCAAGCTCGGCGTGGAATGGCAGAGCGAGGCGGGTGGCGCCGCCGGTCAGGTGTTCACCGAGCAGGCGGGCTTCTCCCAGGACGCGAACTCGAAGGTCTCGCACTCCGCGGAGATGATCTTCGCCCAGGGTGAGGCCTTCAACCGGACGCTGCACAAGCTTCCCGACCCGGAAGTGGTCAGGAAGGGCGCGGGCGGCTTGACCCTCGGCGACGTCGTGCTGAGCCTCATCGGGTTCGAGACCGACCACGCCAAGAGCGTCAGCGCCGCGAACAACGCGCGGGCGCAGGCGCAGGAGGCGTTGAACGACTACGCCAAGACGAGCGGCGAGAACCTGCTGACGACCGACACGCTGGCCGATCCGCAGACGATGAACCTGACCCAGAACACGACCGCCGCCGGAACGGGCGGCGGTTCGGGCACGCTCGACCTCGCGGGCACGGCCACGGATCTGACCCCGGACGGCAGCGTGCGGCCCGCGTCGGCCGCCGTCGAGTCGAAGTACGTGCCGCCGGTCGTGCAGCCCGTCAGTAACCCGAAGTCGCCGTCCTACGACGCGCCGACCCCGGCCTACGGTGTCGCCGTCGGCAGCCCTCCTGCCCGGAAGACCGGCTCCTCGGTGTCTCATGGCGGCGCCACGGCCCCCGCGGCCGCCGCCCCGACAACGCCGTCCGGCACTTCGAGGCCCGCGCCCGCACCCGGTAGCGGCTGGGTGACGCCGAACCGGCCTTCCCCGCAGCCCGAACCGGGCAGGCCGTCGTACCCGATCACCGGCTCGCCCGCCTCGCCGCCGTTCATCCCGCCGGGTGCGCCGAACCTGCCTCCCGGCTCCACGAACGTCCCGCCGGGCCAGTCCACCGGAAGCCTGCCGCCGAGCAACAGCACGACGTCCGCGCTGCCGCCGGGCAAGTCGTTCGGCACCGGCCCCGGTGTCGACGGCGTTCTCGGCAAGGGCCCCGGCTCCAGCTCCGGTCCCGGCGTCTTCGGTGTCGGCGGTGGCCAGGGTGGCGGAGACCAGGCACTCGGCAAGGGCCGTTCGGTCGGCGCCGGACCGCAGGCGCCACTGGCCGCAGGCAACGAGTCCGGCCGCGGCTTCCCCGCCGTCCCGAAGATCACCGGCCCGGCCGCGGGCGACCTGGGCGCCGGTGCGGCCGCGCTCGGCGCCGGTGTCGCGGGTGGTGCGCTGAGCGGCGACAAGGAACGTGATCGCCGCTCCCGTCAGGAAGGCGGCGGCGTCGTGAAGCCGACCCGTCAGCTACCGATCGGCGAGCTTCCCGAAGAGGAGGCCATGCGGCGCTCGGAGAAGATCGGCGCGAAGCAGCCGAAGGCCGAGTCGAAGTTCATGGAGCGCGCGGCCACTCAGGACGTCGAAGAGGACGCCGAGCACATCAGGCGTTACGGCGTCGACGACAAGGACCTGTTCACCGACGAGCGCATGGTGTCGCCCGACGTGATCGGTGACCACGGCAACCGGGAAGCGCGCTGAACCTGTGCCGAACGACAACGGCAGCCTGGTGCTGTCCGCACTCGAGTTCGAAATGCTCTGGGAAGCCGAACGGCTGCCCCGCCGCCATGTCGCACTCGACGTGCCGAGCCCCGGAACGACCCATACGGAGCGGGCGGCACTGATCGAAGAGGCTTGGGAATCCCTGCGCGAGCGAGGCCTCGCGCGGGGGCACCAGGCGTCGGGCGAGCTGGTCGACATGCTGAACCTGTTCGCGCACCCCCGGTTCGCGATCGACGTCTGGGTGTGGACGGATCGCGAGATCAAGGGGCAGGCGGTCAGCGTCGGCAACCAGGCCTTGCTCGGCGTGATCGACTCCGGCCAGGTGTGGCTGATCCCCGCCCGTGAAAGCTCCCTCGCCGAGGCCGCCGTCTCGGTCGCGGGCGATCTGGGCCCGGGCGTCGGCCAGTCGATCAGCATCCCGCACGACGTCCTCCGCGACGCCGATGCCGCCGCCCGCGGCGACGCGAAAGCGATGGTCACCGCCCTGGAAGACCTCGACGTCCCCCTGTGGCAGGCCCAGGAGGTGGCGGGCATGCTGCTCGGCCAGGAGGCACGCGGCCAGTTCGGCATCGAACGCGCGGGCCGGGACGGCCGCCCTCGCCGCGCGGGCAGCGTGGTCGCCTTCTACGACACGGACGCCGGGCGGTACCTGTTCCAGGTCGCGCGGAACCGGGACGGACGGGATTGGGCGACCATCACCCCGGCGGACAACCACCTGCTGGCGACGAGGATCCGGGAAGTCGCCGATTTCTGAGTCAGGGCTTGGGCAGCTTGGCGATCACGAGCTCGGCGAACTCCTCGGCTGTGCGGCACATCGGGCCAGGGTCGGCGACCTCATCTTGAGGTACGACGCGTACTTCGAGTTCCTCGGTGGTGAATTCGTCGATCTTGCGGTGGGTCCAGGTGATCGTGCAGTCGTCCATCACACCGGGGCCGTTGCGAGAGCCTTCGTAGGCGGGCTTTCCCGCGATCTCGATTCGCTTCTGGCCGGTCGCGCCGTGAGCTTCTCCCTCGCCTTTTTGCAGTTTGAGATAGAAACTGTTCTTCTTGCCCACCCAGTCGCATTCTTGGAAATTCAGTATTAAATTCTCGAGAGGCTCCCGTGCGATCGACGTGACGTCGGCGCCGGGTATTGTTCTGCACAAGTCGATGGCCAGAGCGGAATCGGGTGGTGTCGGGCGGAGCGGGGCGGATCCGGAGCGAATCTGGTCGAGAACCACCCTAAGGGCTTCGAGTGGGGTCTCGCAGCTGTCCCCGGTGTCTCGGGAAGCCGAGGTCGCGATCCCGAATCGTGGCATCGATTCGTTCACGGCGATCAGCCTGCAGGTCTTGCCGTCGAGATGCTTGACGACATCGGTTCCGAGTAGCTTCACTCGTTCACCCTTGTAGTCGGTCAGCCTTGTCGCTAGTCCTATGTCGATCCTGCTGCTCTCGGACTTGTCTGCAGTTTCGCCGATCGAATGAGCGCAGTGGTAGAACCTGAGTCCGCTTTCTGGTTCTTTTACCGGCCCACTGTTGGGTAGTGAGTTGTTCTTCAGCAGTTTGCAGGTGTCTATGCGACCAATGTGCTCGGGGCTGAACGGTGTCGGGGCCGGCGGATGTGCGGCCGACTCCGGAGACGATTGAGCTTTCGCTGCCCCATCATCACGGCTGACCGCGATGAAACCAGTTGTCGCAGCGATTGCGACGACCGCCGTCACCGCTCCGGCGATCAGCAACGGCGTCCGGCGTTTCCGTGGCCGTGGCACGTCGGCGGGAAGGGACAACGCTGTGCTGACGTCTGCTTTCTGGCGAGCGATCGAGGCATGCACCGCCGCAGGCCAGGGCGTCGCGCTGGGAGTGATCGGCCCCAAGAAGTCCAGGATCTGTGAGGGCGTCGGTCGTGCAGCCGGATTCTTGGCCAGGCAAGGATCGGCGAGCCGTCGCACGTCCGGATGCACCATCCGCAGGTCAGGGTGGCTGTGCACGACGTTGTAGAGCGTCTGCGGGGTGGAAGCGCCGGCGAACGGGCTTCGTCCGGTCGCGGCCATGACCAGCAAGGCGCCGAGAGAGAAGACGTCACTCGCCGGGGTGATCGGGTGCCCGTTCGCCTGCTCGGGTGACATGAACCCGGGCGAGCCGATGATCGACCCGGTATGCGTGATGTCCGTTTCACCCTCCGCGGCGCGGGCGATGCCGAAGTCGATGACCCGCGGACCGTCGTCGGTGAGGATGACGTTGCTCGGCTTCAGGTCGCGATGGATCAAGCCCGCCCGGTGGATCTCCATGAGCGCGGACGCGAGACCGACGGCCAGAAAACGCAGAGACGCGGGTGGTAGCGGTCCGGCGGCGTCGACAGCCTCCTTCAGCGAAGGACCGGCGACGAACACCGAAGCCAGCCAGGGCGTCGCGGCATCGGCGTCGGCGTCCATCACAGCTGCGGTGTAGGCGCCCGAGACCATTCGCGACGTCTGGACCTCTCGCCGGAATCGCGAACGGAAGCCCTCGTCGTGGGCGAATCCCGGATGGACCTGCTTCAAGGCGACAAGACGACCGTCTTGCGACACCCCCAGCAAGACCCGGCCCATGCCGCCTTCGCCGAGCGAAGCGACCAGGCGATAGCGCCCGACTTGCCGGGGTTCACCCGGATTCAACGGTTTCACGAAGTCTGCCCTCCCCGGACGCATGCTACAAAGCGTGTCCGGGAGGTCGCAGGTTTATCGGCGGGTGGAAGTCGGCGTGGAAACGCACACGGCCCGCTGTCGAGGTCTTACAGTATGCGCGGGAACCGTCCTGATCTCCGAAGCGTCAGATCGGGCGGACACAAGTTTCCGTGTTGCGCTGAAGGGGATGACGAACCGTGCCTGTGTACGACCCGGAGTCGATGGGGATCGCCGCCGGTCAGGTGGAGAAGCTCAAGGACGAGTTCGAGAAGTCCAAGAAGCAGGTCACCGGCGTCGACGACGAGAAGGAAAGCCCGTTCGGCACGATGGGCGGTTCGGGTGACGTCCACGGCGCTGTGGGCTCCTTCAAGGACGGCGTGCACAACGAGTTCGATTCCGCGGGGAAGCTGATGGAGGCGACCGCCTTCGTGCTGCGCAAGGCCGCCGGGCTGATCCAGGAGACCGAAGCCGTGCACGTCGACAACCTCAAGCTGCACGAGCACGGCAAGCAGTGAGCACGCGAAAGACGGCCCTGGGGGGCCTGATTCCTAGGGGGCGTTATGGGCGATATTGATTTCCCGCCGAACTGGCCGCAGGTCGTCGAGAAGGCGAAGCAGGTCGAGGGCATCAAGCCGGAGGCCATTCAGAAGGCCGCGGACCAATTCCATGCCGCCGCGTCGCAGGCCGGTGACCACAGCGCCTCACTGAAATCGTCCACCGACGCGTTGAACGGTGGCGTCTGGAAAGGGCCCGCGGCCGACGCCTTTTTCGACTACGTGAAGCAGATCACCTCTGCCGGGGATCGCGTCAAAGGGCACCTGGACGAAATCAGCAAGGACCTGGGCGAACTCCAGGTCCAGCTGAGCGACATCAAGGGCAAGATCGAGGACGCCAACAAGACGGCGCACGACACGATCCAGAAGTGCATCAACACGGAGAACCCGAAGGTCGCGGCGGCTCGTCAGCAGGCCGCTGACGCCGCGAATCCGGACAAGAAGGTGCAGCCGCCGAACCCGAGCGCCGACCAGATCATCACGGCGGCCAACGCCGCCAACCTGAAGACGGCGAGCGGAGCCGTCGAATCCATCGGTGGACTGCTGACCCAGGCGGACGGACTGATCAAAAAGTCCCAAGAGCTGATGAAGAAGGACGTGGAGGGCGGCGGCTACTCCAAGGTCCCGATGCCCGGCAAGGACGGCTCCGTCCCCAAGCGCACCGGTGGTCTCCACACCGGAGGTGGCGGTGGAGGGGGCGGCGGCGGTGGTGGCGGTGGGGGTGGCGGCCTCGGGTCGAGTGGCGGTCCGCCGTCGACGACCCCGCCGGGCAACGTCCAGCAGTGGATCCAGGAAGCCATCAAGATCCTGCAGGCGGCCGGCATCCCGGTGACCGAAGCCGACATCAACAAGATCTGGACGATCATCGAGAAGGAGTCCGGCGGTAACCCCAACGCCATCAACAACTGGGACTCCAACGCGGCGAAGGGGACTCCGTCCAAGGGCCTGATGCAGTGCATCGACCCGACCTTCAACGCGCACAAGCTTCCGGGGCACGACGACATCTACAACCCGATCGACAACATCATCGCGGGCGTGCGGTACACGTTCTCGCGGTACGGCGGGTTCGAGGGGCACCCGGGTCTGAAGTCGATGGCCGGTGGCGGTGGATACCAGGGCTACTAAAGACTTCGTGAGTAGTAGGGACGGTTAGAGCCAAGGGTGTCTTAGGTACCTACTGGATTCTGCGTGCGGGTGTTCGCAAGTTCGTGCTGCCCAGGGGGCGTGTCGCGAAAGCCACTTTCGGGACACCAGACGTCGCGAAAGTGGCTTTCGCGACACACCTGCAGGGCTTCGTCACTATGTGATCCGAAGCCAGCCACGAGGCAGGACCGACTCACCGCACCGTGCCCCCCTACGCG